>CBDHHR010001056.1:0-5000 GCA_965263245.1 Metamycoplasmataceae bacterium | reverse complement strand
TTAATAAATTATGTGACCAATCAACACAAGCCGTTGAGTCGCTTCTGTGCTGACGAAGTATATTAGTTTCCACGTTCCACCTCTCGCCTCATTCACAAGCACTCAAGCCTAAACGACCGGGGTCGCTTTGTATACCTGCCAACATGGTGGTGACATAATTATGTCCCGGTGTGAAGAATACTTTATTACAAAAACAACCACGAAGGCATAGGCCAAACAGAAAAGCCAGCGACATTATTATGAAGTGGATTTTTTACCAGGTGGAATATAACGTTGCATTATTCAGATTACGTCTGCAATGTTTTAGCTAAATACTGTTCGTGCAACTTCCCAAAGAAGAAATGTGTCACACAGATGTATCCAGCCAGACCTATTCATGACCATGTATCCTTCATGAGAGTGCATACTTCATGAGAGTGTATCCTTCATGGGAGTGTATCCTTCGAGTCAGTGTATCCTTCGTGTGAGTGTATCTTTCAGGAGAGTGTATACTTCATGAGAGTGTATCCTATACGGGAGTGTATCCTTCGTGAGAGAGTATCCTTCATGAGAGTATATCCTTCAAGAGAGTGTATCCTTCATGTGAGTTTATCCTTCATGAGAGTGTATTTCTCGTGAGAGTATATCCTTCATGAGGGTGTGTCATTCATGAGAGTATAACCTTGATGAGAGTATATCCTTCATGGGAGTATATCCTTCATGACAGTGTATCCTTCATGAGAGTATATACTTGATCAGAGTGTATCCTTCGTGAGACTGTATCCTTCGTGAGAGTGTATCCTTCATGAGAGTGAATCCTTCATGTGAGTGTATCCTTCATAAGAGTTTATCCTTCATGAGAGTGTATTTCTCGTGAGAGTATATCCTTCATGAGAGTGTGTCCTTCATGAGAGTATAACCTTGATAAGAGTATATCCTTCATGACAGTATATCCTTGATGAGAGTGTATCCTTCGTGATAGTGTATCCTTCGTGAGAGTGTATCATTCATGAGAGTGTATCCTTCATGAGAGTGTATCCTTCATGTGAGTGTGTCCTTCATGAAAGTATATCCTTGATGAGAGTATATCATTCTTGAGAGTATATCCTTCATGACAGTGTATTCTTCATGAGAGTATATCCTTCATGAGAGTATATCCTTCATGAGAGTGTATCCTTGATGAGAGTATATCCTTGGTGATAGTATATCCTTCTTGAGAGCGTATCCTTCATGAGAGAGTATCATTCATGAGAGTATATTCCTCATGACAGTGTATCCTTCATCAGAGTATCTCCTTGATGAGAGTATATCCTTGATGAGAGTATTTCCTTGTTGAGAGTGTATCCTTCGTGAGAGTATATCCTTAATGAGAATGTATCCTTCATGAGAGTGTATCCTTCATGAGAATGTATCCTTCATGAGAGTGTATCCTTCATGAGAATGTATCATTCATGACAGTGTATCCGTCATGAGAGTGTATCCTTCGTGAGAAGGTATCCTTCATGATAGTGTATCCTTCATGAGAATGTATCCTTCATGAGAGTGTATCCTTCATGACAGTGTATCCTTCATGACAGTGTATCCTTCATGACAGTGTATCCTTCATGAGAGTGTATCCTTCATGAGAATGTATTTTCATGAGAGTGTATCTTTCATGAGAGTGTATCCTTCATGAATGTGTATACTTCATGAGAGTGTATCCTTCATGAGAGTGTATCCTTCTTGAGAGTGTATCCTTCGTGAGTGTGTATCCTTCATGACAGTGTATCCTTAATGAGAGTGTATCCTTCGTGAGATTATATCCTTCATGAGAGTATATCCTTCATGAGAGTATATCCTTGATGAAAGTATATCCTTCATGACCGTGTATCATTCATGAGAGAATAACCTTCGTGAAAGTGTATCCTTGATGAGAGTATATCCTTGATAAGAGTATATCCTTGTTGAGAGTATATCCTTCGCGAGAGTATATCCTTCATGAGAGTGTATCCTTCATGATAGTGTATCCTTCGTGAGAGTGTATCATTCATGAGAGTGTATCCTTCATGAGAGTGTATCCTTCATGTGAGTGTGTCCTTCATGAAAGTATATCCTTGATGAGAGTATATCATTCTTGAGAGTATATCCTTCATGACAGTGTATTCTTCATGAGAGTATATCCTTCATGAGAGTATATCCTTCATGAGAGTGTATCCTTGATGAGAGTATATCCTTGGTGATAGTATATCCTTCTTGAGAGCGTATCCTTCATGAGAGAGTATCATTCATGAGAGTATATCCTTCATGACAGAGCATCCTTCATCAGAGTATTTCCTTAATGAGAGTGTATCCTTCGTGAGAGTGTATCCTTAATGAGAATGTATCCTTCATGAGAATGTATCCTTCATGAGAATGTATCCTTCGTGACAGTGTATCCTTCATGAGAGCGTATCCTTCGTGACAGTGTATCCTTCATGAGAATGTATCCTTCATGAGAGTGTATCCTTCATGAGAATGTATCATTCATGACAGTGTATCCGTCATGAGAGTGTATCCTTCGTGAGAAGGTATCCTTCATGATAGTGTATCCTTCATGAGAATGTATCCTTCATTACAGTGTATCCTTCATGACAGTGTATCCTTCATTACAGTGTATCCTTCATGAGAATGTATATTCATGAGAGTGTATCTTTCATGAGAGTGTATCCTTCATGAATGTGTATACTTCATGAGAGTGTATCCTTCATGAGAGCGTATCCTTCTTGAGAGTGTATCCTTCGTGAGTGTGTATCCTTCATGACAGTGTATCCTTAATGAGAGTGTATCCTTCATGAGATTATATCCTTCATGAGAGTATATCTTTGGTGAGAATATATCCTTGATGAAAGTATATCCTTCATGACCGTGTATCATTCATGAGAGTATAACCTTCGTGAGAGTGTATCCTTGATGAGAGTATATCCTTGATGAGAGTGTATCCTTGATGAGAGCATATCCTTCGCGAGAGTATATCCTTCATGAGAGTGTATCCTTCATGACAGTGTAACCTTCATGAGAGTGTATCTTTCATGAGAGTATATCCTTCATGAGAGTGTATCCTTCATGTGAGTGTATCCTTCATGAGAGTGTATCCTTCATGACAGTGTATCCTTCATGAGAGTGTATCCTTCACGACAGTGTATCCTTCATGAGAGTGTATCCTTCATGAGAGTGTATCCTTCGTGAGTGTGTATCCTTCATTACAGTTTATCCTTAATGAGGTTATATCCTTCATGAGAGTAAATCCTTCATGGGAATGTATCCTCCATGACCGTGTATCGTTCACGAAAGTGTATCCTTCGTGAGAGTAAATCCTTGATGAGAGTATATCCTTCATGATAGTGTATCATTCATGAAAATGTATCCTTCATGAGAGTATATCTTTGATCAGAGTATATCCCTGATGACAGTGTATCCCTCATGATAGTATATCCTCGATGAGAGTATATCCTTGATGAGAGTATATCCTTGATGAGAGTATATCCTTCATGATCGTGTATCCTTCATGATCGTGTATCCTTCATGAGAGTATCCTTGATGAGAGTATATCCTTCATGAGAGTGTATACTTCGTGAGAGTGTATCCTTAATGAAAATGTATCCTTCATGAGAATGTATCCTTCATGAGAATGTATCCTTCGCGACAGTGTATCCTTCATGAGAGCGTATCCTTCGTGACAGTGTATCCTTCATGGGAATATATCCTTCATGAGAGTGTATCCTTCATGAGAGTGTATCCTTCTTGAGAGTGTATCCTTCGTGAGTGTGTATCCTTCATGACAGTGTATCCTTAATGAGAGTGTATCCTTCGTGAGATTATATCCTTCGTGAGATTATATCCTTCATGAGAGTATATCCTTCATGAGAGTATATCCTTGATGAAAGTATATCCTTCATGACCGTGTATCATTCATGAGAGTATAACCTTCGTGAAAGTGTATCCCTGATGAGAGTATATCCTTGATAAGAGTATATCCTTGTTGAGAGTATATCCTTCGCGAGAGTATATCCTTCATGAGAGTGTATCCTTCATGATAGTGTATCCTTCGTGAGAGTGTATCATTCATGAGAGTGTATCCTTCATGAGAGTGTATCCTTCATGTGAGTGTGTCCTTCATGAAAGTATATCCTTGATGAGAGTATATCATTCTTGAGAGTATATCCTTCATGACAGTGTATTCTTCATGAGAGTATATCCTTCATGAGAGTATATCCTTCATGAGAGTGTATCCTTGATGAGAGTATATCCTTGGTGATAGTATATCCTTCTTGAGAGCGTATCATTCATGAGAGAGTATCATTCATGAGAGTATATCCTTCATGACAGTGTATCCTTCATCAGAGTATATCCTTCATCAGAGTATATCCTTGATGAGAGTATTCTCTTGTTGAGAGTGTATCCTTCGTGAGAGTGTATCCTTAATGAGAATGTATCCTTCATGAGAATGTATCCTTCATGAGAATGTATCCTTCGTGACAGTGTATCTTTCATGAGAGCGTATCCTTCGTGACAGTGTATCCTTCATGAGAATGTATCCTTCATGAGAGTGTATCCTTCATGAGAATGTATCATTCATGACAGTGTATCCGTCATGAGAGTGTATCCTTCGTGAGAAGGTATCCTTCATGATAGTGTATCCTTCATGAGAATGTATCCTTCATTACAGTGTATCCTTCATGACAGTGTATCCTTCATGAGAGTGTATCCTTCATGAGAATGTATATTCATGAGAGTGTATCTTTCATGAGAGTGTATACTTCATGAGAGTATCCTTGATGAGAGTATATCCTTCATGAGAGTGTATACTTCATGAGATTGTATCCTTCGTGACAGTGTATCCTTCATGAGAGCGTATCCTTCGTGACAGTGTATCCTTCTTGGGAATATATCCTTCGTGAGAGTGTATCCTTCATGAGAATGTATCTTTCATGACAGTGTATCCGTCATGAGAGTGTATCCTTCATGAGAAGGTATCCATCATGATAGTGTATCCTTCATGTGAA
>CBDHHR010001055.1:0-4524 GCA_965263245.1 Metamycoplasmataceae bacterium | reverse complement strand
TTCTAAGTTACATAAAGTGTTTGTTGTGATTTACTTGCAGAAAGGAGTTGGTCCAATCTACAAGAACTATGAGGATGTATGTTTTGGCGGAGGACAGGATCGCAGACACAAGTACTACCTCGATGTAATACCTCAATGGTAGGTGGCGGGTCAGAATACACTTGTCCAATGGCTATGATTATACATGGGTCAGAATACACTTGTCCAATGGCTATGATTATACGTGGGTCAGAATACACTTGTCCAATGGCTATGATTATACATGGGTCAGAATACACTTGTTCAGTGGCTATGATTATACATGGGTCAGAATACACTTGTCCAATGGCTATGATTATACGTGGGTCAGAATACACTTGTCCAATGGCTATGATTATACGTGGGTCAGAATACACTTGTCCAATGGCTATGATTATACATGGGTCAGAATACACTTGTCCAATGGCTATGATTATACATGGGTCAGAATACACTTGTCCAATGGCTATGATTATACGTGGGTCAGAATACACTTGTCCAATGGCTATGATTATACATGGGTCAGAATACACTTGTTCAGTGGCTATGATTATACATGGGTCAGAATACACTTGTCCAATGGCTATGATTATACATGGGTCAGAATACACTTGTCCAATGGCTATGATTATACGTGGGTCAGAATACACTTGTCCAATGGCTATGATTATACATGGGTCAGAATACACTTGTCCAATGGCTATGATTATACATGGGTCAGAATACACTTGTCCAATGGCTATGATTATACATGGGTCAGAATACACTTGTCCAATGGCTATGATTATACGTGGGTCAGAATACACTTGTCCAATGGCTATGATTATACATGGGTCAGAATACACTTGTTCAGTGGCTATGATTATACATGGGTCAGAATACACTTGTCCAATGGCTATGATTATACATGGGTCAGAATACACTTGTCCAATGGCTATGATTATACGTGGGTCAGAATACACTTGTCCAATGGCTATGATTATACATGGGTCAGAATACACTTGTCCAATGGCTATGATTATACATGGGTCAGAATACACTTGTCCAATGGCTATGATTATACGTGGGTCAGAATACACTTGTCCAATGGCTATGATTATACATGGGTCAGAATACACTTGTCCAATGGCTATGATTATACATGGGTCATAATACACTTGTCCAATGGCTATGATTATACGTGGGTCAGAATACACTTGTCCAATGGCTATGATTATACATGGGTCAGAATACACTTGTCCAATGGCTATGATTATACATGGGTCAGAATACACTTGTCCAATGGCTATGATTATACATGGGTCAGAATACACTTGTCCAATGGCTATGATTATACATGGGTCAGAATACACTTGTCCAATGGCTATGATTATACATGGGTCAGAATACACTTGTCCAATGGCTATGATTATACGTGGGTCAGAATACACTTGTCCAATGGCTATGATTATACGTGGGTCAGAATACACTTGTCCAATGGCTATGATTATACATGGGTCAGAATACACTTGTCCAATGGCTATAATTATACATAGGTCAGAATACACTTGTCCAAAGGCTATAATTATATATGGGTCAGAATACACTTGTCCAGTGGTTATCATTACATATGGGTCAGAATACACTTGTCCAGCGGCTGTAATTATATATGGGTCAGAATACACTTGTCCAGTGGCTATAATTATATATGGGTCAGAATACACTTGTCCGGTGGCTATAATTATATATATGGGTCAGAATACACTTGTCCAGTGGCTATAATTATATATATGGGTCAGAATACACTTGTTCAATGGCTATAATTATATATGGGTCAGAATACACTTGTTCAGTGGCTATAATTATATATGGGTCAGAATACACTTGTTCAGTGGCTATAATTATATATGGGTCAGAGTACACTTGTTCAGTGGCTATAATTATATATGGGTCAGAGTACACTTGTCCAGTGGCTATAATTATATATGGGTCAGAATACACTTGTTCAGTGGCTATAATTATATATGGGTCAGAATACAATTGTTCAGTGGCTATAATTATATAGTGGTCAGAATACACTTGTTCAGTGGCTATAATTATATATATATATGGGTCAGAATACACTTGTCCAGTGGCTATAATTATATATATGGGTCAGAATACACTTGTGTCAATGGCTATAATTATATATGGGTCAGAATACACTTGTTCAATGGCTATAATTATATATGGGTCAGAGTACACTTGTCCAGTGGCTATAATTATATATATGGGTCAGAATACACTTGTCCAATGGCTATCAATATATATGGGTCAGAATACACTTGTCCAATGGGTATCGTTATGTATGGGTCAGAATACACTTGTCCAATGGCTATCAATATATATGGGTCAGAATACACTTGTCCAGTGGCTATAATTATATATATGGGTCATAATACACTTGTCCAGTGGCTATAATGATATATGGGTCAGAATACACTTGTCCAATGGCTGTACTTATATATGTGGGTCAGAATACACTTGTCCAATGGGTATCGTTATATATGGGTCATAATACACTTGTCCAATGGCTATCAATATATACGGGTCAGACTAGAGAACTGGTTCATGTCCTTGTTACCAAGCGCCTTGGTCTCCACTGCATTGTCATACATTAACCCTAATAAGCTGGATTTTACCTTGAAAGAACTTCTGACTAGCTACAAGGCTGTTTAGCTGTATAAGACCATGTACTGAACTCATGTATCTGTCCATGTTACCCCTGCTCCCACCCAGTAGGGTAAATCTAATATTATAACATAAGAGAGCATGAAACTTATGGAGTAGAACAAATTTCCTGCATATCTAATGCATGGATCTTATTGGTTCTCAAGTTGCGTCTAACCAGGATGTCATATTAACTTCAAGTTGTCCTAGCCATAAAGGATGTTATCCCAGCTTCCATGCCATTACCTCCTACCTCACAATGTACACATTTTGAATATAAATTATGCATTTGAATTTAGAAATAACGATGTCCCTTTTCTGTTTACTAGCAAGTACTGTGTCTGACCGGTATGTGTGTTGATGTTGTTGTAGGAGTATGATCCTGGCCGCGTCGTCCAACGCACTCGAGACGGCCGTCCTTGGTCGCAGCCAACAGGATCCGGTCAGTGGCTGTGTCACCGCGTATCATGTCACTGTTGTGTCTACCTTTTACTGTCACAAAACATGACTAAAATGTGGTGTGAGTCAGGTGTGGTGTGAGTCAGGTGTGGTGTGAGTCAGGTGTGGTGTGACTCAGGTGTGGTGTGAGTCAGGTGTGGTGTGTGTCAGGTGTGGTGTGAGTCAGGTGTGGTGTGAGTCAGGTGTGGTGTGAGTCAGGTGTGGTGTGAGTCAGGTGTGGTGTGAGTCAGGTGTGGTGTGACTCAGGTGTGGTGTGAGTCAGGTGTGGTGTGTGTCAGGTGTGGTATGAGTCAGGTGCTGTGAGTCAGGTGTGGTGTGAGTCAGGTGTGGTGTGACTCAGGTGTGGTGTGAGTCAGGTGCGGTGTGAGTCAGGTGTGGTGTGAGTCAGGTGCGGTGTGAGTCAGGTGCGGGGTGAGTCAGGTGTGGTGTGAGTCAGGTGTGGTGTGAGTCAGGTGTGGTGTGAGTCAGGTGCGGTGTGAGTCAGGTGCGGTGTGAGTCAGGTGTGGTGTGACTCAGGTGTGGTGTGAGTCAGGTGTGGTGTGAGTCAGGTGCGGTGTGAGTCAGGTGCGGTGTGAGTCAGGTGCGGTGTGAGTCAGGTGCGGTGTGAGTCAGGTGCGGTGTGAGTCAGGTGCGATGTGATGCAGGTGCGATGTGATGCAGGTGCGGTGTGAGTCAGGTGTGCTGTGACTCAGGTGTGGTGTGAGTCAGGTGCGGTGTGAGTCAGGTGCGGTGTGAGTCAGGTGCGGTGTGAGTCAGGTGCGGTGTGAGTCAGGTGCGGTGTGAGTCAGGTGCGGTGTGAGTCCGGTGCGGTGTGAGTCGGGTGCGGTGTGAGTCGGGTGTGGTGTGAGTCGGGTGTGGTGTGAGTCGGGTGTGGTGTGAGTCAGGTGCGGTGTGAGTCAGGTGTGGTGTGAGTCAGGTGTGGTGTGACTCAGGTGTGGTGTGACTCAGGTGCGGTGTGAGTCAGGTGCGGTGTGAGTCAGGTGCGGTGTGAGTCAGGTGCGGTGTGATGCAGGTGTGGTGTGAGTCAGGTGTGCTGTGACTCAGGTGTGGTGTGAGTCAGGTGCGGTGTGAGTCAGGTGCGGTGTGAGTCAGTTGCGGTGTGAGTCAGGTGCGGTGTGAGTCAGGTGTGGTGTGAGTCAGGTGCGGTGTGAGTCAGGTGCGGTGTGAGTCAGGTGTGGTGTGAGTCAGGTGCGGTGTGAGTCAGGTGTGGTGTGAGTCAGGTGCGGTGTGAGTCAGGTGCGGTGTGAGTCAGGTGTGGTGTGAGTCAGGTGTGGTGTGAGTCAGGTGTGGTGTGAGTCAGGTGTGAGTGAGCTGTGGTTTGAGCTACAGATTTGTTGTGTCCAGTATGCAGGGGTCAAC
>CBDHHR010001054.1:0-9992 GCA_965263245.1 Metamycoplasmataceae bacterium | reverse complement strand
TCGGCAATCACGAAATGTCAACGCACGTTGGACGGGCGAAATGGCACGTGTGACATAAAACGTCTACTTCCATTGTCCTAACGCCAGGTCAGCCGTTGATTATTTTAAGTTACAACCTTTCCCACGACCACGTAACTATTTATTATCGAGTACATGTCTTTACACTAATTTTGCACACTGTCGTTACTATCTTAATATCAATGTACTTTTATTTTAATGATCATGTTGTAACTTTTTTATTTATAATGTATTAATATTATTTGCATACATGTTTTATTTAGTCATTTATTTTATAACTAATTACATATATACATGTATACACAATTATGTACTCACTGCGCCTCCGAATGAATTTTATCTAGATTACTGATGCCAATTGCGGCATTGCAGGCAGTACGACGGACAACTGTGGATCTCAGCTCCAGGGATACGATACACTTACAACGCCCCAACGACAGCGCACCAACACATAGATGTGGGTCTTATGCACGTCTTTGTTACTGTAACTGACGTTGGACGGTTTGAGGAAGTTTTATCACTGGCAAGAATTAAAACAATAATTGATTGTTTGTGGCGTCAGTCTGTCCTTGGCACGCTACAACAAGAAGAACTGCTCTTTAAAGGCAATTTCTTATATAGTGCAGTATCCAGTCCTCAGCACCGTTCAAAGCGTTTTACACTTTACTTCCCTGGCAGACCTGTTCACTCAGACACCACCTCGGCTTCTCTGGGAAGCATCCATCCATATGCTACAATTAATGCGCGAAGGCTGCTTTTACACATAACCACCACTGTCTATTGCCAGGTACTCATGTATACAGCTGAGTGAACTCGGGCAATGTAAAGTGAAAAAACTAGCAAAAGGTTTTAACACCGTAGCACAGGATTCGAACCCGGGTTCTCGTAGTCGAGAGTCCGAAGCTCTACCCGTGAGCCACTGCGTTCTACTTTATCCTCTCTGACATGTGTCCCGTCTCGCCGGACTAGTGATCGTCGAATAGCGCTGGCTCACCGTCTGTATACATGTTGTTTACGGACATCTGAGTGTACGGATTCCACGCTGGTGAAGTCTGGTACGAACGAACGAACGAACGAACGAGCGAGCGAGCGAGCGAGCGAGCGAGCGAGCGAGCGACCGACCGAACGAACGAACGAACGACCGACCGACCGAACGAACGAACGAACGAACGAACGAACGAACGAACGAACGAACGAACGAACGAACGAACGAACGAACGAACGAACGAACGAACGAACGAACGAACGAACGAACGAACGAACGAACGAACGAACGAACGAACGAACGAACGAACGAACGAACGAACGAACGAACGAACGAACGAACGAACGAACGAACGAACGAACGAACGAACGAACGAACGAACGAACGAACGAACGAACGAACGAACGAACGAACGAACGAACGAACGAACGAACGAACGAACGAACGAACGAACGAACGAACGAACGAACGAACGAACGAACGAACGAACGAACGAACGAACGAACGAACGAACGAACGAACGAACGAACGAACGAACGAACGAACGAACGAACGAACGAACGAACGAACGAACGAACGAACGAACGAACGAACGAACGAACGAACGAACGAACGAACGAACGAACGAACGAACGAACGAACGAACGAACGAACGAACGAACGAACGAACGAACGAACGAACGAACGAACGAACGAACGAACGAACGAACGAACGAACGAACGAACGAACGAACGAACGAACGAACGAACGAACGAACGAACGAACGAACGAACGAACGAACGAACGAACGAACGAACGAACGAACGAACGAACGAACGAACGAACGAACGAACGAACGAACGAACGAACGAACGAACGAACGAACGAACGAACGAACGAACGAATGAACACAAGACGCATACAACCTAAATACTTCCCGGAACATGCATCTTCAAATTTCGTACGACAGCTAAAAACAACTAATACCAGACGTTGCATACGCATTACACACACTAACAAATTTCAGAATTCAAAACAATATGGAATAAACTCAACGAGTCGAAAGTTCAGGCTGAAATCATAACTAATTTCAACCGCCTGACTTGCGGCTGACACATTCAATAACATGCGCACACACCTCCCGTCGTACACAACAGCCAATATTGACTTCTTACGACGCACCCCATTCAGATTCAGAGCAGTGAGTGTGTAGGCGGTTATTAGGCTCGAAATCTAGTTGCGTAGGACGAATATAAATGTTCGTGTTGCTGACACTCTCAGTATGATGGATGTGTTGATGCTGGTCTCAGCAGGTGCTGTTATACAGACAACCGCCTGCTCGTTTACGCAGCCTCTCTTGAGGTTCCGATACAATTCACCGCATGGGTGCGGGAGTGACGAAGAAAATGCATCAGTTTCAAAGCGATATTGCGGACGGTTCAATGTTACGATCGAAACAACATGACGTGGGTCTTCGTCTCTGGTGTTTTCGCTGAGTGTTGACGCGTGCTCTGTGCGTGGGGCGCGATGGTCGCGCGGTAGAGCGCCGGATTGTCGTTCGGGGGAGCGGTAGTTTGACAGCACGTGCCGCCATTTCTGAATCTGGCAGTCTTGTTCACCCCACGTTGCCTTACTCCCAGGAGTTTCTTCTCGGTTAGGCGTCGGAGAGGCACCGAGCAGTTAATGTAGACGGCAACTACATCCCGACTTTGACTCCCCACACGGGTCGGCAGCACAATATACATCGTGTTTGGAACAAGTCCACATGTCACTGCGGGCAATTTTGTCATCTGACCTGACATATCACCGTTGCAATCCTAGTGGCACAGCTGTAGTTCGTAGTGGAACCGTCTGCAGGAATCATGATGCTGCATGAACGCCCGCGCCCTATGTCAAAAAGGCTTTACAGGATATATCAAAACCTTTTTGACCTTTGTTTCTCTTGCCGAACACTACACGTAATGCCAGCCACGACAGGCCAAAAGCCAAACAGCTGAACCTCGAATAGCAACGATATGGTCGGATCATCAAATAACTGAATCTCAAATGGCAACGGTATGTTTCCGTCAGCAAACAGCTGAATCTCAAATGGCAACGATATGGTCGGATTATCAAATAGCTGAATCTCAAATAGCAACGACATGGTCATGTCAGCAAACAGCTGAACCTCAAATAGCAACGATATGGTCAGGTCAGCAAACAGCTGAATGTCAAATGGCAACGATATGGTCGGGCTAGCTTAACTTCAGGGTTTCGGCAAAGGCGATACCACAGGAGTATTGGGATTGCTTACGTCATGTCATCTACACCCACGGCACTTGACGATGGGATAAACTTCCACAAAGTATGCCACTCGCAAATGCGAACGCCGGTAGAAACCTGCCTCAGATACGTAACTGTTGAAATGGTGAAAGCAGGATTCAGGCGACATCAACTGGAAATGCAGGTGAAGACAGACTGCGCACGTGAGTCTGTGATAAATGTAAGATGTGTGTCTTCAAGATAAAAATATCTGGAAATGGTGAACGACCTAGAGAACGTAGAATGGCTGACGCCCGCGATGTAAGGAGATAATCGCTCGATATGGATGACCAGATTATGTGATAATGTCCCTACAGAGAGGACCCTATCAAGTGGTACGGTCCTCACCCGCAATGGACGATCAATGATGATCAACACGTCTACACAACGCAACTGTCAACACGATGTCAACCACCGCCGACTTTGGCCTCATTGCAACCTTCGATATCGTCTCCGAACTGAAGACCTTGCCTCGTTACTACAGCGAATGTCAACGATGACACTTCCACGCTTGCCTTGCGCGAACGAAAACCAATACGTGATGACAAGTGGATTTAATGTAATCTCCAGCGGCGTCGACGCTGAGCCACAAGAGCCGTGCGCTTGCTCGATTCTAGAGCACCGCCAGCAGTCATCGCCAATCATGCCGGCCGGATTAAATCAACGACCAACATAGCCTGTTAAACCTCGACGACGCGCCCAGATAGAGACCAGGTCGTGATAATCTGGCACGTCACGGGAGACAAGTGGGTAGATCTTCCCAGAGAGAATGTTCACGTGCTTGCTGTTACAGGAAAAGTATTCTAGAGTTGCTCAAGAATTGACGATGTTGTCTTACCGAAACTAGCTCCAAATTGTAAACGGTGCAATGCGTCTATTTTAGCGATAGTTCAACTACTCTGATGATCTCCACACACGTCGTCGTATCTTTAGCATGCACATTGTTAAATATTAATTACAATTGCTAGTTGTAATGCTATCGTTGTAACATCGGTATTAGTTTATTGACCTGTCAGTTAGTATCTAGCGCCTAAATTTAGTTCTCTGAAGTATTGCGGGACACTAATTGATGGAGACGTATTGTGAATGACCTTCATGGGTAACCTGCTCCCAGTTTGGAAACGCTTGTGCCGATCAAATGTCAAGAAAGTATCCAATGGCGCGATGTTTCTCATGTAATGTTCAAATGCATAATACGCTAAACATGTGGGTAGTTTTTTCTCTACAAAACCCAGCATCAAAAATAACAAAGCGCGTCTTGCTGCGCAATGGGCCTCAATATCGTATAAGTTGCATATATAACTAACCCGCCATGCAGACCGTAGGAAATATATATTTTTCCTAATCCTCTTGGATGTCCAATTAATTTGATAACGACAGGGCACGTTTTTGGTTTCAAACATTCCCCAAAAGATGACAACGGTTCGCATTAAAAACATGCGAATACTGATCATCCACTCTGACGTGGCCAGCCAGCAAGTCTGTAACGCTTACGGCATAGCTCTGGTGAACACTTGACGTGCGAGGTATGACCGCGTAGCCGGCCGTAGTAATTAATATTTCATCTGGGGCGGGCCTCGTTTTCTCCGCTGTGAGTCAGATACCCTCTGTGTACTCTCTGGTTTAACACACAGAGGGCCCACAGTCTGTTGGGACGACAGATACAACATTGACTTCGGCTAGAATATGCGAAGACATATTCTAAACATGTTTATCACCTTAAGCATGCGATAAATTGATTGTTAAGATTTGTTGAGACCATACGTTGATCACACTGAATTATTTACCACGTGCAATCATCTGTGGCCGCTATAGTGACATGGCACATTCGACGAATGGCATGAATTACGTTGTAATATATTATACATCAATGCTATTATCTTAGACAGTATGCACAAAGGCGTCTTTATCATAATTACCACTGCCTATTCTATGATTCTATCTTACAATCTGGATACTGACAAAATTAACTAATAATTATATGTTAACTCACGATATTTGTCCTACTATAATATTTCAACAGTGTCAGTATTCAATAGACGGCTACTGGAAATATTCACAGGTTCTTTGTTAAACATGGTTGCCAAGTACTGTGTTTACAAGACGCTGCATCGCCACAAAAACGAGCGGAGCGCTACCTGGCGACTAACTGGCACAAGTGTTTTCTGAAGATGCCGCTGTGAGGCGATTGGCGGTTCCGGCTGAGAAGCAACCGAGAAGAATCGAGTATTGACTTTTGTCACTGTTTCGTGGCGTGCAAATATACTCATTGGTCATGAAAACTGTTATAAATAACGCGTGTATTATTCAAGAAAAATAGAGCGCTGACAAGGAGCTGGGGAACGCAAATATAGATTACTCTATATAAAAATAGTATGACTTGAATGGTCACATCCAAATTAGAACAAAATCAGCGTTGAATGGATGCGAGAGCTATTAATTTTCACCAAAGATAGTAAATGTGTATGTGTCAAATCATCATTGTATATGCAATTGACAGTTGTGTGAACGTCTCACCCATGTACCAAACGGTCACACATCTAATAGGGCCTGCAAGTGGGTCACGATACATGGCGTGACTCCGCGCGACTGGAGCTTATTGGGGACTAAGCGAGACTAATTGGGGACTGGACACAAGAATACTATTCTAACGATGGATGACAGTTGTAGTTGTAGGAAAATCAGTTCATAAATATCTTGTGTTATACGTTTCTTATCTTAAATGTCCGATTTAATATTGAGTTTATCACACTATCATAGGCACATAGCGATTTACGTAGTGCAGATAATCGACACGATGCTAGGCTGTATGTGTCTTTTATGGAATTTGCGTTTTACATTGCTGTACGTTGTGGTTTCGATAAGCACTTTTATCTGACAAGTTGTCTAAATGCACATAATCATAACACATGTATACGTTTGGCCCAAACAGGTTGTACTGCGCGAAAACTGGCACTCTTCATTATTAGTCAAGATCGCCAAACACAAGTACTTGACGCTAATGCCATATGGCATCCACCATAATAATCGATTAAAATTCATGATTTCCGTGATCATTGTCACCGGCAAAATGTTCCACTGCTTCTGCTTGTAATAATCCTTCGGACAATATAACTGAACTACGCTATTTCGGAACAGTTCGATTATTACGACCAAAAACAAAACAAAAACCTATATGTTAACATGGAGTATATGGACCTCCTGCCCCCAAATGCCCCCAGCCTCGTTTTCGCGCGCGAGACTTGCACGCCCTATTAAGAAGGACTAAGCTGTACCTTCTAGCGTTAGATCAGTTGACAATGTTGCCAAATTCCGCCGTCGTTTAGAAACGTATCATTACAATCTTGCCTATCCACCTTGCCTCCGTGGCGTAACAATACATCTGTTGACAACCGGAATGCTTATTGACTCTGAAACTGATCAACCCTTTTGTACTGATGCGCCGTGGTTTCCATCATGGATTTAGGTGCAACAGACGTTGTTGTTATTGTTGTTGTTACTTATAGTAACTGCACTCTAGACCAGATAACGTCCCTCTTATCATCTGGGTGTTTATTTTCATTGGGTGGTAGAAACCTTGTAATGTGTTGTCGGGTCACCACGTGACGACACTGGTCACTCAGAGCGCTGCACGTAACGACTCTAACGTTGGTGTCAAGCCGGTACTCCCGATAATGAAACCGATCGTCTCGGAGCGCCATCCCTGACGGAATAACGCGTAATATATAATATGCACATCTGTGCCTTTGGCCACGGACACACGTCGTTTAGTAGCCCCAGCAGAGTCGTTGCGGCCGCCCATACATCACGTAAGCCAATATGAGAACAGGCCATCGGCTGTCCGTCTTCACTGGCGAGCAATCAACGCTGCATGGCAGGCGTGCATCCATCCGTCGAAGGAGACGCACAATGGCATTTCTGCGGCTTGCCTCCGTGGCCGCATTTGGTTACCGCTGGTTAGTGCTGTTCGGCTCGTGTTATGAAATCGCATTTGTTAGACAATCTATCGCATTCGCATCAATGTCAGACAAGAACCGTTCACAGAGAACAAACGATCGATTAAGATCGCCATGTGAAGGGATGCTAGCCAACAAGACAGAGAGCCAAATGGCCAGAGAGCCTGCCAGTCTGCCGGTTAACGAACCAACCAGACAAAAAGGCGGACGGAGAGACGGAGAGACGGAGAGACGGAGGGACGGAGGGACGGAGGGACGGAGGGACGGAGGAACGGACGGACGGACGGACGGACGGACGGACGGACGGACGGACGGACGGACGGACGGACGGACGGACGGACGGACGCGGACGGACGGACGGACGGACGGACGGACGGACGGAGGGACGGAGGGACGGAGGGACGGAGAGACGGAGGGACGGAGGGACGGAGGGACGGAGGGACGGAGGGAGGGAGGGAGGGAGGGAGGGAGGGAGGGAGGGAGGGAGGGAGGGAGGGACGGACGGACGGACGGACGGACGGACGGACGGACGGACGGACGGACGGACGGACGGACGGACGGACGGACGGACGGACGGACGGACGGACGGACGGACGGAGGGACGGAGGGACGGAGGGAGACGGAGGGACGGAGGGACGGAGGGAGGAGACGGAGGGACGGAGGGACGGACGGACGGACGGACGGACGGGACGGACGGACGGGACGGACGGACGGACGGACGGGACGGACGGGACGGAGGGACGGAGGGACGGAGGGACGGACGGACGGAGGGACGGAGGGACGGACGGACGGACGGACGGACGGACGGACGGACGGACGGACGGACGGACGGGACGGACGGACGGAGGACGGACGGAGGGACGGAGGGACGGAGGACGGACGGACGGACGGACGGAGGACGGACGGGACGGACGGACGGACGGACGGACGGACGGACGGACGGACGGACGGACGGACGGACGGACGGACGGACGGACGGACGGACGGACGGACGGACGGACGGACGGACGGACGGACGGACGGACGGACGGACGGACGGACGGACGGACGACGGAGGGACGGAGGGACGGAGGGACGGACGGGACGGACGGGACGGACGGACGGACGGACGGACGGACGGACGGACGGACGGACACATACGGACGGACGGACAAATGGACAAATACGGACGGACGGACGGACACATACGGACGGACGGACACATACGTACGCACGCAAAGCATGTAGGCAGCCTGCCATCCACCCAGACAAATCGCGACGTGTTTTGTTCGTTCGTGGTAAGAAGGTATCAGTCTAGAATTTTGAATATGTAAACAACATGTCTGTATGTGATAGTGTGATGCAGTCCCAAGCATTTGGCGCTGTTCCGTGTGAGAAGGACACCCTACCTGTATGAGAAGGACACCCTACCTGTGTGAGAAGGACACCCTACCTGTGTGAGAAGGACACCCTACCTGTGTGAGAAGGACACCCTACCTGTGTGAGAAGGACACCCTACCTGTGTGAGAAGGGCACCCTACCTGTGTGAGAAGGACACCCTACCTGTGTGAGAAGGACACCCTACCTGTGTGAGAAGGACACCCTACCTGTGTGAGAAGGACACCCTACCTGTGTGAGAAGGACACCCTACCTGTGTGAGAAGGACACCCTACCTGTGTGAGAAGGACACCCTACCTGTGTGAGAAGGACACCCTACCTGTGTGAGAAGGACACCCTACCTGTGTGAGAAGGACACCCTACCTGTGTGAGAAGGACACCCTACCTGTGTGAGAAGGGCACCCTACCTGTGTGAGAAGGACACCCTACCTGTGTGAGAAGGACACCCTACCTGTGTGAGAAGGACACCCTACCTGTGTGAGAAGGACACCCTACCTGTGTGAGAAGAACACCCTACCTGTGTGAGAAGGACACCCTACCTGTGTGAGAAGGACACCCTACCTGTGTGAGAAGGACACCCTACCTGTGTGAGAAGAACACCCTACCTGTGATCCCAGTGACGAGGATGACCAGTAGTATCCCGAGTCCGAAACCGGCTTGCTTCAAGGCGTACGGCATTCCTGGATCACAAAACAAAAGAACATTGCGTTGTTGAAGTTGCGTGCCCATTCACGTATCACCACTGCGCGTACACTCGCGTAAACAGATCTGTATATTCGCGCACCTGTGCGTGTGTGTGCGCGCGTGCGTGCGTGTTTGTGTTTGTGTTTGTGTTTGTGTTTGTGTTTGTGTTTGTGTTTGTGTTTGTGTTTGTGTTTGTGTTGTGTGTGTGTGTGTGTGTGCGTGCGTGCGTGCGCGTGCGCGTGCGCGTGCGCGTGCGCGTGCGCGTGCGCGTGCGCGTGCGCGTGCGCGTGCGTGTGCGTGTGTGCGTACGTGCGTGTGTGTGTTTGCGTGCGTGCGTGTGCGTGATACTTATGGCATGTTGTTGTACATATTATGTACATGTGGCCGACACGGGACAGCATTTCTGTATCAACCGTAGAGAAGCCATTGCGTGCAGCGAGCGCCCCCTACCGATTATTCCTGACCCGATGATGGAGTTGATGAAGTTGAAGCTGGCCATTGTGAGCGTGCTTCGCTGCTTGTCCGGAGTCTCGTCCAGCTCGGCCAGATGGTGCAGGTCGCTCTTGGACGAGTCTGGCGTGTCCGGCAGATGCTGGAACAAGACAGAACGAACGTTACCGCGGCTCTCTATCAGGTGGGGAGAGCAATTTCGTTGTAACAATGTCTGCGCGAATCGCGTTCATTCTGCAGG
>CBDHHR010001053.1:0-7500 GCA_965263245.1 Metamycoplasmataceae bacterium | reverse complement strand
TGTGTATGTGTATGTACGTATATGTGTATGTATGTATGGATATATGCATGAATGTATGTATGTATGTATGTATGTATGTATGTATGTATGTATGTATGTATGTATGTATGTATGTATGTATGTATGTATGTATGTATGTATGTATGTATGTATGTATGTATGTATGTATGTATGTATGTATGTATGTATGTATGTATGTGTGTATGTAGGTATATATGAATGTATGTATGTGGGTATGTATGTATATGTATATGTATATGTATATGTATATGTATATGTGTATGTGTATGTGTATGTGTATGTGTATGTGTATGTGTATGTGTATGTGTATGTGTATGTGTATGTGTATGTGTATGTGTATGTATGTATGTATGTATGTATGTATGTATGTATGTATGTATGTATGTATGTATGTATGTATGTATGTATGTATGTATGTATGTATGTATGTATGTATGTATGTATGTATGTATGCATGCATGCATGTATGTATGTATATATGAATGTATGTATGTATGTATGTATGTGTGTATACGTGTGTATACGTGTGTATGTGTGTATTGTGTATGTGTGTATATGTGTGTATGTGTGTGTATGTGTGTATGTCATACTATGTATGTGTGTTTGTGTATATAGAGGGTATATGTGTGCGCGTGTGTATATGCATGTATGTATGAGTACCAGGCTATAGACAATGATGGATGTTTATGTACACTTAGATTTAACAAGATTAAAAAAGATTGCCCCCTAGAGATTCAACTCTAGATGGCAGGTGGACTAGGAAGCCATTTGGCTTATCGAGAGTCCAACCTATCTATCTAAGTATACCCCGCCCGTCTTAGGTATATGTCGATTTTATTTTAAAATATATTAACACTACTAGCACCTACACAATCAGCTGATAATCTGTTCCATTCGTTTACTGTTCTTTGTGAAAATGACAATTTTCTAATATCTAGTCTACACTGCTTCTTTGCTAATGTAACTCCATGTCCTCTAGTCCTTCTCTCTTCCTTGACTGTGAAAAAAATATTTCTGTCAATATTTTCAAATCCATTCAATATTTTAAACACCTCAATCTGATCTCCTCTCAATCTTCTGGTTTCTAGTGTTGTTAAACCACATTCTTTTAGACGCATTTCATAACTAATATTCCTGAGTTTTGGTATCATTTTGTTTGCTCTCCTTTGTAATCTTTCTAGCATATCAATATCCTTCTTGCGATATAGCCTCCATGCTTGAATACAATATTCCAAGTGAGGCCTAACTATTGTTTTATACAGCGGTATTATTAGTTCTTTTTCTTTGTACACTATATTTCGCCTAATTAATCCAAGAATTTATGTATGCTGATTTGTTCTACAATTTCCAATAGTAATTTGGGAGGAATCCCATTCACTACAGGTGATTTATTATCCTTCATATCTCTTATTTTCATAGCTACCATTGTTGGGTTATAATTAGTTGTCCTAAATAGTCAAACTCTCTCCCTTCGAACTTAGTCTCAAGTACGGGTAATATACTAATATCTTCCCTGGTAAACACCGAACTAAAGTACTCATTTAGGTTTTCTGCCATTAAGAATCCCTCTGTTATTATGTTTCCATCACTACCTTCTAGAGGACCGACCTTATCCTGAACTTTCTGTTTACTTCGAACATACGCATAAAAAACTTGCTGTCATGATTTATATTAAAAGCTATTTTTTTTTCGTAGCTTCTCTTTGAATTTATAATTTCAGCTGTAGCTTGATTAAGTGCTTCTTTATAAATGCTATAGTCTTCTTCACTTCCGGTATGTCTATATGTCTTCCACATCATTTGCTTGTACTTGATTTTTCTAATGGCTTCCTTCGATAAGTGTTTCTTCTTTGACCGTTTCCCCTGTTTTTTCAAGGGGATAAATTTGTCAACGACGCAGTAAATTTCACTCTTTAAAATATTCCAGCATTCTGTTGCTGTCTTATTCTTCAGTGTGTTATTCCAGTCTATCTTTGCTAAATATTCCCTCATGTCCTTATATTTTTCTTTGTGAATTTTTTTCCTGTACCTTATTTTTCTATTCCGTTCTCCCTTTACTTTGATGTTAAAATGTATCTGGTTGTGATCACTACACCCCAGTGGCTCACATATCTTGACATTATCAACAAATTCCTTCTGTGAGCTCAATACTATGTCTAACACGTTCTCGCCCCTGGTTGCTTCTAACACATGTTGAGAAAGGAAACTATCTTGTACTAAATTTAAAAACTCTTGATCCTCTCTCCCGGTACTCTGTAGAGATGTCCACTGTATATGCCCATGGTTAAAATCTCCCATAATAATACAGTCCCGTTTACTAACTTCTTTGATAGCGTTATGTATTTTTTCATTCTCTTCCATGCTTATGTTTGGACTCCGATACACTAACCCAACAGTTAATGTTGAGTTTCCTGTAACTATGTTACACCAGACAGCTTCTTCACATTCTGCTTCTTTTTCTAATTTTATTTCATAAGCTTTGATGGATTCTTTAATATATACAATAACTCCGCCTCCCCTTCTTCCTAATCTATCTTTCCTAAACATTACATACCCTGTCATTCCTAATTCGGCATCTGATATATCGGGTGTGGCCCAAGATTCAGTTATACCTATTATGTGAGGGTCAATATCTTCTACCATAATGTTTAGTTCATTTCTTTTGTTTACTATGCTCCTTGCATTTAAACAAACACATTTATAACCAAATTCCGTAGAGCTTTCCTGGCTGTTCTTTGCTGATGTCTTTTTGCTATCTTTATCTATGCCTCTAGTATTTGGCTTCTCTGTGTATCCCCCCTGCGAAACTAGTTTAAACAGTTGCAACCTGTTCCATTGTCCATCGATCGAAGAAGGTTCTCGGAGAACACTGCTGCGCCCTTTCCGCTTAGATGGAGGCCATCTCTCATATACATGTCTTCTTTCCCAAAAACTTAGCAATTGCATGAAATGCATTATACATGAATTAGGTTCTGGTAACACCAGGTAGCTGTTTGTGAGGAAACGCACACCATGTTGTCCTACCCGGAGTAATGTACCAAACCGTCGGATACGAAACGAACAGCGTGGAAGTGTTCTCGCATTAATCAATGCACCATTCGCCATGACGTCAGAACACCCGCTCTCAGCGACCTCCTTAATTCAATGGCACTTATCAAAGTATGCAGCAGAGTAATACTTTTATTGCGTCATAAACGCGATGAAAGTTGGCGCACATAACTATAACAGACAAGCGTACGACTTTCTGTTCTGGTGAATCCATACGTGAGCAGGCTGTTAAGGCCTGCTGTTGCTTGTTCGACAGAGGCGGGTGTTTTGCTGGCTAGAAATGTGTTTATGTGTTTCTGGGTGATTTATACGGTCGTTTAATTAGCCGCGCGTCCAGTGCGTCTACTACTTGTCCAGCCTACAGTCAACATAAGAAGAAGACGTAACATTGGACGAGGGAACTGACTAAGACGGATGGACGAGGGAACTGACTAAGGCGGATGGACGAGGGAACTGACTAAGACGGATGGATGAGGGAACTGACTAAGACGGAGAGACGAGCGAACTAACTAAGACGGATGGACGAGGGAACTGACTAAGACGGAGAGACGAGGGAACTGACTAAGACGGAGAGACGAGGGAACTGACTAAGACGGATGGACGAGGGAACTGACTAAGACGGATGGACGAGGGAACTGACTAAGACGGATGGACGAGGGAACTGACTAAGACGGAGAGACGAGGGAACTGACTAAGACGGAGAGACGAGGGAACTGACTAAGACGGATGGACGAGGGAACTGACTAAGACGGAGAGACGAGGGAACTGACTAAGACGGAGAGACGAGCGAACTGACTAAGACGGATGGATGAAGGAACTGACTAAGGCGTAGGCTCGAGACGTATGGAACATTGTTTGCAAAAGAGCACTAAAACAACAGGGATGGTGGGACGGATAATTGCATTGAAACAGGACGGGGAGACTGACTGAAACAGGACGGGGAGACTGACTGAAACAGGACGGGGAGACTGACTGAAACAGGACGGGGAGACTGACTGAAACAGGACGGGGAGACTGACTGAAACAGGACGGGGAGACTGACTGAAACAGGACGGGGAGACTGACTGAAACAGGACGGGGAGACTGACTGAAACGGACACACGAGAACGTATGGAAAGTTATTCGCCAATGAGATACAAAACAGGGAGGGGAAGATGGATAGACTCGTCATCGTCTTTTCTTTATTATATTCTTCTTTTTCTTGGCTACGGGATATGAACATCAAAGGTGCTGCGGTCAACTGGGCGATAATACCAACAAAACGTGTTTGTACGTGGGCGTATTGTTTCGTGACTTGTGTTAATTGCCAGCTTCCGCCGGCCGCATCTTTCAAACTGACAACATCGTTACTGGTTTACAAAATAACTAAATACAATTTAGCGGGCAGTGTGTCTGCAACGTAACATATTGCAGTCTTAAAAACATTATATAATATAATTAACATACCTGTGATTCTGAATGCCAGAAACTAGGAACTATAGTTTCCCCGTTCTCTCCCCCCCCCCAGGACGAGGAATGGGACGTCTTCCCTGAGTGCGCCCAGTCAGATCGCCGAGATCGTCGCGAAGACGGGAGAGACGGTGAACATCTCTGACGGCCACGCCGACCAGATCTTCATGTTCCCGGTAGGTGGCGCTCGAGGCGGTTGAGCAGAAAAAAGGTCATTGGGCAGACATCTTACAGGCAGACACATAGAAGCACACACATAGAAGCAGACTCATAGAAGCAGACTCATAGAAGCAAACACAGAGGCAGACACATAGAAGCACACACATAGAAGCTGACTCATAGAAGCAGACACATATAAGCACACACATAGAAGCACACACATAGAAGCAGACTCATAGAAGCAGACACATAGAAGCAGACACATAGAAGCAGACACATAGAAGCAGACACATAGAAGCAGACACATAGAAGCAGACACATAGAAGCACACACATAGAAACAGACACATAGAAGCAGACACATAGAAACAGACACATAGAAGCACACACATAGAAACAGACACATAGAAGCAGACACATAGAAGCAGACACATAGAAGCACACACATAGAAACAGACTCATAGAAGCAGACACATAGAAACAGACACATAGAAGCAGACACATAGAAGCACACACATAGAAGCAGACACATAGAAGCAGACACATAGAAACATACACATAGAAGCAGACACATAGAAGCACACACACAGAAGCAGACACATAGAAGCAGACACATAGAAGCAGACACATAGAAGCAGACACATAGAAGCAGACACACAGAAACAGACACATAGAAGCAGACACATAGAAGCAGACACATAGAAGCACACACATAGAAGCAGACACATATAAGCAGACACATAGAAGCAGACACATAGAAGCAGACACATAGAAGCACACACACAGAAACAGACACATAGAAGCAGACACATAGAAGCAGACACATAGAAGCACACACACAGAAACAGACACATAGAAGCACACACATAGAAACAGACACATAGAAACAGACACATAGAAACAGACACATAGAAGCACACACACAGAAACAGACACACAGAAACAGACACTCAGAGGCAGACACATAGAAACAGACACATAGAAGCAGACACATAGAAGCAGACACATAGAAGCAGACACATAGAAGCACACACACAGAAACAGACACATAGAAGCACACACATAGAAACAGACACATAGAAACAGACACATAGAAGCAGACACATAGAAGCAGACACATAGAAACAGACACATAGAAACAGACACATAGAAGCACACACACAGAAACAGACACACAGAAACAGACACTCAGAGGCAGACACATAGAAACAGACACATATAAGCAGACACATAGAAGCAGACACATAGAAGCAGACACATAGAAGCACACACACAGAAACAGACACATAGAAGCAGACACATAGAAGCAGACACATAGAAGCACACACACAGAAACAGACACATAGAAGCACACACATAGAAACAGACACATAGAAACAGACACATAGAAACAGACACATAGAAGCACACACACAGAAACAGACACACAGAAACAGACACTCAGAGGCAGACACATAGAAACAGACACATAGAAGCAGACACATAGAAGCAGACACATAGAAGCAGACACATAGAAGCACACACACAGAAACAGACACATAGAAGCACACACATAGAAACAGACACATAGAAACAGACACATAGAAGCAGACACATAGAAGCAGACACATAGAAACAGACACATAGAAACAGACACATAGAAGCACACACACAGAAACAGACACACAGAAACAGACACTCAGAGGCAGACACATAGAAACAGACACATAGAAGCAGACACATAGAAGCAGACACATAGAAGCAGACACATAGAAGCACACACACAGAAACAGACACATAGAAGCACACACATAGAAACAGACACATAGAAACAGACACATAGAAGCAGACACATAGAAGCAGACACATAGAAACAGACACATAGAAGCACACACACAGAAACAGACACACAGAAACAGACACTCAGAGGCAGACACATAGAAACAGACACATAGAAGCAGACACATAGAAGCAGCAGACACTCAGAGGCAGACACATAGAAGCAGACACTCAGAGGCAGACACATAGAAGCAGACACTCAGAGGCAGACACATAGAAGCAGACACTCAGAGGCAGACACATAGAAGCAGACACTCAGAGGCAGACACACAGAAGCAAACACTCAGAGGCAGACACATCTATCGGCAAGACTGATCGCCACAGACAAGAAACGAGCGGATTTGCCAGGTTCACTCGTAAGACTAATAATTTATATTTGACGAACATTGCGCTGTTGGTCGCTGACGAACGTGCATTATTAAAGATTAAGAGATCGACCTGGACTTTGATAGATTTCTGCCCCGATTCTGTGGTAATTTCGGACCCGTGACGCAAGTGAAAGGGAATTGTAATATATTCGTAAGTAATCGACTTAGCGATGTAGAATGGTGATGCATAGGCGTGGCTAAGTCAAGACACGTGAGTTTACTTTGATGCACGTCTACGGCGGCGTCGGAGGTTTGTGAGAGACGATGCAGTGAAATAATACGTTGTGAAAGTAGAACTACTGAGATACAATTATGGCATTAAAGTTGCACGCGATATCAGCAACATTTTGAATATTCTATGGAGACAGGTTAGGTGTGTAATAGTTTATTTCGCTCTGGGCAATCACAGAGGTTGAAATGGGCACATAAAACATGCAAAGTGATTTGTTAAAAATAAAATAAAATAATATATAATTGAAGATATTAGCATATATATATATATATATATATATATATATATATATATATATATATATATATATATATATATATATATATATATATATATAGTTATAATTATAAATATAATGTAGACGATATACAACATGTATCTATAAAACGAATTTTATAGTTTAAGGT
>CBDHHR010001052.1:0-10000 GCA_965263245.1 Metamycoplasmataceae bacterium | reverse complement strand
TACATACAAACACACATATAGAGAGAGAGAGACATAGAGGCACAGAGGCTCAGACACCGAGACACCGAGACACCGAGACACCGAGACACCGAGACACCGAGACACCGAGACACCGAGACACCGAGACACCGAGACACCGAGACACCGAGACACCGAGACACAGACACACAGACAAGCAGACAAGCAGACACGCAGACACGCAGACACGCAGACACGCAGACACGCAGACACGCAGACACGCAGACACGCAGACACCGAGACACCGAGACACAGGCACACAGGCACACAGGCACACAGACACACAGACACACAGACAAGCAGACACGCAGACACGCAGACACGCAGACACGCAGACACGCAGACACGCAGACACGCAGACACGCAGACACGCATACACGCATACACGCATACACGCAGACACGCAGACACGCAGACACGCAGGCGCGCAGACGCGCAGACGCGCAGACGCGCAGACGCGCAGACGCGCAGACGCGCAGACGCGCAGACGCGCAGACGCGCAGACGCGCAGACGCGCAGACGCGCAGACGCGCAGACGCGCAGACGCGCAGACGCGCAGACACGCAGACACACAACCTCACATGCAGAGAGACAGAGAAGCAAGCAGCCAACATAGATCGGCGAGACAACATTCAAACAAATGCTCCACTTGCCTTATCGAACTGATTCTGATAGGTGAGCGCAAGGTCGCAGTTCTTCGCCGGTTTCTCGTCGTTGTTGTTCTGCGATTTGGACCTCAACGACTCCGACGATCTGTGCTCGTTGAGAAGCTGACAGGTGACCGTTGAGAAGGCCATGTTGGCGTTGCCATCTGACCGCCAACTCGCGCAATACTTCTTGGCTTTATAGCCGAGCTTGCGTGCGGCAGCGGAACGTTTTCATTTTTAATGTTGTCAGGGGTATAGCGTCGCCGTTGGCCGGCCGCTGCGGATACTGATTAGAATGGTGGCACGAATTCCGCTCCCCCGGTGAATTCTAATTGAAAATAAACAGCTGCCATTAATTCCACATTGGATCAACGGCGATGATTCAACGTATCGGCGAGATCAATCCGAACACATTCTACCTGTTGTTACTTGTTCGCTCGAAAGTCGCCTCCGATGTGCGCCGGTGGTTTCGTCGGAAGGGCATTGAAGGTGTTGTTGTGACGTCACCTGGAATAGTCGGTAAATCTGCGAGTCTATGAAGGTGAAACTTACAGATACGGAGACGAATACGTTTATTTCCGGAAAAAACACATGCAACTGATACGTACCAATGAATAACTTTTTTAAAGATAATAAGTTAAAATGTGAGTAGATAAACGTTAAATATGATAATGACAATCTCCGAGAAAGAAATTTCCACGACATATCGCGTAAAAGAACGCAATTCCATCAAAATAAAACACCTTTGCACGAAATCACATAAAAGAAGGCAACTCCACCAGAACGAAATAAATGTTCATGACAAATTCACATAAAAGAAGGCGATTCCACCAGAACGAAATAAATGTTCATGACAAAATCATATAAAAGAAGGCAATTCCACCAGAACGAAATAAATGTTCATAAAAAAATCACATAAAAGAAGGCAATTCCACCAGAACGAAATAAATGTTCATGACAAAATCACATAAAAGAAGGCAATTCCACCAGGACGAAGTAAATGTTCATGACAAAATCGCATAAAAGAAGGCAATTCCACCAGTACGAAATAAATATTCATGACAAAATCACATAAAAGAAGGCGATTTCACCAGAACGAAATAAATGTTCATAACAAAATCACATAAAAGAAGGCAATTCCACCAGAACGAAATAAATGTTCATAACAAAATCACATAAAAGAAGGCAATTCCACCAGAACGAAATAAATGTTCATGACAAAATCACATAAAAGAAGGCGATTCCACCAGAACGAAATAAATGTTCATGAAAAAATCGCATAAAAGAAGGCGATACCACCAGTAAGAAATAAATGTTCATGACAAAATCGCATAAAACAAGGCGATTCCACCAGTACGAAATAAATGTTCACGAGAAATTCGCATAAAAGAAGGCGATACCACCAGTAAGAAATAAATGTTCATGACAAAATCGCATAAAAGAAGGCAATTCCACCAGAACGAAATAAATGTTCATGACAAAATCACATAAAAGAAGGCAATTCCACCAGAACGAAATAAATGTTCATGACAAAATCACATAAAAGAAGGCGATTCCACCAGGACGAAATAAATGTTCATGACAAATTCACATAAAAGAAGGCAATTTCACCAGAACGAAATAAATGTTCATGACAAAATCGCATAAAAGAAGGCGATTCCACCAGAACGAAATAAATGTTCATAACAAAATCACATAAAAGAAGGCAATTCCACCAGAACGAAATAAATGTTCATAACAAAATCACATAAAAGAAGGCAATTCCACCAGAACGAAATAAATGTTCATGACAAAATCACATAAAAGAAGGCGATTCCACCAGGACGAAATAAATGTTCATGACAAATTCACATAAAAGAAGGCAATTCCACCAGTACGAAATAAATGTTCATGACAAAATCGCATAAAAGAAGGCGATTCCATCAGTGGTTTCAGAAGAGAAAGCGACGATAATTCTCTGTTATGTTTACTGCAACACATAATTATATTACATTCATTCGATATTTCTTTAAAGTTCACTTATGTTCATAACTATAACATATTTTTCCACCAATCCATCGCTTGTATCACCCACCTTAAACGTCTTAATGTTAATCCCATCGATGCGTTCTGAAATGTACTCACAGTGTCCGCCTTCCGGTGCGCGGTACCCCGCCATGCAGCGGTTCGGAGGAAATGGTAAAATAATCTCCTAATCCCTCACACAGTTCCTCGTCTCCAAACGGTAATGTCTGCCATCGCGCTCAGGTCACCCGCATGCAATAACTCCACCGGCCCTTCCGATAACTCTCCACTGGTGAGATTTATCGCCGGCAGAAGCAGCGGGTGCTCGGAGCTAACTCGTATAGTAACCTCATCCGACACCTCTCTCTACGCTCTCACCACGGGCTAGACGGGATAATGGGCCGTTTATCGGGATCAGGTGTTCCCATATCAAGTGGTGGTCATTGCAATTATATATCATCCTCGTATCCGCGCAGATGCCACGTAAACATAAGGCTTCGCATTAAACATTCCCATCAAACATATAACTGTCATATTTTGATCATAATTTTTTTTGTTTAAACACCATGTATAAAGGGATTCACCACGAGTGAAGAGTTTCGCTTGAGGTATCAGATCAGAAGCGGGAAAACGAATGCAGTTGGAGGAACTTTCAGAGTCTTCGAATCGCAAATCATGAAATGTAAGCCTATCTCCCAAACATCAACCACGCTACGGGCAAATGTGTGTCTTCATATATTATGTATGTATGTATGTATGTATGTATGTATGTATGTATGTATGTATGTATGTATGTATGTATGTATGTATGTATGTATGTATGTATGTATGTATGTATGTATGTATGTATGTATGTATGTATGTATGTATGTATGTATGTATGTATGTATGTATGTATGTATGTATGTATGTATGTATGTATGTATGTATGTATGTATGTCTGTATGTGTGTATGTGTGTATGTGTGTATGTGTGTATGTGTGTATGTGTGTGTGTGTGTATGTGTGTATGTGTGTATGTGTGTGTGTATATGTATGTATGTATGTATGTATGTATGTATGTATGTATGTATGTATGTATGTATGTATGTATGTATGTATGTATGTATGTATGTATGTATGTATGTATGTACGTACGTACGTACGTACGTACGTACGTACGTACGTACGTACGTACGTACGTACGTACGTACGTACGTACGTACGTACGTACGTACGTATGTACGTACGTACGTACGTATGTACGTATGTATGTATGTATGTATGTATGTATGTATGTATGTATGTATGTATGTATGTAATATACTATGTATGTGTATGTGTGTATGTGTGTATGTGTGTATGTGTGTATGTGTGTATGTGTGTATGTGTGAATGTGTGTATGTGTGTATGTGTGTATGTGTGTATGTGTGTATGTGTGTATGTGTGTATGTGTGTATGTGTGTATGTGTGTATGTGTGTATGTGTGTATGTGTGTATGTGTGTATGTGTGTATGTGTGTATGTGTGTATGTGTGTATGTGTGTATGTGTGTATGTGTGTATGTGTGTATGTGTGTATGTGTGTATGTGTGTATGTGTGTATGTGTGTATGTGTATGTACGTACGTATGTATGTGTGTGTATGTTTGTATGTACGTATGTATGTATGTATGTATGTATGTATGTATGTATGTATGTATGTATGTATGTATGTATGTATGTATGTATGTATGTATGTATGTATGTATGTGTGTATGTTTGTATGTGTGTATGTGTGTATGTGTGTATGTGTGTATGTGTGTATGTGTGTATGTGTGTATGTGTGTACGTGTGTATGTGTGTATGCGTGTATGCGTGTGTGCATGTGTGCATGTGTGTACGTGTGTGTATGTGTGTATGTGTGTATGTGTGTATATGTGTGTGTGTGTGTGTGTACGTGTGTACGTGTGTACGCGTGTACGTGTGTACGCGTGTACGTGTGTACGCGTGTACGCGTGTACGCGTGTACGCGTGTACGCGTGTACGCGTGTACGCGTGTACGCGTGTACGCGTGTACGCGTGTACGCGTGTACGCGTGTACGCGTCTCCGCGTGTACGCGTGTACGCGTGTACGCGTGTACGCGTGTACGCGTGTACGCGTGTACGCGTGTACGCGTGTACGCGTGTACGCGTGTGCGCGTGTGCGCGTGTGCGCGTGTGCGCGTGTGCGCGTGTGCGCGTGTGCGCGTGTGCGCGTGTGCGCGTGTGCGCGTGTGCGCGTGTGCGCGTGTGCGCGTGTGCGCGTGTGCGCGTGTGCGCGTGTGCGCGTGTGCGCGTGTGTGCGTGTGTGCGTGTGTGCGTGTGTGCGTGCGTATGTGCGTGTGTGCGTGTGTGTGTATGTGTGTATGTGTGTATGTGTGTATGTGTGTATGTGTGTATGTGTGTATGTGTGTATGTGTGTATGTGTGTATGTGTGTATGTGTGTATGTGTGTATGTGTGTATGTGTGTATTTGTGTATGTGTGTATGTGTGTATGTGTGTGTATGTGTGTATTTGTGTATGTGTGTATGTGTGTATGTGTGTATGTGTGTGTATGTGTGTGTACGTGTGTGTACGTGTGTGTACGTGTGTGTATGTGTGTATGTGTGTATGTGTGTATGTGTGTATGTGTGTATGTGTGTATGTGTGTATGTGTGTATGTGTGTATGTGTGTATGTGTGTATGTGTGTATGTGTGTATGTGTGTATGTGTGTATGTGTGTACGTGTGTATGTGTGTACGTGTGTACGTGTGTACGTGTGTACGTGTGTACGTGTGTACGTGTGTACGTGTGTACGTGTGTACGTGTGTACGTGTGTACGTGTGTACGTGTGTACGTGTGTACGCGTGAGCGCGTGTGCGCGTGCGCGCGTGTGCGCGTGTGCGCGTGTGCGCGTGTGCGCGTGTGCGCGTGTGCGCGTGTGCGCGTGTGCGCGTGTGCGCGTGTGCGCGTGTGCGCGTGTGCGCGTGTGCGCGTGTGCGCGTGTGCGCGTGTGCGCGTGTGCGCGTGTGCGCGTGTGCGCGTGTGCGCGTGTGCGCGTGTGCGCGTGTGCAAACAAAAAACAAACAAGAATAACTCGTAAAGCGCCATTGTTGTAAGCGGACGCAGACACAACAGATAGCTCAGTTTCTACCGGTGTACGTTTATAATATGTCTGTCGCCAGATTTTGTGTCAGTATCGCAACGAACGAATCAGATGCGTCAACCTGGTATATGACAGCGTGTTACAAAATAAAACTGTCATGTGATTAGGTCTACTTTACTTTACGCAGTTTGACTAGATATACAATAACGCAATAATTTGTTCAATTATAACCCGGCACCGTCCATTTTGAAAAGACAGTCAAATGGTGTCGCAGTCACAATAAAGAGCTTAGTGACGCCGTCTGAATGTCTTCAAAATGGACGGTGGCGGGTTATAATTAAAAAATAATTGCATCATTGTATTTATAGTCATACTACATAAAGGATAACTATTTATAGATAATGTAACTGCATTGAGAGATATATGGACACGTAGTATTTGAACAATTCATGTGGTGTACACTTCATCGATGACCCCAATGAACGCTGAATCCAGTTTCTTGAAATTCAACATAGTCATAGCCTGGAGATACAAGATTGCACTAGTCTGATTAGCAAAAAATTGCGTTTTGGTACATATGATGTTATCAACTGGTTTTCTTATCAAGCAAATCTATTGTTAACAGTTTGCAAACTTGTGGAGGACAAGGTAAATTAATGCATTATTAAAACATGTTGCTATACATAATTTTAGTATATGAGAACGATGTTACTAACTGTTTGGACGCCATTTTTATTAAGCTTGCCAATTGTTTCGAACGATGGCAGTAGAAAATGTTTTTAAAGTATCATATTGATATATTTGTTCAGTATTAGTGTCTCTAAAAGATAAAGGTGTAATGACATTTAGACACCTATTTTAAATAACGTTAAAGAACTCGCTCAGTTAGGCGTACTTGAACCAGGTCGACCCGTGGGGTCAAACACTAGTGACTTCAACAAGCTGTCTCCACGTCCCTCTGTCTGTCATTGCTGTCTTCGGCTCTCCCGTCTTTAGAACCATGTCTTCCTTTAAGCAGTCGATGTAAGTTACTGCTGGTCTTCCACGTTCTACGATTTGCCAGTGTCGGTTGCCACAAGAACGTCTTAAATGTTTCATCTTATGTCTGTAGCAACTACCGGCAAATTTCAATGGTATTCTGATTTTTTCGGTGATTTCCCATATTTCACTGTGTATCTCTTTAGTTGTTCAAATGAATGTTAAATGCGATTCCAAGCATTCTTGTGTAACACCCATCGTGGCGGATTTTTTTTTATCAGTGTTCATGTTCTGCATCCATAAAGTAGCATACAGTTTACTGTTGCAATAAACAGTTGCTGTTTGATTTTGCGTGAAGGTGTCGATTTTCATATTAGGTTTAGTTGGCTGAGTGCTGTCCGCGCCATTACCTTCCTGTTGTCTATGTCTTTGTCTGTCGCGCAGACCCAGGAGCCAATATATTACTTGTCTTCAAACTGTTCTAAAATAACTCCTTCAACTTCCTTGAACGATGCTAAGAAGATTGCCATGTGTCAATTTGCTTATGTCACGTATGTGACATGTGACGTAGTTGCTACCGCGCCAGACCGTCGCCTAAGAGACCTTGGTTTCGAATTCTAAGCTGCCGTGTCAAAACGTGAAACAACTTTGAGCAAGTTGTTTCACTTTTACATTGCGTCAGTTCACTCAGCTGCATGAGTACCTGGCTATTGACAATGATGAATATTTATGTTCGAATAGTCTTCGCGTATTAACTGCAAGGTGGCTAGATGCTTCCTATCGAAGCCTAGGTGGTGTTTGGTGGAACTGGTCGGCCAGGGAGTACAGTGTAAAGCACCATGAGCAATCCGGAGTATTGGATATTGCGCTATATAAAAATACCTTTGCTTTCTTACCTTTACGTAGCAATCTTTTTTGTATAATATGCAAAGCGCATTGGCTGGGGTAGAGCTTCGGACTTTCGACGAAGAGGACCCGGGTTCGAATCCTGTGCTGCGGTGTTAAAACATTGGGTAAGTTTTTTCACTCTACATTGCTCCAGTTCACTCAGCCGTACAAATGAGTACCTGGCTATAGACCAGTGGTGGATATGTGTACGAACAGCCTTCGCACATTAATTGCAGCATATGACGGGATGCTTCCCAGAGAAGTTGAGATGGTGTTTTAATATGCTGTTAATAAGTTATTTATAATAATTATGACTATTAACTTATGAATTGTTTGTGTTCCCTATTGTTCGTTGTGAGGGTTCCATATTGAACTAAGTTGTTTGTGTCTACATGTGATGGGTTAGATGACGTGGTGTTTAGAACGACGAACTCAATCGAGATATGACGGGTTCAAATCAACTTTTTCTCATTTCGAAACTACGGTAATTGCGTATTATCCACGCCTTCTCTTTACAAGGTCCATCAAATCGTGTACATACGCAGGTTATATACGTGGGTCAGTCACAAACATTGGGACAAAGTGATGTCGTAAAAGACAAACCGTGTCAGTACCGTAATACCAACGGATTAGCCAGAGCCTCATCTACAGTGCTGTGTAACAAAGGCACGTTGGCATCCTTAATGCCTTACTTATAGTCTCACTGACCATATAGTCCTTTGCATTTATTTGCCGTATATAATATGTATCTTATGGTCGAATAAATTATTCTAATTAGTGGCAATCGTTGCTGGACTGATGTTATTGGACTGATGTGATTTTACAACTTTATCAACAATATCTAGTCTTTCAGGGGTCATCAAATATCTACAGCGCAACCAAGACAACATGTAATAATCGTTACTCGTTTTATTACTACCGCAACATCAACCATTCACACCAGGCGATACTGGCATTGAATTAGGGCTGGAGTATGCTTGCCTCACTTGCCACAATTTCCGTAATTTGGAGTTCTAAAACATTAACTTTTTTTGGAATGAATTCGTTCTCGTGTTTTGGTACATATTTGGCGGGCAGTAGGCCTAATCACATGGCAGTTTAATTGTTTTTAACACGCTGCCATATTCACTCACTTGATTCGTTCGTGCAATACTGACACCAAAATTGGCGACATACATAATACAAACGAATGACAGACAACTCGGCCCACCAACAACTCGGCCCAGGACAACTCGACCCAGGCCGAGTTGTCTCGAGACAACTCGGCCCCAGTGTGAGACAACTCGGCCCCGATGGCTGCTCGGTGAATTAAATTTATCGGTGAAATAGAGAGACGAATTCACATTGTCTGTGAGGAATATTATAATGGTGGCTACTAGATATTGGTTAATTCAGTAAATTGCAACCCAAAAAAATTCTATAGATTTTGGCGATCTTTTACTTTCTGTTTCTGACGTATAACCATTAATTAAGCAACGTGTTACAGCCACCAGTCTTCTTCTCGTGTATATTGTGAACCTGTACACACTATAGGATACACAATAAAAGAAAGCTTAATTCTGTAAATAATTAAATAAACAAAACAAACTCGCACGAAACTCGAAATCATCTGCGGCGGCGGCGGTGTTTTATCGCGGCGGCGCTGCATAAACGAGCTTTAAAAATCAGGTTTTATCCTAACCATAATTTATTTAACAGAATGAACCCTAAACATTAATTATACACTGATATAACAATCGATTCCTTGACACAATACGGATATTATTTTGCGTGAGTTTGTTTAATTTGCGAATATTATTTGTTTTTAATGAAAGTCATTATAATTTAGTAACCTATAGTATATGTATAAACTTTTGAAGAATTCGTTGGGTGTGACTGATTCGAGTTATACAAATACACAGGCCGAGTTTTCTCTGGAAGTGGGCCGAGTTGTCTCACACTGGGGTCGAGTTGTCCTGGGCCGAGTTGTCGGTGGGCCGAGTTGTCTGCCCACCAATATAAACATACACCGGCAGAAACTGGAGACTGGAAACACCACACCAAACCTTCGGCGCCTTACAGTTTAAATCACACGCAAATACAAATATTCACGCAAACGATGAAACCTCCATTAACGTCAAACAATGATAGGCGCAGGTTTAATTTATCTATACGACGAATCGTTAATAGATAAGCGATTCTTCCTTTGCACGATTTAGTTGGCATACGCTCAGTATTGTGTACATACACTCAGTATTGTGTACATGTGATTGGTATCGTCAGCGGTACAAATGTCATTAAATGTGAAAAGCTGACTATGTTTCTAATATATAGGTACGTTTTCCATTAAGGGGTGTTTTGTATACGGGTGAAGCAGCGCCCACTTATATTTATAAGCCAACTTA
>CBDHHR010001050.1:0-10109 GCA_965263245.1 Metamycoplasmataceae bacterium | reverse complement strand
CTATGGAAAGAAGAGAGATTCCTCTATAGTTCCCACAGTCGTTTCGATCACCTTTCTTGTAGATGGTTACAATGCTGGCATCGTTCCATGATTGTGGTACAGAACCCACCTCCCAGGGATTGGTGATTAGTTGGTGCAGTCTGCTGAACAGATTCTTTTCTCCGTGCTTCCATCCTTCAGCAGGAATTCCATCTCCCCCAGGTGCTTTGCCATCTTTTAGGCTGGCGATTGCTCTAGCCATCTCAGCCATGGTTAGAATCTTATCGAGACCTGCCTTGGTAATGTGCTGCAGGGTGTTGTCCACAGCTTCGTGATCTATGTCGCCAGGGACGTTGAGTAGCGTCTGGAAGTGTTCACTCCATCTTGCCACAACTCTCTTCCTATCACAGAAGGTCTGTTGATTTCATGTGAACAGGTCCCTTCTTCTTGGGTCCCCACACTTCCTTCAATCTTTTGTAGAATCCCTTCATGTCGTATCTGTCAGCAGCTCTCTGCAGCTCAACTATATATATATATACATATATATATATATATATATATATATATATATATATATATATATATATATATATATATATGCGTACTTCATCTACATACGATTAAACATAATGTGTATATATATATATATATATATATATATATATATATATATATATATATATATATATATATATGTTTATACACGTATATATATAGCAACGAATTGTGTACAATATATTTTGGAAATGACATCTACAATTCCAGTTTACCACTTATACACTTGATTTCTTTATAATTAACTGGTAGGAAACGTTTGCCTGAAAACAGGTATATATATATATATATATATATATATATATATAACAGTTGTTTAATATGTCAAATAAATAACACAATTATAACTTATTATACTTGTTGTAGAAGTCAATGCATGCAAGTCGAATCCATGCCTGAATGAGGGTACATGCAATAACTTTGCAGGACGTTATAATTGCACTTGCACTGATATTTTTAAGGGATTGTCGTGCCAAGGTGAGTCCTTCGTTGAATACAAAATAACACCATGCTACTCTTGATACAGGTGTAATGGCAGTTATATGTTATCTTCAATATGTGTGACCGTGACGTATCTTTATGTATCACGTGTGGTACAGTCGCCATTTTGTTGTTTCAGTTACATAGACAATTTATATAGTATAGTATATTTATGTACATTAGAGTGGCCAAACTTTACATGGTGAGAAAGTCATTTTAAAAATCAACCACGCATATAGGCTAAAGGATGAGGTCGGACGAGAAAACAACTGTGTACACATTTTACTTTGTCTTAGAATTATGTGTAATACTTATTATTAGGGGTATTTCAGTATGTAGAATATATTTCTGATGTTACATTTTCATTTGAAGGTCAAAATCACATGCTGAAGGTGAGGTACATTCCTTCAACACAACCATCAATGTAACTTAATCTTTGTTTCAATCGGAAATTACTGCCAATTCCTGCTCTAGGCCAATATTTAAATTAGCATTGATCCTACTTCTAGCTTGAGATGTAACAACTGCCTCCCGTACTGATTACTTAATTTCCAAAACAATTGATATTCTTGCCGTATCCGAGACCTGTCTTAGACCCCATGACACAGCCGCATGTAATGCTGGCATTTCCCTTCCAGGTTATGCATTCCACCATCGACCACGTCCAGTGGGACGAGGTACGAGGTGGTGGTGTGGTTTTCGTATTCCCAAACTCTTTAAAGTAAACCTGCAAACCAGCCCTGACTATTCCAGTTTTGAGTCTATATTTGTTGACATCTCAAATTCGTGCTTCTCTTGATATTACATTTGTATTTATCGTCCTCCAGGTCACCCAGTTAATTTTATTCGAAGAATTCTTGCAAATGTGATTTTAATCTTCATTTGGATACACCGTCTGCACCAAGTACCACGTTTAATGATATCCTGGCATCGTTTGTCACCTTCCCAACACTCATACCTGGCCATTGGGTCGACCTATTGATAACTCGCTCGTCTTGTAAACACATTCAGACACCCACAGCTTCAGATGGTTGATCGAACCATGACACATTAGTCGCTGATATTAAAGTTCTGATAACCCCAGCCGTGTCCAAACACAACGTGTTTTATAGAGCCATTCACAGTATCAACATCGCATCCGACCATGTTACACATCCTAAATCAAATGTATCAAACTTATACGAACAGTACCGTCAAATACTTAAGACATTGCTTGATAAACACCCACCCAGCTCCTTGGATGATCCCGAAAATCATGCTAATCATTCTAAAAGGCGCCGTCGCTATCTGGAACGTGTTTGGCGTAAATCGCGTTAATCCATGGACAGGTCACGCTACTCACGACAATGTCGTCAATGTAACCGAGAAATGGCACAAGCAAAATTGGATTATAACGAAAATATGTTCTCAAACAACTCTGCTACGCCACAACAGCTATGGAAATAAATCATAAATGGATAAATCAAATCTTACACAAGCAGCCTGCTCCTTCTTTACCTACCTCATGCATCAATCAAGTCATTGTGTGACTCTTTTCCTAGTCATTGTAAAAACAAAATTAGCCGTTTCCATTCCGCTTTCGCAGATCTTACTACAGACATTGTAAATACTGACCTTCCAGAACTGAATTCTCAACTCGCATCTTTTAAACCAGCCATACTCGCTTACACCAGCATGCAAAGCACTACAAAACCATGGCTCCCAGTCCCCAGCGGCACCGAAAGAGTCCATGACCAAGGAGGCGGCTCTGGTCAACTAGGACTACTTGCAGGGGGGTGCCGCCGAAACAGGGTAAGTAGATTAAAGATAGCGACCTACAACATCAGAACTCTACTAAGAGATGAACACATACAAGAACTCGACGAAGAACTTAGGAAAACCAGGTTGGTATGGGATGTAATCGGGATCTCCGAAGTGAGAAGACCTGAGGAATATTTCACTACCTTACAAAGCGGCCACCTACTATACCATTCTAGGACAAACAGCGGCCAAGCAGGAGTAGGCTTCCTCATAAACAGGAAATGGAAAGACCATATAGTGAGAGTAAACAGCATCAGCCCCAGAGTAGCAGAACTTGTTCTGTGCATAACAAAGCGCTACAAACTAAATATAGTGCAAGTATATGCATCAACAACATCATACGCAGAAGAAGACATCAACAGCTTCTACAATGGCGTCGATGAGACTTTAGGGAATACACGATAGTGGCGGGAGATTTCAATGCTCAAATAGGAAAAAGATCAAATTATATTTGAGAAACGAAAGAGGCGACACCTTGATAGAGTGGGCAACATGAAGAAAGTACAAAATCATGAATACCATGTTCCAGAAGAAAGCAGGGAGGAGATGGACGTGGAAAAGCCCAAACGGGGAAACGTAGACCGAAATTGACTACATCCTAACAAGAAGGCCTGACATCGTCACATACGTAACGGCCATCAACCAAGTCAACATTGGAAGTGATCACAGACTGGCTATGAGCAACATCAAACTGGACGTAGAGGTGGAAAGAAAACATTGATGACAAATAGGCCACCAACAGTAGATGACACACGAATAGGATCAAAGAGGTTCGAATTCCAACTCGAATTGAGAAACCGATTCGAGACACCACAAGAATTAGACGACATCGACACTATGAGCGAAGCCATTGCAGAAAAGATCCAACAAAGCGCGTCAGGCAATTAACAAGCCACCAAATTCGAGGATATCATCACCACGATTATCCCTGCTGAAAAACGACGACAAATGGCGGAAAACGGCGACACAAAAAGAGTACGCAGAAATATGCAAAACCATCAAAAAGAAAGCAATAGAGGATATCAGGAAATACAACCAAGAATCCGAGAAACGATCGTGGCATCAAAGAACCTGAAAAAAGTCCGAAGAACGCAGAAGCTAGGCCGAGACAGATTGACCACACTCCTGGACAAGCAGGGTAGAGAAATCCATAATGAAGATAAGATCACAGAACGAATAAACGAATTCTACACCGGGCGACAGTTACCATAATCCACACTGGCCCAAAAAGAGGTACCAGAGATAACATCACGGAAAGTGGAAGCAGCACTACGAAATATAGTGAATGGGACAGCAACAGACAACGGTCATATAAACATCGAGACATTGAAAAGAGGAGAAGATACCATCTCGAAGACACTTGCTAAGCTGTACGCTAAATGTTTATTCGAAGACGAATACCCACAGCGTGGAAGAACGCTAAGATGATGATAATCTTGAAGAAGGGAAATCTGAAAGACCTCACGAATTACAGACCAATGTGTATGCTATCAAACATATATAAAGTACTCACGAAAGTACTAACGAAAAGGCTAGAGAAGACACTCGACGAAAACCAGCCACGCGAGCAATCTGGATTGAGAAGCGGATATTCAACATCAGACCACATCCACCTCGTAAACAAACTGAAGGAGAAGTGCAGATAATATAATATTCCACTCTGCATCGCATTCGTCGACTAAGAGAAAGGCTTCGACTCAGTGCAAACTCAAGCAGTACTGACTTCGCTTCAAAAACAGGGGATATAAGATGTGTACATCGAACTCCTGAAGGACATCTGCACCAACAGCTCGATGACAGTCTACTTACACAAAGAAAGCAACAAGATCAGCACCATGAGAGGAGTACGACAGGGAGATACCATATCGCCGAAGCTATTCACGGCAGCACTCGGAAGCATATTCCGTCGATTGACTTGGGAAACCAGAGTCTTGAAGATAGACTGCGAATATCTTGGTCATCTTCGCTTCGCCGACGACATACTTATATGCGCTAATACACCACATGAGCTACAACAACTGCTACAGGAGTATGGAACTATATGTTTCGCGGCGCCTAATATTATAGGCCCTATTCAAAGTTACGAATACTAGTAAATTAAATTAATGAAGTTAAAAACCTTTTAGAAATAAAGACAATATTACAGCAGCATACTGGATATATTACATTGTTCTTATAAACACATTCCTTACACCCTCAACAGTTTTGAAACAAACCCAATGTACTGCCTGATTCCTCTTCAGTTTTGGTAATACATTGCAATGTTTTACAAAAACAACTACTAGTGAGTTCGTACTATCATTCTGAACTTTCCAAATAAATCTTGTGATCTTATCTTCTTCCAACATTTCAACTAAAATGTTGCATAGATTCATCCTATTACAACGAACTATTATAAAAGCGTCAGTATGATGTTGTTCCTGATGATTTCACGCAAGCTCTGGTTAATCTTCTTATCAAAAACCTAAATCTTGGAAACATTTACTAAACATTATCGTTTTATTGCTGACATCTGTTTTCTGTTGAAGAAATTGAGAAAGGTTGTAGCAAATCGTTTTCATAAAGATATTTATTCCCACCACTTGTCATATGATCTACACTCAGCATAAAAGCATTTTGATGCAACTGAGACGGTTCTTATTGAAATGAACAATGTTGTACGATTCAACATATGTAATAGCACATTGACTGCTATTTCTACGAGGCATACATCGATATTTTAGAATTTTTGTCACAGCACGTCAGGGATATAGGTCGTAGTTGTCAGACCGACACCAAAGAATTAACATATATGGTTGATGCGCTTCCCATAAACACATTCCATTTGTAGTTCCACAGGATCTGTCCTTTGTCCTACTAGTTTTAGCTTTTACACTACATCACATAGTCGAGTCACTACTAACCATGACAAAGCTTAATACTATTCATCACTTTTTTATAAATCACTTTCACCCACTGATATGCACACACCTCTATGTCAAGTTTAAATGGCTGCCTCTGATATCTTGTTGTGGATGTAATCAAGTAAACTGAACCTTAATGCCGATAAAACTGGTCAAACTATTATTGATAATTATTGACACCAACACTGACACAAGATTATTGACCACTTTACAGTTACGTTAAATGGTAATGATACATCACCATCAGATACCATTCGGAATTTGAGTATTTTCATAAGTGTTCACTTCATAAATGTCCAAGTCATATTTCTACGACAATATCAGTTGCTTTAATTAATAGTAGGGTCGACCGTTGTCACTTCTAACCAACAATACAAAACAGTCGTAGTAGTATTGTTTTGCTTTTGCGAGCACAATTACATTGGTGTCAAATGTGAAGGTACGTACACTATACGTACATTATTAATATATATATATATAACTTCAACTTATGCACGGTTCTTGACTGTTTTGAAATAACTAGTAGTATACACGGTCGATCAAGTCGAGGAATCGAATATCGGGTTGATAGTCAACCGACACACCATGCTAATGATATGTTTGCGTGTTTCTTAGTATCCAGAGGTTTCTCCATGTAAGTAAAACACGAGCCGATATAACGGTACGTGCGTAGCAACGGCGACCAATTTCACGTGCATATGTCTAAAATATTTATGTGAGAATAAGTAACATATACCTTTGGTGACTTTAACGTATTCACGTGGCTTCCTTACATATGTAAGGAAGGGTTTTCAAATAAATTGATTACATTGGTACACATGTGCTCACACGCATTATAGACGAGACGAATACCTGCCAGCTCTCCCGGAATGTCCACGAATCAACCCGGTATTTAGTGCATCTCCCAGTCCCCGGATATTCGCTTCCAATCTCCAGCAGCACATCCACCCCCTCTTCCGGTGTCAAAGACAGAGAGAGCGCGACGAAATGTAGTGGGGGCTAAGACATTTCAGATTTCTAGGCCCCCGTCATATATGTGTGTGTGTGTGTGTGTGTGTGTGTGTGTGTGTGTGTGTGTGTGTGTGTGTGTGTGTGTGTGTGTGTGTGTGTGTGTGTGTGTGTGTGTGTGTGTGTGTGTGTGTGTGTGTGTGTGTGTGTGTGTGTGTGTGTGTGTGTGTGTGTGTGTGTGTGTGTGTGTGTGTGTGTGTGTGTGTGTGTGTGTGTGTGTGTGTGTGTGTGTGTGTGTGTGTGTGTGTGTGTGTGTGTGTGTGTGTGTGTGTGTGTGTGTGTGTGTGTGTGTGTGTGTGTGTGTGTGTGTGTGTGTGTGTGTGTGTGTGTGTGTGTGTGTGTGTGTGTGTGTGTGTGTGTGTGTGTGTGTGTGTGTGTGTGTGTGTGTGTGTGTGTGTGTGTGTGTGTGTGTGTGTGTGTGTGTGTGTGTGTGTGTGTGTGTGTGTGTGTGTGTGTGTGTGTGTGTGTGTGTGTGTGTGTGTGTGTGTGTGTGTGTGTGTGTGTGTGTGTGTGTGTGTGTGTGTGTGTGTGTGTGTGTGTGTGTGTGTGTGTGTGTGTGTGTGTGTGTGTGTGTGTGTGTGTGTGTGTGTGTGTGTGTGTGTGTGTGTGTGTGTGTGTGTGTGTGTGTGTGTGTGTGTGTGTGTGTGTGTGTGTGTGTGTGTGTGTGTGTGTGTGTGTGTGTGTGTGTGTGTGTGTGTGTGTGTGTGTGTGTGTGTGTGTGTGTGTGTGTGTGTGTGTGTGTGTGTGTGTGTGTGTGTGTGTGTGTGTGTGTGTGTGTGTGTGTGTGTGTGTGTGTGTGTGTGTGTGTGTGTGTGTGTGTGTGTGTGTGTGTGTGTGTGTGTGTGTGTGTGTGTGTGTGTGTGTGTGTGTGTGTGTGTGTGTGTGTGTGTGTGTGTGTGTGTGTGTGTGTGTGTGTGTGTGTGTGTGTGTGTGTGTGTGTGTGTGTGTGTGTGTGTGTGTGTGTGTGTGTGTGTGTGTGTGTGTGTGTGTGTGTGTGTGTGTGTGTGTGTGTGTGTGTGTGTGTGTGTGTGTGTGTGTGTGTGTGTGTGTGTGTGTGTGTGTGTGTGTGTGTGTGTGTGTGTGTGTGTGTGTGTGTGTGTGTGTGTGTGTGTGTGTGTGTGTGTGTGTGTGTGTGTGTGTGTGTGTGTGTGTGTGTGTGTGTGTGTGTGTGTGTGTGTGTGTGTGTGTGTGTGTGTGTGTGTGTGTGTGTGTGTGTGTGTGTGTGTGTGTGTGTGTGTGTGTGTGTGTGTGTGTGTGTGTGTGTGTGTGTGTGTGTGTGTGTGTGTGTGTGTGTGTGTGTGTGTGTGTGTGTGTGTGTGTGTGTGTGTGTGTGTGTGTGTGTGTGTGTGTGTGTGTGTGTGTGTGTGTGTGTGTGTGTGTGTGTGTGTGTGTGTGTGTGTGTGTGTGTGTGAAATGGATTTAATGTATTTAATGTATTTAAAATAACGTGCCCCACACGATTCACGAAAATTAATAATCATGTTGTTACGCAGTAACACCTATATAATGTATGATAAATATCGCGACTAAGCGCAGTTTTGAAACCCCATAATCAATTCTACTTTCCGTAGTGTACGCCGCTGCGGCCGTGCGTCACAGCCGTGACCGATATCACGTTTGGTGGTGTAAACGAGGTCGCTCGTTGGGTCTCAAAATGTACATAGATGCAGTATATTCGGAACATATTGGTACAAGGGCACAATGGTATACAATTTAGGCTAGCATGATAGTTGAGACGGCGAAATCAAAGTGAGTCTGGCTTCACCAAAAGTACTACCTCATGCCTTGTTAGCTGGGTTTCACTTTCCGGAACAATCAGTCTACAAAGATTATGCTCTGGTATTTTCGTGAGGTGCTTCACTTCGTGTGTCCTAAGCACGTTCTGTACTGCTTATTTGTTAATCAGCCACCGACGAGAACAACGCAGCATGGAAGGCATGCTGAACCGCTAAGGAGCCTCTAGGATTAAACCAACGTTGCCCGCTATACATGCATTTGAAATTAGCGTGACACGTCTGGTTTCAGTTTGGGATCCTTGCCATACGTTTCCTTGCCCGGTTAACAAGTCGTGCATGGCGCATCACTTAAAACAAGGCCGTTATGAATGGTGGGGGATGCCACACTGCGAATGTGACGGTGACCACTCAGGAAAGTTGTGTAACAGTAAGTACCGACGTGCTCCACACGGTATTTTATGAACATTTAGCTATCAATTATAAGGAACATAAATCCCGTTATATAAACATCATTCAACACTTGCTCGCAATAGTCTGAAGATGGAAATTATGATAAGAAATTGTCACTGACGGACTGTGACACTGGAAGCTTGTTCCACTGCAAAGATCTTTCTGCGGTGACGTAAATGCGCGAACAATTACACAATCATATACCTGGTGTATATACAACTGTGGACTTTTGTAACATTACACACGTTATCTAAAAACATTATTGGAACAGCTGTGTCAGATAGTGGGGCCAACCAACAAAATGGCCAGCCATGCAAAATATATAATGGTCCCAATATCAATGTGATAGTCACCCAACAGTGCAAATTACCCAAGAAAACACTCTTAGAAAGTGATTGTTGAAGGTGAAAAGGTGAATCTTTGTTTCGTGCATGTAAACAGCTTCCGCTTGCTGACACGGTGTTTTCTCATGTATTATCAGAGTAGCCCAACGTTCCGTGTGTGACTATTCGAGTCCGTCAGTTAACTCCTTGTGGGCCAAGGCTTTTAATAACACAATATATGAGACTCTTAATAGTACTTGCTTTGCAAGCATTTATTTCGGTTTTCAATGATATTCTTGTGTAAATGTTTAGCTTTCATCTCCTCTATGAGCTGCTTACTTTCGTGTGTTCTAGGCATGTGCCTGTATTGCTTATTTGTTAATCCGCCACCGATGAGAACAACGCAGAAGGAAGGCATGCTGAACCGCTGATGAACCTCTAAGATTAAAACAACGTTGCTAGCTGCATATGCACATTACGTTAGCGTGATACATCTGGTTTCAGTTTACAACCCTTGCCGTTGGATACAGTGCCACGGTAACAGTAAGTGCGTGTCGACGACTGAGCCCAACGAAGGCAACCGGGCGTGGAAATGCGTATGTGACGGGCACCACAAAGGAGAGTTATGTCAAAGTAAGTTACGACGTGCTCCACACTGTGTTTTGTGAACCTCTCGGTATAAATTACAGCGAACATCAATGCCGTTGAATGAGCATCATTCGTGACATGCTTGCGTTAGTCTGAAGATGCAAATGATGATACAAAATTGTCATTGGCGAACTGTGACTTGTTCCACTACAAAGAACGTCTGCGGTGAACTAAATGCGCGGTCAGTGACAAAGCCATGTACCTGGTGTATATTCAACAATTGCAGA
>CBDHHR010001049.1:0-7500 GCA_965263245.1 Metamycoplasmataceae bacterium | reverse complement strand
TCAAACAACTGATCGTACCATACTATCCATGGTGTGTGGCCAACTGCCTCGAATTAAATTCTTATAAAAACCACGGAAATTGAAATACACTTCCGATCAGGTGTACATCATCCTAACCCTGTAAATATCAACGGGCAACCTATATAAATTGTGTATTCTTATAAATATATGGGTACAACAATCGATGACAAATTAAATATTTGAACCAGCCATATAAAATCAACCATTGACCGACATATCACAGTCCTTACCACTACCACTGCAAAGTTGTTTTATCACATTTATGTATTTATCTTATAATATTGTCATATTGTTTTTAGCATATTTATTCCAGTATTAAATCTAGTTTTACAGCTACCGTTTACATATTTATATTCTTGATTTTACTGTGTACATGCATTACTATGTGATATGATTTAAATATTGTGTTATTTTTATGAATTCTCCAAAGTGCAAGATGCGTATCTATTATATGTTTGGACAATAAAGTTATCATTATTATTATTTTCAGTTACATATGTCGGTTTTACACTTATGAAGAACATTTCACCATGATATCTAGATAACTGCAGTGTATGCACATTTCATAATTAAGTATTTTGTAGAGTGAAGAGTATAAAGTTTAAACGATGTAATAGTTATTGCTTTGGTTAACTAAAGTCGCAAAGGTAAAGTAAGGTACAGTCAATATAATAATTTCACATAACTGACAAACTATAAATGCCCACCATAATGGCGTAAGCTCCAAACACTTCATCCCAAGGAGCCGGTATATCCTGGTGACAAATCGCTTCGAAATCTGCAAAGTAAATTACAAACGAACATTACTTGTTATAATCTTGTACAATTCCTTTGTCCAATATGTAGAAATGTAGTGAAATTTACTTTTTGTACACGATACGTTTTATTCATCAAGAGCTGTATTGCCAGACCACTCAGTCAGTTCTGTCGACTTTCCGGTATATATACCGTCTGAATGTTGTGAATCTTGGGGGCTGAGCCGTGTGTTCGTTGCCGTTCGACGTGGCACTGAAGGAGAGGTGCGGTTGGACATTATTCGGTGATTTTCCAAATTGTGGTCGCAGCCGTACCGAATGCTGTTAGATAAAGCATTACAAGAGGGGAAGGGGCGTGTACAGTAGCAATATGTTCCTCAAACGAAGCCATTTAGTATACTTAAACCCTCCCAAATCTCTTATTTGTTACGTCTCAAAGTAAATTAAAATTGACTAATCTACACATTATGATATAATGATTTTTTTTATAATTGTCAAATATCTATAGCGCCTATATTATCTTTACACAATTCGAGCTCAGAGGGGCCAACAAACAGAATTATTTGGCGTAATCATAGACGGGAGCTTAACAGACCAATCAAATCAATAGATATTCGGTGATATATATATATATATATATATATATATATATATATATATATATATATATATATATATATATATATAAACAGAAGAAATATCACGACAATATGGACCTAACACGTTGTGTATGTGTGTGTGTTTATGTGTATGCATGTGTGTGTGTGTGTGCGTTCATGTGTGCGTGCATGCGTTTCATGTATTTATTTATTTATTCGTTTATGCACTCGCTTAAAGTGCCAAATCGTAGCTGAATGGATGCGTACGACTCGGTCATCAAAACTGAAATAAACACGTGAATACTGAAGTCTGCTGTTGTGACTCTACGTTGAGGTGAATAATCCATACCGAGCCAAACCACGTCCACAATTTATCATCCACGATCGGAAAGTAACGGAGCAACGGCGATACTTACCTCGGAAAGCTGCAGGCCGGGCCGAGCCCTTGACGCCTTAACGCAGTGGGGATTTAATGACCCGTAGGGTATAATGCCCTCCCAATAATGGAACATGTTGTGCACGCCATAATAGAGTCGCTTTGACAGCATAGATCTCATTCGCATTGTTTGGTGTACTGGTATCACGTGGCCTCCAGGCTCAGATTGTAACCAAAAGGGTGATGGGAAAATGACGATTAAAAGTCAACATTATTATTTCCGTGGCCTGGCATAAAGTCAAAACATGCTCGAAAAGTCCAATTGGACAGTGAATGTTTCAAACGATTGTCGGGTCGCCCCTAACATAAATATTTACTTACTCACAGCGGCGCAATAACTCTGGCAAGAATAGTGGCAACGAGAAGTTATTCATCGTAGCTTGCAGGTGTCGAGCACGAGCCGATACAAAGCGTATGCTATTTATAGAATGTTTCGTTCTGACATTTATAATTCATACAGAACGATCGGTTAAATAACAATGTTTCGCTGGGAGTATACTTAATGAGAAACAAGTAATTTGTAAGCCATGACAAAAGACATGGTGTGTTATTCTTTCCAGAGTAGCAACCGACATTGTTGTTAGAGAGCACAGTGATCAACAATATTGTCATACTACGTTGTTGTTGTCGGTGTTGATAATCAATTGCTTGTCTTAAGTCATTCGGCGTGTAAGTCAACATAAGATATCTTTTTCAATTACAGCGCTAGACAGTCCATGCTGATTATGCAGTTTTTAGAAGTGGGAGACAGGGAGAGTTGCGACCACAGGATGGAGACAATAGACCCGGGGACCATTCTACTAATTGTAATATTGATTTTAATAGCTCTTAAACCATATTTTGCACTTTAAAATCAATTTCGATTCGTAATAGTGAACCTGAACACATGAAAACTGTTAACGCCTTGACGCGCCAGCAATACGCTGTCACTGGTATATCATCGAAATAGTGTACACTGTAATATGGCAATGGATATTTGGGTTTTTAAAACTTTGTTTAAGGACGAATGTTCCTTAAGAACTCTGCATCTTAACGAAATTGTCCCAGGGAGCTGCGCCACGCGAAGACGGAGGCAACCAGGTCGACGACCAATGTCAAGACGAGTCTCAGCCCGGACGACAAGGCGAAAGAAGAGAGCAACATTTTACTTTGACATTCAGTTAGACTGCGAAAAGCAGCTTCCAAATTCGTTGGTGTTGAAATACAACAGATATATCTTCCTCACTTTCACCCGAAACAATATGGGCGGCATATTCGCAACAACAACAAAATAACATAAAAGTACTTAAATGCTTGCCTACCCTAATGTGTTCCTCCAGGAAAATTATAAAGAATACATAATCTATCCTACCTTCGCGTGTATATATATATATATATATATATATATATATATATATATATATATATATATATATATATATATATATATATATATATAGGTGTGTACAAACATACACACTTTATGAATATCCTAAAGGTAAGGTCTTAGGTAGAGCAGTATCCAATCCTAGGTACTGCCCAAAGCCCTTTACATTTCCTCACTGAAATTGCCCCAGATTCGAAACCGCAGCTCACGATTCGAATCCTGAGTTCTGTCAACCCGATGCGTAAAACAGCGCGCCACATACCTTCGTCTTTCCCACACTCCAACTTGCTGCTCTTGCTTTTCTTGTTTTGAATCGTGCCGGCGCGCCGTCCGAGCTTCTCCACCCAGCCTCGTTTTCGCATGCTGAACCGGATGTAAGCGTCAACCGGGTAGAAGTAATTGCACGAGAATACCCTCGATCCATTCTATAAGGAAGACGACTCCTCGTAAGATGACTTAGTACGGAATATATTATTTAAGTCTCGAGATGTAATGGGCAACTGTTAGAAAAAGGATTGTACCATTATATCTGTTTGATCATAACCTGACATTGACCTCTAAAATCGGGCAGCCCTCTCTCAAAAATGATATGGTGCTCAGGTACAACTGTTCCATTGTTATGTTCTGATCCAGCGTGTCAAGGTAATTCCCCTAAGCGACTACACTAATTCAAGATATTCAGGAAAGCAGTAGGCTCCTATGCCTTTTAGTGGCGGAGACTAATTTCCTTATTAATTTGTTATTCAAAAACGCTGAAGGCTGCCATGGTGGCACCCGTATCGGTTAATTGACCTACAGGTGTAGGTCACGGAAAAAAGCATCGTGCAGACCATGGTAGAGGCTTCATTGGCTAGCGCCGGATTAGAACTGACTGTCGTCTGTAGATGTGTGGTGATTGCGTAGGCCTTAGACAACATGTTCAATGACGACGTAGAATTCGATCGTATAAGTTGATGGTAGAAAGTTGAATAATGATTTGTTCAAGAATTATAAATGATTGTAGTGTTGTGACGAATTCAATAATAGAATGTGCAAAGATAGCATTATAAACAGATGACATATTCAATAAAGTACAAGTGTAATTATGAAATGCTCGCTGACGAGCTGAACGTAGAACTAGTAGCATGATTACATGTTTATCTAACACCAGTGAGAGCAACTGTTCCGATTTTGGAACCAGACTTGTCCGAGAAGAGGGTTAGTTGCACTAACCATATTGTCGTCGCGTGTCGGTGGTGTTTCGAAAAAAGTGACACGACCATTTAATTAATCTAGCTGCTCACGTTAACACAGTTTTCAGAACCAAATCACTATCTCTACTACGTAGTACGTACGTAGCCCGTACGCCGCCGGCGGAACACCAATAATTGGATTCGGCTACAGTCTGTTACTCTGCCTTAGTCTTAATCGATGTGCAAGCATGTAGGTCTACTTCGAAAACGTATTATTTGATGCATTATAAAATGAATAATATTAGTAGTACTGATAATAAGTTTAATTAATAATATGGATAATATTAATAATGTTAATTATATTTATTATATTAAATATTTTAAATACATTAAATATATTCATTATATTCATTATATTCATTATATTCATTATATTCATTATATTCATTATATTCATTATATTCATTATATTCATTATATTCATTATATTCATTGTATTCATTATATACATTATATTCATTATATTCATACCATTAATACTAGTGATAATATTAATAAAGATAATAATGATATTAGTGACAATAATGTTAATAATAATAATAATAATAATTAATTAATGTTATTAATAATATTAATTAATGTTATTCATGTTATCAATACTATTCATAATGGTGATAATAATAACGAAAATAGCGCCAATAGTGATAATAGTGATAATAATACTATTAGCACTATAAACACTATTACTACGTCAATACCATCAATAACAGTATTAATATTATTAATGTTATTAATAGTATCATAATAACATTAATAATAATATTAGTAATAATAACTTACCGTCAGCGCCTTTTTTGCTGTCGCTTTCGCCCACCTCTCCATCCGAATAATGTAGGCCGAGCGCGTGTCTCCAGTCCGCCACGACGGTACCTTAATTTCATCAAGGTATTTCGCATCGCCACCACCACCAACGGCCGGGGCAGACGCCCTCGTCTTGACGAACTTGTAGTTGGGCTTCAGTAACGTCGCCATGTACGGACTGTTGGCTAGTTGGACGACTAGCGTCTTCGGCTTGGCGCCGCTCGCGGAGTCCCACAGCAGTAACTTCTGCGATTCGTTGTCCTTCCCCGGCCGTCTCGTTCCAGCTTCCTTCTTGTGCATCGTCTGCGTGGCCATTTTCCTAGGGAACATCTTGCCGATATCGGGAATTCGCTTGGCATAGTGGCGACTGTAGCCGAGGCCGTCCCATTGTGTGTTCTGGTTCGCTGGCATGGCATCGGGCGGCGAGTGCGACAACTGGGTGGCTATAACTGGCCCGAATCACGACATCACAGCCGCGCCAGACGTCGACTGACTCATTGGCCCGGGGTAGATGGTCGCTGCAACATATCAAAAGGCGTCAATCGTCACCGAGCCAGTGGTACGTCGATCACTATGATGCTCCCCCTCAAAACTAAACCAAAGTAAACAAAGGTAAAAAAGGTAAGTTCATATATAGTGCAGTATCCGTCCCTCAGCAATGTTCAAAGGGCATTACACTTTAATTTCCTGGCAGACCTATGCAATCAGGCACCATATCAACTCCTCTGGGAATCATCCAAACCCGCTGCAATTAATGCACGAAGGCTGCTAGTGCAAATATCCACCACTGTCTATAGCCAGGTACGTATTCATACAGCTGAGTGAACGTGAGCAATGTAGAGTGAAAACACTTGCCCAAGGTTATATATAGCGGCACAGGAGTTGCGTCCGGTATGTCTTAGTCGAGAGTCTGAAGCTCTGCCCTTGGACTAATGCGCTCTACCGCAGTTCAGGGTGACCGGAATGGCGAGTTGTCCGCATTAGTCAGAATAACCTCGTATATCTTAATGCTATTGGAGTGATTTGGGACTGTCTAAGAGTGACTTTAATCACGAAGTGGCTTTGTGACAGAGATAACAAGTGAGGTTAGACTGTATTACTAATGCCGGTATATTCTCAGGTCAAGTGTAGAGGTCTTTTAGCCTACATATTTTTTATATATCCTCAACTATCCAATTTATCTTTGTCTACGCATAATATGTATCTTTCATGTTATAGTCTAGTTGCAAAACAGAGAACCCATACATTGTAATTACTGTAAGTTGTTTTGATTGATATGTATTCACATGAGTGTCTGAAAGATTTTTAGCTTTGTTGGCACTGGGCCAACTTTGGGGATTTGTTTAATTAGATAGTTAGAATAATTAGCATTATTAACGCTATGTAAGCTTCACCCAAGTAAAACGGTTGAACTAATAGGCCTAGAATCATGTGTGATAGCACTTTTCCATACAAGTTTGACTCGTGGAATTCATTTTTGATATTTTTGTCATGATTAAAGGTCAAGGTCAATGTATAAAATCATGGTCAAAGTCGCGTAACTGACAATCAAACAGACAATCAATGGTTTTATTTATAGTTAATTTTACTTAACAGAGACATACTAGCCTATGGCAAATATAACCAAATGTAAACATTCATAGTAAAACCAAATTAACGTAGTGTTGTAAATGGTTCCCGGTGTCTGGGCGACGTCAACACAACTATAAGTAAGTGTGATATACTTGCACTTTGTTGTCTTCTTCCTTGCCCCACACACGTATTACAACATTGCATCTGAGGTCTTTATTCACAGTAACAGCACAGTGTACAATGTTTGCAGCCCTTATATACCTAACGAAGGGGGCGTTCCGGGATGTTGCCCCGACCAGCTAATCTGCAACTATCATTCTACCATGAGTCTACCAAAAATAACATATTATCCACCCAATACTGAATATTGTTCTTGTAACTCATCCCGATCTACATACTCATCATCATATTATCTGGTCATCGTTCTCCTCCATCTCCTCTTTCTTCGTAAATGGGTTGCAGCATTCATCACCTACTGTGCGTGCAGAGTAGATTGTGCAGCTACGTTTTTAACGGTAACAGCTACAATTGCCTTCCTTGCATGCCTTGTCCTTCGCCCAACAGCGGCAGCTAATGACGTTCATTAGAAATGATGGTCCTGATGGGCCACTGCCAATGCTGAGGCAAGTTATCCCCTCATGTATTTTCCAGCCATTCTCTGAGATGGGGACATCTGGAGGACCCTGCTGGCCAGCTGCCTTCTAACGCAACACCTGCA
>CBDHHR010001048.1:30000-32500 GCA_965263245.1 Metamycoplasmataceae bacterium | reverse complement strand
CACACACACACACACACACACACACACACACACATACACACGTACACACACGTTGGATTTTTTCGCATTTTGGAATGCGTGTTGAAATATGATATCATCAATATGTTTTGATAACAACGTATTTCTTGGGGAACACATACCTATACTTGTCAGAATGAGCACAATTAAGAGTTGGCAGAGTCCAGCAACGACGGAGAATATACAAATAATCCATCGGCGTCCAATGCTGTAACGTAAGAAACCGCATCGACAAAATTATGACACAATTAGTCGCTGTGTACTAGACAGTTTGAAACATTTTTCGAGAGTAAGGACCTATTTTCAATATGACTACAGGGTATTGGCATTGAACAGTTTGTAATCACATAGGTAAAAACAATTAACTTTACTTAACTGTTATGTTACTATTACAAAATTTTCGAAAGAGTAAACGATAATAATAGTCTTACTGTGTCGACGCGTCATATAACTACTAACGAAGGTTGTTCGAAAGCGACGCGCAAACATGCATGAGCATGCCATTATGAACGTATCTACACACATACCGGGTTGTAATTCGCGAGAAAAAAGTTCTTACTGACTGTGTTTAGTGAGCCTATAGGGCCTGCAAGTGGGTCACGATACATGGCGTGACTCCGCGCGACTGGAGCTTATTGGAGACTAAGCGAGACTAAATGGGGACTGGACACAAGAATAATATTCTAAGGATGGATGACAGTTGTAGCTTCCGACTGATGAATGCTAGGAAAATCAGTTCATAAATGTCTTGTGTTATACGTTTCTTATCTTAAATGTCCGATTTAATATTGAGTTTACCACACTATCATAGACACATAGCGATTTACGTAGTGCAGATAATCGACACGATGCTAGGCTGTATGTGTCTTTTACGGGATTAGCGTTTTTCATTGCTGTACGTTGTGGTTTCGATAAACACTTATATATGACAAGTTGTCTAAATGTACAGAATCATATCACATGTACACGTTTGGCCCAAACAGGTTGTACTGCGCGAAAACTGGCACTCTTCATTATTAGTCAAGATCGCCAAACACAAGTACTTGCCGCTATTGCCATGGCAACCACCATAATAATCGATTAAAATTCATGATTTCCATGATCATTGTCACCGGCAAAGTGTTCCACTGCTTCTGCTTGTAATAATCCTTCGGACAATATAACTGAAATACGCTATTTCGGGACAGTTCGATTATTACGACCAAAACAAAACAAAGTCCTATATGTTAACATGGAGTATATGGACCTCAAGCCCCCAACTGCCCCCAGCCTCGTTTTCGCGCGCGAGACTTGCACGCCCTATAACAGCATTCACATTTGGACGATACGACAAAGCAACATGTTCAAATGGCCAACAAAACATGCGGTTTCAAAATAAACTTTATTGACGACATTACCGAGGTGGACTAGGTTAACAGCTCTACCCACTGATGTTCAATTATCACATATTGTTCCACGAACACCAAAACAAAGTTATGTTGCAAATTACTACTCTGGCTAATTACGGGCAACGAAATCTACAATCTCCTTCAATTGGTATCGTACGCCATCTGGGCACTGTTTAGCAGCGATGTCACACATACGTACCGTTTGAGCAGTACCGCACACATGATGCTAGAGGGCACCTCCACAGCTCCAGAAAGAGCGAAGTTGACATACAAATTGCCTGCGAGTGTGGCGCTGCTCAGAGACAAACCGTAGTAGACGAGACACACGACGCACCTATTGAGGTATATAAGACAATGTTGATGATTGAGCAAGGTAACAGCGTAATCGTTATTATAGTATAACAAAACAACCGTAGTAGACGAGACACACGACGCACCTATTGAGGTATATAAGACAATGTTGATGATTGAGCAAGGTAACAGCGTAATCGTTATTATAGTATAACAAAACAACCGTAGTAGACGAGACACGACGCACCTATCGAGGTATATAAGACAATGTTGATGATTGAGCCAGGTAACAGCGTAACCGTTATTATAGTACAACAAAACACATAATGTTTCAAAATAGATACATATACTTACCATAAGTAAACCATAATCACGGAATACAGGCGGAGTTTTGGCGATGCAAGAATGTCAAGTATGTTGTATTGCCTAGCCTCGACTTCTATGTCTTCAGTTTTGTCCATCAGTGATCGATTTATAATTTGGCCGTCTTTTCGCACAACACTATTCGTGTACACTACCGACGTGTCATCATTCGTGGGTGGTCTGTATTTCTCGGGTAATTGTACGTTGTTCCATTTAGCTGCTGACTGTAAAATACGTTTTGCTTCAATCTCGCGGTCCTTTGCAATCAGCCAAGGCACGGATTCTGGGATGAACCTGTTTAAACGAAAGTTATCAAGCATATTATTATTTTTTCTTTCGGAATAAACAAAATGATGTAGTGGCTTGATTGATTGAAAATTGCCACGCTTCTCTATATTTCCAATGAAAATTTTCAATAAAATAGTAATCACGGTTTTATG
>CBDHHR010001048.1:15000-25000 GCA_965263245.1 Metamycoplasmataceae bacterium | reverse complement strand
CAAGTGAAACTCACCAATGAAGACGATGCCCATCATCTGCCAGCAGCCAATGAGACAGCCTAGGAACGACACAACGTGAAATATAAACATCTGCCAAGGTTTTCTCCAAGGGTTTCCTAAGCTCGCCATTGCGTCGTTCGGGTCCATGTTGCTGGCAAACTCAAAACAAAGTGTTACTCACACCTGTCGTTATGAGGTAACGGCTGAATAGCGGTGACATCATTTTATAGGGCCTCGTTACTCATATCTACGACGAAAATCACCACAACGTAGTTCCAAAAGGAATCTTGATGTATACGAAACATAGCATTTTTGCTACACTGAGCCCCCAAATACACCAACTGGCAGAAAGAATGTTGAAATGTCCAAATCTACAAATCATGCTGATGAGCCCACTAGATCCAACACAACATTTTAGATCGGTACATGCATATGACGGAGAAATGGTTTCACATACACGCCTACACGCATACTCGCACACACGCACACACGCATACACGCATACTCGCATACACGCATACACGCATACACGCACACACGCACTCACGCACTCACGCACACACGCACACACACACACACACACACACACACACACACACACACACACGCACACACACACACACGCACACACGCACACACACACACACACACGCATACATGCACACACACACATACACACACACACACACACACGCGCACACACACACACACACACACACACACACACGCATACACACACGCATACACACAAGCACACACACACGCACACACGCACGCACGCACGCACGCACGCACACACGCACACACGCACACACGCACACACGCACACACGCACACACGCACACACGCACACACGCACACACGCACACACGCACACACGCACACACGCACACACGCACACACGCACACACGCACACACGCACACACGCACACACGCACACACGCACACACGCACACACGCACACACGCACACACGCACACACGCACACACGCACACACGCACACACGCACACACGCACACACGCACACACGCACACACGCACACACGCACACACGCACACACGCACACACGCACACACGCACACACGCACACACGCACACACGCACACACGCACACACGCACACACGCACACACGCACACACGCACACACGCACACACGCACACACGCACACACGCACACACGCACACACGCACACACGCACACACGCACACACGCACACACGCACACACGCACACACGCACACACGCACACACGCACACACGCACACACGCACACACGCACACACGCACACACGCACACACGCACACACGCACACACGCACACACGCACACACGCACACACGCACACACGCACACACGCACACACGCACACACGCACACACGCACACATGCACATGCATGCATGCATGCATGCATGCATACATATATACATACATACATACATACATACATACATACATACATACATACATACATACATACATACATACATACATACATACATACATACATACATACATACATACATACATACATACATACATACATACATACATACGTACATACATACATACATACATACATACATACATACATACATACATACATCGCGGTATAACGTCTACGCGACAGATTGTAAACAGCACCTTAAATCGATGTCATAATCCGATAGCGAAGTGGCGCAGAACCATTGGCTCTCTGTGTATGTATGTGTGTGCGTGTGCGTGTGTGTATGTGTTTGTGTGTGTATATATATGTATGTATAAGTCTAGGGTGCGTACATATGTGCAAAGCGCTTTGAGGAGTACTGAGGACTGGATAATGCGCCATATGACATACCTTTTTACGTTTTTGCGTGATTGGCAGATTGTGAACATTGAATGGATGCAGGACATTGATATTCGTTTGTCGTTTTGACTGAATGGAGGAATAGCTACACCCACCATATGTGCGTAGCAGTAGAGGTTAGATGTAAAAGCAGCGTACTGGGCCACAGCTACATGTACGTAGCAGTAGAGGTTAGATGTAAAAGCAGCGTACTGGGCCACAGCTACATGTACGTAGCAGTAGAGGTTAGATGTAAAAGCAGCGTACTGGGCCACAGCTACATATACGTAGCAGTGGAGGCTAGATGTAAGAGCAGCGCACTGGGCCACAGCTACATGACCGTAGCAGTGGAGGTTAGATGTAAGAGCAGCGTACTGGGCCAAAGCTACATGACCGTAGCAGTGGGGGTTAGATGTAAGAGCAGCGTACTGGTCCACAGCTGCATGTACGTAGTAGTGGAGGTTAGATGTAAGAGCAGCGTACTGGACCACAGCTACATGTATGTAACAGTGGAGGTTAGAAGTAAGAGCAGCGTACTGGGCCACAGCTACATGTACATAGCAGTGGAGGTTAGATGTAAGAGCAGCGTACTGGGCCACAGCTACTTGTACGTAGCAGTGGAGGTTAGATGTAAGAGCAGCGTACTGGGCCACAGCTACTTGTACGTAGCAGTGGAGGTTAGATGTAAGAGCAGCGTACTGGGCCACAGCTACATGTACGTTGCAGTGGAGGTTAGATGTAGGAGCAGCGTACTGGGCCAAAGCTACATGACCGTACCAGTGGGGGTTAGATGTAAGAGCAGCGTACTGGTCCACAGCTGCATGTACGTAGTAGTGGAGGTTAGATGTAAGAGCAGCGTACTGGACCACAGCTACATGTATGTAACAGTGGAGGTTAGAAGTAAGAGCAGCGTACTGGGCCACAGCTACTTGTACGTAGCAGTGGAGGTTAGATGTAAGAGCAGCGTACTGGGCCACAGCTACATGTACATAGCAGTGGAGGTTAGATGTAAGAGCAGCGTACTGGGCCACAGCTACTTGTACGTAGCAGTGGAGGTTAGATGTAAGAGCAGCGTACTGGGCCACAGCTACATGTACGTAGCAGTGGAGGTTAGATGTAAGAGCAGCGTACTGGGCCACAGCTACATGTACATAGCAGTGGAGGTTAGATGTAAGAGCAGCGTACTGGGCCACAGCTACTTGTACGTAGCAGTGGAGGTTAGATGTAAGAGCAGCGTACTGGGCCACAGCTACATGTACGTTGCAGTGGAGGTTAGATGTAGGAGCAGCGTACTGGGCCACAGCTACATGTACGTTGCAGTGGAGGTTAGATGTAAGAGCAGCGTACTGGGCCACAGCTACATGTACGTTGCAGTGGAGGTTAGATGTAAGAGCAGCGTACTGGGCCACAGCTACATGTACGTTGCAGTGGAGGTTAGATGTAAGAGCAGCGTACTGGGCCACAGCTACATGTACGTTGCAGTGGAGGTTAGATGTAAGAGCAGCGTACTGGGCCAAAGCTACATGACCGTACCAGTGGGGGTTAGATGTAAGAGCAGCGTACTGGTCCACAGCTGCATGTACGTAGTAGTGGAGGTTAGATGTAAGAGCAGCGTACTGGACCACAGCTACATGTATGTAACAGGGGAGGTTAGAAGTAAGAGCAGCGTACTGGGCCACAGCTACTTGTACGTAGCAGTGGAGGTTAGATGTAAGAGCAGCGTACTGGGCCACAGCTACATGTACATAGCAGTGGAGGTTAGATGTAAGAGCAGCGTACTGGGCCACAGCTACTTGTACGTAACAGTGGAGGTTAGATGTAAGAGCAGCGTACTGGGCCACAGCTACATGTACGTAGCAGTGGAGGTTAGATGTAAGAGCAGCGTACTGGGCCACAGCTACTTGTACGTAGCAGTGGAGGTTAGATGTAAGAGCAGCGTACTGGGCCACAGCTACATGAACGTAGCAGTGGAGTTTATATGTAAGAACAGCGTACTGGGCCACAGCTACATATACGTAGCAGTGGAGGTTAGATGTAAGAGCCGCGTACTGGGCCACAGCTACATGTACGTAGCAGTGGAAGTTAGATGTAAGAGCAGCGTACTGGGCCACAGCTACATGAACGTAGCAGTGGAGGTTTGATGTAAGAGCAGCGTACTGGGCCACAGCTACATGTACGTAGCAGTGGAGGTTAGATGTAAGAGCAGCGTACTGGGCCACAGCTACATGAACGTAGCAGTGGAGTTTATATGTAAGAACAGCGTACTGGGCCACAGCTACATGTACGTAGCAGTGGAGGTTTGATGTAAGAGCAGCGTACTGGGCCACAGCTACATGAACGTAGCAGTGGAGTTTATATGTAAGAGCAGCGTACTGGGCCACAGCTACATATACGTAGCAGTGGAGGTTAGATGTAAGAGCAGCGTACTGGGCCACAGCTACATGTTCGTAGCAGTGGAGGTTAGATGTAAGAGCCGCGTACTGATCCACAGCTTGCGTCATGTAAACGCTCCCGGAGTGCCAAGTTCCGACAAAATACGTACCTAACAATGACCCTTAGATGTGTTGATTTAGGCAAAATCAATACAGCGTGTCAACACATTATTTACATACCACTGAATCACAGTAATTACGACATAATTGAAACTTGAAGTTTCAAACGTAATTACCCCACACCTGAAGCTAGAACGTGCTGTAGTTGCACAAGTTAAATATAAAAAGTATCACGTTTTAGTGAAATGCACGTTTTATTTTAAAGGACGACATAAATTAATAATGCATTCAACAATCAGTGATCCAGCTATACGAGGTATGACTGATTAAGAGAAATGTGAATATATATATATTAAGTAATGACACTATAGTAAGTAAAACCGCCATAACTCTCTGCAAAATTATACACTCAAGATTATTGAATGCAACCGCATATTAAAACATGTTTTTATGCGAGTATTGCTTTAATTTGTACATTTTATTTATAGATTTCATAATAATTGAATTTGAGTGGTGTTTCTTTACAAAGATAACTTTTATTGTAATGAATATTTATGTATCTTGTATTTTAATGCATATACATGGAGTGTATGTATTTGTACATTTACGTTAGTAAGTTTATCGCAACTCTTTTGAGTGGTCCTACCTGGAGTGTTTATATTTGTTTATTTTACTCTTTAACACGCTCATACCTTCTATTCAGTGGTCCTTGAATGAAGTGCTAATTTGAAATGTAACGATTTCAGTTTTGTGTTTTAATGCATGTACATATGGAGTGATACATGCATTAAAAACATTATTGAAAATCGCATTATAGTTATTAGTAGTAGTAGTATGATTATTGTAACGAAACAGTCATTATAATGTACTCATAGCGAAACAAATAAGCGAATTACTAGTTATCAGCTGACGAATCGCCATAGTACACGTTACTGGAAACTCACAAAACAAGGCTATGTACAATATAGCAAGAGAGCAAAGGCAAACCGTCATGATCAGATACAGAAAGACAGCTTTAGATCCCGGACTAACGTGGGACCAGGGAAGCAACTGCAAGAAACGTAAACAAATTCGATGCCACACAAATGGACTGATGATGTATGATAGCTATAAGGTATGTGATAAGTCAGTATTTATCGACTGCTTGAAGGAAAGGGAAGGCTTAGAGACCGAAGAGGTAAACGCGGCAATGGTAGAGAGAGGACATGAACAAAGACAGTTGAAGCCATAATTGTTCGACCCCAGTAGCCGACACGAGTAAATGAACTAGTGAGCAAGTACGTGACTGATTGGTGCGTTGATTGATTGATTGATTGATTGGTTGATTGATTGATTGATTGACTGTTTGATTGAGTGAGTGAGTGAGTGAGTGAGTGAGTGAGTGAATGAATGAGTGTATGAATGAATGAATGAATGAATGAATGAATGAATGAATGAATGAATGAATGAATGAATGAATGAATGAATGAATGAATGAATGAATGAATGAATGAATGAATGAATGAATGAATGAATGAATGAATGAATGAATGAATGAATGAATGAATGAATGAATGAATGAATGAATGAATGAATGAATGAATGAATGAATGAATGAATGAGTAGTGAGTGAATGAGTGAGTGATTAAGGTAACTCCGAAAAGACAGAAATAAGATATAAATGACGTATCGTAACGCATAGTAAGATATCAGATCACCAACGATATAACGACCTATGGAGGCGCCCTGTTACCGTGAAACGGATCCGGCGATAGTCAGTGGACGTACCAGACATACACGGAAACCTGTCACGCAGAAGTGATACAGGTAGGCATAGCAGTAGAGCAATTATTGTCATGGTGGACACTGTTGGCAGCAGATTTGTCCGAGGAGAGCGAATTTAAATGTTATCCAATGATGTAATATTTTATTAAGCCATACTTTGTTTATATGCGTAGCCATTTCCGAAACGGATTTGTGAGAATAGTCGTTTGAATTATGAAATAATACTAAGTAATAATACTAGTAATACTAAGGTTACTGTTTGCATGGAATTCCTTGTAAATCAAAGTGAAATTCGCATCAGATCAAAATGGCTAAATACAAAACCGGTTTGCAATATTAAAGGTATCAGTAAAATGATAGTAAAACAATTGATGGCTACAAAAGAAGCCGATTCTTGTAATTTACATTCAACAAGTAATCCAGCGACATTTTGCATTTTATTTATTGCCAACAATAGAAACTAAAATGCGGCGAAACAGCGAGGCAATCTAGTTAAATTAGAAACTTTGAATATTGCCGACGTGTTGTTCTTCATATGTCTTTGTGTCCCTGTATTTAACTATTGTAGCGAAATTGTCTTACTGTATGATATAGTGGCATGCGATAAAAGCACACATACAATATACGGATAACGTATGCGCAGTAACGTATGCCTTAGCAGTAAATAATAGAACTCATCACATATGTATAACAGCATCACGAGTTACCTTGTTTGGCGTAATCGTCGGTTTCATCTACGAACAATAGCCAGATCGATGGAACTAAAGAGACAGTACGCCAGAAGGCGCCATCTGCAATTTGTAACATACGTGTTGCTACTATGAGAGAGTACAAACCGTCAAGCTAACCATTATAGCAAGAGAAAGAATACGTCTGAATATAAAGCTACTTCCTAACAGGTTTATTCACAAAAGCTGTCTGCCATAGTTTACTTGGCAAATGTTGTTGTATTGTCATATCGTTATTTATACGCCATATCTTACGGTGGCGTCCCAGAAACATAACATTTGATCAAACACTTAATTATAGCGTACGCGTCGTCTAAACACTGTTGACACATAGCTAAATACGTGTTAGACACTTTCCCCGACTCGCACCCACGCACCCACTCACCCACGCACCCGCGCACCCGCGCACCCGCGCACCCGCGCACCCGCGCACCCGCGCACCCGCGCACCCGCGCACCCGCGCACCCGCGCACCCGCGCACCCGCGCACCCGCGCACCCGCGCACCCGCGCACCCGCGCACCCGCGCACCCGCGCACCCGCGCACCCGCGCACCCGCGCACCCGCGCACCCGCGCACCCGCGCACCCGCGCACCCGCGCACCCGCGCACCCGCGCACCCGCGCACCCGCGCACCCGCGCACCCGCGCACCCGCGCACCCGCGCACCCGCGCACCCGCGCACCCGCGCACCCGCGCACCCGCGCACCCGCGCACCCGCGCACCCGCGCACCCGCGCACCCGCGCACCCGCGCACCCGCGCACCCGCGCACCCGCGCACCCGCGCACCCGCGCACCCGCGCACCCGCGCACCCCGCACCCACGCACCCACGCACCCACGCACCCACGCACCCACGCACCCACGCACCCACGCACCCACGCACCCACGCACCCACGCACCCACGCACCCACGCACCCACGCACCCACGCACCCACGCACCCACGCACCCACGCACCCACGCACCCACGCACCCACGCACCCACGCACCCACGCACCCACGCACCCACGCACCCATGCATTAATTTTGCATGACATATTTACTAAAATATGGTTAAAAGCATAGTGATGGCCTTCATCGGATATAAAATACACTGTAGCTATAACGCAAAATACGTTTTTATTATTTGATGCAACTAGCATTACACTGACACCAAAACTATTGTTGTGGGTGACTAAATTATTCTATAGCTGAGGAAGGTCCTCACTTGGAAACGTTATAACATAATGCATTAGTTGAGGTGGAACAAGTTATTTACCAAGAAGCTAAAGACAAAGTGGGCCCAGTTGTGAAGGCCAAGATCTTTAAATGCGTTCTGTATGTTTCTGTTCCGTGTGTGTTAATTAATGTCTGCGTTATATGTTATTCCCAACTCGGACTGGGGGATTCTCTCCTGCTGCGACGGGTCTTCGGAATTAGCGTTCTCCTATTATATAATTGGTAGCAGATATTACAAGAATCGGCTTCTCTTGTAACCTTAATTTATTTTCCCACAATAGCCATCTAGGCAGCGTAATGCTTTTAGCTCTTCCGTCTCTAAGCCTACCTTTACCTGTCGATAAATACATACAGACTTATCACACACCTTATACCTAGCATACACCATCAGTCCATTTGTGTCTGTGGCATCGTTTTTTCCTACGTTTCTTGCCGTTGTTCCCTGGTCCCACATTAGTCGGGATCTAAAGCTGACTGTCTGTATCTGATCATGACGGTTTGCCTTTGCTCTCTTGCTTTATTGTACATAGCCTTGTTTTGTGAGTTTCCATTATCGTGTACTATGGCGATTCGTCAACTGAAAACTAGTAATTCGCTTATTTCTTTCGCTGTGAGTATATTATAATGACTGGTTCGTTACAGTAATCATATTACTACTAATAATCACTATAATGCTATCTTCAATAATGTTTTAATGCATGAATCACTCCACAAATAAAATAAACAAATAAAAACTCACTCAAAAAGAGTTGCGATAGAATTACTAACGTAAATGTACTAATATACACACTCCATGTATATATGCATTAAAACACAAGACACATAAATTCATTACCATAATAGTTAACTTAGTAAATAAGGACCACTCAAAAACAATTATTATTAAATATATTAATTATTATTAAATAACAATTATTATTAAATAACAATTATTATTAAATATATAAACACAATGTACCAAATAAATCAATAGTCGTTTAATAAACATGTGCTAATATGTGGATTTATTCAGTAATCTTAAGTGTATAATTTAGCGGAGAGTGATGGCGGTTTTACTTACGAGATAGTGTCATTATCAATATATATATATATATATATATATATATATATATATATATATATATATATATATATATATATGTTCACATTTATCTTGATTGGTCACACCTCGCAAAGCTGATTCATTGATTGTTGAATATACTATTATTTTTTTCGTCCATTAAAATAAAAAGGTCATTTCAATAAAACGTGAAACCTTTTTATATTTAATTTATGCAATTACGGCACGTTCTAGCTTCAGGTATGAGGTAGTTACGTTTGAAACTTCAAGTTTCAATTCTGACGTGATTAATATATTTCAGTGGTATGTAAATAATGTGTTGACACGCTGTGTTGACTTTGCATCAATAAACGCATGTAAGGGTCGTTGTTTTCATCCAACATAAGTGTTAGGTATATATGTTGTCGAAACTAGGCACCCCGGGAGCGTTTACACGACGCGAGCTGTGGATCAGTACGCGGCTCTTACATCTAACCTCCACTGCTACGTTCATGTAGCTGTGGATCAGTACGCGGCTCTTACATTTAACCCCCACTGCTACGTTCATGTAGCTGTGGATTAGTACGCTGCTCTTACATTTAACCTCCACTGCTACGTACATGTAGCTGTGGATCAGTACGCTGCTCTTACATCTATCCCCCACTGCTACGTTCATGTAGCTGTGGATCAGTACGCTGCTGTTACATCTTTCCCCCACTGCTACGTTCATGTAGCTGTGGATCAGTACGCTGCTGTTACATCTTTCCCCCACTGCTACGTTCATGTAGCTGTGGATCAGTACGCTGCTCTTACATTTAACCTCCACTGCTACGTTCATGTAGCTGTGGCCCAGTACGTTGCTGTTACATCTAACCTCCACTGCTACGTTCATGTAGCTGTGGATCAGTACGCTGCTCTTACATCTAACCTCCACTG
>CBDHHR010001048.1:7500-10000 GCA_965263245.1 Metamycoplasmataceae bacterium | reverse complement strand
CAGGTGGTGATACGCAGTGTCCATCGGTTATCTCGTATCCTGCTGACATGCCCTGCCCATGTCCACTTCCGTCTTCTGATTTGTTCAGTCTCGTCTGTGACTTTTGTCTTTTCTTTTCCTCAAATGTTTGTTTTTCTGGTATGTGATGTTTAACATATTGTTGTCCATCTTTGTTTGTGCTGATGTTAGCTAATTCTTTGCATGTGTGGTTTGCATGTTTCTGCGCTGTATGTCATTGCTGGAAGTATGCATGAGATGTAGACTTGTCTCTTCAAGCATGCTCCAATGTTGCCCTTGAAGTTGTTGCGATGCTTGGCGAATGTTGTCCATCCGGCCATGATTCTTCGTTGAATCTCCTTGTCTTGGTTTTTGTCTCTGGTGCTGTATCTCTGTCCCAGGTAGATGCTACTTTCAACGTTCTCGATCTGAGTGTTGTTGACATGTATTGGTGTGTCGTTTTCCATCATCACCTTTGCTTTCGACTTGTTCATCTTCAGAACGTGATCTTCACTTTCATCATCTAATTCCGGTAGCATTTGTTGTAGTTCATGTGGTGTATTAGCGCATATGAGTATGTCATGAGCAAAGCGAAGATGACTAAGATATTCGCCGTCGGTCTTCAAGTATCTGGTTTCCCAAGTCAGTCGTCGGAATATGCTTACGAGTGCTTCTGTTAACAGCTTGGGCGATATGCTATCTCTCTGTCTTACTCCTCTCCTAATGTTGATCTTGTAGCTTTCTTTGTGTACGTGGACTGTCATCGAGCTGTTTGTATAGATTTCTTTCAGGAGTTCTATGTATACATATTATATCTCCTGTTCTTGAAGCGAGGTCAGTACTGCTTGAGTTTGCACTAAGTCGAATGCTTTCTCGTAGCAGACGAATGTGATGCACAGTGGGATATTATATTATCTGCACTTAACCTTCAGTTGATTTACGACGTGGATGTGGTCGGTCATTAAGTATCCGCTTTTGAATCCAACTTGCTCTCGTGGCTGGTTGGCGTCGAGTGTCTTCTCCTGCGTTTTCGTTAGTACTTTGGAGAGTACTATATAGATTTTTTACAGTAGACATATGGGCCTGTAATTTTTGAAGTTGTCTTGATTCCCTTCTTGAAGATTATCACCATTTTAGCGTTCTTCCACGCTCTGAGTATTCGTCTTTCTGATAAGCATTTAGTGTACAGCTTAGGAAGTGTCTTCGAGATGGTATCTTCTGTAGCTATCAATGTCTCGATGTTGATAAGATCGTTGCCTGTTGTTGTCCCATTCTTCATATCTCGTAGCGCTGCTTCCACCTCCCATGATGTTATCGCTGGTACATCTTTCTTGTCAGTGTGGATTGTGGTACTTTGTTCACTGTCGTTTCACTCGGTGTAGAATTCCTCTTTACTGTCTATGTTCTTATCTTGATCATGGATGTTTCTATTCTGATTGTCCTGGCGTGTGATCTGTCTGCCAGGACTAGCTTCTGCGTTCTTCGGGCTCTTTGATGTCACGATCGTTTCTCGTATGATCTGTTGGTTGTGTTTCCTGATGTCCTCTCTTGATTTCGTTTTGATGGTCTTACATATTTCTGCGTACTCTATTTTATATTGATCGTCGCCGTTTCCCACCATTTATTGCTGTTTCGTCATCAGGGCTCTTTTTGGTGACGATATCCTCGAGTTCAATTGCCTTAGCTACTCTTGACACGGTTTGTTGGACTATGTCTGTGACGGTTTAGCTCAATGTGTCGATGGCGTTTAGTTCTTTTAGTGTCTCGAATCGGTTTCTCAAATCGAGTTGGAATTCGATCTTCTTTGAACCTGTTTGTTCAGCATCTATCCTTGGTCATGGTATTCATGATTGTGTATTTTCTCTATGTCTATCAAAGGTGTCGCCTCCTTCCTTTCTCAATTCGAGCCCAAATCTGCCCGTTGCCGATTCCATAGGATTTGGTCTTTTCCCTATTTGCCCATTGAAGTCTCCTATCACTATCGTGTAGTGGTTTGGTTTCCCTAAAATCTCACCGACGTGGTTGTAGAACCTATTTATGTCTTCTGCTGAGTATGATGACGTTGGTACATATACTTGCACTATCTTTAGTTTGTAGCGATTTGTTATGCACATAATGAGTTCTGCTACTCTGGGGCTGATGTTGTTTACCCTCAGTATGTGGTCTTTCCATTTCTTGTTTATGAAAAAGTCTACGCCTGCTTGGCCGTTGTTTGCCTTAGAATGGCACTGTAGGTGGCCGCTTTGTAAGGTAGTGAAAGATTGCTCCCCTCTTCACTTCTCCCGTCTCGATTACATCCCATACCAACCTGGTTTCCCTTAGTTCTTATTCGAGTTCTTGTACCCTCTTTCGGCGGCTCTTTTTGACCAAAGAGATTCTTAGCACCTCCAGCACGTAGTCCTAGTTGACCCTTTTGTGGTGTATTATTACGCTTTCACAATACAACTGTTTTGCTGCCAGTGGGACTTGGTGTGTGACGTAGGCTACGGCAGCGAAACGACAC
>CBDHHR010001048.1:0-2500 GCA_965263245.1 Metamycoplasmataceae bacterium | reverse complement strand
AGAAGCGTAATAATTTTCAATAAATCAAGCCACTACATCATTTTGTTTATTTCGAAAATAAAACAATAATATGCTTGATAATGTTCGTTTAAACAGGTTCATCCCAGAATCCGTGCCTTGGCTGATTGCAAAGGACCGCGAGATTGAAGCAAAGCGTATTTTACAGTCAGCAGCTAGATGGAACAACGTACAATTACCTGAGAAATACAGACCACCCACGAATGATGACACCTCCGTATTGTATACGAACAGTGTTGTGGGAAAAGACGCCCAAATTATAAAACGATCACTGATGAACACAACTGAAGACCTAGAAGTCGAGGGTAGCCAATACACCATACTGGACATCCTTGCATCGCCAAAACTCCGCCTGTATTCCGTGATTATGATTTACATATGGTAAGTATCTTGTTCTAAGATACTCCTAGATATCCTCGCCTTAAATATTTCCTTTAATTATTATATAATGTATACTATGAAAAGTATTCAATGTTCATTTTGTTACGTAGCTTTAGGGCAATCTCATATAGAGAACTAATATTTTGAAACATTATGTATTTTGTTGTACTATAATAATGGTTGCACTGTTACCTTTCACAGTCATCAACGTTGTCTTATATACCCCGATAGGTGCGTCGTGTGTCTCGTCTACTACGGCTTGTCTCTGAGCAGCGCCACACTCTCAGGCAATTTGTATGTCAACTTCGCTCTTTCTGGAGCTGTGGAGGCGCCCTCTATCGGCATATGTTATGTAATGCTCAAACGGTACGTGTGTGTGACATCGCTGCTAAACAGTGCTCAGATGGCGTTCGACACCAATTCAATAGTTAGAAGAAGAAATTAGGTCCCTTTGCCCGTAATTAGCAACAGCGTAGTAATTTGCAAAAGAGCTATATGATGGTGTTCATGGAACTATATGGGATCAGTGAACATCAGTGGGTAGAGCTGTTCACCTAGTCCGCCTCGGTAATGTCGCCAATAAACTTTATTTTGAAACTGGATGTTTTGCTAGCCATTTGAACATGTTCCTTTTTCGTATCGTCCTATTGTGAACGTTGTTACAGACTCTCTCAATAGTTTGTCCGTTAAATGCATTGGTAATTATATAGGTCTTTTTTGAAATGGAAATTATTATTATATTAATTTTTTTATTTATAAACCAAATGTGATAGTTTTATAGAGCCATGTATGTGTGTATAATAATAATAATAAAAATTATAAAATGTTACTAGATTAGATGCAAAATGTGTTATTTAAACACAATGCTTAACTTGTTTGAATGTATCTATATATATATATATATATATATATATATATATATATATATATATATATATATATATATATATATATATATATATATCCATATATTTTGTTTTTCTTTTGTTCACTTTGTTCTACTTACAAAGCAACAAGGTGTCTATCTCATTCTGTTCTCATAATCACTTCTGCAAGCACTTATGGAATTACACACTACACCACTAATAAGTTCAAACACAGGGACATGCATATATCACTATTTTATGAACACATACTTACAAATACATTTGATGTAAAAAGAACATATAATAGATTGGAAAATTATATAAAAGTATGACGTTAGACGAAACATTCATTTCATATTTAGGAGGTATTAATAATAACGATTTAATTAATATCTTAGACACAAATCTTATTGACAATTATGAATCTCAACTAACACGTCGATCATCCTATTATGATTCTGACAAGTTTACCAAACTAACGCAAACAAAAAAATCATGTTTTAGTGTCAAAGCACAAACATTCAATCAATAAATTATAAATTTAATGAATTGGAGGCTTTCATAGAAGAGCTAAGTTGTAACAATTTTAAATTTAATGTAATTTGCTTACAGCGAACTTGGATAGTAGAAAATGATGACTTATCACAATTTTACTTACATGGTTATGACTGTATAGCACAAGGTAAAACATGCAGTAAAAATGGAGGGCTAATCGTATATATTGACAATAACTATAAATCTGAGGTCAAGTTAAAACTAAACATGTATGAACACTGGGAAGGCTTGATAGTCCAAACAAATGGTGGTTATCTCTCTGTGGAATTGCAGCAGCGAAGGGAAACCAAATTCTTGGATTAATTAGGCGAAATATAGTGTACAAAGAAAAAGAACCAATAATACCGTTGTACATAGCTTTATCTAGAGACCCGCCCACCCGTCATTTGGACGGGCAATTTCAAATATGGACGGGGGCAATTTTTCGAGGACACCTTCACCCGTCACAGTGTGATAAGGCCCCGTTCTGGCAGTTTATATGACGGGTGTCACCGTGTCATCACTGGAATATAACGTGTTCTGTATTCCCCAGAAACAAATATGTCCAGTACTGTGAATTCCTAGCATGGCGCTCAAAGATGCCTACCACCACACTATTCACGCGTACACTGCAGGCGTAGCAGTAGCGCAGCGCAAGAAGATCATTTTACGCATGCGTGTAGGGCGCCTACTCACAGCGG
>CBDHHR010001047.1:0-6904 GCA_965263245.1 Metamycoplasmataceae bacterium | reverse complement strand
GGAAATTACATCAATACTTAGGGTGGATTATTCTAACAGTTTTCTATACTTAACTAGACGTGTTAATACGCGCACTTTTCAAATCTAAATTAGAAAACTCTGTTACAAATATTTATCTCGCTAATTAAATTAAGTAATCTAAATTCATTAACCGCATTAAGTGGTTGGGGAGATCTTTTTGGACGCCTGTGTTCCTCTGGTTGTTCAGCTAATATATTCGTTTCTGATCTTATATTTTTTATTACTCCACACACCCATCTCAACACCACATCCCATTCGTCTCTGTCCTTGCTTCCTGTCTTTTGTTGTTGTCCAGGTCTCTGCTCCACACAACATTGCTGGTCTCACTACTGTTTCGTCGACCTTCCCATTCAACTTCACTAGCATTTTCCTATCGCCCAACACACCAGTACATTTGTTCCAATTTCTCCAAAGCTCATGCCTCATTTAAATTACCACGCTGCATTCACTCTCAGCGTGATCTACGTGTCCATGCCTCATTTCTCCACGCTGCATTCACTCTCAGCGTGATCTACGTGTCCATGCCTCATTTCTCCACGCTGCATTCACTCTCAGCGTGATCTACGTGTCCATGCCTCATTTCTCCACGCTGCATTCACTCTCAGCGTAATCTATGTGTCCATGCCTCATTTCTCCACGCTGCATTCACTCTCAGCGTAATCTACGTGTCCATGCCTCATTTCCCCATGCTGCATTCACTCTCAGCTTGGTCTACGTGTCCATGCCTCATTTCCCCACGCTGCATTCACTCTCATCTTGGTCTACGTGTCCATGCCTCATTTTCCACGCTGCATTCACTCTCAGCTTGGTCTACGTGTCCATGCCTCATTTTCCACGCTGCATTCACTCTCAGCTTGGTCTACGTGACCATGCCTCATTTCCCCACGCTGCATTCACTCTCAGCTTGGTCTACGTGTCCATGCCTCATTTCCCCACGCTGCATTCACTCTCAGCTTGGTCTACGTGTCCATGCCTCATTTTCCACGCTGCATTCACTCTCATCTTGGTCTACGTGTCCATGCCTCATTTTCCACGCTGCATTCACTCTCAGCTTGGTCTCCGTGACCATGCCTCATTTCCGCACGCTGCATTCACTCTCAGCTTGGTCTACGTGTCCATGCCTCATTTCCCCACGCTGCATTCACTCTCAGCTTGGTCTACGTGTCCATGCCTCATTTCCCCACGCTGCATTCACTCTCATCTTGGTCTACGTGTCCATGCCTCATTTTCCACGCTGCATTCACTCTCAGCTTGGTCTACGTGTCCATGCCTCATTTTCCACGCTGCATTCACTCTCAGCTTGGTCTCCGTGACCATGCCTCATTTCCCCACGCTGCATTCACTCTCAGCTTGGTCTACGTGTCCATGCCTCATTTCCCCACGCTGCATTCACTCTCAGCTTGGTCTACGTGTCCATGCCTCATTTTCCACGCTGCATTCACTCTCAGCTTGGTCTACGTGTCCATGCCTCATTTTCCACGCTGCATTCACTCTCAGCGTAATCTACGTGTCCATGCCTCATTTTCCACGCTGCATTCACTCTCAGCGTGATCTACGTGTCCATGCCTCATTTCTCCACGCTGCATTCACTCTCAGCGTAATCTACGTGTCCATGCCTCATTTCTCCACGCTGCATTCACTCTCAGCGTAATCTACGTGTCCATGCCTCATTTCTCCACGCTGCATTCACTCTCAGCGTAATCTACGTGTCCATGCCTCATTTCTCCACGCTGCATTCACTCTCAGCGTGATCTACGTGTCCATGCCTCATTTCCCCACGCTGCATTCACTCTCAGCGTGATCTACGTTTCCATGCCTCATTTCTCCACGCTGCATTCACTCTCAGCGTAATCTACGTGTCCGTGCCTCATTTCTCCACGCTGCATTCACTCTCAGCGTAATCTACGTGTCCGTGCCTCATTTCTCCACGCTGCATTCACTCTCAGCGTAATCTACGTGTCCGTGCCTCATTTCTCCACGCTGCATTCACTCTCAGCGTAATCTACGTGTCCGTGCCTCATTTCTCCACGCTGCATTCACTCTCAGCGTAATTTACGTGTCCGTGCCTCATTTCTCCACGCTGCATTCACTCTCAGCGTAATCTACGTGTCCGTGCCTCATTTCTCCACGCTGCATTCACTCTCAGCGTAATCTACGTGTCCGTGCCTCATTTCTCCACGCTGCATTCACTCTCAGCGTAATTTACGTGTCCGTGCCTCATTTCTCCACGCTGCATTCACTCTCAGCGTAATCTACGTGTCCGTGCCTCATTTCTCCACGCTGCATTCACTCTCAGCGTGATCTACGTGTCCATGCCTCATATCCCCACGCTGCATTCACTCTCAGCGTATTCTACGTGTCCATGCCTCATTTCTCCACGCTGCATTCACTCTCAGCGTAATCTACGTGTCCGTGCCTCATTTCCCCACGCTGCATTCACTCTCAGCGTAATCTACGTGTCCGTGCCTCATTTCCCCACGCTGCATTCACTCTCAGCGTGATCTACGTGTCCATGCCTCATTTCTCCACGCTGCATTCACTCTCAGCGTGATCTACGTGTCCATGCCTCATTTCTCCACGCTGCATTCACTCTCAGCGTAATCTACGTGTCCCTACCTCATTTCTCCACGCTGCATTCACTCTCAGCGTGACCTATGTGTCCGTGCCTCATTTCTCCACGCTGCATTCATTCTCAGCGTAACCTAAGTGTCCATGCCTCATTTCTCCACGCTGCATTCACTCTCAGCGTGATCTACGTGTCCATGCCTCATTTCTCCACGCTGCATTCACTCTCAGCGTAATCTACGTGTCTATGCCTCATTTCTCCCCGCTGCATTCACTCTCAGTGTGATCTACGTGTTCATGCCTCATTTCTCCTCGCTGCATTCACTCTCAGCGTGATCTAAGTGTCCATGCCTCATTTCTCCACGCTGCATTCACTCTCAGCGTGATCTATGTGTCCATGACTCATTTCTCTTCTTCTTCTCACGACTGACACTTGACATTTGAAGCGTGCCACTTTTTCCAGCTCGTCTTCTAGAATTGTGTAACAGTAGGTCTGTCTTTCTCTTAATTCCGCTCGAACTTATGGTCCTTGAACTGGGTTTTTCGTCGACTAGCCTTCATTCGTCTTTCTTCCAATGCCTTTCTCCACGTCTCCAGGTACTCTGTCATGTGAACCTCTTTTCCTGCAAACGACACAATGTCATCTGCGAACATCATTGATGCTGGTGCATCTTTTTTCGCCGTCTGTGCAAAGACGTCTAGCAACGTATGGAACAGGGTATGGGTTCAACGCAGATCCTTGGTGTAACCCAACCTTCACGCCAAAGTTGCTACTTTAACCAGCCGCACGTCGTATTAGTGTGACTTACCTTTACGGTACATTCCTTTCTCTCGCGCATCTCCATATCTCCTCCCTTGGTACTCGATCATATGCTTTCCCCACGTCTATAAATACCATTCTGATGTCCTTCTGTCCCTCCCTATGTGACTGCATTTTTTTTTGAGGAGGAAAGGCGCGTCTGTGGTACCCCTGCCTGTCATAAACCCTAACAGGCTTTCAAGTAGGTTCGTACACGTACACGTACACGTACACGTACACGTACACGTACACGTACACGTACACGTACACGTACACGTACACGTACACGTACACGTACACGTACACGTACACGTACACGTACACGTACACGTACACGTACACGTACACGTACACGTACACGTACACGTACACGTACACGTACACGTACACGTACACGTACACGTACACGTACACGTACACGTACACGTACACGTACACGTACAGGTACACGTACAGGTACACGTACAGGTACACGTACACGTACACGTACACGTACACGTACACGTACACGTACAGGTACACGTACACGTACACGTACACGTACACGTACACGTACACGTACACGTACACGTACACGTACACGTACACGTACACGTACACGTACACGTACACACACACACACACACACACACACACACACACACACACACACACACACACACACACACACACACACACACACATACACATACACATACACATACACATACACATACACATACACATACACATACACATACACATACACATACACATACACATACACATACACATACACATACACATACACATACACATACACATACACATACACACGCACGCACGCACGCACACGCACACACACATACATACACGCACGCACGCACGCACGCACGCACGCGCGCACACACACACACACACACACACACACACACACACACACACAAACACACCATTATTGAGGCATTGAAAACGACTACCAGTGCCAATCTAATCTGGTCACCCGTGCACAACGCAACAATGTAACAAATCAGCTGCAGGACGTAATGACAACATACTTTCTTACCTGCCGAAATAATCGAAAACAATCGTTGGAGTGCATAAGTAAGGTCGTGTCATGTGTGGTAGGCACCATAACAATTTGTCACAAGACACGGGGACGGACGGACGGACGGACGGACGGACGGACGGACGGACGGACGGACGGACGGACGGACGGACGGACGGACGGACGGACGGACGGACGGACGGACGGACGGACGGACGGACGGACGGACGGACGGACGGACGGACGGACGGACGGACGGACGGACGGACGGACGGACGGACGGACGGACGGACGGACGGACGGACGGACGGACGGACGGACGGACGGACGGACGGACGGACGGACGGACGGACGGACGGACGGACGGACGGACGGACGGACGGACGGACGGACGGACGGACGGACGGACGGACGGACGGACGGACGGACGGACGGACGGACGGACGGACGGACGGACGGACGGACGGACGGACGGACGGACGGACGGACGGACGGACGGACGGACGGACGGACGGACGGACGGACGGACGGACGGACGGACGGACGGACGGACGGACGGACGGACGGACGGACGGACGGACGGACGGACGGACGGACGGACGGACGGACGGACGGACGGACGGACGGACGGACGGACGGACGGACGGACGGACGGACGGACGGACGGACGGACGGACGGACGGACGGACGGACGGACGGACGGACGGACGGACGGACGGACGGACGGACGGACGGACGGACGGACGGACGGACGGACGGACGGACGGACGGACGGACGGACGGACGGACGGACGGACGGACGGACGGACGGACGGACGGACGGACGGACGGACGGACGAACCTAAGCAAATGAAGCATCGTTTAGGACTTAAGGTTATATGGATGTTTTCAAATTACATCGACTTGATATTGTCAACACTAAATAAATCAGAACGGGTTCTGCGACCGAGCATGCTCTGGTTCCAATAATTAATTATGCAGCCGTTGAAGTCAAAGCGCACACGTCGACGTTGCAACTAATGAGAACGTGCCATTATAATGTGCCATTTACGACATGCTAGCCAAAGATGACGTCATGTCGGTGTAGTTGCTCGTCACGGTGCAATGGTTTCATTGACATTGCCCATTTAACACTTCACGGTGCGTGGCCTGTAGCCTACGCGGCCGTCAATGGGCACAAGTCGTTGATGTTGAGCACGAGCAAGAAGTTACACAGAAGACTCGGTGAGATCTCAACGGTCACATAACCAGAAGCATATTACGAGGACACCTTTCTGACGAGGAATGCCGCCACGAAAGCGTCGCGTGAGTCAACCGATGTCATGTTATGAACCTGCTACCCGTACGGGTGATTGGTAACTGAGGCAAAACACTCTGTTATGTTTTATATTGTATGCCGAGCCGATTGTTCCAGGTACCTGCATGCGCGCACATGCAACCACACAAACAAATAAACACATACATGCACACACAATCACGCACACACACACACCACACACACACACACACACACACACACACACACACACACACACACACACACACACACACACACACACACACACACACACACACACACACACACACACGCGCGCACACACACACACGCACACGCACACGCACACGCACACGCACACGCACACGCACACGCACACGCACACGCACACGCACACGCACACGCACACGCACACGCACACGCACACGCACACGCACACGCACACGCACACGCACACGCACACGCACACGCACACGCACACGCACACGCACACGCACACGCACACGCACACGCACACGCACACGCACACGCACACACACACACATACACACACACACATACATACATACATACATACACACACAAACACAAACACCAGTACTTAGACCACCTTATAGAATAACATGACAAATAAGGTTTACACAATCATGAATGTAAATATAAAATTTCAAAACCACGGTTTCGAGTTAAGAAAACAACTGCATAAGAAATTGCTCCGTCTGGACCATAATGGTATATTTGGGATAAATAGTAACAGTCTAAATTTCCGTACTACTGCAAACCATCTTCGTGGTCGATACGAATTGTTCTGATCCAATCAGTATTTCTCTCGCCCGCTAATGACAACTACTTTGTACTTTTCCTAGGCGGCCATTATGACGTTCGTTTCCTTCATTTCCTATAAAAAATATCTTATAGCAGCGCAGTGGCTCCGGGGTAGAACACCGGACTAAGAGGACACGGTTTCGAATCCTGAGCTGCCATGTAAAACTTTGGGCAAGCCTTTTCACTCTACATTGCTACAGTTCACTCAGCTGTATAAATAAATACCTGGCTATAGACAGTGGTGAATTCCCGACTGTCATCTGACATTATTTCACAGCTCTGATGCCACGCTGCACGTGAAACATACTTTCTACTCACTCCACACTACATACTTTTTTTTATCTAAAATTATCCTCACAGAAATTCAAACAACCTGCATAATACTTCTTCC
>CBDHHR010001046.1:0-13344 GCA_965263245.1 Metamycoplasmataceae bacterium | reverse complement strand
TTAATTGCTTGATAACTTGGTTGCTTGGTTGCTTGGTTGCTTGGTTGCTTGGTTGCTTGGTTGCTTTGTTACTTGGTGAATTGGTAACTTCGTTACTTGGTTGCTTTGTTGCTTGGTTGCTTGGTTGCTTGGTTGCTTGGTTGCTTGGTTGCTTGGTTGCTTGGTTGCTTGGTTGCTTGGTTGCTTGGTTGCTTCGTTGCTTGATTGCTTGATTGCTTGGCTATTTGGTTACTTTGTTACTTGGTTACTTTGTTACTTGGTTACACGGTTACTTGGTTATTGGTTATTTGATTGCTTGAGTACCTGGTTGCTTGGTTACTTGGCTATTTGGTTGCTTGTTTACAAGGTTGCTTCGTTATTTGGTTGCTTGGTTACTTCGTTTCTTCGTTACTTGGTTGCTTGGTTACATGGTTTCCTGGTTACTTGGTTGCACGTTTAAATTGTAGCTTGTTTACTTGGTTGCTTGGTTTCTTGGTTGCTTGGTTGCTTGGTAACTTGGTTGATTGGTTGCTTGGTTGCTTGTTTACTTGGTTGCATGGATACTTGGTTACTTGGTAATTTTTTACTTGGTTACTTGGTTACTTGGTTGCTTGGATACGTGGTTACTTCGATGATACTTGGTTACCTGCTTATTTGGTTACTTGGTTATTTGGTTACTTGATTACTTGGTTAATTGGTTGCTTGCTTACTTGCTTACTTGGGTACTTGGTTGGTTTGGTTGCTTGGTTATTTGGTTGCTTGGTTGCTTGGTTACTTGGCTGCTTGGCTGCTTGTTTGCTTGGTTGCTTGTTTACTTGGATGCTTAGTTATTTGGTTATATGCTTATTTAATTACTTGGTTGCTTGGTTATTTGGTTGCTTGTTTTTTGGTTGCATGTTTGTTGGTTGCTTGGTTGCTTGGTTGCTTGGTTGCTTGGTTGCTTGGTTGCTTGGTTGCTTGGTTGCTTGGTTGCTTGGTTGCTTGGTTGCTTGGTTGCTTGGTTGCTTGGTTGCTTGGTTGCTTGGTTGCTTGGTTGCTTGGTTGCTTGGTTGCTTGGTTGCTTGGTTGCTTGGTTGCTTGGTTGCTTGGTTGCTTGGTTGCTTGGTTGCTTGGTTGCTTGGCTGCTTGGCTTGCTTGGCTGCTTGGCTGCTTGGCTGCTTGGCTGCTTGGCTGCTTGGCTGCTTGGCTGCTTGGCTGCTTGGCTGCTTGGTTGCTTGGTTGCTTGGTTGCTTGGTTGCTTGGTTGCTTGGTTGCTTGGTTGCTTGGTTGCTTGGTTGCTTGGTTGCTTGGTTGAGTGGTTGCTTGTTTGCTTGGTTGCTCTGTTGCTTGGTTACATGGTTACTAGATTACTTAGTGACTACGTTACTACATTGCTTGGTTACTTAATTGCTTGATAACTTGGTTGTTTGGTTGCTTGGTTGCTTGGTTGCTTGGTTGCTTGGTTGCTTTGTTACTTGGTGAATTGGTAACTTCGTTACTTGGTTGCTTTGTTGCTTGGTTGCTTGGTTGCTTGGTTGCTTGGTTGCTTGGTTGCTTGGTTGCTTGGTTGCTTGGTTGCTTGGTTGCTTGGTTGCTTGATTGCTTGGCTATTTGGTTGCTTGATTGCTTGGTTACTTGGTTGCTTGGTTACTTGGTTACTTGGTTACTTGGTTACTTGTTACTTTGTTACTTGGTTACACGGTTACTTGGTTATTGGTTATTTGATTGCTTGAGTACCTGGTTGCTTGGTTACTTGGCTATTTGGTTGCTTGTTTACATGGTTGCTTCGTTATTTGGTTGCTTGGTTACTTCGTTTCTTCGTTACTTGGTTGCTTGGTTACATGGTTTCCTGGTTACTTGGTTGCACGTTTAAATTGTAGCTTGTTTACTTGGTTGCTTGGTTTCTTGGTTGCTTGGTTGCTTGGTAACTTGGTTGATTGGTTGCTTGGTTGCTTGTTTACTTGGTTGCATGGATCCTTGGTTACTTGGTAATGTTTTACTTGGTTACTTGGTTACTTGGTTGCTTGGATACGTGGTTACTTCGATGATACTTTGTTACCTGCTTACTTGGTTACTTGGTTATTTGGTTACTTGATTACTTGGTTAATTGGTTGCTTGCTTACTTGCTTACTTGGGTACTTGGTTGGTTGGTTGGTTGCTTGGTTATTTGGTTGATTGGTTGCTTAGTTACTTGGCTGCTTGTTTACTTGGTTGCTTGTTTACTTGGATGCTTAGTTATTTGGTTATATGCTTATTTAGTTACTTGGTTGCTTGGTTATTTGGTTGCTTGGTTACTTCGTTAGTTGGTTACTTGTTTGCCTGTTTACTTGGTTGCTTTTTTACTTTGTTGCTTGGTTGCTTGGTTGCTTGGTTGCTTGGTTGCTTGGTTGCTTGGTTGCTTGGTTGCTTGGTTGCTTGGTTGCTTGGTTGCTTGGTTGCTTGGTTGCTTGGTTGCTTGGTTGCTTGGTTGCTTGGTTGCTTGGTTGCTTGGTTGCTTGGTTGCTTGGTTGCTTGGTTGCTTGGTTGCTCGGTTGCTCGGTTGCTTGGTTGCTTGGTTGCTTGTTTGCTTGGTTGCTAGGTTGCTTGGTTGCTTGATTGCTTGGCTAATTGGTTACTTTGTTACTTTGTTACTTTGTTACCTTATTACATGGTTACTTGGTTACTTGGTTACCTGGTTACCTGGTTACTTGGTTACTTGGTTAGTTGGTTACTTGGTTACTTGGTTACTTGGTTACTTGGTTACATGGTTACTTGATTACTTGGTTACTTGGTTACTTAAGTACATGGTTACATGGCTATTGGTTATTTGATTGCTTGCTTACTTGATTGCTTTGTTACTTGGTTGCTGGTTACTTTGTTGCTTGGTTGCTTGGTTGCTTCGTTGTTTGGTTGCATGTTTGCTTGGTTGCTTGGTTGCTTGTTTGCTTGGTTGCTTGGTTGCTTGGTTGCTTGGTTGCTTGGTTGCTTGGTTGCTTGGTTGCTTGGTTGCTTGGTTGCTTGGTTGCTTGGTTGCTTGGTTGCTTGGTTGCTTGGTTGCTTGGTTGCTTGGTTGCTTGGTTGCTTGGTTGCTTGGTTGCTTGGTTGCTTGGTTGCTTGGTTGCTTGGTTGCTTGGTTGCTTGGTTGCTTGGCTGCTTGGTTGCTTGGCTGCTTGGCTGCTTGGCTGCTTGGCTGCTTGGCTGCTTGGCTGCTTGGCTGCTTGGCTGCTTGGCTGCTTGGCTGCTTGGCTGCTTGGTTGCTTGGTTGCTTGGTTGCTTGGTTGCTTGGTTGCTTGGTTGCTTGGTTGCTTGGTTGCTTGGTTGCATGGTTGCTTGGTTGAGTGGTTGCTTGTTTGCTTGGTTGCTCTGTTGCTTGGTTACATGGTTACTAGATTACTTAGTGACTACGTTACTACATTGCTTGGTTACTTAATTGCTTGATAACTTGGTTGCTTGGTTGCTTGGTTGCTTGGTTGCTTGGTTGCTTGGTTGCTTGGTTGCTTGGTTGCTTGGTTGCTTGGTTGCTTTGTTACTTGGTGAATTGGTAACTTCGTTACTTGGTTGCTTTGTTGCTTGGTTACTTGGTTGCTTGGTTGCTTGGTTGCTTGGTTGCTTGGTTGCTTGGTTGCTTGGTTGCTTGGTTGCTTGGTTGCTTCGTTGCTTGATTGCTTGATTGCTTGATTGCTTGGCTATTTGGTTACTTTGTTACTTGGTTACTTGGTTACTTTGTTACTTGGTTACACGGTTACTTGGTTATTGGTTATTTGATTGCTTTAGTACCTGGTTGCTTGGTTACATGGCTATTTGGTTGCTTGTTTACATGGTTGCTTCGTTATTTGGTTGCTTGATTACTTCGTTTCTTCGTTACTTGGTTGCTTGGTTACATGGTTTCCTGGTTACTTGGTTGCACGTTTAAATTGTAGCTTGTTTACTTGGTTGTTTGGTTTCTTGGTTGCTTGGTTGCATGGTTGCTTGGTTGCTTGGTTGCTTGGTAACTTGGTTGATTGGTTGCTTGGTTGCTTGTTTACTTGGTTGCATGGATCCTTGGTTACTTGGTAATGTTTTACTTGGTTACTTGGTTACTTGGTTGCTTGGATACGTGGTTACTTCGATGATACTTTGTTACCTGCTTACTTGGTTACTTGGTTATTTGGTTACTTGATTACTTGATTAATTGGTTGCTTGCTTACTTGCTTACTTGGGTACTTGGTTGGTTGGTTGGTTGCTTGGTTATTTGGTTGCTTGATTGCTTGGTTACTTGGCTGCTTGTTTACTTGGTTGCTTGTTTACTTGGATGCTTAGTTATTTGGTTATATGCTTATTTATTTACTTGGTTGCTTGGTTATTTGGTTGCTTGGTTACTTCGTTAGTTGGGTACTTGTTTGCCTGTTTACTTGGTTGCTTTTTTACTTTGTTGCTTTGTTGCTTGGTTGCTTGGTTGCTTGGTTGCTTGGTTGCTTGGTTGCTTGGTTGCTTGGTTGCTTGGTTGCTTGGTTGCTTGGTTGCTTGGTTGCTTGGTTGCTTGGTTGCTTGGTTGCTTGGTTGCTTGGTTGCTTGGTTGCTTGGTTGCTTGGTTGCTTGGTTGCTTGGTTGCTTGGTTGCTTGGTTGCTTGGTTGCTTGGTTGCTTGGTTGCTTGGTTGCTTGGTTGCTTGGTTGCTTGGTTGCTTGGTTGCTTGGTTGCTCGGTTGCTTGGTTGCTTGGTTGCTTGGTTGCTTGGTTGCTTGGTTGCTTGGTTGCTAGGTTGCTTGGTTGCTTGATTGCTTGGCTAATTGGTTACTTTGTTACTTTGTTACTTTGTTACTTGATTACTTGGTTACTTGGTTACTTGGTTACCTGGTTACTTGGTTACTTGGTTACTTGGTTAGTTGGTTACTTGGTTACTTGGTTACTTGGTTACTTGGTTATTTGGTTGCTTGGTTACTTCGTTAGTTGGTTACTTGTTTGCCTGTTTACTTGGTTGCTTTTTTACTTTGTTGCTTGGTTGCTTGGTTGCTTGGTTGCTTGGTTGCTTGGTTGCTTGGTTGCTTGGTTGCTTGGTTGCTTGGTTGCTTGGTTGCTTGGTTGCTTGGTTGCTTGGTTGCTTGGTTGCTTGGTTGCTTGGTTGCTTGGTTGCTTGGTTGCTTGGTTGCTTGGTTGCTTGGTTGCTTGGTTGCTTGGTTGCTTGGTTGCTTGGTTGCTTGGTTGCTTGGTTGCTTGATTGCTTGATTGCTTGGCTTTTGGTTACTTTGTTACTTGGTTACTTGGTTACTTGGTTACTTGGTTACTTTGTTACTTGGTTACACGGTTACTTGGTTATTGGTTATTTGATTGCTTGAGTACCTGGTTGCTTGGTTACATGGCTATTTGGTTGCTTGTTTACATGGTTGCTTCGTTATTTGGTTGCTTGGTTACTTCGTTTCTTCGTTACTTGGTTGCTTGGTTACATGGTTTCCTGGTTACTTGGTTGCACGTTTAAATTGTAGCTTGTTTACTTGGTTGCTTGGTTTCTTGGTTGCTTGGTTGCTTGGTTGCTTGGTTGCTTGGTTGCTTGGTAACTTGGTTGATTGGTTGCTTGGTTGCTTGTTTACTTGGTTGCATGGATCCTTGGTTACTTGGTAATGTTTTACTTGGTTACTTGGTTACTTGGCTGCTTGGATACGTGGTTACTTCGATGATAATTTGTTACCTGCTTACTTGGTTACTTGGTTATTTGGTTACTTGATTACTTGGTTAATTGGTTGCTTGCTTACTTGCTTACTTGGGTACTTGGTTGGTTGGTTGGTTGCTTGTTTACTTGGTTGCTTGTTTACTTGGATGCTTAGTTATTTGGTTATATGCTTATTTAGTTACTTGGTTGCTTGGTTATTTGGTTGCTTGGTTACTTCATTAGTTGGTTACTTGTTTGCCTGTTTACTTGGTTGCTTTTTTACTTTGTTGCTTGGTTGCTTGGTGACTTCGTTAGTTGGTTACTTGTTTGCCTGTTTACTTGGTTGCTTGGTTACTTGGTTGCTTGGTTGCTTGGTTGCTTGGTTGCTTGGTTGCTTGGTTGCTTGGTTGCTTGGTTGCTTGGTTGCTTGGTTGCTTGGTTGCTTGGTTGCTTGGTTGCTTGGTTGCTTGGTTGCTTGGTTGCTTGGTTGCTTGGTTGCTTGGTTGCTTGGTTGCTTGGTTGCTTGGTTGCTTGGTTGCTTGGTTGCTTGGTTGCTTGGTTGCTTGGTTGCTTTGCTTGGTTGCTTGGTTGCTTGGTTGCTTGGTTGCTTGGTTACTTGGTTAATTGGTTGCTTGGTTACTTGCTTACTTGGTTGCTTGGTTGCTTGGTTGCTTGGTTACTTGGTTGCTTGGTTTTGGTTGCTTGGTTGCTCGGTTGCTTGGTTGCTTGGTTGCTTGGTTGCTTGGTTGCTAGGTTGCTTGGTTGCTTGATTGCTTGGCTAATTGGTTACTTTGTTACTTTGTTACTTTGTTACTTTGTTACTTTGTTATTTTGTTATTTTGTTACTTTGTTACTTTATTACTTGGTTACTTGGTTACCTGGTTACTTGGTTACTTGGTTACTTGGTTACTTGGTTAGTTGGTTACTTGGTTACTTGGTTACTTGGTTACTTGGTTGCTTGGTTGCTTGGTTGCTTGGTTGCTTGGTTGCTTGGTTGCTTGGTTGCTTGGTTGCTTGGTTGCTAGGTTGCTTGGTTGCTTGATTGCTTGGCTAATTGGTAACTTTGTTACTTTTTTACTTTGTTACTTTATTACTTGGTTACTTGGTTACTTGGTTACCTGGTTACTTGGTTACTTGGTTACTTGGTTAGTTGGTTACTTGGTTACTTGGTTACTTGGTTACTTGGTTACTTGGTTACTTGGTTACTTGGTTACTTGGTTACTTGGTTACTTGGTTACTTGGTTACTTGGTTACTTGGTTACTTGGTTACTTGGTTACTTGGTTACTTGGTTACTTGATTACTTGGTTACTTAAGTACATGGTTACATGGCTATTGGTTATTTGATTGCTTGGTTACTTGATTGCTTGGTTACTTGGTTGCTGGTTACTTCGTTGCTTGGTTGCTTGGTTGCTTCGTTGTTTGGTTGCATGTTTGCTTGGTTGCTTGGTTGCTTGGTTGCTTGGTTGCTTGGTTGCTTGGTTGCTTGGTTGCTTGGTTGCTTGGTTGCTTGGTTGCTTGGTTGCTTGGTTGCTTGGTTGCTTGGTTGCTTGGTTGCTTGGTTGCTTGGTTGCTTGGTTGCTTGGTTGCTTGGTTGCTTGGTTGCTTGGTTGCTTGGTTGCTTGGTTGCTTGGTTGCTTGGTTGCTTGGTTGCTTGGTTGCTTGGTTGCTTGGTTGCTTGTTTGCTTGGTTGCTTGGTTGCTTGGTTGCTTGGTTGCTTGGTTGCTTGGTTGCTTGGTTGCTTGGTTGCTTGGCTGCTTGGCTGCTTGGTTGCTTGGTTGCTTGTTTTCTTGGTTGCATGGATCCTTGGTTACTTGGTAATGTTTTACTTGGTTACTTGGTTACTTGGCTGCTTGGATACGTGGTTACTTCGATGATAATTTGTTACCTGCTTACTTGGTTACTTGGTTATTTGGTTACTTGATTACTTGGTTAATTGGTTGCTTGCTTACTTGCTTACTTGGGTACTTGGTTGGTTGGTTGGTTGCTTGTTTACTTGGTTGCTTGTTTACTTGGATGCTTAGTTATTTGGTTATATGCTTATTTAGTTACTTGGTTGCTTGGTTATTTGGTTGCTTGGTTACTTCATTAGTTGGTTACTTGTTTGCCTGTTTACTTGGTTGCTTTTTTACTTTGTTGCTTGGTTGCTTGGTGACTTCGTTAGTTGGTTACTTGTTTGCCTGTTTACTTGGTTGCTTTTTTACTTTGTTGCTTGGTTGCTTGGTTGCTTGGTTGCTTGGTTGCTTGGTTGCTTGGTTGCTTGGTTGCTTGGTTGCTTGGTTGCTTGGTTGCTTGGTTGCTTGGTTGCTTGGTTGCTTGGTTGCTTGGTTGCTTGGTTGCTTGGTTGCTTGGTTGCTTGGTTGCTTGGTTGCTTGGTTGCTTGGTTGCTTGGTTGCTTGGTTGCTTGGTTGCTTGGTTGCTTGGTTGCTGGGTTGCTTGGTTGCTTGGTTGCTTGGTTGCTTGGTTGCTTGATTACTTGGTTAATTGGTTGCTTGCTTACTTGCTTACTTGGGTACTTGGTTGGTTGGTTGGTTGCTTGTTTACTTGGTTGCTTGGTTTCTCGGTTGCTCGGTTGCTTGGTTGCTTGGTTGTTTGGTTGCTTGGTTGCTAGGTTGCTTGGTTGCTTGATTGCTTGGCTAATTGGTTACTTTGTTACTTTGTTACTTTGTTACTTTGTTACTTTGTTATTTTGTTATTTTGTTACTTTGTTACTTTATTACTTGGTTACTTGGTTACCTGGTTACTTGGTTACTTGGTTACTTGGTTACTTGGTTAGTTGGTTACTTGGTTACTTGGTTACTTGGTTACTTGGTTGCTTGGTTGCTTGGTTGCTTGGTTGCTTGGTTGCTTGGTTGCTTGGTTGCTTGGTTGCTTGGTTGCTAGGTTGCTTGGTTGCTTGATTGCTTGGCTAATTGGTAACTTTGTTACTTTTTTACTTTGTTACTTTATTATTTGGTTACTTGGTTACTTGGTTACCTGGTTACTTGGTTACTTGGTTACTTGGTTAGTTGGTTACTTGGTTACTTGGTTACTTGGTTACTTGGTTACTTGGTTACTTGGTTACATGGTTACTTGGTTACTTGGTTACTTGGTTACTTGGTTACTTGGTTACTTGGTTACTTGGTTACTTGGTTACTTGGTTACTTGATTACTTGGTTACTTAAGTACATGGTTACATGGCTATTGGTTATTTGATTGCTTGGTTACTTGATTGCTTGGTTACTTGGTTGCTGGTTACTTCGTGGCTTGGTTGCTTGGTTGCTTCGTTGTTTGGTTGCATGTTTGCTTGGTTGCTTGGTTGCTTGGTTGCTTGGTTGCTTGGTTGCTTGGTTGCTTGGTTGCTTGGTTGCTTGGTTGCTTGGTTGCTTGGTTGCTTGGTTGCTTGGTTGCTTGGTTGCTTGGTTGCTTGGTTGCTTGGTTGCTTGGTTGCTTGGTTGCTTGGTTGCTTGGTTGCTTGGTTGCTTGGTTGCTTGGTTGCTTGGTTGCTTGGTTGCTTGGTTGCTTGGTTGCTTGGTTGCTTGTTTGCTTGGTTGCTTGGTTGCTTGGTTGCTTGGTTGCTTGGTTGCTTGGTTGCTTGGATGCTTGGTTGCTTGGCTGCTTGGCTGCTTGGCTGCTTGGCTGCTTGTTTTCTTGGTTGCATGGATCCTTGGTTACTTGGTAATGTTTTACTTGGTTACTTGGTTACTTGGTTGCATGGATACGTGGTTACTTCGATGATACTTTGTTACCTGCTTACTTGATTACTTGGTTATTTGGTTACTTGATTACTTGGTTAATTGGTTGCTTGCTTACTTGCTTACTTGGGTACTTGGTTGGTTGGTTGGTTGCTTGGTTATTTGGTTGATTGGTTGCTTAGTTACTTGGCTGCTTGTTTACTTGGTTGCTTGTTTACTTGGATGCTTAGTTATTTGGTTATATGCTTATTTAGTTACGTGGTTGCTTGGTTATTTTGTTGCTTGGTTACTTCGTTAGTTGGTTACTTGTTTGCCTGTTTACTTGGTTGCTTTTTTACTTTGTTGCTTTGTTGCTTGGTTGCTTGGTTGCTTGGTTGCTTGGTTGCTTGGTTGCTTGGTTGCTTGGTTGCTTGGTTGCTTGGTTGCTTGGTTGCTTGGTTGCTTGGTTGCTTGGTTGCTTGGTTGTTTGGTTGCTTGGTTGCTTGGTTGCTCGGTTGCTCGGTTGCTTGGTTGCTTGGTTGCTTGGTTGCTTGGTTGCTAGGTTGCTTGGTTGCTTGATTGCTTGGCTAATTGGTTACTTTGTTACTTTGTTACTTTGTTACTTTATTACATGGTTACTTGGTTACTTGATTACCTGGTTACTTGGTTACTTGGTTACTTGGTTAGTTGGTTACTTGGTTACTTGGTTACTTGGTTACTTGGTTACATGGTTACTTGGTTACTTGGTTACTTGGTTACTTGGTTACTTGGTTACTTGGTTACTTGGTTACTTGGTTACTTGGTTACTTGGTTACTTGATTACTTGGTTACTTAAGTACATGGTTACATGGCTATTGGTTATTTGATTGCTTGGTTACTTGATTGCTTTGTTACTTGGTTGCTGGTTACTTCGTTGCTTGGTTGCTTGGTTGCTTCGTTGTTTGGTTGTATGTTTGCTTGGTTGCTTGGTTGCTTGGTTGCTTGGTTGCTCGGTTGCTCGGTTGCTCGGTTGCTCGGTTGCTCGGTTGCTTGGTTGCTTGGTTGCTTGGTTGCTTGGTTGCTTGGTTGCTTGGTTGCTTGGTTGCTTGGTTGCTTGGTTGCTTGGTTGCTTGGTTGCTTGGTTGCTTGGTTGCTTGGTTGCTTGGTTGCTTGGTTGCTTGGTTGCTTGGTTGCTTGGTTGCTTGACTGCTTGGCTGCTTGGCTGCTTGGCTGCTTGGCTGCTTGGCTGCTTTTCTGCTTGGCTGCTTGGCTGCTTGGCTGCTTGGTTGCTTGGTTGCTTGGTTGCTTGGTTGCTTGGTTGCTTGGTTGCTTGGTTGCTTGGTTGCATGGTTGCTTGGTTGAGTGGTTGCTTGTTTGCTTGGTTGCTCTGTTGCTTGGTTACATGGTTACTAGATTACTTAGTGACTACGTTACTACATTGCTTGGTTACTTAATTGCTTGATAACTTGGTTGCTTGGTTGCTTGGTTGCTTGGTTGCTTGGTTGCTTGGTTGCTTGGTTGCTTTTTTACTTGGTGAATTGGTAACTTCGGTACTTGGTTGCTTTGTTGCTTGGTTGCTTGGTTGCTTGGTTGCTTGGTTGCTTGGTTGCTTGGTTGCTTGGTTGCTTGGTTGCTTGGTTGCTTGGTTGCTTGGTTGCTTGGTTGCTTCGTTGCTTCGTTGCTTGATTGCTTGATTGCTTGATTGCTTGGCTATTTGGTTACTTTGTTACTTGGTTACTTGGTTACTTGGTTACTTTGTTACTTGGTTACACGGTTACTTGGTTATTGGTTATTTGATTGCTTGAGTACCTGGTTGCTTGGTTACATGGCTATTTGGTTGCTTGTTTACATGGTTGCTTCGTTATTTGGTTGCTTGGTTACTTCGTTTCTTCGTTACTTGGTTGCTTGGTTACATGGTTTCCTGGTTACTTGGTTGCACGTTTAAATTGTAGCTTGTTTACTTGGTTGCTTGGTTTCTTGGTTGCTTGGTTGCATGGTTGCTTGGTTGCTTGGTTGCTTGGTAACTTGGTTGATTGGTTGCTTGGTTGCTTGTTTACTTGGTTGCATGGATCCTTGGTTACTTGGTAATGTTTTACTTGGTTACTTGGTTACTTGGTTGCTTGGATACGTGGTTATTTCGATGATACTTTGTTACCTGCTTACTTGGTTACTTGGTTATTTGGTTACTTGATTACTTGGTTAATTGGTTGCTTGCTTACTTGCTTACTTGGGTACTTGGTTGGTTGGTTGGTTGCTTGGTTATTTGGTTGCTTGATTGCTTGGTTACTTGGCTGCTTGTTTACTTGGTTGCTTGTTTACTTGGATGCTTAGTTATTTGGTTATATGCTTATTTATTTACTTGGTTGCTTGGTTATTTGGTTGCTTGGTTACTTCGTTAGTTGGGTACTTGTTTGCCTGTTTACTTGGTTGCTTTTTTACTTTGTTGCTTGGTTGCTTGGTTGCTTGGTTGCTTGGTTGCTTGGTTGCTTGGTTGCTTGGTTGCTTGGTTGCTTGGTTGCTTGGTTGCTTGGTTGCTTGGTTGCTTGGTTGCTCGGTTGCTCGGTTGCTTGGTTGCTTGGTTGCTTGGTTGCTTGGTTGCTAGGTTGCTTGGTTGCTTGATTGCTTGGCTAATTGGTTACTTTGTTACTTTGTTACTTTGTTACTTTATTACATGGTTACTTGGTTACTTGGTTACCTGGTTACTTGGTTACTTGGTTACTTGGTTAGTTGGTTACTTGGTTACTTGGTTACTTGGTTACTTGGTTACATTGGTTACTTGGTTACTTGGTTACTTGGTTACTTGGTTACTTGGTTACTTGGTTACTTGGTTACTTGATTACTTGGTTACTTAAGTACATGGTTACATGGCTATTGGTTATTTGATTGCTTGGTTACTTGATTGCTTTGTTACTTGGTTGCTGGTTACTTCGTTGCTTGGTTGCTTGGTTGCTTCGTTGTTTGGTTGTATGTTTGCTTGGTTGCTTGGTTGCTTGGTTGCTTGGTTGCTTGGTTGCTTGGTTGCTTGGTTGCTTGGTTGCTTGGTTGCTTGGTTGCTTGGTTGCTTGGTTGCTTGGTTGCTTGGTTGCTTGGTTGCTTGGTTGCTTGGTTGCTTGGTTGCTTGGTTGCTTGGTTGCTTGGTTGCTTGGTTGCTTGGTTGCTTGGTTGCTTGGTTGCTTGGTTGCTTGGTTGCTTGGTTGCTTGGTTGCTTGGTTGCTTGGCTGCTTGGCTGCTTGGCTGCTTGGCTGCTTGGCTGCTTGGCTGCTTGGCTGCTTGGCTGCTTGGCTGCTTGGCTGCTTGGTTGCTTGGTTGCTTGGTTGCTTGGTTGCTTGGTTGCTTGGTTGCTTGGTTGCTTGGTTGCTTGGTTGCATGGTTGCTTGGTTGAGTGGTTGCTTGTTTGCTTGGTTGCTCTGTTGCTTGGTTACATGGTTACTAGATTACTTAGTGACTACGTTACTACATTGCTTGGTTACTTAATTGCTTGATAACTTGGTTGCTTGGTTGCTTGGTTGCTTGGTTGCTTGGTTGCTTGGTTGCTTTTTTACTTGGTGAATTGTTAACTTCGGTACTTGGTTGCTTTGTTGCTTGGTTGCTTGGTTGCTTGGTTGCTTGGTTGCTTGGTTGCTTGGTTGCTTGGTTGCTTGGTTGCTTGGTTGCTTGGTTGCTTGGTTGCTTGGTTGCTTGGTTGCTTGGTTGCTTCGTTGCTTGATTGCTTGATTGCTTGATTGCTTGGCTATTTGGTTACTTTGTTACTTGGTTACTTGGTTACTTTGTTACTTGGTTACACGGTTACTTGGTTATTGGTTATTTGATTGCTTGAGTACCTGGTTGCTTGGTTACTTGGCTATTTGGTTGCTTGTTTACATGGTTGCTTCGTTATTTGGTTGCTTGGTTACTTCGTTTCTTCGTTACTTGGTTGCTTGGTTACATGGTTTCCTGGTTACTTGGTTGCACGTTTAAATTGTAGCTTGTTTACTTGGTTGCTTGGTTTCTTGGTTGCTTGGTTGCTTGGTTGCTTGGTTGCTTGGTAACTTGGTTGATTGGTTGCTTGGTTGCTTGTTTACTTGGTTGCATGGATCCTTGGTTACTTGGTAATGTTTTACTTGGTTACTTGGTTACTTGGTTGCTTGGATACGTGGTTACTTCGATGATACTT
>CBDHHR010001045.1:0-4172 GCA_965263245.1 Metamycoplasmataceae bacterium | reverse complement strand
GCATGTATTGAATGCACTCTACATCAGAGCTTAGTTTTATTCCTCGTACATGGCAGTGTTTTCCTTGCTATATGATGAACAAGGTGGGCCACCTCACTGTTTTTCTAAGCCACCTCGCCCGAAATACGCTAAAACTGCTACTGTGTAGCAATTTCCTGAGTCATAAACATATTTAAATGCTGCTACCTTGTAGTTATGAATTTGTTTCCCTTCTATATAACAGGGAATAGGTTAAAACACATCAGAAATAATTCCAGGTTGCCATGCCGCTAGACCCACATGGTGTTGCTCATCCCATCCTACCAACTCGCATATCATTTTACCTAGAGGAAACGCTGCATGGCCATCATTTAAGTTTTAGTTCAGAGTTACGAGCTGTTACAAAGCACATGTACACATTGTCATGCTTTAGCCTTTACCGGTATAATCGTATAATAAAAGTGGCATAGAGTATGTAGTCACACATTAGATTGTTTTTAGCACACTTTTGAGGTATAAAACATGATGTGGGGTTGTTGGTATAAACAAACTCTGTTTGATGTTCATTCCACGTGCTCAGCGCAGTAACACATGGCAGCTGTGCGTGTTTGAGTTAGGGTGGAGCAACCAATGTAGACAAATATACAGTTATAATGGTAACATGATGTGGGTCCGAAATCTGAATTGTACATAAGTGCCATACTCTATATTTTCAGGTATATGATTGTTTTTAATATAGTGCATTAGCAATTTAGGCATAGCTGAGTGGTGCAGTATACATGATTGCAGTCCATGGAAAGTGGTTGTATTCCATTTAACTATGCATGATGAAGTATTTTTCTCATGCACTACATGCAAAGTGCACTAGATGCTAAGTTGAAATCAGTGTACATGGATGCCCCCCGTGTATGTTGCCATTTCTTGCTGATACTTGGGTCTGTAACGAGGCATGTTGTGTCCACAGCTCTACCGGTTCCTGGCACGCAGAACAAATGCCAAGTTCAACAAGATCATCCTGAAGCGCTTGTTCATGAGCAAGATCCACCGCCCTCCTCTGTCTCTTGCGAGACTGGTGAGTAGTTGTCCATCTATGTGTGCCCATGGTGGTTTCTGTCCCATATCTCAGATGTCAGGCTTTTCTTTTTGACATTGATTTCGTGCACTACCAGACTCCTCTGAACTTTGAATGACACTGCGCGAGGATACCCAGGAATATGTTTGTTTGTATTCAGAACGTATAATGCCAAAACATTTAAAATGTGAAAGAAAATTTTTGGTGTTTGGAAAAGTAGTTTGAATTACAATTCTAATTAAAATGACTCGTGATAAAGCATGTTTTATATAGCATAAGTCTCATTACGATTTTTTAATCATCAACAATTAGCATTATTCTTTGATTGATGAATCCTGACACACGTGTGACTGAATGTAAATCTTGTATAATTGACTGGTGTATCAGTAGGCTCTGTTGTGTGTGCTGTGTATGTCATCTTAGTCAGTGGTCGTGACTTGTTCTTCAGATCCGCCTCATGGCCAAGCCCGGTCGCCCTGACAAGATGGCTGTGTGTGTCGGAACTGTCACTGATGATATGCGCATCTTCAAGGTTCCCAAGTTAAAGGTGAGCAGTTGCATTTCTAAAGGGAAACCATTGAAATCACATGCATATAAACACGGCAAAAGTGTGGATTTTACAATTTTGTCTCGTTCATACTGATTTGTTGGTAGCTGTATGCCCTGTGACTATGTTACACTGAAATGGTTAATGTTGGTGATTGTGTTGATAGCTGTGTGCCCTGTGTGTCACTGAGGGGGCACACATGTTAAAGTTGGTGTCTGTGTTGGTAGCTGTGTGCCCTGTGTGTCACTGAGGGGGCACACATGTTAATGTTGGTGTCTGTGTTGGTAGCTGTGTGCCCTGTGTGTCACTGAGGGGGCACACATGTTAATGTTGGTGTCTGTGTTGGTAGCTGTGTGCCCTGTGTGTCACTGAGGGGGCACACATGTTAATGTTGGTGTCTGTGTTGGTAGCTGTGTGCCCTGTGTGTCACTGAGGGGGCACACATGTTAATGTTGGTGTCTGTGTTGGTAGCTGTGTGCCCTGTGTGTCACTGAGGGGGCACACATGTTAATGTTGGTGTCTGTGTTGGTAGCTGTGTGCCCTGTGTGTCACTGAGGGGGCACACATGTTAATGTTGGTGTCTGTGTTGGTAGCTGTGTGCCCCGAGTGTCACTGAGGGGGCGCATGTGTAATGTTGGCGTCTGTGTTGGTAGCTGAGTGTCACTGAGGGGGCGCATGTGTAATGTTGGTGTCTGTGTTGGTAGCTGTGTGCCCCGAGTGTCACTGAGGGTGATGCATGTGTTAATGTTGGTGATTGTGTTGATAGCTGTGTGCCCTGAGTGTCACTGAGGGGGCGCATGTGTTAATGTTGGCGTGTGTGTTGGTAGCTGTGTGTCACTGAGGGGGCGCATGTGTTAATGTTGGCATCTGTGTTGGTAGCTGTGTGCCCTGCATGTTACTGAGGGGGCGCATGTGTTAATGTTGGCGTGTGTGTTGGTAGCTGTGTGTCACTGAGGGGGCGCATGTGTTAATGTTGGCATCTGTGTTGGTAGCTGTGTGCCCTGCATGTTACTGAGGGGGCGCATGTGTTAATGTTGGTGTCTGTGTTGGTAGCTGTGTGTCACTGAGGGGGCGCATGTGTTAATGTTGGCATCTGTGTTGGTAGCTGTGTGCCCTGCATGTTACTGAGGGGGCGCATGTGTTAATGTTGGTGTCTGTGTTGGTAGCTGTGTGTCACTGAGGGGGCGCATGTGTTAATGTTGGCATCTGTGTTGTTAGCTGTGTGCCCTGCGTGTCACTGAGGGGGCGCATGTGTTAATATTGACATCTGTGTTGGTAGCTGTGTGCCCTGCGTGTCACTGAGGGGGCGCGTGCCCGCATCCTGAAGGCAGGTGGAGAGATCATCACCTTTGATCAGTTGGCACTGAGGGCGCCCAAGGGACAGAACACTGTTCTCCTGCAAGGTACGCCAACAGTTTATTCTAATAATATGAATTATTCAAAGCATCATATCTTAGTCAGAAGTTGATCACTTGTCCCAACGGCTACTCGTCATCCCAGGCTGAAGATATTTGTGAATCATGTCCTGTACATTTGTTAGCTCCAGAGTTAGGATTGGGGAGTTAGTCTCATCATGTGTCTAATGCTAATAATAATCCAGTTATTGTCCTGTGTGAAGTGGTCATTGGCCCAGCGTCAGTAGTCACAGCTGCGCCTTCAGAAAATGTATCCCCTCAATTTGCATTTTTATACGTATTTTATTTACAGTGAACATCCTTCAGCATTTAAAAGTAAATGTATCCTAATATTCCAATGAAGAATTGATAATTGTGTTACTGGTGACGGAATAAATGCCTTTACAGTAGTGGTTTACAAGGTACTGTTTGATTTATTACGTCATTAGTTGTTTGATAAAGGTCAGATGAGTATTGTTTTCAATATGCACATTGGCATATATATCGGTGTTTGAACATCAAATGTAGCCTAAACTGTACAGGTGCGAGGGCGTGTTTCAGAGAACTGTAGACTTCCCATCCTTTGTGATTGTCTGGTTTCTACAGATTCTTCTTGTGTTAATCTAATGTGATGTTGTTTGTTTGTTGCAGGACCCCGCAAGAACCGTGAGGCTGTGCGTCACTTTGGTCGTGCTCCTGGTGTGCCCAACAGCTCTACCAAGTAAGTGACGTCATGTTTGTTGGCTCTCAGACTTGTAGCAAGTGACCAGTTGTAAGAAAACAGTCCTCGATTTACTGGTTGTTACACAACTGTACCTTTGTATATATAACCATATTTAATTTGATAAAAGGCTACTGCCAACTGGCAGACTTTACAGGTCTATTGAATCATTTACTAAAACTTGTATAATGCGCATGTGCACAATTGGCCAAACAACCACATTTTTCAAGATGATTATAAAAAAGGCTTGATTCCACTAAAACAAAAAAATTCAGAACTCAATATCTTCATGCATAATTACCCCGTCACAGTGATTAAATTGCAAAACATTAGTCCAAAATATTGAATTTTTTGAGGATATTGAAAGCTGTGTAACTGGGTGCAGAGGTATGCAAAGAAGATTGAACAGTGTATCATAAATATGACACCAAGTGTAGGTATACATGTGATGTTGATATG
>CBDHHR010001044.1:2500-10000 GCA_965263245.1 Metamycoplasmataceae bacterium | reverse complement strand
TATGTGTGGATGCACGTATGTGTTTGTGCATGTGTGTGTTTGTGCGTGTCATTGTGGGGAATACCGCCGACGTGCGTAAAGCCACCCTTATCGCCCACTACAATTCGTCTAAAAAACACTGTGCGCTGTGAGCGCGACGTCACGCTTCACTGACCCTGACTGGGCCAGTCATGCCCCGATAGCGTATTTGCGTAGGCCCTGACTCATGACTCCACTTAGCAGTGATACAGCACGGACTTATATGGATAAAAGTCCGTGGATACAGCACATTCTACTAGGTTCACGGAACGGTGGGCGGACCCCCAGCGTAGGGTGGGGGCGGTGCAACTGGACAACACAGTTTCGGTTAATGTTTCTGGTGGCCTTCAAAAGTTTCACAAAGGTCACCGCCAAATATGTTCAACAGCAATCACCGCATTCCGTCCTCTGTCGTTACAATTTTTATGTCTGTTCCTAGGTTTACATTTTCTTAATAAATATTATGTTCTTATTAATAGAATACATGCATTGGATATACTCTGTCAAATAGTGTTTACTTGATTTATAAAGCTCATAGCAGTGCAGAGTTCAGAGTTACACTTGGGGGAGTGGCTTGATTTGACTGAGTGAAGCTATCCCCAACAGTACCACCCTCCCCCCCGACACTACGAAACATCTTTCACAGCACCCCTCTCCCGACACAGCAAACAATCTTTCTCAGTATACAGCCCCCATGCGCCCCAACACGGGCCAGAATATAGCAATGTCTCCGTATAACCACACCATAACCATAACATGCCAGGCAGATGTTGGCGATTTTCAGGGATTAACCATAACCATGGACGTGGGTATCTTGTAAATTGATCGACTGATCGTCGACCTGTTGGGCACCCTGTTTTCGGAGAGCAGACCCGAGAGTGAGTAAGTTAGTACGGCTGCCGTTGAGTTGTTTATACTTTGTCTGGATCCGGGAGTGAAACTGACTTGGTCGGTGGTAAACAAAAAAGACCTCTTCAGAAGTCTTTATGGGTCTTAGGTTAGACGTTTTAGATTAGATTGCCTAACAGTTGTAGTCGATTGAACTAAAATTTGAGCAAAACATGTTCTCGTTAGAAAAAGGGATCAGGGCGAGATAGGACGGCGTTGGATCAAAAGCCAGTTGAGATGTACATGAAGTCGGAAATATAGGCCAGCACACTGGAACACTGGAGCAAGCAAGGGTTGCATGACCAAAACACGGTCTTGACAAAACATGGATCACAGGTAGCTCGGTATAACCACCTACTTACACACACACACACACACACACACACACACACACACACACACACACACACACACACACACACACACACACACACACACACACACACACACTCACATACACACTCACATACACACTCACACACTCACACACACACACACACACACACAAACACACACACACACACATACACACACATATACACATACACACTCACATACACACTCACACACAAACACACAAACTCACACACACACCCACACACACCCACACACACACACGCACACACACACACACACATATACACACATACACACACATACACATACACATACACATACACATACACATACACATACACATACACATACACATACACATACACATACACATACACATACACATACACATACACATACACATACACATACACATACACATACACATACACATACACATACACATACACATACACACTCACATACACACTCACACACAAACATACATACACAAACACACACAAACACAAACACAAACACAAACACAAACACAAACACAAACACACACACACACACACACACACACACACACACACACACACACACACACACACACACACACACACATAGACACATACACACACACACACACACACACACACACACACACACACACACACACACACACACACACACACACACACACACACACACACACACACACACACACACACATACACACACACACAATAATAATTATTACGCTGACTGATTGCGGTTCAAGGAGCAGACCCCGGCTCTTTAAGATGAGATAGCGGAGTGGTTCTGATAACCCAGCCCCAGCCAACCCAGTAGTAATTTCAGTTCGACCCCAGTGTGTGTGTGCAACGGTTGCTATGGGGACGGACGGGCGCGTTACCTCTGGTGTCTAGTCGCGCATATTACTGATGACTGTACACTCCAAACCTACACCTATCGTCGTTTCGAAATTTAGGTAAATCTCGTTTTCTCTAGTGTATTTTTGACAGACTACAATTATGTCGTGTTCTTTGTAAGGCGGAAGTAAACAATATGTACAGGTAAATGGAAAAGTTACTCTTTACGGACGCTCCAGCAGCTGCCATTAGATCCAGTGTTACGTCGAGGAGGTAACGTTGCAAGCGTCTTTTCTAGACAACATGTGCACGGAAGACAACTTGTCATGACTGGTATAATGACATCACTGGGAGCTATTTTATTATTGGTGTGTTCAAAGCATTAGAATACATACTTTTGTTTGCGAATGACAGCAATGATTAGTTATTACTCCGATATTGGCAACTTAGATGATCAATCAACCAATCGATTTAAAAACACACAACATGAGAAACAAAACAAGTAAGCGAACTAAAAATAAATACTTAGTAATAAGTCACGTGGTAAGATTATGAGGGGGTCACTTTGTTATCCACCAGTGTTGGCTATCTGTGTTGCGTAGCGTCCGACATGTTCACAATTACCATGACGTCAAATATCTATATATTCTTGTTCCTCTAATATAAACACAATTTGTGCTAATCCATCCAGCATGTGTATATTATATAGGCTTACATCTAAACATAATACAGTAATTATATAATACTCGTGTAATAATAAATCGCGGACACAGTATAGCCACGTTAACTGGCGCAGAGAGACGCAGTATGTCTTAAGCTAGCCGCACACCACCCGATTATGATAATATAACAATAATAAGAAGAAGAACATTTACGAAGCGTCTTAAATCTAGGCGAAACACTAGTACTTTTCTGTTGAGTGGTACAGTCTAAACGCTGCTTGGTTCCGGTCGAGTAAATCGTCGGCAGTTCGGATAGGCACCGTGCGACATGTCTCTCGCGTAGCTCGGAGACAAAGAACAGTCTGTAATGTTTCAAGTTGCCAGCAGCTAAATTCGTCTTCTGATGCCGCAACTTGACCGTGGGCAAATATCCTGCAGAAGTCCAGCGGGACCGAATCTACATTTTAGTCGTCTTTTTAGCGCAGCTGCGAGGTCGTGCTAGGATTAGCTGATTTTCACACAGTCGTCTCTCCCGGGACGGACGAGATCTTATGTTCACCCACGTGTTGCAAGTTGTAACTATGGATGATGTGCTCCAACCCTTTTCTGCATGTGTACGACAGACTAGTCCTGGTTAGGATCACACCGATCTGAAAACGCAATCAACAATTTCATAAGTCGATGGGACAGTTGTATTTCGGTAAGTTCTTATATAGCGCAGTATCCAGTACTCAGGATTGCCCAAAGCGCTTTACACTTTACTTTCCTGACAGACCTATTCAACCAGACACCATCTCAACTTCTTTGGGAAGCATCCAGCCGTTCGCGGCAATTAAAGGGGAATGCTACTCGTACACATATCCACCACTGTCTATAATCGGGTAGTCATTTATACAGCTGAGTGAACTGGAGCAACTTGCCCAAGATTTCAACACCGCAGCATAGGATTCAAACCCGGGTCGTCTTAGTCGAGAGACCAAAATTCTACCCCTGAGCCACTGAGCTCGCAATTGAATCCGTAGTAATTTAAAATTGAAACAGCTATGTCCTACAATACTGTTTGCATTGTGCACACATGCATACATGTATGTGTATATTTCTAGGAACGTCTGCGTCTACGTTGACGTCTTCACTGACATGGAATGGAAATACCCGGCTCTTGACAAAAAAGAAGATTTGCGATTATTGTTCCAATCTTCACTCTTTATGATTTTGGAACACTAACATGCACAACGTAGTACATGCGTTCTGTTCACGTTCTGTCACGTTTTTGCTACGTTGTAGCCACGTTGTACTACATTGTACCATTAAATTAAAATTTCCAGCTCACATTTTGTCTCACTTTACCACGTTTTATCTACGTTGTTCCACGTTTGCTCACGTTCTGCCACGTTTCTCAACGTAGCAAAACGTGGCGGCCAAAACGTGACACAATGACTGGGGTATTACACGTGTATTGTAGATTTGAAAATAAATATAACGACCAACAGTCTTAACAGAGCGCGAGAAGTGACCGTGGAGTGACCAGTGGACTATTGGGGACACTGGGTTTGGGCGCTCTTTGGTTCTCTTTTCTGAAACACCAAATGTTCAACAAGGGTTACTCATACCTTTGCTCTTTAAGGTAATATCAGATGTGGCATTTGGGGTGTTTTCTTGAAACGGAATGCTTTCTGGGTCACGGTCCACTTCTTCCCTATTGACGACTGGTCCCAGTCTGTTGTTTACTGCCGGCAACACGACGATCACGACCAAGACGATGATGATGACAACGGCAACGACAACGACGACGACAACAGGTGCGACGATCCCTGAAAAGACCAATATAAATAGTAGCTAATAATATACTGTGTTTACATGATGATGATGATGATGATGATGATGATGATGATGATGATGATGATGATGATGGTGATGGTGATGGTGATGGTGATGGTGATGGTGATGGTGATGATGATGATGATGATGATGATGATGATGATGATGATGATGATGATGGTGATGGTGATGGTGATGGTGATGGTGATGGTGATGGTGATGATGATGATGATGATGGTGATAACTATAATAATTTTGTACGTGTTGCAGTGTGTATGCTACGGTGATATTTTTAGGGGCAATATTGGAAAAATTATAATTACTACAACTACAAAGATAGCTCCTACATTTTACGTTGTAAGCGGGGATGTAACTTGCTGGCGTGTGGGAAATGCTTTATTGTTTCCGCTGCCTCTCTGTGTCAATAACAATACTTTTTTTTTATAAACTTTTAACTTTATTATACTCTCAGTCGTCGAATGGAATGATGTAATTAAGACAATTTATAAGCCGAGTTAAAACACTCACCTATAACCACATGTGTACGTGAGCCACTTGGTTTAGGCTTGATGGCGGCGGAAAGGATGACGACGTCCGTGGGGTTGGGGGTGGTAAGGAGCGCCAGATACGCTGAAATCGAAAGTGAAATGAAGCTGTTATTCTGGTGCCTTTATTTCACTCAGATTCATTCGAAATGTGCTCACGTGGTACGCGCAGGCTCACCTCTCCTGGCTTGACGTAAACTCGAGCTGCATTAATGGATACAATGTAAACAGTAAGTATGCAACGTAATTAAAGATATATTGTCCACGAATTATGAACTGAATGAAACGGGTTTGGTCGACGTTTTGGGTTACCCTCCCCGGTTGCGACTGGTAAATCAGGACATGTCTAAGACGGATGCTATAAATGCTACCTCGGGGTGGGGGTTACCGTTGTACCCCGGGGGTTAGCCATAATTGTGTGCGCCGCCTGACCGATGCAGCAGTACTATTTCGTTGCAGCTGCTTTCCGAAAAACGTGTAAAAAGCAATACGCAGTACAATGACGGATATGTATTTGGTACTATTTAGAGCGTCGTTTGTAGGTTTGTTGATTCAACATACTACATTTCGGCAATTCCAATTCTCCTAAATGACCCACGTTTGACGACTACACGTTATATTATAAATTCATCGAGCATCTTTCGGTTAAGTTTACGTACACACCAATTAGCTTTTAGACCGCTGTTTGTTTTGTTTTTCGCTTTGCCATCGCTGAATCCCGTGTCTTATAACTGACCTGTGGTTTTACAGCGGCATAACATGCTATGGTTATTGTGTGGTTTTACCTACGCATTATTGGCATGGTTATTCTATGATTTTACCGATATACTAATAGTACGCTTGTGTTGTGGTTACTTTACATGTGTGAGCCGGAGCTTATGACTTCGGAAGACGGGATGGGGATATCGTATTGTTGAAAAGAATTTACAGGGCGAGAACTATTGGGGATTGTGGTATCGGGAGTGGGTGTTGTTAGAATGTTTTTCGAGGCCTCGTGTATGTCTGTGTGTGTGTGTGGGGGGGGCTGTGTGCGTGCGTGCGTGCGTGCGTGCGTGCGTGCGTGCGTGCGTGCGTGCGTGCGTGCGTGCGTGCGTGCGTGCGTGCGTGCGTGCGTGCGTGCGTGCGTGCGTGCGTGTGGTGATCCCTGTTGTGTAAGTTTTTCCGATCCGCACAACTCAACGGCAGGGCCGTACTAACTGACTTGCACAGCGTTTTTGACACAACTTTACATCTGGGCCTGTTGTCCGAGAACAAGGCGCCCAACAGGGCAGACATTCGTCGGTCAGCCGGTCACAGTACTCTGTCCTGCCGTCGCATGTCTGATGGTCACCACATTCGATGTCGACGACGTCAACGACAGACCGCGCGGACACGGTCAGATTGACCGAAATTACAGACAGAACTACAGAAACTAGATAACATAGACTACGAACGCCCACACGCATCTTACAACTGACTGGTGCGACATGACAGACTCGGGTGATTAAACTGACTGACAATGGTATAGGCTGACTTTATATAAGCACTCATACCCGACACTATATACCCACGGCCATGGTTGTGGTTGATTTCTGAAAGTCCCCAACATCCCCCTGGCATGTCATGGTTATGATGTGGTTTTACGGAGACTTTGCTATATTCTGCCCCGTAGAATGTTGGTTTTGTGGAGTGTTTTGGACACATTCGAGTCGGAGCGTAAACTGCTGTCGGACTGACTTCGGAAGACGTGTTGGGGCGCTTGGGGTGGTACTGCGGAAGATTGTTCACTGTGTCGAGAGTGGTCCTGTTGGATATGTGTCGTGGTATTGGGGGTGTGTGCTGTTGGGGATGTCTTCACTCAGACAAACCAAGCCATTTCCCCAAGTGGAACTCTGCCCTCGTCTCGTCAATAGCCCTATCGTTGCTGCCATTGATGCCCGTGTCTTATCGACTAACTCGTGGTTTTACCGAGGTTATACATTTGTATTGTTATGTGGTTTTAGCGAGATGCTATTGTCGTGTTTATTGTCTGGTTTTACCGAGATATAATATTCAGGCACGTAGTGTGTTTGTTTTAGGATGGTTTATGGACAGATTTGAGGCTGAGCCTGTGACTTCGGAAGACGGTGTGAGGGTATCGTGTTGTTGAAGATGTTTCGCTGTGCCGAAGGTACGGGGTGCCAAACGGTGGGGGGTGGGGTGTTTGAGATATGTTCGCAGTGTCGATGTGTTTTTACAGAGACATTATATTTATGTGATTAACCTGTGGTTCCATGGAATATGGTTATGCTCTGGTTATCCTTTGTACAAGACCATGTTTTGACCACGTAACCTTATGCTTGTTCTAACCGGGCGACGATGTGTTTCCGAATATATATA
>CBDHHR010001042.1:0-5969 GCA_965263245.1 Metamycoplasmataceae bacterium | reverse complement strand
GTTGAATCTTTTGTTGAAATTCTGGTTTCGGATGATTATCTTTATAACAAAACCCTACGGGAAAGTTATTAAAATGTCAAATATAACCAGCAATGTTTGGTCTAGGTGTCGTGTCCAAGTAGTTATGTAATTCACATATTTAATCATTATTAACACCGTTGGCACAGCGTGACAGAGGTCTCGCACATAATTCTGATTGTGATGTAAACAGACCTTAACTTACTGGACACATAAATTACATCTTTAACAAGGTTTAAGAAAGTTTAGCAAGGTTGCCGCGTAGACCTATGCTCCAGACAGCAAGCTTATCGAGAGTTCACTAAAATATAATATTATATCTGATAAAATTATACATGAATTAGTATTGTACATAACATTTTAAAACAAATTCAAAAATTCCATTAAAAATGCTACAAATTAAAATACATGGTCTCTATAAATACATGAGTAAAAATAAAAATCACATAAAATGTCCTATGATAATAACAATTTGATATAGTAATAAATTAATTAAAATAAATATATGAATAGCAAATTTATTTTGTATTTAAAATAATTTGTAAAATAATAAAATATTCATCCTAGGCATAACCCGCCCTTGCCAGATAACTATAAATTTTATTTTTAAACATATTTACATTGCTTGCATGAAAATATGCATTTTTTGTTTCGCTACACAAATGTATGACATTGACGCACTCTCACCTTTGACACTGTCATGATGACGTCAATGGCATGGGGAGTGAGACTGATGGACAGGTTGTCTCTCGAGTCAATCAGTATGTAGGTGCACATCTCAGCCACCGTTTTCTCTCCAGGTCCATCCACTGTGTCCTCCTCCTGCACCTCTGTTGGGGGAAAGGGTTAATGTTATATTTGTAGAGATATGTCAAATTTTTTCACTGATGATCCATGAATAACTGATGGGCACATTGTTGTACAAAGGGCACATGTTGTTGTACGGAGGGTATATGTTGTTGTACGGATGGCACATGTTGTATGGGGGCACGTGTTGTTGTACGGATGGCACATGTTGTTGTAAGGAGGGCACATGTTGTATGGAGGGCACATGTTGTATGGAGGGCACATGTTGTTGTATGGAGGGCACATGTTGTATGGAGGGCACATGTTGTTGTATGGAGGGCACATGTTGTATGGAGGGCACATGTTGTTGTATGGAGGGCACATGTTGTTGTATGGATGGCAAATGTATTGTATGGAGGGCACATGTTGTTGTATGGAGGGTACATGGTGTTGTATGGAGGGCACATGTTGTTTTGCTAAGGGCACATGTTGTTGTATAGATGGCACATGTTGTTGTATGGAGGGCACATGTTGTTGTATGGAGGGCACATGGTGTTGTACGGAGGGCACATGTTGTTGTATGGAGGGCACATGGTGTTGTATGGATAACAAAATATTGGTTTAAGAAACCAACCATAAAGGCTTCCAAAGACTGCAGGAAAACATTATAACACAATTGTATCCAATTCTGTTAATATAAAGGTTGTATTTAAATAAAACACCCACAGGAATGTCCTCACCCCCTGCCCTGACTACACACCCGTGCCCTCACACCCCCTGCCCTGACTACACACCCATGCCCTCACACCCCCTGCCCTGACTACACACCCATGTCCTCATACCCTTGCCCTGACTACACACCCATGTCCTCACACCCTTGCCCTGACTACACACCCGTGCCCTCACACCCCCTGCCCTGACTACACACCCATGCCCTCACACCCCCTGCCCTGACTACACACCCATGTCCTCACACCCCTGCCCTGACTACACACCCGTGTCCTCACACCCCCTGCCCTTAGTACACACCCATGCCCTCACACCCCCTGCCCTGACTACACACCCATGTCCTCACACCCCTACCCTGACTACACACCCGTGTCCTCACACCCCCTGCCCTGACTACACACCCATGCCCTCACACCCCCTGCCCTTAGTACACACCCATGCCCTCACACCCCTGCCCTGACTACACACCCATGTCCTCACACCCCCTGCCCTTAGTACACACCCATGCCCTCACACCCCTGCCCTGACTACACACCCGTGTCCTCACACCCCCTGCCCTTAGTACACACCCATGCCCTCACACCCCTGCCCTGACTATACACCCGTGTCCTCACACCCCTGCCCTTAGTACACACCCATGCCCTCACACCCCTGCCCTGACTACACACCCATGTCCTCACACCCCTGCCCTTAGTACACACCCATGCCCTCACACCCCTGCCCTGACTACACACCCATGTCCTCACACCCCTGCCCTTAGTACACACCCATGCCCTCACACCCCTGCCCTGACTACACACCCATGTCCTCACACCCCTGCCCTTAGTACACACCCATGCCCTCACACCCCTGCCCTGACTACACACCCATGTCCTCACACCCCTGCCCTTAGTACACACCCATGCCCTCACACCCCCTGCCCTGACTACACACCCATGCCCTCACACCCCCTGCCCTGACTACACACCCATGCCCTCACACCCCTGCCCTGACTACACACCCGTGTCCTCACACCCCCTGCCCTGACTACACACCCATGCCCTCACACCCCTGCCCTTAGTACACACCCATGCCCTCACACCCCTGCCCTTAGTACACACCCATGTCCTCACACCCCCTGCCCTGACTACACACCCATGCCCTCACACCCCTGCCCTTAGTACACACCCATGTCCTCACACCCCCTGCCCTGACTACACACCCGTGTCCTCACACCCCCTGCCCTGACTACACACCCATGCCCTCACACCCCTGCCCTTAGTACACACCCATGCCCTCACACCCCTGCCCTTAGTACACACCCATGTCCTCACACCCCCTGCCCTGACTACACACCCATGCCCTCACACCCCTGCCCTTAGTACACACCCATGCCCTCACACCCCTGCCCTTAGTACACACCCATGTCCTCACACCCCCTGCCCTGACTACACACCCATGCCCTCACACCCCTGCCCTTAGTACACACCCATGTCCTCACACCCCCTGCCCTGACTACACACCCATGCCCTCACACCCCTGCCCTTAGTACACACCCATGTCCTCACACCCCCTGCCCTGACTACACACCCATGCCCTCACACCCCTGCCCTTAGTACACACCCATGTCCTCACACCCCCTGCCCTGACTACACACCCATGCCCTCACACCCCTGCCCTTAGTACACACCCATGCCCTCACACCCGTTGCCCTGCCATCATATGCCCCATAGTTTTGTTTTTAAAATCTATACAGTGTGTGTGTGTGTGTGTGTGTGTGTGTGTGTGTGTGTGTGTGTGTGTGTGTGTGTGTGTGTGTGTGTGTGTGTGTGTGTGTGTGTGTGCATGTGTGTGTTTATGCATGCGCATTAATGTGTATATATCTACAGGGCATCATACACACAAATACATAAACATAAAATGAAGACCACCTCAAAACATTTTGCAAAACCCCACTAAACTAGTCTGTAAAACAAAAGGTGTAATGCATAATAAACTCAAAATAAAACATTATAATATTATAGGTATTTTATGATAGTATAATTTGTTAGGTGTCCCATATAGACTATACCATGCACAGTTATCAATGCGAGAGTATTTACAGGACCATAACGAAAACATATTGCAATAATAGATAATTTATAATGATGAATCAGGACTTGTGAACTAGGAGTAACAATACAATAACTATAAGCAGACACCACATACTGCTACCTAGAATAAAATAAAATTCTACTTAGCTACAATAGTTTAGTATTAATATTCGCTACAACAAAGAAACAACAAAACAAACTTTAAAAACAACAACCGTCACGATAAAGACATTCACTGCCACCAAGCTGCAAACACAACACAAGTAAACCTGTGACGAAAACACAAACATAAAAATAAAGCAAAGTAAAACAAAATCTAACAAACAGGCAATACAACAGACAGTAAGTAGTGACATTGCTGACCCGAGTCGACCCGTATGGGGCCCCTGGCGGTTAAAAAGACAGGTTTGTCGGCCTCTTCGAATGCGTCATCGTCACTGAATTCAATGTCACTGCTGTCACTAGACAGCAAGCTGTCGAGGTTTGTGCTGATCGCACTGATCACCTCTGTCTCCGAGTCCGAGTCTCCCTGGATACTGCTGTTGTGACGACTAGCGGACTCTAGTGGCAGAAACAGGCGTAAGCAAAGCGAGGGTTCACAAGCCTCAGAAAGTGAGGATTGGGTGTACTGGGGGCAGGGAAGTTATTTTATGTTAGTGCACTTGTTAGGATAGAGAGAAAGACATGTTAAGTATCATCGAAACAATATCAAGATCACACATAATGTGTATCTATCGTGATTCCATGTACAAGGAAACTGACTAAAACTCATATTATGATGTATGAATAAATTTGGTAAGTGTGACAGATCAATACCAGAACCTTTGTAGTTTTGCCAAAAGAAGGGTTCTGGGAAAGAAGAAGGGATGTTAAAGGGTTAATGTTAGAGGACAAGCAATGTGATATGAAAATCTCACAACCAAGCAGTTACTGGTTATGCAGGTAGCATGTTTTTTATGACAGGAACACACAGGTGCATGCATGCATGCATGTATACACATGCACACACATAGACAAACACACACACACACACACACACACACACACACACACACACACACACACACACACACACACACATGCACATGGCACACACACAAAGACAAATACACACACAAGCACACATATACACAAACACACACACACACACATATATATATATATATATATATATATATATATATATATACACACACAGACACACAGAACAGACACACATGCAAACACTCACAGACACAAACAAACACACACTCACACACACAAACAAACACACACTCACATATGCATATACTTACACACAAAGACACAACAACAAATAAACACAAACACAAACACACTCACAGACACAGACACAGACACAGACACAGACACAGACACAGACACAGACACAGACACAGACACAGACACAGACACAGACACAGACACTCACTCACTCACTCACTCACTCACTCACTCACTCACTCACTCACTCACTCACTCACTCACTCACACACTCACTCACTCACTCACTCACACACTCACACACTCACACACACACACACTCACACACACACACTCACTCACACACACACACACACTCACACACACACACACAAACACACACACACACACACACACACTCACACACACACTCACACTCACACACACATTCACACACACACTCTCTCACACACACACACACACTCACACACACACACACTCACACACACACTCACACACACACACACACACTCACACACTCACACACACACTCACACACACACACACACACACACACACACACACACACACACACACTCAAACACACACACACACACACTCAAACACACACACACACACACACACACACACACACACACACACACACACACACACACACTCACACACACACTCACACACACACTCACTCGCACTCGCTCGCTCGCGCTCGCGCTCGTGCTCACGCTCACACTCAGCTACACAAAGATCTCCCGACATATCCACCCACCACCACCCCACAGACACCCACAGACCCGCCCTGCCCCCCCCTCACCGTGACTCCTGTCGCTGGTCTGTCTGTTCCTCCTGCTCTGTATCACTGTCATCTCGTTGTCTGAGTCCGTCTCCATCTCGGAGCTGTCTGAAGTCGCTCGAGCGCGACACAGCAGGTAGTGGATGTCTCCGTCAATGTCGTCCTGTTTCCCCGCCTCCACCGCGTCAAACTCACACGAGATGGGCAGACTCTCCCCCTGTACAAACTGGCGACAACAGACCAAACAACTGAGGACCAGGGGACCATTTCAGTACAAACAACTGGGGTAATGGGACCATGTTGATTACATTTTTATGTTCAAACAACAGACGAGAGGACCATCTTACGCTTTT
>CBDHHR010001041.1:0-2500 GCA_965263245.1 Metamycoplasmataceae bacterium | reverse complement strand
CAGCCTACGTCTGAATGTAGATGTAATTCTTTTTTTGTGTTCACAGTCGTTCGACGTCTGCGTTTTGGGAAACCACACAGAATGCACTAAACCAAACGAAGACACTTTTGGATTCGGATACTTCCAGGTGATTCCGTTTTTCTGCGGACAAGCAGCTTTCTGTCGGTACGTTGCTACTTTAATGGTTATTGAGATAGAACGAATGAATCTTACGTCTGCATTTATCGACTGATACTTAAATTCTTTCAATTTAATTCATGTTTGTGTTGGTGGAAGGATTTCCCGTCTTCGCCCTTCGTGATATCATCCTATGATCTAATTCGTTACACTTCCGAGCCAGGTTTCCAGAAGTAATTTTTGGCGCTGTGCAGGTGTAATTGATACGACATTGTAATATCAATAACTAACACAGCAAACGTTCTATTTTCAGAACACCCAGTCAGAGGGCACTGGAAACAGCTATTTCAAATGTCGAGCGCTACTACAGTGTCATTGGTGTCGTGGAACAGTTCGAGGAGTTTGTCGAGGCGCTGCAACACGTGTTACCCACCTACTTCAGAGGGGCATTGCAGACGTACAAAATTACAGGTATTGACTTCGTTACACGTTATAGATACAAACATGTACATACAGGCAGACGTGCATGCACACGTCTATACATACACACACATACATACATACATACATACATACGCACGCACGCACGCACGCACGCACGCACACTGCACGCACACACACACACACACACACAAACACACACACACACACACACACACACACACACACACACACACATACATACATGCATGCATGCATACATACATACATACATACATACATACATACATACATGCATGCATATATACATAAACACATATAAACACTCTCACCCACACACGCACACGCACACGCACACGCACACGCACACGCACACGCACACGCACACGCACACGCACACGCACACGCACACGCACACGCACACGCACACGCACACGCACACGCACACGCACACGCACACGCACACGCACACGCACACGCACACATGAATTTAATAATTGCCCAATCAAATGCTTTTTATGTCAGACGTAATTGTTTTAATCAAAAGGTAGTAAAATCAGATAAAAACACTGACCAATATTTAATCGGTTCAGTGGCACACAATCGTGAATTTATTCGCCGTTGGTAGTCCATAATGATTAAATCGTGCATGCCGTAGTAAATGTGACGTTGTGAAGGTATAATATGCTTCTTCAGGAACCAACACGTTAACAGTTTGTGTTCATCATCTTCTGTTTTGTTTAGCCAAGAAGAAGGTAAATGTGACCCGACACAAGGCAAAGCCCACGGAAACAGTCCGCCAGATTATGCGGAAAAAGTTGGAATTTGAGTATAAATTTTACTACTACGTGAAGCGGCGTTTCGATAAGCTGTACAAAGAGATCAAGTCGAAGGGTTCCAGGCGATCACAGATCAAGGCGCCGGCTTAACTTGATATGTAAAATATAAGCAATAAAATGTTATGTTAATGTTATTGTGGTCATAATTCCAGACTTATAAGCATGCGTGGTGCATACACACACAAATATATAATATTAAGTTTATTGCATATACATACATACATACATACATACATACATACATACATACATACATACATACATACATACATACATACATACATACATACATACATACATACATACATACATACATACATACATACATACATACATAGATACATACATACATACATACATACATACATACATACATACACACTCATATATATATATACATATATATACGAATTCGTATTTTGGCGCACAAGTAAATGTTTTTTATAGATGTAGTAAAACATAATTTTATCATGCACTGTTAGCCTGTCATTTCAATCTACGATCGTATTGTTCGTCACCCTCCGATTCGTAAACAATTTAATTGCAATTTACAAGCGGCGAAGACGCCCGTTCGCGGAAGCCACAGAGAACAGGCAGGCGACAAATATGATTGATATCGGCGCAAAACAAACGATGCTTTTCTGTGCCTAAAGCTAATTAAACACAATTGTTCACGTTTTAAACAAACACTTGAGACATCATCACACAAAACAAGTGAGAGTTATACAATAGATCGATGTGATATACAATCGGATTGGGGCCGCGATGCCGACGACAGAGCAGAAGCCAGAGGCAGAGCACACAACAAACAAACGAACTTAGCAACGCAGTTGTACCATAGAGATAAAAGAATAGAGTCGGGACACGTGCTCTCTTGCGTTATTTCCAGAGCCTTAGATTATTTCGGTATCCGCGCGCCATCTAGCGGCGTCGAAGTAAGAAATGTAAACAAACTCACGTGTCAATATTCGGAGGCAGTTAAATATCATACAAAATATGTTTCTGCCAACCATGCATTTATTGATCGTATAAAGTAAAGGTTTTAAATAATAAGAATAGAGCACATCATGTTTTCGTCCTATTATTTAGGGGAAATTGACATA
>CBDHHR010001040.1:0-3539 GCA_965263245.1 Metamycoplasmataceae bacterium | reverse complement strand
GTACCTGTTTCCAGTCATGTCCACTCCTCACCACCCACCGTCTACCTGTTTCCAGTCATGTCCCCTCCTCACCTCACACCATCTACCTGCTTCCACTCCTCACCACCTACCAGCTACCTGTTTCCTCACCACCCACCGTCTACCTGCTTCCTCACCACCCACTGGCTACCTGTCATGTCCACTCCTCACCACCCACCGTCTACCTATTTCCTCTCATGTCCACTCCTCACCACCCACCCTCTACCTGTTTCCAGTCATGTCCACTCCTCACCACCCACCGTCTACCTGTTTCCAGTCATGTCCACTCCTCACCACCCACCGTCTACCTGTTTCCAGTCATGTCCACTAATCACCACCCACCGTCTAGCTGTTTCCAGTCATGTTCACTCCACACCACCCACTGTCTATCTATTCTACATCCAGGCCATTTCCACTTCTCACCACCCACTGTCTAGCTGTTCTACATCCAGTCATGTCCACTCCTCACCACCCATTGTCTAGCTGTTCTACTTCCAGTCATGTCCACTCCTCACCACCCATTGTCTAGCTGTTCTACTTCCAGTCATGTCCTCTCCTCGCCACCCTCTGTCTAGCTGTTCTACTTCCAGTCATGTCCACTCCTCGCCACCCATTGTCTAGCGGTTCTACTTCCAGTCATGTCCTCGCCTCACCACCCATTGTCTAGCTGTTCCACTTCCAGTCATGTCCTCTCCTCGCCACCCACTGTCAAGCTTTTCCACATCCAGTCATGTCCTCTCCTCGCCACCCACTGTCTAGCTGTTCTACTTCCAGTCATGTCCACTCCTCGCCACCCATTGTCTAGCTGTTCTACTTCCAGTCATGTCCTCGCCTCACCACCCATTGTCTAGCTGTTCTACATCCAGTCATGCCCTCTCCTCGCCACCCACCGTCTACCTCTTTCCAGTCATGTCCACTCCTCACCACCCACCGTCTACCTGTTTCCACTCACGTCCACTCCTCACCACCCACCGGCTACCTCTTTCCAGTCATGTCCACTCCTCACCACCCACCGTCTACCTGTTTCCAGTCATGTCCACTCCTCAGCACCCACCGTCTCCCTGTTTCCAGTCATGTCCACTCCTCACCACCCACCGTCTACCTGTTTCCAGTCATGTCCACTCCTCACCACCCACCGTCTACCTCTTTCCAGTCATGTCCACTCCTCATCACCCACCGTCTACCTGTTTCCAGTTATGTCCACTCCTCACCACCCATCGTCTACTTGTTTCCAGTCATGTCCACACCTCACCACCCACCGTCTACCTGTTTCCAGTCATGCTCACTGCACACCACCCGCTGTCTAGCTGTTCTACATCCAGTCATGTCCACTCCTCACCACCTATTGTCTAGCTGTTCTACTTCCAGTCATGTCCACTCCTCACCACCCGTTGTCTAGCTGTTCTACATCCAGTCATGTCCACTCCTCACCAACCATTGTCTAGCTGTTCTACATCCAGTCATGTCCACTCCTCACCACCCATTGTCTAGCTGTTCTACATCAAGTCATGTCCACTCCTCACCACCTATTGTCTAGCTGTTCTACTTCCAGTCATGTCCACTCCTCACCACCCATTGTCTAGCTGTTCTACTTCCAGTCATGTCCTCTCTTCGCCACCCACTCTAGCCACCCAGTCATGTCTAGCTGTTCTACTTCCAGTCATGTCCACTCCTCGCCACCTATTGTCTAGCTGTTCTACTTCCAGTCATGTCCTCGCCTCACCACCTATTGTCTAGCTGTTCTACTTCCAATCATGTCCTCTCCTCGCCACCCACTGTCAAGCTGTTCTACATCCAGTCATGTCCTCTCCTCGCCACCCACTGTCTAGCTGTTCTACTTCCAGTCATGTCCACTCCTCGCCACCCATTGTCTAGCTGTTTTACTTCCAGTCATGTCCTCGCCTCACCACCCATTGTCTAGCTGTTCTACTTCCAGTCATGTCCTCTCGTCGCCACCCACTGTCAAGCTTTTCTACATCCAGTCATGTCCTCTCCTCACCACCCATTGTCTAGCTGTTCTAGGGAGAGAGAGGAGAGAGAGAGAAAGAGAGAGAGCGAGACAGACAGACAGACAGACAGACAGACAGACAGACAGACAGACAGACAGACAGACAGGACAGACAGACAGACAGACAGACAGACAGACAGACAGACAGACAGACAGGACAGACAGACAGACAGACAGACAGACAGACAGACAGACAGACAGACAGACAGACAGACAGACAGACAGACAGACACAGACAGAGAGACAGACAGACAGACAGAGACAGACAGACAGACAGACAGACAGACAGACAGACAGACAGACAGACAGACAGACAGACAGACAGACAGACAGACAGACAGACAGACAGACAGACAGACAGACAGAATATTGCGATCATATATTTGTTTCTAGGCAGCCGACATCGTTATATTCATTTTTCACTCCTGCGAGAAAGACATACTTCATTTGCGATCTACGTTTGTTCCTGGAGTTAAAACAAACAATGGAAGTATCGATTTTATTGGTAGCCATTAGACACTTTAAAATTCACCCCTTGTTGTCTTTGGTCTGCCAAATACATGAAATGCATTTTGCCGTAGTGTATACAACCGTTTTGATTACCTTGTTTTCCTTCCTTAGGGAGGATTGCTGACGACTATAACACTGCATGTGTCGAATTTAAATTACATCTCGGGATTCAGCGATATTTTTCCATGTAAGGTAACACACGAGTGCGTCGGTCTGTGTCTTTACGTTACTCACCACTTTGGATAACTTATCGATGAACAACGTAAGGCGAGATCGAATCGCGACGACCATGAGCTTCACGTCCATGGTAGAGAGACAAGAACGCAGGATAGGCCAACTACTTGCGCACCGCACAACAACCGACTGGCCCCGGCTCGACTCGCGAGAAAAACAAAACCGTTGCTTTCTGATAGCGGAGAAGGTTAATTACATTCGCTCCTGTTGGCATCTGCTCAGGGATCAACAGGAATTAATACCTGACAGTAATACGTTTCAGTCGACCTCCCGTGATGTCACAAGGACATCCCGTGATGTCACGAAGACCTCCCGTGATGACGTGGACCTCACGTGATTTCGCCACGACGTCGCTTTGTGTTGTCATTCCGTGAAGTCGCCGACATTTCCAGGACTGCAGCAGGGCCAACTATATATGACATTCGTCGCGTTCGCAAACCAACTGGCGTCTCAGGAGGGATGAGGCCAAGTGCCCCCTAGACCTTTGTAATGTCCCCCGGGTTGAGTTATAGGAAAGCCGAAGTTATGGCGGCGTAGCGGAGAAACAGAATTAGCAGTATCCATATCGCCTTCAGATACCGTCAGTGGAGTCATGACGGCGTACAGAAGATAACGCTACGATTGTTTTCAAAATCATGTCTTCGTCTTCCTTCGGCAGAGTGAATCTCGCACCGACATGTAATTTGCAATTGCGAATTTCTAATTCGCATATATAAGTTTTCGCACCTGTTCTCGTAGATTTCATAACACGTAATAAAACAAAATCAAT
>CBDHHR010001039.1:0-16321 GCA_965263245.1 Metamycoplasmataceae bacterium | reverse complement strand
GGGAGAGGACAAGACGTCATCTGTGATAGCAGGGAGAGGACAAGATGTCATCTGTGATAGCAGGGAGAGGACAAGATGTCATCTGTGATAGCAGGGAGATGACAAGATGTCATCTGTGATAGCAGGGAGAGGACAAGATGTCATCTGTGATAGCAGGGAGAGGACAAGGATGTCATCTGTGATAGCAGGGAGAGGACAAGATGTCATCTGTGATAGCAGGGAGAGGACAATATGTCATCTGTGATAGCAGGGAGAGGACAAGATGTCATCTGTGATAGCAGGTGAGAGAACAAGATGTCATCTGTGATAGCAGGGAGAGGACAATATGTCATCTGTGATAGCAGGGAGAGGACAAGATGTCATCTGTGATAGCAGGGAGAGGACAAGATGTCATCTGTGATAGCAGGGAGAGGACAAGATGTCATCTGTGATAGCAGGGAGAGGACAAGATGTCATCTGTGATAGGCAGGGAGAGGACAAGATGTCATCTGTGATAGCAGGGAGAGAACAAGATGTCATCTGTGATAGCAGGGAGAGGACAATATGTCATCTGTGATAGCAGGGAGAGGACAAGATGTCATCTGTGATAGCAGGGAGAGGACAAGATGTCATCTGTGATAGCAGGGAGAGGACAAGATGTCATCTGTGATAGCAGGGAGAGGACAAGATATCATCTGTGATAGCAGGGGAGAGGACAAGATGTCATCTGTCTATGGGAGAGATTGGTTGTAAGGACCCAATATTTCCAATTATCAGGTGTCATACCCTCACATGCCCAATATTTTCAACTGTCAGGTGTCATACTCCCACGTGCCCAATACTTTCAGTTATCAGGTGTCATACCCTCACATGCCCAATATTTTCAACTGTCAGGTGTCATACTCTCACGTGCCCAATACTTTCAGTTATCAGGTGTCATACCCTCACATGCCCAATATTTTCAACTGCTCTACGACAACAGACCGGGTCCATGCACAACTGAACAGTTCACTATAACAACAGACCAGGTTCACGCACAACTGAACAGTTCACTACAACAACAGACCAGGTCCATGCACAACTGAACAGTTCATTACAACAACAGACCAGGTCCATGTACAACTGAACAGTTCACTACAACAACAGACCGGGTTCATGCACAACTGAACAGTTCACTACGACAACAGACCGGGTCCATGTACAACTGAACAGTTCACTACAACAACAGACCGGGTCCACGCACAACTGAACAGTTCACTACAACAACAGACCGGGTCCACGCACAACTGAACAGTTCACTACAACAACAGACCGGGTCCACACACAACTGAACAGTTCACTACAACAACAGACCGGGTCCACGCACAACTGAACAGTGCACTACAACAACATACCAGGTTCATGTACAACTGAACCGTTCACTACAACAACAGACCAGGTCCATGTACAACTGAACAGTTCACTACAACAATAGACCGGGTCCACGCACAACTGAACAGTTCACTACAACAACAGACCGGGTCCACGCACAACTGAACAGTTCACTACGACAACAGACCGGGTCCATGCACAACTGAACAGTTCACTATAACAACAGACCAGGTCTATGCACAACTGAACAGTTCACTACAACAACAGACCGGGTCCACGTACCACTGAACAGTTCACTACAACAACAGACCAGGTCCACGCACAACTGAACAGTTCACTACAACAACAGACCGGGTCCACGCACAACTGAACAGTTCACTACAACAACATACCAGATCCACGCACAACTGAACAGTTCACTACAACAACAGACCAGATCCACGCACAACTGAACAGTTCACTACAACAACAGACCAGGTCCACGCACAACTGAACAGTTCACTACAACAACAGACCGGGTCCACGCACAACTGAACAGTTCACTACAACAACATACCAGATCCACGCACAACTGAACAGTTCACTACAACAACAGACCAGGTCCACGCACAACTGAACAGTTCACTAAAACAACAGACCAGGTCCACGCACAACTGAACAGTTCACTACAACAACAGACCAGGTCCACACACAACTGAACAGTTCACTACAACAACAGACCAGGTCCACGCACAACTGAACAGTTCACTACAACAACAGACCAGGTCCACGCACAACTGAACAGTTCATTACAATAACATACCAGGTCCATGTACAACTGAACCGTTCACTACAACAACAGACCAGGTCCATGCACAACTGAACAGTTCACTACAACAACAGACCGGGTCCATGTACAACTGAACAGTTCACTACAACAACAGACCAGGTCCACGTACAACTGAACAGTTCACTACAACAACAGACCGGGTCCATGTACAACTGAACAGTTCACTACAACAACAGACCAGGTCTATGTACAACTGAACCGTTCACTACAACAACAGACCAGGTCCATGCACAACTGAACAGTTCACTACAACAACAGACCGGGTCCACGCACAACTGAACAGTTCACTACAACAACAGACCAGGTCCACGCACAACTGAACAGTTCACTACAACAGACCAGGTCCATGTACAACTGAACAGTTCATTACAATAACATACCACGTCCATGTACAACTGAACAGTTCATTACAACAATAGACCAGGTCCATGTACAACTGAACAGTTCACTACAACAACAGACCAGGTCCATGTACAACTGAACAGTTCACTACCACAACAGACCAGGTCCACGCACAACTGAACAGTTCACTACAACAACAGACCGGGTCCATGCACAACTGAACAGTTCAGTACGACAACAGACCGGGTCCACGCACAACTGAACAGTGCACTACAACAACATACCAGGTCCATGTACAACTGAACCGTTCAGTACAACAACAGACCAGGTCCATGTACAACTGAACAGTTCACTACAACAACAGACCGGGTCCATGCACAACTGAACAGTTCACTACAACAACAGACCGGGTCCACGCACAACTGAACAGTTCACTACGACAACAGACCGGGTCCATGCACAACTGAACAGTTCACTACAACAACAGACCGGGTCCACGCACAACTGAACAGTTCACTACGACAACAGTCCGGGTCCATGCAAAACTGAACAGTTCACTACAACAGACCAGGTCCATGTACAATTGAACAGTTCACTACAAAAACAGACCAGGTCCATGTACAATTGAACAGTTCACTAAAACAACAGACCAGGTCCATGTACAACTGAACAGTTCACTACCACAACAGAGCAGGTCCATGTACAACTGAACAGTTCACTACAACAACAGACCGGGTCCATGTACAACTGAACAGTTCACTACAACAACAGACCAGGTCCACGCACAACTGAACAGTTCACTACAACAACAGACCGGGTCCATGTACAATTGAACAGTTCACTACAACAACAGACCAGGTCTATGTACAACTGAACCGTTCATTACAACAACATACCAGGTCCATGTACAACTGAACAGTTCACTACAACAACAGACCGGGTCCATGTACAACTGAACAGTTCACTACAACAACAGACCAGGTCCATGTACAACTGAACTGTTCATTACAACAACAGACCAGGTCCATGTACAACTGAACCGTTCATTACAACAACAGACCAGGTCCATGTACAACTGAACAGTTCACTACAACAACAGGCCGGGTCCACGCACAACTGAACAGTTCACTATAACAACAGACCGGGTCCACACACAACTGAACAATTCATTATGAACAACAGACCGGGTCCATGTACAACTGAACAGTTCACTACAACAACAGGCCAGGTCCATGTACAACTGAACAGTTCACTACAACAACAGACCAGGTCCATGTACAACTGAACAGTTCACTACAACAACAGACCGGGTCCACGCACAACTGAACAGTTCACTACAACAACAGGCCGGGTCCATGTACAACTGAACAGTTCACTACAACAACAGACCAGGTCCATGTACAACTGAACAGTTCACTATAACAACAGACCGGGTCCATGTACAACTGAACAGTTCACTATAACAACAGACCGGGTCCATGTACAACTGAACAGTTCACTACAACAGACCGGGTCCATGTACAACTGAACAGTTCACTACAACAACAGACCGGGTCCACGTACAACTGAACAGTTCACTACAACAACAGACCGGGTCCATGTACAACTGAACAGTTCACTACAACAACAGACCGGGTCCATGTACAACTGAACAGTTCACTACAACAACAGACCGGGTCCATGTACAACTGAACAGTTCACTACAACAACAGACCGGGTCCATGTACAACTGAACAGTTCACTACAACAACAGACCAGGTCCATGTACAACTGAACAGTTCACTACAACAACAGACCAGGTCCACGCACAACTGAACAGTTCATTACAATAACATACCAGGTCCATGTACAACTGAACAGTTCACTACAACAACAGACCGGGTCCATGTACAACTGAACAGTTCACTACAACAACAGACCAGGTCCACGTACAACTGAACAGTTCACTACAACAACAGACCGGGTCCATGTACAACTGAACAGTTCACTACAACAACAGACCAGGTCTATGTACAACTGAACCGTTCACTACAACAACAGACCAGGTCCATGCACAACTGAACAGTTCACTACAACAACAGACCGGGTCCACGCACAACTGAACAGTTCACTACAACAACAGACCAGGTCCACGCACAACTGAACAGTTCACTACAACAGACCAGGTCCATGTACAACTGAACAGTTCATTACAATAACATACCACGTCCATGTACAACTGAACAGTTCATTACAACAATAGACCAGGTCCATGTACAACTGAACAGTTCACTACAACAACAGACCAGGTCCATGTACAACTGAACAGTTCACTACCACAACAGACCAGGTCCACGCACAACTGAACAGTTCACTACAACAACAGACCGGGTCCATGCACAACTGAACAGTTCAGTACGACAACAGACCGGGTCCACGCACAACTGAACAGTGCACTACAACAACATACCAGGTCCATGTACAACTGAACCGTTCAGTACAACAACAGACCAGGTCCATGTACAACTGAACAGTTCACTACAACAACAGACCGGGTCCATGCACAACTGAACAGTTCACTACAACAACAGACCGGGTCCACGCACAACTGAACAGTTCACTACGACAACAGACCGGGTCCATGCACAACTGAACAGTTCACTACAACAACAGACCGGGTCCACGCACAACTGAACAGTTCACTACGACAACAGTCCGGGTCCATGCAAAACTGAACAGTTCACTACAACAGACCAGGTCCATGTACAATTGAACAGTTCACTACAAAAACAGACCAGGTCCATGTACAATTGAACAGTTCACTACAACAACAGACCAGGTCCATGTACAACTGAACAGTTCACTACCACAACAGAGCAGGTCCATGTACAACTGAACAGTTCACTACAACAACAGACCGGGTCCATGTACAACTGAACAGTTCACTACAACAACAGACCAGGTCCACGCACAACTGAACAGTTCACTACAACAACAGACCGGGTCCATGTACAATTGAACAGTTCACTACAACAACAGACCAGGTCTATGTACAACTGAACCGTTCATTACAACAACATACCAGGTCCATGTACAACTGAACAGTTCACTACAACAACAGACCGGGTCCATGTACAACTGAACAGTTCACTACAACAACAGACCAGGTCCATGTACAACTGAACTGTTCATTACAACAACAGACCAGGTCCATGTACAACTGAACCGTTCATTACAACAACAGACCAGGTCCATGTACAACTGAACAGTTCACTACAACAACAGGCCGGGTCCACGCACAACTGAACAGTTCACTATAACAACAGACCGGGTCCACACACAACTGAACAATTCATTATGACAACAGACCGGGTCCATGTACAACTGAACCGTTCATTACAACAACAGGCCAGGTCCATGTACAACTGAACAGTTCACTACAACAACAGACCAGGTCCATGTACAACTGAACAGTTCACTACAACAACAGACCGGGTCCACGCACAACTGAACAGTTCACTACAACAACAGGCCGGGTCCATGTACAACTGAACAGTTCACTACAACAACAGACCAGGTCCATGTACAACTGAACAGTTCACTATAACAACAGACCGGGTCCATGTACAACTGAACAGTTCACTATAACAACAGACCGGGTCCATGTACAACTGAACAGTTCACTACAACAGACCGGGTCCATGTACAACTGAACAGTTCACTACAACAACAGACCGGGTCCACGTACAACTGAACAGTTCACTACAACAACAGACCGGGTCCATGTACAACTGAACAGTTCACTACAACAACAGACCGGGTCCATGTACAACTGAACAGTTCACTACAACAACAGACCGGGTCCATGTACAACTGAACAGTTCACTACAACAACAGACCGGGTCCATGTACAACTGAACAGTTCACTACAACAACAGACCAGGTCCATGTACAACTGAACAGTTCACTACAACAACAGACCGGGTCCATGTACAACTGAACAGTTCACTACAACAACAGACCGGGTCCATGTACAACTGAACAGTTCACTACAACAACAGACCGGGTCCACGTACAACTGAACAGTTCACTACAACAACAGACCGGGTCCATGTACAACTGAACAGTTCACTACAACAACAGACCGGGTCCATGTACAACTGAACAGTTCACTACAACAACAGACCGGGTCCATGTACAACTGAACAGTTCACTACAACAACAGACCGGGTCCACGTACAACTGAACAGTTCACTACAACAACAGACCGGGTCCATGTACAACTGAACAGTTCACTACAACAACAGACCGGGTCCATGTACAACTGAACAGTTCACTACAACAACAGACCGGGTCCATGTACAACTGAACAGTTCACTACAACAACAGACCGGGTCCATGTACAACTGAACAGTTCACTACAACAACAGACCGGGTCCATGTACAACTGAACAGTTCACTACAACAACAGACCGGGTCCATGTACAACTGAACAGTTCACTACAACAACAGACCGGGTCCATGCACAACTGAACAGTTCACTACAACAACAGACCGGGTCCATGTACAACTGAACAGTTCACTACAACAACAGACCGGGTCCATGCACAACTGAACAGTTCACTACAACAACAGACCGGGTCCATGTACAACTGAACAGTTCACTACAACAACAGACCGGGTCCATGTACAACTGAACAGTTCACTACAACAACAGACCGGGTCCACGCACAACTGAACAGTTCACTACAACAACAGACCAGGTCCATGTACAACAGACCAACTGCTTATGTCACAACAACCATCCACTAGACACACTGACGGTTTGAGTTTGCAACAATTGTCATAGCAGAGGTTGTGTGAATTACATTAGTATTGTGCCATAACATCTCATAAATAAAACCTTCCCAACTACAGTTTTCACTTAATTCTGAGTTATATTTTCATCATACAGAAATTATAGCATTTTGACTTTGAAGATGTAACCATTAATCACTGACATCATAAAATAAACAGCCATGTTTATTATAATGACAAAGTGACACAACATAAATACTGACACCTTGACAAAGTGACATGACAGAAATAGTGTTACAGTACCTTGACAACATGATAGAAAAAATACCTTTATGAAGTGACACAAATTAAATAGTTATATCTTGACGAAGTGACACAACTGAAATAGTGGTACTTTTGACAAAGCGACACAAGTGAAATAGTGGTACTTTTGACAAAGCGACACGAGTGAAATAGTGGTACCTTGACACAGCGACACAAGTGAAATAGTGGTACCTTGACAAAGTGACATGAGTGAAATAGTGGTACCTTGACAAAGCGACATGAGTGAAATAGAGGTACCTTGACAAAGCGACATGAGTGAAATAGAGGTACCTTGACAAAGCGACATGAGTGAAATAGTGGTACCTTGACAAAGCGACACGAGTGAAATAGAGGTACCTTGACAAAGCGACATGAGTGAAATAGTGGTATCTTGTCAAAGCGACATGAGTGAAATAGTGGTATCTTGTCTAAGCAACACAAGTGAAATAGTGGTACCTTGACAAAGCGACATGAGTGAAATAGTGGTACCTTGACAAAGCGACATGAGTGAAATAGAGGTACCTTGACAAAGCGACATGAGTGAAATAGAGGTACCTTGACAAAGCGACATGAGTGAAATAGTGGTACCTTGACAAAGCGACACGAGTGAAATAGAGGTACCTTGACAAAGCGACATGAGTGAAATAGTGGTATCTTGTCAAAGCGACATGAGTGAAATAGAGGTACCTTGACGAAGCGACATGAGTGAAATAGTGGTACTTTGACAAAGCGACATGAGTGAAATAGTGGTATCTTGTCTAAGCAACACGAGTGAAATAGTGGTACCTTGACAAAGCGACACGAGTGAAATAGTGGTACCTTGACAAAGCGACACGAGTGAAATAGTGGTACCTTGACAAAGCGACACGAGTGAAATAGTGGTACCTTGACAAAGCGACATGAGTGAAATAGTGGTACCTTGACAAAGCGACACGAGTGAATTAGTGGTACCTTGACAAAGCGACACGAGTGAAATAGTGGTACTTTGACAAAGCGACACGAGTGAAATAGTGTTACTTTGACAAAGCGACACGAGTGAAATAGTGGTACTTTGACAAAGCGACACGAGTGAAATAGTGGTACCTTGACAAAGCGACATGAGTGAAATAGTGGTACCTTGACAAAGCGACACAAGTGAAATAGTGGTACCTTGACAAAGCGACAAGAGTGAAATAGTGGTACTTTGACAAAGCGACACGAGTGAAATAGTGGTACTTTGACAAAGCGACACGAGTGAAATAGTGGTACCTTGACAAAGCGACATGAGTGAAATAGTGGTACCTTGACAAAGCGACACGAGTGAAATAGTGGTACCTTGACAAAGCGACACAAGTGAAATAGTGGTACTTTGACAAAGCGACACAAGTGAAATAGTGGTACTTTGACAAAGCGACACGAGTGAAATAGTGGTACTTTGACAAAGCGACATGAGTGAAATAGTGGTACCTTGACAAAGCGACATGAGTGAAATAGTGGTACCTTGACAAAGCGACACGAGTGAAATAGTGGTACCTTGACAAAGCGACACGAGTGAAATAGTGGTACCTTGACAAAGCGACACGAGTGAAATAGTGGTACCTTGACAAAGCGACACGAGTGAAATAGTGGTACCTTGACAAAGCAACACGAGTGAAATAGTGGTACTTTGACAAAGCGACACGAGTGAAATAGTGGTACTTTGACAAAGCGACACAAGTGAAATAGTGGTACTTTGACAAAGCGACACGAGTGAAATAGTGGTACTTTGACAAAGCGACACGAGTGAAATAGTGGTACATTGACAAAGCGACACGAGTGAAATAGTGGTACCTTGACAAAGCGACACGAGTGAAATAGTGGTACCTTGACAAAGCGACATGAGTGAAATAGTGGTACCTTGACAAAGCGACATGAGTGAAATAGTGGTACCTTGACAAAGCGACATGAGTGAAATAGTGGTACCTTGACAAAGCGACATGAGTGAAATAGTGGTACCTTGACAAAGCGGCATGAGTGAAATAGTGGTACTTTGACAAAGCGACACGAGTGAAATAGTGGTACTTTGACAAAGCGACACGAGTGAAATAGTGGTACTTTGACAAAGCGACACAAGTGAAATAGTGGTACCTTGACAAAGCGACATGAGTGAAATAGTGGTACCTTGACAAAGCGACACGAGTGAAATAGTGGTACCTTGACAAAGCGACATGAGTGAAATAGTGGTACCTTGACAAAGCGACACGAGTGAAATAGTGGTACCTTGACAAAGCGACATGAGTGAAATAGTGGTACCTTGACAAAGCGACACGAGTGAAATAGTGGTACCTTGACAAAGCGACACGAGTGAAATAGTGGTACTTTGACAAAGCGACACGAGTGAAATAGTGGTACCTTGACAAAGCGACACGAGTGAAATAGTGGTACCTTGACAAAGCGACACGAGTGAAATAGTGGTACCTTGACAAAGCGACATGAGTGAAATAGTGGTACCTTGACAAAGCGACACGAGTGAAATAGTGGTACCTTGACAAAGCGACATGAGTGAAATAGTGGTACCTTGACAAAGCGACACGAGTGAAATAGTGGTACCTTGACAAAGCGACATGAGTGAAATAGTGGTACCTTGACAAAGCGACACGAGTGAAATAGTGGTACCTTGACAAAGCGACACGAGTGAAATAGTGGTACCTTGACAAAGCGACATGAGTGAAATAGTGGTACCTTGACAAAGCGACACGAGTCAAATAGTGGTACTTTGACAAAGCGACATGAGTGAAATAGTGGTACCTTGACAAAGCGACACAATCGGACCGCGTCGTCCCACTGCCGCGCCCCGGTGTGGTCATGGAGGAGTGCGGGATAAGGAGACACACCTGACGTCACGAGGGATCCCTCAGCCCGGCGGATCGTGATGTGCTTCCCAATGAAACTGAGCAGGTGGGGATTCTTCCCAAACTCACTGCAACCAATGGCAACATGTCACATGACTGGATACTATGACATATGACACAGTAGGTGTAACATGACAACATTTACACAATGACTGTGTTGTTGTCACTCTACGGTATGTTTCAGGACACATAAAATGTAAGACATAATATTTTTGTATACTGTATCTTTTATACTTTTACTTTTTATATTTCAAACTAATTTCTCTGTGTTGTGTACACAGAGAAATTATTACCTCTATTTGTGATATTGCAAAAGTATAACTTCTCGCTAATGATGTCATAATGCTTGATTAACGACACACTGACAGAGATAACTCAGGTTTCATCCCTGAGCCTAAACAGACAGGTTTTGTGTGAACTATTTTTCTGTATCTATGTTTTGGGCAGCTGAGAATATTACCATATTTAAGTGTTTGAATATAGTCATTATGGGAATATAGGATACTACATGCAATATATGATACTATAATATTATAGTACCACACTATATGGGATACAATACAGTGTAAGATAGTAATTATTATATACATGTGTGTGTGTGTGTGTGTGTGTGTGTGTGTGTGTGTGTGTGTGTGTGTGTGTGTGTGTGTGTGTGTGTGTGTGTGTGTGTGTGTGTGTGTGTGTGTGTGTGTGTGTGTGTGTGTGTGTGTGTGTGTGTGTGTGTGTGTGTGTGTGTGTGTGTGTGTGTGTGTGTGTGTGTGTGTGTGTGTGTGTGTGTGTGTGTGTGTGTGTGTGTGTGTGTGTGTGTGTGTGTGTGTGTGTGTGTGTGTGTGTGTGTGTGTGTGTGTGTGTGTGTGTGTGTGTGTGTGTGTGTGTGTGTGTGTGTGTGTGTGTGTGTGTGTGTGTGTGTGTGTGTGTGTGTGTGTGTGTGTGTGTGTGTGTGTGTGTGTGTGTGTGTGTGCTATAAAATATGATACAGCTCAATGTGTGATACATATACTACACACTATATGATACTATAAATTAAATAAGACTACCGGTATACATTATATGATATTATACAAGATATAACATTTGATATAAGATAAAAACAATTCCTAAGGATACTGTCACCATGTTAGAATCAAAACTAATCAAGTGGTTACATTGATGATGACATCAATGTCAACACTTTGACATACCATAAAATGAGGTAGAAAGTATTAAGTTGTTCACACTTAGTGGTTACAGTTGTTAGACGATGTGTCATTAGTTACATCCAACCAGTGTTGATGCATGTCAACTACCCATGCACATTGTCCTCGACGGAGGCAACTGGACCTAAGTATATCCCGGTGACATACACAATGTGACGTGACCAACATGCTCAAAACATATCCAGGTGGTAAACAGTGAATGGCTTACAATGCTTTTAATATACTAAAAAAACATCCAGGTGGATTATAATGTGTTTGTGACACATAATGCGTGTAATAATTTCAGTAGGTCATCCAAACTTATGCAATCATGGCTTATGACATAACTGATAAACATAACACTTTGTGAATGGAAATTAATTTGGTAGGTCAACTATCAAACTGTGCCTCTGACACATACAACTAGTAGCAGACTACAGAATATTTAAATTGGACCCATAAATGATGAAGAAATGCATCAATAATATATTTGTTAACAATAAATACAGTAATTATAACAACTACGGTACTATTATTACTGTAGTTGGTCTAATCTAACAAAATTGCCAGTTGTCCAGCGGCCAATGGACAATCGGGAGCCAAAAAAATGGCTGGACCTGCTGAGGATATTGTGGTTGACTGCTCAGAAAAGTGAATTTCTATCCCAAATAAAGTGAAACAAATTACCAGGTACAGGTAGTTCCGTCATGTCTGACCAAGTCCTGTTACAAAGTGCTAAGTGCCCCAGCCCTGTCATACAGCATGCAGGAGAGGTGACAGCGAACCAAGTGTGACTCCACGTGAATGCAAGCAATGGGGTATGGGGGTGGTAATCGTGTTTCTATTTTTAAAATCTGTTTGTTGAAAGCCCCAGAATGTTTTTTTTTAATAACATAGGCTGATAAGTTTGGGAGATATTGACCTCTGAAGTATGAGTAATGTTTTATATTTTTAAAACATTGTTAATGCTAAAATTTAGTGACACAGCGGTAAGTATATGTTAAAAAGAATAATTTTGTGTGTGAAGAAGACATGTCAATCTGTCAAAAAGGTAAGAACAAATGATCATTAAAGTAGCTTTTGATACATTTCAGACTGCATGTTTCACCTTAGTTCTCAAAACCAGTTGGGTTGTTGCTGACTGTACTAAAAAATTTGTAAAAATATTGGTTGCGTTCACACAAAATAATGGAAGACAGGATATACTGAGGTACTTACGTGTAGATCTCACTGAAACATAACAATTGTAACACCTGTCATATTGTCACAGTATCTATGTTTGTAACACCTGTCATATTGTCACAATATCTATGTTTTTATAACACCCGTCATAGTGTCACAATATCTATGTTTTGGTAACACCTGTCATATTGTCACAATATCTGTTTTTATAACACCCGTCATAGTGTCACAATATCTATGTTTTGGTAACACCTGTCATAGTGTCATAATATCTATGTTTTTATAACACCCGTCATATTGTCCCAATATCTATGTTTTGTAACACCTGTCATATTGTCCCAATATCTATGTTTTGTAACACCTGTCATATTGTCACAATATCTATGTTTTGTAGCACCTGTCATATTGTCACAATATCTATGTTTTGTAACAACTGTCATATTGTCACAATATCTATGTTTTTATAACACCCGTCATATTGTCACAATATCTATGTTTTTGTAACACCTGTCATATTGTCACAATATCTATGTTTTTATAACACCCGTCATATTGTCACAATATCTATGTTTTGTAACACCTGTCATATTGTCACAATATCTATGTTTTTATAACACCCGTCATATTGTCACAATATCTATGTTTTTGTAACACCTGTCATATTGTCACAAAATCTATGTTTTGGTAACACCTGTCATATTGTCACAATATCTATGTTTTTGTAACACCTGTCATATTATCACAATATCTATGTTTTTGTAACACCTGTCATATTGTCACAATATCTATGTTTTTGGTAACACCCCTCATATTGTCACAATATCTATGTTTTGGTAACACCTGTCATATTGTCACAATATCTATGAGCATGTCACTGAGCAATGTGACCTTTTACATTTATATATGCGACATGTAAAATACACAGAACCAAAGGTGACACAACAATATGACAGTTTGACATGACAGTCCGAGGCTGACACAACACTACGACTATCCAACAAGATAGTACGATGACAGCATGACACGACAGTGACACGCCACTATGACACAACATTACGACATGACAATCCTACACAACCTGACACCTGACAACCTGACACGACAGACTGACATTACACAAAACATAACAGCATGACACAAACATCTCACGTAACAACCTGACACGATTCTGACAGCTGTCAAAACTTGTTTCACTGCTGTCAGTTTCAACTGATAAATGCGTCACAAAGACAACATCTGTCTTACAACAACATGTGACTGAGTAGAGCCTGACCTGGAGTCCTTGGAGAAGATGGTCCGCGGCAGTAGGTCCTTGTCCACGTACACACAGTTAGGGTAGTACCACACGGTGAACCTGCCGTCAGCCAGGGCCGCCAGCATGTTGTGTGTGTCGTTCCAAGCCATGCTCTGGATCATTGTACCTGCACAAACACAAACACAAACACATACACATACACAAACACATACACAAACACAAACACATACAGCGGTTGTTTCTGTTAGTATTATTTGCACTTTTGCATTGCAGACATGAATAACTGAATCATATATATGCAATATATATGATTGTATGAGTGTATGACACACAACCGACCTGACAGACACACCACTGACCGGTCAGACACACCACCGACCTGACAGACACACCACTGACCGGACAGACACACCACCAACCTGACAGACACACCACCGACCGGTCAGACACACCACCGACCTGACAGACACACAACTGACCGGACAGACACACCACCGACCTGACAGACACATCAGCGACCTGACAGACAAACCAGCGACCTGACAGACACACCACCGACTGGACAGACACACCACCGACTGGACAGACACACCACCGACTGGACAGACACACCATCGACCAACTAAACAACTACAATAAAGGTGACTCACTCAGTTTGACGGTCTTTCTCGCGCTGCCGTAGACGCGCACCTGTGTCAGGTACAGGTCACGGTTCTTGTCCACAAACGCCAGACGCCGCTCAGATGCTGACCCACTCTGGTCAAGGGCCACCTCCATAATGTCCATCTGGAACAGTCATGTTTGAATGACCGACCACTGATTCTTAACAGTCACACATGAATGAAGACTCATTCTTAACAGTCACTCATTCTTTAGAGAGACATGCCTATGTAAGAAGAAAGACTCACTTAATGTAGGAAGAGTGACTCACAATATGGAGAAAGAGAGACTCACCATATGGAGGAAGAGAGACTCACCATATGTAGGAAGAGAGACTCACAATATGGAGAACGAGAGACTCACCATATGGAGGAAGAGAGACCCACAATATGGAGAAAGAGAGACTCACCATATGGAGGAAGAGAGACTCACAATATGGAGAATGAGAGACTCACCATATGGAGGAAGAGAGACTCACCATATGGAGGAAGAGAGACTCACCATATGGAGGAAGAGACTCACAATATGGAGGAAGAGACTCACCATATGGAGGAAGAGAGACTCACCATATGGAGGAAGAGAGACTCACAATATGGAGAAAGAGAGACTCACCATATGGAGGAAGAGAGACTCACAATATGGAGAAAGAGAGACTCACAATATGGAGAAAGAGAGACTCACAATATGGAGGAAGAGAGACTCACCATATGGAGGAAGATACTCACAATATGGAGGAAGAGACTCACCATATGGAGGAAAAGAGACTCACAATATGGAGGAAGAGAGACTCACCATATGGAGGAAGAGACTCACAATATGGAGGAAGAGACTCACCATATGGAGGAAAAGAGACTCACAATATGGAGGAAGAGAGACTCACCATATGGAGGAAGAGACTCACAATATGGAGGAAGAGAGACTCACCATATGGAGGAAGAGACTCACAATATGGAGGAAGAGAGACTCACCATTATGTAAGAAGAGAGACTCACCGTATGGATGAAGGGTTTCCCGTCTCCCAGCGGCTTACCAGTCATCAGGTCAAACAGATGCACCGCTGTCAAACAGATGACTGCATTTACTCACAACTCCAACAATACATGCACTCACTCACTCCCTCCCTCCCTCCCTCCCTCCCTCCCTCCCTCCCTCCCTCCCACCCACCCACCCACCCACCCTCCCTCACTCACTCACTCACTCCCTCACTCACTCACTCACTCACTCTCACTCACTCTCACTCACTCACTCACTCTCACTCACTCACTCACTCAAACAGTCACTCCTACAGTACCATAAATATCTCTCTGCCAAAGTCATGTAACGCCTGGACTGACTATTAATAAATGCAGTTTCACGACTTGGACACTCTAAGTGGCCGTTCTATTCCCACCACCAAGAAGTCCCGACATAAATATCTCTATCCTAGGCCACCATTTAAAATGTATTTTATTCATATCTGTTTCATGCATATTATGATTACTAGAATTGTCAATAAGTAAATGTTTTACCTCTCAAAGAACTGGCGTAGGATAAAAATCAAAGAGGCCATCAACATACATGGCGGAAACCATCTTTAAAC
>CBDHHR010001038.1:0-4092 GCA_965263245.1 Metamycoplasmataceae bacterium | reverse complement strand
AAAGATATACAGCACCAGAGGCAAAAACTAAGACAAGGAGATTCAAAGAAGAATCACGGCCGGATGGACAACATTTGCCAAGCACCTCAACATATTCAAGGGTAATATTGGAACGTTCTTGAAGAGGCAAGTCTACAACTCATGCGTACTTCCAGCAATGACATACGGCGCGGAAACATGGGCACTCACCACACAAGCAAAGAAAAAGCTAGAAGCTGCACAAACAAAGATGGAAAGGAGTATGTCAAACATCACATACCGGGACAGAAAACAAATATCTGGGTAAGAGAAAAGACAAAGGTCACAGAAGTGATTGAACAAGTCAGAAGACGGAAGTGGACCTGGGCAGAGCACGTCAGCAGGATACGAGATAACCGATTGACACTGCGTATCACCACCTGGAAACCGGCGAGACGTTGGAGAGACGAACTGGAAGACGTTGGAGAGACGATCTAGTAGAGGATAGCGCAAGAGGGCAGCTGCGGAAGCAGCATGCTGAAGCCTTCGCCCCACCACGGGACACTATGATGATGATGATTATATATACATTTGTTTACAATTTTAAATCTTTTTCTATGAGTACGTGCTTGTGTGTATGTGCGCGTGCGTTCCATTTTGTCATATAATTTCAGTTCTCCCTCAAAGAAACAAACTTTCAGTCGAATTTATGTATGTATTACGATTTATTTACAGACATCAACGAATGCGCGAGTCAGCCGTGTATGAATGGAGGCACATGTAACAATCTAGTTAATGACTACACCTGCACGTGTGCCCAAAGTTACGGTGGCACCAACTGCGACATGGGTAAGCTTAAATGTGGTAAACTGATATTAATAATGTTTATCACAAACAGAAGAATTAAAATGTACTCTCGCGCGACCGACCGACCGACCGACCGACCGACCGACCGACCGACCGACCGACCGACCGACCGACCGACCGACCGACCGACCGACCGACCGACCGACCGACCGACCGACCGACCGACCGACCGACCGACCGACCGACCGACCGACCGACCGACCGACCGACCGACCGACCGACCGACCGACCGACCGACCGACCGACCGACCGACCGACCGACCGACCGACCGACCGACCGACCGACCGACCGACCGACCGACCGACCGACCGACCGACCGACCGACCGACCGACCGACCGACCGACCGACCGACCGACCGACCGACCGACCGACCGACCGACCGACCGACCGACCGACCGACCGACCGACCGACCGACCGACCGACCAAACGACCGACCGACCGACCGACCGACCGACCGACCGACCGACCGACCGACACCGACCGACACCGACCGACACCGACCGACACCGACCGACACCGACCGACACCGACCGACACTGACCGACTGACACTGATCGACCCTGACCGACGAAACCGATGGACCCGACAATCTCCTATCCTTCCGAAGGAAAAGTGCCCATGTTTCGAAAACCTTATGTTTTGTTTAAGTTGTTTATGGTTCATAGTTTTATGTTCTTCTGTAGTAACAGTTCCAGTAGTGTTGTTGTTGCTACGATTAATTTAAATATAATTATGATGTATGTGGTCTTTTAATAATATCAGCATAGCTGCAATTAAAATATATTATGGACGTTCGTAGCCTATCGCCCCATATACAGAATGCAATGTCAAAAAATACCACAAAAGGAAGATGAAATATAGAAAGTAGATGTAAGGTCAATTTAAGACCTGCATTCACGAAATACACACAAATAACACTCGCAAGGCAGTAGTGTCATTGTTAACACTAGATTGGTATTATATTACACACTGATAGCTATTCTACATTTTGCTATTTTCTTCACCGCAGTTGATTATTGGGACCACGTATGTTGGGTCAAATAGTATGACATTATTATTTATATTGCTGTGATTAGCGAAAACGAACATTACAATTATGTTATAATCTTTCATGCATGGTCGGTCGCAATATATTCATGTATATATATATATATATATATATATATATATATATATATATATATATATATATATATATATATATATATATATATATATATATATATATATATGGTAAGTAAGTATGTAACTGATTATTTACAGACTTCGCCCCATGCAGGAGCAATCCGTGTTCGAACAGAGCTACGTGTGAAAATATATTCATTTTCTACAACTGCAAGTGTGCGACTGGTTTCACAGGAACCACTTGCAACGATGGTATGTTGAACTATTACAGGATCGCTCGTTCCTTAAATTAGTTTCATTTTAACGTTGTAACACCGGTTTATTATAATAACAGTCATCTAATCCAAAGCAGTTGGAATTTAAACAATATATGGTGTCTTACTTGGTTTAGTTAATATGAATGAATCTATGAATTTGCAGACATCGATGAGTGCGGACGTTCTCCGTGTGAGAATGGAGGGACGTGTCACAATACGCAAGGCTCGTACTACTGCGTATGCAGACCTGGTTACACTGGCACAAACTGCGAAAGGGGTAGGTTTGAGATACGTACGTTTTACGTTTTCCACGTCGGTAGATATTTGTAAACGTTTTGCCTAACAATATGATGCAAATGTGAACACACATAACAGAGGGCTGTATATTTATAGTGCGAGTACACTGTGCGAAATTGCTAAAGGGGCATATCTCAATAACACATCACCTAATCATTAGCAGTTGGAATCTAGAATGTTTATGGTGTCTTAAATGGTTTGGTTAATATGAAGGGTTACATTGGCAAAAACTGTCAATTGGGTAGATTTTAGGTTCGTACGTTTTACCTTCTCCAAGTTAGTAGCTGTTCATATATGATTTGGTGAACAATAGTGGTGCTAATGTGTACATCCATAACATAGGGCTAGTATAATAAGGTATATATGACGCACCTATAAATCACGACAATATGCCAAACGCAAAAGCGTAAAACACAGAACAAATATGAAGCAAACTCAACTTATGCAAATGTTTGCGAGTACACTATCCAACATTGCGAAAGGGGCAGGTCTGAATAACATGTCAGCTAATCCTACGCGTATTAATGAGTTGCACTATATATATTATATTATATATATATATATATATATATATATATATATATATATATATATATATATATATATATATACTTGCCAGTTGCTATGCTAATATGTCACTATGTTATGTTACCACAACATATGCCTTTTCAGATAATATGTAGTATATATATATACTAAAACACATCACGAGCGTTGCTGTGGTCCATGTTTCATGAAGAAAGCACCAGTGTATTATGCACGCCTCTAATATATTGCACTGTGCAATTAATGGCGAGTCATTGTTTCCTTTCAGAGCGTAACGAGTGTAACAGTCGTCCTTGTAGAAATGCAGCTACGTGTCATGACGAATTCAACGCCTACAGCTGCACGTGCGTGAATGGATACATCGGCAGTGATTGCCAAACTGGTAGGGTTAAATATCATACCATCCCCTTCTGCGGTGTACTGATGTGTATGGTATATGTATGAGCTACGTACGACATTTGTATGCATGATCAAATTGAACTCAGTCAAGCTTTGGCGCAAGCCCGGATTATTTGTTGACAAAACTAACCTTTGCGGATACAACCGTCTTCTTGACAGATGTAAAGGTATTCGACTTAGCGTGTTCACAATTCATATGCAGGGGGATGTAAATTACTGCTTTAGAGTAATCAGCGGCGCCCTGTGGCGTGCGAGCATGACGCCAAACAACTTTAGTGCCAGTTTTGAACTAAAACTATTTCCTAATCGCTAATTGCCTATAGAACACTTTATAATGCTATTTCTGTCAAGTATGAGATAGTAGTTGATTTGTTATTAACACATGTTATACTTGTACTGAATTCCTGATGTCCGATCGTGCAGGTCATAAGCTGTTAATTGCAGCAAGCAAGAATCTTACATGACGATTGTTGTGTCGGGGACATTAATATGACATAACTGTCCCAGCGAAAATATTAACACGACGCAACATTCTGACGAGTTGGCTACAATGAATACGACACATTTATAGCCATTGCGCATAGGCGCAGTAATATAAATTGTCTAGGAATAGCACAGCACATGTTAAGTCCTTTACTTA
>CBDHHR010001037.1:2500-7786 GCA_965263245.1 Metamycoplasmataceae bacterium | reverse complement strand
GTCTCTCTTTACTCTTCCTCATACAATGCGTCTCTCCCTACCCTTCCTCATACAATGTGTCTCTCCCTACCCTTCCTCATACAATGCGTCTCTCCCTACCCTTCCTCATACAATGCGTCTCTCCCTACCCTTCCTCATACAATGCGTCTCTCCCTACCCTTCCTCATACAATGTGTCTCTCCCTACCCTTCCTCATACAATGTGTCTCTCCCTACCCTTCCTCATACAATGTGTCTCTCCCTACCCTTCCTCATACTATGTGTCTCCCTACTCTTCCTCATACAATGCGTCTCTCCCTACCCTTCCTCATACAATGTGTCTCTCCCTACCCTTCCTCATACAATGCGTCTCTCCCTACCCTTCCTCATACAATGCATCTCTCCCTACCCTTCCTCATACAATGTGTCTCTCCCTACCCTTCCTCATACAATGCGTCTCTCCCTACCCTTCCTCATACAATGCGTCTCTCCCTACCCTTCCTCATACAATGTGTCTCTCCCTACCCTTCCTCATACAATGCGTCTCTCCCTACCCTTCCTCATACAATGCATCTCTCCCTACCCTTCCTCATACAATGTGTCTCTCCCTACCCTTCCTCATACAATGCGTCTCTCCCTACCCTTCCTCATACAATGCATCTCTCCCTACCCTTCCTCATACAATGCATCTCTCCCTACCCTTCCTCATACAATGTGTCTCTCCCTACCCTTCCTCATACAATGCGTCTCTCCCTACCCTTCCTCATACAATGCATCTCTCCCTACCCTTCCTCATACAATGTGTCTCTCCCTACCCTTCCTCATACAATGCGTCTCTCCCTACCCTTCCTCATACAATGTGTCTCTCCCTACCCTTCCTCATACAATGTGTCTCTCCCTACCCTTCCTCATACAATGTGTCTCTCCCTACCCTTCCTCATACTATGTGTCTCCCTACTCTTCCTCATACAATGCGTCTCTCCCTACCCTTCCTCATACAATGTGTCTCTCCCTACCCTTCCTCATACAATGCGTCTCTCCCTACCCTTCCTCATACAATGCATCTCTCCCTACCCTTCCTCATACAATGTGTCTCTCCCTACCCTTCCTCATACAATGCGTCTCTCCCTACCCTTCCTCATACAATGCGTCTCTCCCTACCCTTCCTCATACAATGTGTCTCTCCCTACCCTTCCTCATACAATGCATCTCTCCCTACCCTTCCTCATACAATGCATCTCTCCCTACCCTTCCTCATACAATGCGTCTCTCCCTACCCTTCCTCATACAATGCATCTCTCCCTACCCTTCCTCATACAATGCGTCTCTCCCTACCCTTCCTCATACAATGCGTCTCTCCCTACCCTTCCTCATACAATGCATCTCTCCCTACCCTTCCTCATACAATGCGTCTCTCCCTACCCTTCCTCATACAATGCATCTCTCTCTACTCTTCCTCATACAATGCGTCTCTCCCTACCCTTCCTCATACAATGCGTCTCTCCCTACCCTTCCTCATACAATGTGTCTCTCCCTACCCTTCCTCATACAATGCGTCTCTCCCTACCCTTCCTCATACAATGCGTCTCTCCCTACCCTTCCTCATACAATGTGTCTCTCCCTACCCTTCCTCATACAATGCATCTCTCCCCACCCTTCCTCATTCAATGCGTCTCTCCCTACCCTTCCTCATACAATGTATATCCCTATCCTTCCTCATACAATGTGTCTCCCTATCCTTCCTCATACAATGCATCTCTCCCTACCCTTCCTCATACAATGTGTCTCTCCCTACCCTTCCTCATACAATGCATCTCTCCCCACCCTTCCTCATACAATGTGTCTCTCCCTACCCTTCCTCATACAATGTGTCTCTCCCTGCCCTTCCTCATACAATGCGTCTCTCTCTACCCTTCCTTATACAATGTGTCTCTCCCTACCCTTCCTCATACAATGCATCTCTCCCTACCCTTCCTCATACAATGCATATCTCCCTACCCTTCCTCATACAATGCATCTCTCCCTACCCTTCCTCATACAATGTGTCTTCCTACCCTTCCTCATACAATGTGTCTCTCCCTACCCTTCCTCATACAATGCATCTCTCCCTACCCTTCCTCATACAATGTGTCTCTCCCTACCCTTCCTCATACAATGTGTCTCTCCTACCCTTCCTCATACAATACGTCTCTCCCTACCCTTCCTCATACAATGTGTCTCCCTACCCTTCCTCATACAATGCATCTCTCCCTACCCTTCCTCATACAATGTGTCGGAAGAATGACCATAGCTAACACATTACATAGCATATTACCCATGAACAGTTTACATTCTTTGCGCTGTAGGTAAGGAAGTATACTAAAAGTAAAGTAGGTTCCTTAGGATTCCCAATTATTCTATACTATGTGCACACAAATATCCACCACTGTGACTCAAGACAACCCTGTCACACTCAATGACAACATCCTGTCACATTAAGTCCATGTATGTGTGTGTACAGAATGTCATTCATACCTCTGAGTGAGCAACAGCACTGTGGCATTAACAAACTTGCCCAAAGTCTGAGACACGGAAAGGAATTTGAATCCAGAATCAATTTTTCAATTGAGAGTCTGACATATTAACCACTGTGTCCCCATGGTCCAAGATAACAATCTACTGAGTCTAAGTAAGACAGACGTGTCTCCATCATAACTTTGCAAGTGACGTGACAATGACATCGGACCAAGATGCACTGAGTGACATCACTTATACACAATGTCCTTAACTTGATGTTGACCTTACCGTAGGTCGGTACGGAACTCTGGGGGAGGTGGCAGCACCAGCTTCGCTCCTGAAACAACAGGTAGAGTTTAAATTGTGTTCTACTCAATGTCTGTGGGCCTCTATTATTTTACCTTTAATTCATTTAATAGTTAGCTTAGTGATATCCACTTTCTGTGTTTAAGCAATATTTTAATGAATACATTATTAATGTTGCGTCACAAATCAGGCAGAAATATTTGGCATGAATGAAAGATTAATGTGAAAGACTTAATATAGATTGATATTCCAGCAGTTAACTGGTAAGTCACTAAATAACAGTTTCAAAAATGTCAGTCACTAAATGTTTGTATTTATAGAATTCCTTTCAGATCATAGGACAAATATTCTATATTTTGAGATTATCTCAAAGGGCACTTTCATTATCACATGACAATGTCATGTGACACAACTCACCTGGCATAGAGGGACGACAGTGGTGGGACATCTTGACCGGCAGTGGTGGAGGGTCAGAGGGCGTGCGTATGTGACTGTGACTGACCATTCCCAGATAGGGGTCGGACGTGTTGCGGCAGTGGCTGACTGCAGGAGGGGGTGGGGCGGGACCCTTCTTCTTTGGCAGGGTTGACAGGCTCCCTGAGAAGGCGGGGATGTTCCCTATCCCTGCAGGTAGGGTCAATGCTAGGGCGGAAGAAAACAGAGAATTTGTGTTATAAATATTGCCATAGCATAATAGCATTGGTTTCATTAAACTATATTTCTGACGGGTGCATAGTCAGTGTTAAATATATATATATATATATATATATATATACACATATATATATACATACATATATATATATATATATGTACATATATATATATATATATATATATATATATATATATACATGCATACATATATATATATATATATATATATATATATATATATATATGTACACACACACACACATATATATATATATATATATACATGCATGCATACATATTGTATATATATATTAATTATGCCACAACTTACTACATGTGTGTGTGGGTACACACACATACAGGCACGCACGCATGCACACATAGTAAATTGTGGTATAATTAGTTGTTTTATATTAATATTTACAGTACTAATATTGTCAACACATTTTTTAAATGATTTTACTATAATACATTTAAAACTTTTTATCATCAACATTCATGCAAATTAAACAAAACAATTCTAAACGCAAAGATTTGCAAGCAAGGTGAACTTGCCAACATGTTGTATTACATTTCTTTTGGAAAACAGGTAATAGTCTCACTTTTAGACATGTTCCCCAGAGGTCCTGTGGGCAGCTTGAAGCTGTCGACTGTGCGAGAACGTTCACGATGAGTCGCCCCAGGGAGAGGCATTGTCGACTCACAGCTGAGGACCAGACTGCCAGGTCTCGACCGCAACTTGCTGTCTGGTGTCTGGACACAGTGACACAACACTCACACTCAATGACACAACATTGTCACACTACATAACACAATCCCGTCATACTCAATGACACAACACTGTCACACTCAATGACACAACACTGTCACACTCAATGACACAACATTGTCACACTACATAACACAATCCCGTCATACTCAATGACACAACACTGTCACACTCAATGACACAACATTGTCACACTACATAACACAATCCCATCATACTCAATGACACAACACTGTCATACTCAATGACACAACACTGTCACATTACATAATACAATCCTGTCACACTCTATGACACAACACTGTCACACTACATAACACAATCCTGTCACATTCAAATAACACAACACTGTCACACTACATGACACAGATCTGTCACGCTCAATGACATAATGCTGTAACACTCAATGACATGACATGACCCTGTCACACTCAATGACACAACCCTGCCATGTTCAATGACATAACCCTATCACACTTAGCTCTTGCAAAGTAATTATCCAGTATAATACTTACATAAACAAAATTATACAATTATTACAATGCTGTACAATGTAGAAATGAAATATACAAATACAAAATACATCTGCTCTATCAAACGCCTACTCCAAGAAGACAGCAGTTGGTCCACCTACCCCTCCATCTAAGTCATCATCACTGTAGTCAAAGTTGTCGTAGAGTCGATCGTCTGGCACAAGATCCCAGTCAATGTTGACGTTGTCACATAGCTCTGTCTTGCCAGACAACACATGGTTCAACTGGACAAAATGACAAAACAACAATTACAACTTAAAGATACAAAAGTGAGAAAAACACAATCAGTTCATATGTGTGCTCAGAACAAGTGTGATTGTCATTTTAAATCCTTGCATCTAGCTGGAACTGGTTCTGACTTAATGTGAAATGATGTAACAAAATAATAATAATAAAAACATTTGTTGTTGATTTCACAAAAACTGTTGCAGATTGTTGCTACTAGTGCTGACATTCTTTAAGAACTCACTATTTAAGAGAATGTCTTAAAATGTAAGCACAAGTGAATACATAATTCTTACATTACTTGTGCAATCATATTCTTTAA
>CBDHHR010001036.1:0-6330 GCA_965263245.1 Metamycoplasmataceae bacterium | reverse complement strand
GTACCACCAACTGGTGGAAAAACAAAATTCCTGTGCATTGATGAAGGGCTCCCAACAGAACCCCCCCCCAGACTGAATTCAGATGACCTCGATCTCCCCCGATCTCCTACACCAGTAAACAACAACAGAGGCAGACAGCCGAGTCTATGATACACATATAACTGCTTGTGTCTATCTTGTATCACAGGATATCCAAATTATATCCATTGTATCAGTAAAACTACAAGCAGACACTGTCCATCTAAAAGTGTGTGTACACATGTTCTTAGTCCTAACACTTTCACTGCCAGAACAAACGTGTACATGTGTTTTCACTGATGCATTCCTAAGCTGTATGGCTAATTAGAAACAACAAATGACCTAGGCATGTATGCATCTTGAGCACGAGGACAAAGGCACTTGTCCAGTTGCCATGACAACATGACAACAATGTGTGACATCCTAGCTGTTGACCAGTCGATGGCTAATGGAAGCTGAAGGACTGACCGTGGCTAGTGAGGTGCTGGACCACAGGATTCAGAACTTGTTCTCCAGATTGCTGATTTCCTTTGATCAAGACACTGACTTAATTGAAAGACTATTTCACTGTTGTTTCCATTGAAAAAAAATTTAAATGCACACATACCATTTTTTTGACTACATTTGATTTAGATTAAATGAAGAACTCCTGACTGTTCACACATGTTGAAACAGCACATTTTATGATACTTAAATTTGCTACATTTGTGATGAAATTTTTTTATAGTCTAAACATTCCATTATAATGGCACAAGATTTAAAACACGTAGCCATCATAAACCATCACCAGTCCGTATTATAAACATTAACACACATGCACACAATTGTGCACAGGTGAATACTTGCATGGATATAGCCACTAGCAAATAGCATGTACATGAATAAAGAAGCCAGAGGCAGTATGGCAAGGCATATAGGGTTTGCACAAAAAGACGATTGAAGGGAGGTATAATTAAGATCTGGTGGGAGATGGGATTGGTAGGAATTTTACTCCCAAAAAAATTTGCAACACTGGATCCCAGAACAAGAGGAGGTAAGCTCTAAAACAGTCCAGGAGATAGGAGGTTGGACCCAAAACTGGTGGGAGATACAAAGTTGACCAGAAAACAAATCACATAAGGGATGTTGGTCCCTGATATAGGTAAGATACGGATGGTTCACCTCAAAACAAGTCCATCAGATATGGAAGGTAAAAACATCCCTGCCACACCCCCTCATAATGGTCCACCCCTTGACTGAGCAATCAGCCTGAGGTGGACTAATCACAGTGGTCAGTGTATTTACCTGTATCTCAAGTGTCCCTGTCACAGTATCCTCGCAGGTCAGCTTCCGTTGTCACCATCGTCACCACTGTCAACTGAAGCAGTGTCCCAGTCTGCTGTCAGTCGCACACTCGATGTATCTCTGACCTGTCCAATTAAAATCGCTTCGGGCAATCGTCACAGAGTGAGCGTGCATTTTTAATACGGTAGCAGTTCTTCATAACAGACGTATTTAGCACACCTATCAATGGCATTGGAGCATCTCCCGGTCGTACCATTCTCAGTGCAAGGGGCCACAGGTAGCTTGTTAATGGAACAATCCACTATACAAGACGGCTCACCCTAGGAATCATGCATGCAGTTAACAATCCTGCAAGATGTTGGATGCTGAATTTTATTAATGAAACTGTTGCTCACTGATGTCTTCTGATATGTGGAAGAGTTAAATTCGATCATGTCTGTAATGACTTTCTTCTTATTGTAGACATTTCTGTGGGCCCATTTAATGGATCAGATAATCCATCAAATGATTAAAAAAATCTACTAATAATTGGTTCTTATTGATTTAAGTTGTTTGTGTACTGTAATTAGTCAAAATGTGACAGCTGCAATATTATAATCGATTGTAGTTAATTTATTCCCCAAATATATGTAGTATTTGCATATGAGCATGTACTCTCATAGTAGTCACTACTGAAGCTGTTCAAGAAATGTTAATAAGATATAATAAGTTATAGTTTTCTGCTAATATGTCAGTACAGCTGTATGCTTTATGCCTTAGTATTACAAATAGTAGTCTACGATTACTATAAAAAGAAACACCACAAACAATAGTTAATAATACAAGTACAACACATCTAAAAGTGATAGTGTTAAATAGATAACAACAAACTTTAAAGGTGCAAAAATATACAAAATATTACATAGCATTTGATGAAACAACTTTGTTTGAAATGAATCAAATGTTCTCCCTATGATACATCAAGGAATGTTGGGCATTTGATGTTATTACAACTCAGCAGCATTGCTCTGTTCACAATACATCACAGCCTGGTTCTCTGTCCACTCAACTGTGACTGAAGTATCCACTCATCCATGAAAGTGCATCAATGCGTAACCATAGTTATTACATCAACAAACAGCTATCCTGTCATGGTGCTTAACTCGCAAGATATATGTGTGATGTTTAAATTACAAGACATATAAATATACATTATATATATAAAATATACATTATATATATACACATATATATATATATATATATATATATACATACTCAAATATATAATATATAAATATACTTCCCAATATAGGATATATATATTGCATTGTCATAACAGAATATAGTATTATAAAATGTAATATGACAATATTAAATATTTATTAAAAACATGATACAAGTTTCAGACATAACTACCAACACAAACACTGCAGGGTTGGCGGTAGGTGCACATGTTTCCCGGGGAGGGGGGACTCTACAGAACAGTTTGTGTGGTGGGGGCCTTCACAAACTGTTGTGTGTCTCTCAACACTGTTTTGCATCATGGCCCCTTCCCCATGGCTTTGATGCCAATTGCAATGAAAATCCTGTTATGATGGGGACACATGACAACAGACAGATTATGGAATGTGTCTCATAAAATAGTTGTTATATTGTTACATAGAGGTGTGTTATGCAGTGACGTCTAGGTTGTAGTAGGGTGATGATGGACCATCTACTGGCCTTACTGCCCACTGCTGCCCAGGGATGACCAGTCTGAAACTTGCTGCTGACTGTAACTTGTGCACATATTTCAGGTTTCTGATCCACCTCACTAGCTCCAAATGGAATGGGCGGATCGTATCTAAAAATATAGCAATTGGAAGAGTCAAGTAGTTCAAATTATCCTTATTACTTGTCCACCTTTTATTACTTGGCCACCTTTTATTACTTGTCCATCTTTTATTACTTGTCCACCTTTTATTACTTGTCCACCTTTTATTACTTGTCCACCTTTTATTACTTGTCCATCTTTTATTACTTGTCCACCTTTTATTACTTGTCCACCTTTTATTACTTGTCCACCTTTTATTACTTGTCCACCTTTTATTACTTGGCCACCTTTTATTACTTGTCCATCTTTTATTACTTGTCCATCTTTTAATACTTGTTCACCTTTTATTACTTGGCCACCTTTTATTATTTGTCCACCTTTTATTACTTGGCCACCTTTTATTACTTGTCCACCTTTTATTACTTGTCCACCTTTTATTACTTGTCCACCTTTTATTACTTGTCCATCTTTTATTACTTGTCCACCTTTTATTACTTGTCCATCTTTTATTACTTGTCCACCTTTTATTACTTGTCCACCTTTTATTACTTGTCCATCTTTTAATACTTGTCCACCTTTTATTACTTGTCCACCTTTTATTACTTGGCCACCTTTTATTACTTGGCCACCTTTTATTACTTGTCCACCTTTTATTACTTGTCCATCTTTTATTACTTGTCCACCTTTTATTACTTGTCCACCTTTTATTACTTGTCCACCTTTTATTATTTGTCCATCTTTTAATACTTGTCCACCTTTTAATACTTGTTCACCTTTTATTACTTGGCCACCTTTTATTATTTGTCCACCTTTTATTACTTGTCCACCTTTTATTACTTGTCCACCTTTTATTACTTGTCCACCTTTTATTACTTGTCCATCTTTTAATACTTGTTCACCTTTTATTACTTGGCCACCTTTTATTATTTGTCCACCTTTTATTACTTGTCCACCTTTTATTACTTGTCCACCTTTTATTACTTGTCCACCTTTTATTACTTGTCCATCTTTTATTACTTGTCCACCTTTTATTACTTGTCCACCTTTTATTATTTGTCCATCTTTTAATACTTGTCCACCTTTTATTACTTGTCCACCTTTTATTACTTGTCCACCTTTTATTACTTGTCCACCTTTTATTACTTGTCCATCTTTTATTACTTGTCCACATTTTATTACTTGTCCACCTTTTATTATTTGTCCACCTTTTATTACTTGGCCACCTTTTATTACTTGGCCACCTTTTATTACTTGGCCACCTTTTATTACTTGGCCACCTTTTATTACTTGGCCACCTTTTATTACTTGGCCACCTTTTATTACTTGGCCACCTTTTATTATATGGCCACCTTTTTTTACCCGTCCACCTTTTATTATTCGTCCATCTTTTATTACTTGTCCACCTTTTATTACTTGTCCACCTTTTATTACTTGTCCACCTTTTATTACTTGTCCATCTTTTATTACTTGTCCACCTTTTATTACTTGGCCACCTTTTATTACTTGGCCACCTTTTATTACTTGGCCACCTTTTATTAATTGGCCACCTTTTATGACTTGTCCGCCTTTTATTACTTGGCCACCTTTTATTACTTGGCCACCTTTTATTACTTGGCCACCTTTTATTACTTGGCCACCTTTTATTACTTGGCCACCTTTTATTACTTGGCCACCTTTTTTTACCCGTCCACCTTTTATTATTCGTCCATCTTTTATTTCCATCTTTTATTACTTGTCCATCTTTTATTACTTGTCCACGTTTTATTACTTGTCCACCTTTTATTACTTGTCCACCTTTTATGACTTGTCCACCTTGTATGACTTGTCCACCTTGTATGACTTGTCCACCTTTTATTACTTGGCCACCTTTTATTATTTGGCCACCTTTTATTACTTGTCCACCTTTTATTACTTGTCCACCTTTTATGACTTGTCCGCCTTTTATTACTTGGCCACCTTTTATTACTTGGCCACCTTTTAATGAATTGTCCACCTTTTATGACTTGTCCACCTTTTATTACTTGTCCACCTTTTATTACTTGTCCACCTTGTATGACTGGGCCACCTTTTATGACTTGTCCACCTTTTATGACTTGGCCACCTTTTATTACTTGTCCACCTTTTATTACTTGGCCACCTTTTATGACTTGGCCACCTTTTATGACTTGTCCACCTTTTATTACTTGTCCACCTTTTATTACTTGTCCATCTTTTATGACTTGGCCACCTTTTATTACTTGTCCACCTTTTATTACTTGTCCACCTTTTATTACTTGTCCACCTTTTATTACTTGTCCACCTTTTATTACTTGTCCACCTTTTATTACTTGTCCACCTTTTATTACTTGTCCACCTTTTATTACTTGTCCACCTTTTATTACTTGGCCACCTTTTATTACTTGGCCACCTTTTATTACTTGGCCACCTTTTATTAATTGGCCACCTTTTATTACTTGTCCACCTTTTATTACTTGTCCACCTTTTATTACTTGTCCACCTTTTATTACTTGGCCACCTTTTATTACTTGGCCACCTTTTATTACTTGGCCACCTTTTATTACTTGGCCACCTTTTATTAATTGGCCACCTTTTATTACTTGTCCACCTTTTATTACTTGTCCACCTTTTATTACTTGTCCACCTTTTATTACTTGTCCACCTTTTATTACTTGTCCACCTTTTATTACTTGGCCACCTTTTATTACTTGGCCACCTTTTATTACTTGGCCACCTTTTATTACTTGGCCACCTTTTATTAATTGGCCACATTTTATTACTTGGCCACCTTTTATTACTTGGCCACATTTTATTACTTGGCCACCTTTTATTACTTGGCCACATTTTATTACTTGGCCACCTTTTATTACTTGGCCACCTTTTATTACTTGGCCACCTTTTATTACTTGGCCACCTTTTATTACTTGGCCACCTTTTATTAATTGGCCACATTTTATTACTTGGCCACCTTTTATTACTTGGCCACATTTTATTACTTGGCCACATTTTATTACTTGGCCACCTTTTATTACTTGGCCACCTTTTATTACTTGGCCACCTTTTATTACTTGGCCACCTTTTATTACTTGGCCACCTCTTATTACTTGGCCACTTTTATTACTTGGCCACATTTTATTACTTGGCCACCTTTTCCTACTTCTACACTTATTTTTCTTGGCTGCCTTATCCCATATGCCAACCTTTCCCTTCTTGCCCACATTTTTCTTCTCCCCCCA
>CBDHHR010001035.1:5000-10000 GCA_965263245.1 Metamycoplasmataceae bacterium | reverse complement strand
AACATTCAATGTGTGACATTGACATTGACTGTTATTTTAAGGTATTAAAGATATTAATTTAACTAAATTCAAGGCTTTTAATGTTTAACTTTAAAACACATTTTATTTTGTTGTAATCGTACACAACATCTCAGCTTCACGATAAGCTTTAGTTAATTTTTTGCACGTAGGGAAAACTATGTTATTGAAAGTTACACTGCTGGAACTATTTTAAATTGTGAAAGAGTTAATAGCATGCATTAAATCATAACTATGTTACTCATAGTAAATAGCTAAGATACAATAATTGTTACTATTTAAATATACTGCTATGTCTTTAATCGTCTTTAACTCAATAAATGCAACTATGATATATTAACAATAATACGTTCAATGTCAGAATAAATAACGGCGATCATTCAATGTTAAGATACTTGTTAAAATTTGTTTGCGTTAATTTATACATGTATATGTTATCTGGTATAACCTTTGGTTATAATCGTTTCAATGAGATATTCATTAATGTTAAATTAATATTTTTCTTAATACTTAAGAAACACAGTAAATACAAATACTACTACACAATCAGTACCATCGCGTACATTACAACACTTTCATACGTGCACACACACGTGACAAAGTACCTGCATCAAGAAAACAACTATTTAATACACTCGACACATAACGAAAATATCGAACATATCTTAAACTTACATATTAATCACTCTGTTAGCAATAAATCGCCCTGACACTCGGTCAGGTTAGTGAACAAATAAGAGTAAGACAGGGTTGTAGGTGAATTTGTAGATCTGCATTGTTTTAAAGTTATACAATAACCACATGTTCAAATAATCACCATGCATACATAGTATACATGTGCAAGTATACAGACAATCGCCACATAACAATGCAAATTCCCAGTAGAATATGTTGAGAACTGCAGTAGCGATATCAAAGTATGGTAGTTGCAAGAAGTCAAGGGTGTAAGTAAGGCCCATATCCCAGTGCTGGACCATGTGCTGAAGAAACATGTTTCAGACTGTTGCTATTGGAAAAATGGAGTCTTCGATCCATCATATTATGATTGGTTGGGTGCACATAAATCAGAGGGAGAGAGATAGAGAGACAGAGACAGAGATAGATGGGGTAGTGAACGTGTCTGAAGAGTAACGGTTAACGTGGCTGAAGATAGACACAGAGAGGCTGTATCCCCAACAGAATTGAGTAACATGGGTGAGTGTGGCTGAAGCGAGAAAGCGAGAGTGAGAGAAAAAGGGAGGGAGGTGGCATCCACAACAGAAGATAGTAAAATGGGTGAGTGTGGCTGAAGAGAGAGAGAGAGAGAGAGAGAGAGAGAGAGAGATAGAGGGAGAGAGATAGAGAAAGAAACAGAGCGAGAGAGAGGTGGGGTCCACAAAAGAAAAGAATAAAGGACGTGAGCATGGTTGCATGGAGAGAAAAGCGAGAACGTGAGAAAGAGAGAGCGATAGTGTACATGTTTGAACGTGGCTGAAGAGAGCGAGGGAGAGAGATAAATAGGAGAGAGAGCCAGAGAATGAGGTAGAGAGATAGATAGATTATGAATGTTGGTGAAGAGAAAGATATGAAGAATGTACCTGAAAAGAAAGAGATGGTGAACACATCTAAAGTAAATGACGTTGTGAATGCGACAGTGATGGCACAAATTATGAATATTGATTTTATTAACTTGGCTTAAACCATCTGCTGACAACTTGTGAAACCGTCCATATGCAAGAACCTGTAAGTATGCATCGTTTTTTTTAGTGCATATGTATGTTGCTTCGTGCTACTAAGGTTTTATCACACAGCAGTGTGGCACTTTGGTATGCGTTTAATTTGTTTGTGTCTACAAGGTAATGTTTTGCCATTTATGGAATGTTTTGACAATTATGTTTCAGTCAATTTGAATCTTTCTTCCAAGGGAGTGGAAATATTTGTGTAAATAGCACGTGAACATTCACAGCAGAGAGACTAGAGAATAAATATAAAACGAATAGTAATATGTTACGCTTGATCTAATTTCTTAGTTACTCTAGGCTACATATAAATAACAAATATCCACATAAATGAAACCATGATCATACATTCTTAAATCCCCTCCACCTTTATATATAACTGATCTATGTATGAATTCTAACTTCACTACACCTGCCAACTCTTCTAGCTGTCCAGATATGCATTTATTTATGGGATCTAGACTGCCTTGGGTATGGAACATAGCATTAATGTTGTACTTTTATATATAATTTTAACCTATATTACTACAGTCACTACTCAACCCCTGGCACATATACATATTGTGCACATATGGGAAATAGTATGTAATAGGTACATTAGACGTCACATGGTGCACACCCATGGTATCAAGCAGCCGCCACACATATTTTGTACACTTGTCAACATTTCAAATTTCTGAGTTAAGTTGCCAACATTTTTCTATGGTCACTTCAACATGTCTTTTTTATGTGACATAAAATATACACTTGTAGGAACAGAGAGACGGGGAGCGACAGAGAATGGAAGAGAGAAGCAAAGAGAGGGAGGAGAGAGAGGGAGTGAGAGAAAATCCCTGAAAGCACATAACCAGCATCAATAGATCAGGAATACAATTTAAGTTGACCGCAAGTTAAAATCTAATAATTAGGTTAACACAATGTTGAAGGGCATAAAGATATGATTTTTTTAATGATATTTGCACGGAAAAAATTTCACCTATGTATCAGTATACATGGATGTTGGATTGGTAACCATTAATACATAAATACATAGCAAACGGTGAATTTTATTATCTCAGTCTATAGCAATAAACAATATAAAGAGAAAATATGCTCACAGGCGATACATAAAACACTGGACATAGATTATCACCTTACAATGTTGTTGCTACTATCTTGTCACATCAACTGCAGTAAGTAATGAATGACCTGTGACATTATTGAGGGTTGACATGGTATCTCAATAAAGCAAACGTTTTGAAGTATGCTGTGCAAAGTGTGGACACACAACTTGTAACCACTCACAAACCCTATGTCAGTACACTGTAGATGGTTCAGCAGAATAAAGACATGTCAACTAAATAAAACAGCCCAATAAAATCAAATTAGCCCACCAGAATACAGATGGCCCACTAAAATTAAGATAACCCACCAATATATATATATATATATATATATATATATATATATATATATATATATATATATATATATATATACAGCCCACCAGAACAAAGATAGCCCACCAGAATAAAGATAACCCACCAACATATTAAGTCCACTAGAATAAAGATAGCCCACCAGAATATAGGTAACCCACTGGATCTCGCATCAAGTTGGTTTTCAACATTAGCAAACATATGTATAACCACATGGGCAACAGTGAAACCTTACTTAGCCATCGAGACTCTACAAATTCACTTAATGTGTAAATTAAACAGACACTGTACAATGTCATCCATTCTGTGATAAGTGACTCCTACATACAAAGTAACACGTTTAAGAAACTGCAAGACAATCGCATATTTCACATGAATGTTTATGCAGTTGTATGTTAAATGAATGTTTAAGTTTAACTGTGCATGTCCTATAAGACATTTAAGTCAAGCAGCAGCATGATGAGAACAACATCTCTCTGCTTGCCAGTATCAGCAGTACTCCACAACCATTAACTTTCACAAAGACTCATATCTGTGACATTTTCAAAACCAATGTCCCTCACAACTGCTGTTAGCAATAATATAACTTTGGTTGTATTATTCAAACCATATCTCATCCCATGGCCCGTTGAACACAGTGCACAAAATACAACTATTTACATAATTATATAATTATATTTTTTATGTACAAGCAAGTGTTTTCATATTTTATGTACATATCTGGTCGGTGACATGAGTCATTTACAAGTATACACCTCATACAAATTTCTCTGATAACAGAACCATTAGTGAGAGATGCATTTGTAACTTGAATATTTCTGACTTAAAGGGAGAATGCCAGCTCCTCTGCCCAGAATTAGTCAAGCAGTAATTTGTTATGGGAACCTACTGCGTGGGAAAGTTAAACATCAAAGGCTGTTGTGGTTAACTCTGCTTGCCTTGGCATTACTGCCAATCCATTTTTATTTTGAAACTGGATGTTCTGTTTATAATTGGAATGAGTTGCATGCAGAATCTTTCAAATTGCTAATTTTGTTCTGAGCTTAATAAAGTAACTAAACACAAATAATCAGGCAGTAAACCTTCAACATGAACATGCATGTTGTAGTCATAAGAATAAAATAGTAAATGAAAAAACCCTAGAAGCTGGTGACCCCACTAGTATTAGGACTGTCAAATTGTAAAGAATGTTTAATTTCAAAGAACGGTTATAGAATGAAGCCCATTACATAATAATATAATGGGACAATATATATATATATATATATATATATATATATATATATATATATATATATATATATATATATATATATATATATATATATATATATATATATATATTACGCATTCAGACTTCAACATTCCTCACCAGCATGAGAGATGTGCAACTAATCAACAGAACTATTCAGGAATCATTCTGATGGACTAGGAACACTTTAAACATTGACTTGGTTAGTACTCGAGTAAAAGATCACTTACATTGTCCCAGATCATTGAGGCATATCTATAAGTAATGCAAAAAAGAGGATATCTTATACATATACCAGTTTGGTGATTGTCATGGGAATGTGTGCAAACATAGTTAATCACCATGGCAATATGTCAGCATAGCAAACCTTGCATAGCAAGCCTTGATAGAAGAGGGTCCAGCATCATGACCACATCACCATGGCAACAGGTCAGAGTTGTCATCTTGTTAGAACCTGCTACACTTTGACACTGTTTAAGCCTGCAACACACTGTCAAACACACTGCCAATAAGTATAGTTAGTATTACTTATTAAGGTAGTTATAATGGAACAAGGAAAACAGACAGGAATAGCATATCGTCTGCCACGCGGAA
>CBDHHR010001034.1:0-3449 GCA_965263245.1 Metamycoplasmataceae bacterium | reverse complement strand
GCGATAAGTATTTGTCGTTGGAGTCTCCCATCACATAGCATATTATTCCTTTGTTGCAAAAGGCTTTCTGTTGATTACATAGTTTCCCTTGTAATGTATATTTCACTGTTCAACATAACACGTGTATAAAATCATGTGTGTATGTGTGTGTGTGTGTGTGTGTGTGCGTGCGTGCGTGCGTGCGTGCGTGCGTGCGTGCGTGTGTCCGTCCGTCCGTCCGTCCGTCCGTCCGTGCGTGCGTCCGAGCGTGCGTGCGTGCGTGCGTGCGTGCGTGCGTGCGTGCGTGCGTGCGTGCGTGCGTGCGTGCGTGCGTGCGTGCGTGCGTGCGTGCGTGCGTGCGTGCGTGCGTGCGTGCGTGCGTGCGTGCGTGCGTGCGTGCGTGCGTGCGTGCGTGCGTGCGTGCGTGCGTGCGTGCGTGCGTGCGTGCGTGTGTTACGTCTTTCTTCTTCGCTCATGCGGGTTTGTTGGCCATTATGGTAGGAACCTGGCGCACACCCAATCCCAATATGATATAGCAACAGAGTATAATTGCCCACTCGATCTTCCTCACGAATATGCGGTGTTAATAGACCATAATCCCAAGCCACGTTTCGAATGGTCGATACAATTATAGTCAGATGTAGTCAATGGGATCTGGTTTTGTTAAGTGGCCTAAAACAGTGGTCTTGCGAGTCGACCCCTGGTCACCAGGGGGACACTCGGTGGCGCCACACGGTGGAACGTAGATAACGAGGTGCTTCGGAATTATTTTTTTATGAGTTGTGGCGCCATCTGCCGATACAACAGTAAACTTCTTCGGTCGATATCATTAGAAACCTAATCATAACATTAATTATAACTAACACTAAGTATTTTCTATGGCTGATCCAAACCTTAATTAGCCCTAACTCTTACAAATTAATAACCTTAACTCTAACGAATTCTTAGATAGACACTAACCATTTATTCCAGTCGTCTGATTTCAGTGATTACGCACTCCATCCCCCCTAGGTCCTTACTAGGTCCCCTCTATAGGTCTTTACTAGGTCCCACTAGGTCTTTACTAGGTCCCCACTAGGTCCTTACTAGGTCCCCATTAGGTCTTTACTAGGTCCCACTAGGTCTTTACTAGGTCCCCACTAGGTCCTTACTAGGTCCCCATTACGTCTTTACTATGTCCCCACTAGGTCTTTACTAGGTCCCCACTACGTCCTTACTAGGTCCCCATTAGGTCCTTACTATGTCCCCACTATAGGTCATTACTGGGTCCCCACTAGATCTTTACTAGGTCCCACTAGGTCTTTACTAGGTCCCCACTAGGTCCTTACTAGGTCCCCACTACGTCCTTACTAGGTCCCCATTAAGTCTTTACTATGTCCCCACTAGGCCCTTACTGGGTCCCCACTAAATCTTTACTAGGTCCCCACTAGGTCCTTACTAGGTTCCAACTAGGTACTTACTAGGTCCCCACTAGGTACTTACTAGGTCCCCACTAGGTCTTTACTAGGTCCCCGCTAGGTCTTTACTAGGTCCCCACTAGGTCCTTACTAGGTCCCCACTGTGTAACATACAGATGACACTGTGTGTACCTAACACGATGCGTCGTTATACACATTATACCTGGATGGGTAATCATTGTAAATAAAGCGAAGTACTCTCTCCTGTATTTTTCAAGTTTGTTGGTGCTGGATTGGCTAAAAATGACAGATTAAAGGGCAGTAATTGAAGTTTGATGCTATGAAGTATTTGAAAATTGCAAGTTTCCTTTGTCGAGTAAGGAGATGGCCGAGACCTTTTAAAGACCAGCAAGCTGCCTAGCTGTCTTTTTGCAGATGTTAGTGATGTGCTTGTTGAAGGCTAGGGAATGTTTAATCTGAATGCCGAGAAGGACAACAGTTTTCACACTGGACGATTGTATTTTAAAAACTGAAATTTGTGATATCCCAGGTTCCCCGCTTGCCGAAGCTAATTGTTTGGAATTTAGTTGATTTTGAACCATTGTAATGGTGAAGACCAGTCATTCTTGCAGAGTGAGTTTACCTGAGAGTTGGTTGTGAGGGAGGAAATCAAAGTCATTTGTCGGGTCCGTGAGACTGGCTGCGACATAATTTGATGGAATCCACTGCCGTTTCATATAAAGTGTAGTGGAACCCTACTAATGTTCAAACACTCTCTAAAGACGCATATTTTCAATGCAGAATACTGCTGACATGTTACTTTCTTTGAGCGTTTTCTAGTCAATTCATACTTTATTTATCTACTCATTATTGAATATATGTAACTATTGTTTAAATACAGTTTTATTTGTTTATTTTAATGAAGTGATTTAAATTATTTGATTGTTTTTTATAATTATTATAGAAGATGTTTTATTATTATTTATTGTGCTTATATATCTGCTATGTTTAATGAACATCTTTGCTTTATAAAATAAATGTATTATTATTATTATTGTTATTGTTATTGTTGTTGTTGTTGTTGTTGTTGTTGTTGTTGTTGTTGTTGTTGTTGTTGTTGTTGTTGTTATTATTATTATTATTGTTATTGTTATTGTTATTGTTATTGTTATTGTTATTGTTATTATTGTTATTATTATTATTATTATTATTATTATTATTATTATTATTAATATTATCATTATCATTATCATTATCATTATCATTATCATTATCATTATCATTATCATTATCATTATTATTATTATTATTATTGTTGTTGTTGTTTTTATTATTATTATTATTATTATTATTATTATTATTATTATTATTATTATTATTATTATTATTATTATTATTATTACTACTACTACTATTATTGTTATTATTATTATTATTATTATTATTATTATTATTATTATTATTATTACTATTACTATTACTATTACTATTATTATTATTATTATTATTATTATTATTATTATTATTATTATTATGGCTGTCCAGTGCCTTCTACTAATCTCAACATAGTGGATTGGCACCCCTTGCCCGGTCTCAAGGCACCGATGAAAGGGTTTTTAACATATTCGGAAACGAGCACTTAGTTGTTGTAAGTTGATTTTTTTTAATAGTTTAGAGATGAATGCGAGGATGCTCATCGGCCTGTAGTTCTGTTTAATGGATCTTCTTTCTTATACGCCGGGATAACTTGCGCTTCCTTCAGTCTGTTTGTGAAGTTTGAGGTCGCAAAAGTATAGTTGATTAATTTATTTGATTGCAACTAACCTCATGTCAATACCATGGCAACACGAACAGAAAAGGTAAGTTCTTAGCGCAGTATCCAGTCCTCATGGCTGCTCAAAGTACTTTACTCCCTGGCAGACCTGTTCAATCAAACACCATCTCAACTTCTCTTGGAAGCACCCAGCGACGCTGAGGCTGATAGTGCAATATCCACGACTGCCTATAGCCAGGGACTCATTCATACCGCTGAGTGAACTGGAACGATGTGGTGAGAAAACAACTTGCCCAATG
>CBDHHR010001033.1:0-7500 GCA_965263245.1 Metamycoplasmataceae bacterium | reverse complement strand
GAAGACTAGCGGTGAATGTTGAACTGAAAGTTTCGAAAAAAACGTACAAGTGACATTCCCAAGCCCTAACTAGAACGTACGAGTGACATTCCCAAGCCCTAACTAGAACGTACGAGTGACATTTCCATGCCTTAACTAGAACGTACGAGTGACATTCCGAAGCCCTAACTAGAACGTACGAGTGACATTCCCATACCCTAACTAGAACGTACGAGTGACATTCCCATACCCTAACTAGAACGTACGAGTGACATTCCCATACCCTAACTAGAACGTACGAGTGACATTCCCATACCCTAACTAGAACGTACGAATGACATTCCGAAGCCCTAACTAGAACGTACGAATGACATTCCGAAGCCCTAACTAGAACGTACGAGTGACATTCCCATACCCTAACTAGAACATACAAGTGACATTTCGTCCTAACTAGGACGTCAGTGAGTCAGTGATATTGTAAATAAATGCGAAACCATATAGTTAAATAAATACGTAAACCAATAATTTTTAAGTGAGCAAATGAGTAAGTTCTGCTTAGTGGCTGACATTTTTGTCAGAATATATCGAATGGCCCATACATTGAAGGTCCCTTACATTGAAGGGCCCTAATTTATTTGACGTCTAATGAAATTCTGATTCTACTTATATCGGACATGTATTAGTACTATTATTATTAGTAGTAGTATCATTGTTTGTAGACTATGGCGGACAGCAATGTGATTGACTTCGACGAAATTGTTTTGGAATGGGCGAGGCTGGCCGCTCCCCGACGACTGACCGGCCGAACAGACACTGTGTACGACGTCAACTGGGACAAGATACGGGTCGACACGGGGACAGCGAAACACGATCTAGTGCATCAGAGACCTGTCTCCACTTCCGTGATTATCTCCAAGTCATTGATTCATAACGACGGGAAGAACAGTCAGGAAAATGAGGTGATCATGGAAGGCAATTACACAGCAACGAACACAGTCACCCTCACCAAGACTTTTGTCATTGGCGAGCAGACAAAACTCGACCTGTCAATGCCGAACGAAGTGGTCAAGGCTGGGGTTGATAAGACGTTGTCCATCTCGGAGACCGACAAACACGTGCAAACAAAAAAACAGACGTGGAAGATGACAACGAAACTGACGGTGCTGCCAAAAGAGAAGAAAACGGTTGAGCAAACCATCACTGTCAACGAGTACTCGTCCACCTTCAGGTACGTGTCATCTCTCTCAGTGTCAAACCATCACTGTCAACGAGTACTCGTCCACTTTCAGGTATGTGTCACCTCTCTCAGTGTCAAATCATCACTGTCAACCAGTACATGTCCACCTTCAGGTACGTGTCACCTCTCTCAGTGTCAAACCATCACTGTCAACGAGTACTCGTCCACTTTCAGGTATGTGTCATCCCCGTCACTGTCAAACCATCACTGCCAACCAGTACATGTCCACCTTCAGGTATGTGTCACCTCTCTCAGTGTCAAACCATCACTGTCAACCAGTACATGTCCACCTTTAGGTACGTGTCATCTCTCTCAGTGTCAAATCATCACTGTCAACCAGTACATGTCCACCTTCAGGTAGGTGTCATCTCTCTCAGTGTCAAACCATCACTGTCAACCAGTACTTGTCCACCTTCAGGTACGTGTCACCTCTCTCAGTGTCAAACTATCACTGTCAACCAGTACATGTCAACCTTCAGGTATGTGTCACCTCTCTCAGTGTCAAACCATCACTGTCAACCAGTACATGTCCACCTTCAGGTACGTGTCACCTCTCTCAGTGTCAAACCATCACTGTCAACCAGTACTTGTTCACCTTCAGGTACGTGTCACCTCTTTCATTGTCAAACCATCACTGTAAACCTGTACATGTTCACCTTCAGGTATGTGTCACCTCTCTCAGTGTCAAACCATCACTGTAAACCAGTACATGTTCACCTTCAGGTACGTGTCACCTCTCTCAGTGTCAAACCATCACTGTAAACCAGTACATGTTCACCTTCAGGTATGTGTCACCTCTCTCAGTGTCAATCCATCACTGCCAATCAGTACATGTCCACCTTTAGGTACGTGTCACCTCTTTCATTGTCAAACCATCACTGTAAACCTGTACATGTTCACCTTCAGGTATGTGTCACCTCTCTCAGTGTCAAACCATCACTGTAAACCAGTACATGTTCACCTTCAGGTATGTGTCACCTCTCCCAGTGTCAAACCATCACTGTCAACCAGTACATGTCCACCTTTAGGTACGTGTCACCTCTCTCAGTGTCAAACCATCACTGTCAACCAGTACATGTCCACCTTCAGGTACGTGTCACCTCTCTCAGTGTCAAACCATCACTGTCAACCAGTACTTATTCACCTTCAGGTACGTGTCACCTCTCTCAGTGTCAAACCATCACTGTCAACCAGTACATGTCCGCCTTCAGGTATGTGTCACCTCTCTCAGTGTCAAACCATCACTGTCAACCAGTACATGTCCACCTTCAGGTATGTGTCACCTCTCTCAGTGTCAAACCATCACTGTCAACCAGTACATGTCCGCCTTCAGGTATGTGTCACCTCTCTCAGTGTCAATCCATCACTGCCAACCAGTACATGTCCACCTTTAGGTACGTGTCACCTCTTTCATTGTCAAACCATCACTGTAAACCAGTACATGTTCACCTTCAGGTATGTGTCACCTCTCTCAGTGTCAAACCATCACTGTAAACCAGTACATGTTCACCTTCAGGTATGTGTCACCTCTCCCAGTGTCAAACCATCACTGTCAACCAGTACATGTCCACCTTCAGGTACGTGTCACCTCTCTCAGTGTCAAACCATCACTGTCAACCAGTACATGTCCACCTTCAGGTACGTGTCACCTCACTCAGTGTCAAACCATCACTGTCAACCAGTACTTGTCCACCTTCAGGTATGTGTCACCTGTCTCACTGTCAAACCATCACTGTCAACCAGTACTTGTCCACCTTCAGGTACGTGTCACATCTCTCAGTGTCAAACCATCACTGTCAACGAGTACTTGTCCACCTTCAGGTATGTGTCACCTGTCTCACTGTCAAACCATCACTATCAACCAGTACTTGTCCACCTTCAGGTACGTGTCACCTCTCTCAGTGTCAAACCATCACTGTCAACCAGTACTTGTCCACCTTCAGGTACGTGTCATCTCTCTCAGTGTCAAACCATCACTGTCAACCAGTACTTGTCCACCTTCAGGTACGTGTCATCTCTCTCAGTGTCAAACCATCACTATCAACCAGTACATGTCCACCTTCAGGTACGTGTCACATCTCTCAGTGTCAAACCATCACTGTCAACGAGTACTTGTCCACCTTCAGGTATGTGTCACCTGTCTCACTGTCAAACCATCACTATCAGCCAGCCAGTACTTGTCCACCTTCAGGTACGTGTCACCTCTCTCAGTGTCAAACCATCACTGTCAACCAGTACTTGTCCACCTTCAGGTACGTGTCATCTCTCTCAGTGTCAAACCATCACTGTCAACCAGTACTTGTCCACCTTCAGGTACGTGTCATCTCTCTCAGTGTCAAACCATCACTGTCAACCAGTACTTGTCCACCTTCAGGTATGTGTCATCTCTCTCAGTGTCAAAACATCACTGTCAACCAGTACTTGTCCACCTTCAGGTACGTGTCACCTCTCTCAGTGTCAAACCATCACTCTAACGCCTGTGTTTAGGTGTCAAATGCACCATACTCCACACGTGGCAGATTCTGCTTTGCGTGTCAATCTTTTCAGAAGTTGTTAAGTTTACCCAATGAAGTTTGATCTTTGCGAATCTATCATCATTGGTTACTGGTTATTTTTTATATTATACATTGACAGTCGAACTTCATTGGTTACTGCCGAAACGTCATTTAATAGATATTTAAAACGTGTTTCCGGTCAGTGAATTTCACACGTGTTCATTCTGCCTTTCAGTGTCCCAACCGATATATCCGGCAAGGTGAAGGTGACGTTGTACAGACAGAAAGGCAACGAAAGGAAATTCTTGATGTCGCTCGAGCCGATGAGCATTGGACACATCGTGTCGTCCGTGAATCAGCTAAACACGCTTTCGATACCAAACGAATTTTTGAAGATAAATGGCGGCAGCGTGTGTGTGACAACGACAGGGGACTGTGAGTTTGTCTACGGAGTGGAACAAAAGGTGAACACAATGACCACTCAAGGAACATTGTACCCGCCGCTAAATCTCTAAGCCCCAGTGTTCAAACAGTCCGTGGAAATACAATGCCAAGGTCCAGCCAAATAAGGACTATTAAGGGAATCACTTGTGAATCTCACACGTAATGTTCAACACCATCATCATTGCGCAGGCGTAGTGTCCCGTGGTTGGGCGAAGCCCTCAGCATGTTGTGTTCACGTAATGTTATTTATGCGGTGAACAACGGCGAGACCAAACAATCCGATCAACTTCTCGCGGTTGGTTGCTGCGGCAAGCCAATCACGACAAATGTGGCGCTAACGTCTGCCTGTCGAACGGAGGAGAAACGTTGTGCTGAGTTCCGTTCTGAGAACGGAAAACAAATTGTTAAGCAAACGGAACGTACATATCGTTACTGTTTGCATTCATTTATTTTTAATAATATTTTTTGACACACATCTATATTGTGTAGCCCGCAGTTTGCTTACACGAATTATTTTAATATTTCACATCAATATATTTTCTGTGTTTTGTTTTTGTTTATAAAGTACTGACGCATATGACTTGTTGATGCGATGTATATTATGTAGCACGTTTAATAAACACTGACTATATCAACAACTTGTCTTGTTTTAATATACACTACTATTCGTTAAACAATATTAACATCGTTACTGACTTTGCGTATATTTGTCCACACATTATGTAATATACCTCAGATATTATAATGCTAACGAATGCGAGTTGATAACACAAGTAACTCTTCCGCCACCTGTAACATGATCACACAAGTAATTCTTCCTCCACCAGTAACTTGATGAGACAAGTAACTCTTCCTCCACCCGTAACTTGATGACACAAGTAACTCTTCCGTCATTAGTAACTTGACGACACAAGTAACTCTTCCTCCACCAGTAACTTGATGACACAAGTAACTCTTCCTCCACCAGAAACTTGATGATGACACAAGTAACTGTTTCTCCACCAGTAACTTGATGACACAAGTAACTCTTCCTCCACATATTCACTTGATGACACAAGTAACTCTTCCTCCACAAGTAACTTGATAACACAAGTAACACTTCCGCCATCAGTAACTTGATGAGACAAGTAAATCTTCCGCCATCAGTAACTTGATGACACAAGTAACTCTTCCGTCATCAGTAACTTGATGACACAAGTAACTCTTCCGACATCAGTAACTTAATGGCACAAGTCACTCTTCCGCCATCAGTAACTTAATGACACAAGTAACTCTTCCGCCACCAGTAACTTAATGACACAAGTAACTCTACCGCCACCAGTAACCTAATGACACAAGTAACTCTTCCGCCACCAGTAACTTAATGACACAAGTAACTCTTCCTCCCACCAGTAACTTAATGACACAAGTAACTCTTCCGCCACAAGTAACTTAATGACACAAGAAACTCTTCCGCCATCAGTAACTTAATGACACTCGTAACTCTTCCGCCATCAGTAACTTGATGAGACAAGTAACTCTTTCGCCATCAGTAACTTAACGACACAAGTAACTCTTCCGCCATCAGTAACATAATGACACTAGTAACTCTTCCGTCACCAGTAACTTAACGACACAAGTAACTCTTCCGCCATCAGTAACGTAATGACACAAGTAACTCTTCCGTCACCAGTAACTTAATGACACAAGTAACTCTTCCGCCTTCAGTAACATAATGATACAAGTAACTCTTCCGTCACCAGTAACTTAATGACGCAAGTAACTCTTTCGCCATCAGTAACATAATGATACAAGTAACTCTTCCGCCATCAGTAACTTGATGAGACAAGTAACTCTTCCGCCATCAGTAACTTAATGACACAAGTAACTCTTCCGCCATCAGTAACTTGATGAGACAAGTAACTCTTCCGCCATCAGTAACTTCATGACACAAGTAACTCTTCCGCCATCAGTAGCATAATGATACAAGTAACTCTTCCGCCATCAGTAACTTGATGAGACAAGTAACTCTTCCGCCATCAGTAACTTAATGACACAAGTAACTCTTCCGCCATCAGTAATATAATGATACAAGTAACTCTTCCGCCATCAGTAACTTAATGACACAAGTAACTCTTCCGCCATCAGTAACTTGATGAGACAGGTCAGGCGCTTATTACCTAAGCACATTATAACATAACATACTCAAATAGATACATTTTAATAGCTGAACCTCTACATACTTTCTCACCACATCCTCGCTATGTTTCTTTCGGAGAAATGTTTTATTGTGAACATAATGCTGCCTGTAGACTTCCCGCTGTAAAACACACACTAGGACAAATGGTAAACATATCGTCCAGAGGTGACAAAACAGAATTTTATAAAGATATTGAATGGGTATGATGATATAGATAGCAATATTTTCTTTATAAAGTAAAAGAAAATAGTATGCCAAGAGGCCATAAGGCAACGTTAACCAACCCATATTGTAGGTGAGATACACAAAAATTCCTTCTCCAAGAGAACAATAAATACCTGGAATAAATTAAGTCACGATTGTGTCAAAACAAGCAGTGTAAATATGTTTAATTGATAGTTATCTCGCAAGGGCGGGTTATATCTAGGATGAATATTGTATTATTTTTTGAAATTATTTTAAATACCAAATAAATTATCTAGTCATATATTTATTTAAATTAATTTATTATTACGAAGAATTGTTATTATTGTAGAACATTTTATATAATTTTTATTTTACTGACGTATTTATAGAGACCATGTCTTTTAATTAGTAGCATTATTAGTGGGATTTTATAATTTGTTTACAAAAAGTATGTACAATACTAATTCATGTATAATTTCATAAGAAATAATATCATATTTTAATGAACTCTCGATAAGCTCCAGGGTTCCTTGTTTACTCGCCGTGTGAAGCTTTAGCTCGAGGCGGCGACCCAGTTAAACATTGCTAAACCTTGTTAAACCATTATACTCTAGACGCGTGAAACCCCTCACGGTTTCGATGCAAGTTATATTAGTTTCTACACATCAGATGTTGCAGACGTCACGTGGTTACTAGTTGGACGGAAATAGCCACAGCCACATCGCTGCCGTACTTTCGACGAGAGGTCAGCCTCAGAACGTCAGCCTCGGAACGTCAGCCTCGTTACGTCAGTCTCGTTACGTCAGTCTCGTTACGTCAGCCTCGTTACGTCAGTCTCGTTACGCCGGTGTTATTTATTCGATACAAGATCGCGCCGTGCGAGGGTACAACGATCATATCTTGATAGCGACAGCTCAACAATATATCCTTCCAGGAACCATGTCTGTTCCAGCGACCTGGGCCCTCCAAACAGCTCGATC
>CBDHHR010001032.1:10000-11979 GCA_965263245.1 Metamycoplasmataceae bacterium | reverse complement strand
CACACACGTGTGATTCCCGTATGAACACCTGCCATCACAACAGTACCTTGAGGTAATTACGAGCAAATGCAGCCAGTCACAGCAGCCAACTAAGAAGTTGCATGTACAGGATATACGAAAGGAAATATTACTCACTGACTCGATCACGAAACTGGGCAGGGAACGCCTGTTGGCAAGTATCCGCTGTATGTACAACATCCTCTTGGGCAGTTCAGCAAATGATGTCATCTAAGGAACGCATAATTAAACGGATATACAACAATATAGACTACATGTACTGTGACTTCAATGCAAATGCAATGCAATATGCTTTGATGTAATGAAATATAAAATATAGTAATATACTTTCGTCCCTGCATGATAATGACCTTTTTTACCAAGTAATAATGTATTTTTAATAGCCACCTTAAATTATATTGTTGATGTTGTTGATACTGAATTTGAATCTAAGCAGGTGATCTTACAGCCATTGCATCTTGTTCTCAATGAGCCCCCGCTGCGTGAGATGCGTAAGGTGGGCCACACTCCTGCACCTCACTGTTTATATAGAAACGTCAATGGCTCGATTAACAAGACAGTGTATACTTACGGTGATCAGAGGAACCTTTTCAAAGGCGTCGAAAAATGTCTCCTTCGTTACGATGAGTTCGCCTGCAATACGGATAAATGGTGCAACTGTATTGTCCGTTACTAGAACGTATCAAGTGTGTATGATAACAAGCTTTAGGGTGTTATTAACAAGTCACTAATGCATCAACGTATGGCGAGATACACAATACATCAATTTTTTTATTTACATATCTAGGCCAATGTCTTAATATGATTAATGTTATTTAAGACCATATAAGGTGTTTTGTTGTGTTATGTTGTGTTATATATAATTATTAATTATATGTATATACATATAATATTATATTTTTATTACATGTGTGTGTATATATATATATATATATATATATATATATATATATATATATATATATGTATGTATGTATATATATATATACTTATACTTACTCATGTACGTGGCACGTACATGAGTAAGTATAAGTATATATATATATATATATATATATATATATATATATATAAAAGTATATATATATATATATATATATATATATATATATATATATATGATAATAGTATATAAGTGTTTGGCGACGCCAACACGGCTGTCGTTCCATAGGGAACCAGACTTACTTTGTTTCGCAATGGTAGCTGCCGACGCTGTGGAACTGAACCTCTTTCTGTTCACGGTCGGGGCCATGCTCTTGTACGGGCTGTCAGAAGAAATACACACGTGGTGTCCGACCAAGTCTCAATTTACAATAGATTGACAAACATGTCCAATATATTTAGTGTAATGCAGGAATCACGGAAGGAGGCAAATGTCTCCCTGGGTGTTTGTGTTTATACATTACGATTAGGTCTTTAAGGAAAGATGTTTCTTTCTCTACCCGCAATTAGGCAGCGTAGTGATTTCAAACAGGACCTTTGCTGCATTGAACGTGAAAATAATACATTCTGTTATCACTGATATTTCATGTTGTATATTAAGTATGCTATGTGAAATAATTACCAGCCTATGCTATTATTGTTAATTTATTAAGCCTCCGTTGCCGGAGAAGAAACATTAAATATTATACATACATATTCGTACATACATTCACATATAAAACTTTAAAGACACAACCATAGTGAAGGATAAAATGTCTAATAAAACAGATAGCAACAATGCATACAGTGGCATGATATACTAAGTAACACTCATTGTATACATCAGTTAAAAGAAAGACGCGTAATATATTAGAATGCAGTGGTTAAAAGATAATAAAAGATTTCATGTGAACACTACTTGGTAAAGTTATCGGTAAATGAAAGCCATCATTCTTTAGCATACTAGTTTTGGATATGTATTGATAATTAAAAGCTCGCTATATTATCGAAAATATTATATTTTGGGGCATTTTAGACGT
>CBDHHR010001032.1:0-5000 GCA_965263245.1 Metamycoplasmataceae bacterium | reverse complement strand
AATGTAAGCGTGACTTTCGTAGTTGGTGCTAAATACACATTCCTTTAGATATGCGAATGCGCAGAAACGTTACCCTGATAAAATATAACGCCCGCATAAATGTAAGCGCGACAACGTAATGGGGTTCCACAAATCCACGTTAGTCGCTAGAGGCGCTTATAAGCAACTAGACCCTTGTTGCGTATCAGCGCCTCTAGTGACTAATGTGGATTTGTTTGTATGTTTTGCGGAACGCTTATTTTTAAATCATCTTCAATTAGCAGTTGAACTCGCATGACTCCGAAATCTCACACGTAGCTAAATATGCATAGTCTAACATGTCCGTCAATGTGAAGGCATAATATGTACATTAGTGTACATTTACAGCCGAATGAGCATATGGAACGTCGACTGGTGGCCCGACAGGTGTGCTAGAACGATTCTGGAACGGATGTTTAAAATCATCTACAGCTCGCCGTATGATTCACATGAGATTGCTACTTTACACATAGTTAAATATTGATGTCGTGTGACGTGTCCGTCATTATAAAGGTATAATGTCTACATGCACATTTACAGTAGAAATGGCGCCGTCACTGTTATTGTGTCGTGTCACTGATCACACGTTCTTGGTCTTTGAACACACTCACAGCTCAGACTCGGCCACATGGTACGCGGCTACACGGTCAACCTTCATTTTTGCAGATACCGATACCTGATTTATTACGACTGAATAGTTTACATCTCACTGACCCTCTATCTTAATAACAACCTTACCCACTGTATCCACCTGAGATTATGTAGAAATGGCCTCCGTGTTCTTGCCGCGAACCGATCACATGGTCTTACAAAACACTCATTTTTATTTTGTTTTGCACTAACCAATGTCATGAATGCCAGTCCGCGATGTTAGGCGGGTAAAATCTGTTACATTGTATCGTATTCGGCCGCGCAATTAAGGTTGGTGCCACTTGGTGAATTTTGCTGTGTGTTTACTTATCAAAATAATACATTTTATTTAAATGAATTTAATTTTGGTTGCATATGCATGCCGTATGTGTGCTCAATAGACAGAACAGCCAAAACAACGCTATCTTGGCACTGAATTCGATCGATAGTTCCGCGACGTTCCATCGATTGTAAATGTACATTAATGTAGACATTATGCTTTCATATTGACGGACTTGTTATTCGATATTAATATTTAACTATGTGTGAAGTAGCAGTCTCGTGTGATGCATACGGCGAGCTATAGGAGAGTATAGGTGATTTTAAACTTCCGTTCCAACATCGAGCCAGCACACCTGTCGTCGGGCCACCAGTCGACGTTCCATCGACTGTAAATGTACATAAATCTACATGTTATGCCTTCACATTGACGGACATGTCATACTGTATCCATATTTAGCTATGTGTGAGGCGTCGTAGTCATGCGAGTTCAACAGCTGATTGTAGGCTGATTTAAACAAGCGTTCCGCAAGACGGACGTCAAGAATACTAAAAGACGGCACGGCACAAAGACCCTAGTTGCGTTAGAGCGCCCTCTGTCGGATTAGTTGTTGTGGTACCTCATTCACACATACATACGGCAAATGTAGCTCTATTGTAGTTAGATGCTACTTTATCGTGGCAACATTAGTAATGGCGAAAACGTAGTTAGATAAGGTTACGTGAAAAGTGATTACTCATGTTGCTATACCTACCTAAGTGTTCAGTTTTCACTAGATTACTTGGCCCCTTTGGAGCACGGCTGGAATTAGGACACACGAAAGATCAGCATGAATAGTAGAATATTTTGGTTGATGGACTGCGTCTGATAGGCAGAAGTGCAACTTTTATCAATGATATAATATATATATATATATATATATATATATATATATATATATATATATATATATATATATATATATATATATACATACAATGTAAAACATGTTCCACTAATACCATATACACTTTCACTGCTGGCGTGATTACATCCATTGCTTACTGTAAGAAAACATCCAGCTTTGATATTTTATTGATGACGAGCACATTCTATTAAAGGCAGGGTGCCAGCTCCTCTGCCCAGAATTTGCCGAGCAGAATTTTTTTACTTGAAGTGTGCTGTCTAGATCATGGGAATATCAAAGGGTACTGCTCGCCTTTGCATTATTGTCAAATCAATATCAATTTTGTTTTGAAACTGAATGTTTTGTTTACCATTTGAACGTGTTGCAGGCGGGATGTTTCAAATTGCAAACAATGTTCCGAACTTAATAAAGTCACTAAAACAAATTGGCAGGCAGTAAACCTTCAACATGCACGTTGTAGGTATAAGAACATTATATTAAATGAAAAATTAGGAAGAGTTGGCACCCTCGGTTTGAGTGGTATGGTATGGTATGGTATGGTATGGTATGGTATGGTATGGTATGGTATGGTATGGTATGGTATGGTATGGTATGGTATGGTATGGTATGGTATGGTATGGTATGGTATGGTATGGTATGGTATCCTGGTGTATTGAACGATATGTGGCGGAGTATAGCGAAGGGTTACATAAGCAAAGTATAATTGTCATCAGACTATGTTCTTGGCAAAGTTACGCAGCCGAGCAAGAGTCGGTTAAGCGAGACTATTTACCTGGTGGAGACACTGGGTACGTCCTTCGCCATCAACTTTGACTTGAACTTCGTGACGGGTGTCTCCAGTGGACCGTCCTCCTTCGTGTCTTCGCTAGTCGTCTTCACAGGGTTAGTCACGTTACCATCTTGGTCGCCGAATGGACCTGAGTGACAGAAATACAGTGAGGAATACTGCAAGTAGGACGGACGATGTGCATATGTGGATCACAGGTGTGTGTATGTGTGTGTGTGAGTGTGTGTGTGTGTGTGTGTGTGTGTGTGTGTGTGTGTGCGTGTGCGTGTGCGTGTGCGTGTGTGTGTGTGCGTGTGCGTGTGTGTGCGTGTGTATGTCCGCGCGCATGCTTGCATGTGTACGTGCGTGTTTTTATGGGCTAGCGTACATGCGTGCGCGCACGTTCGTGCGTGCGTGCGTGCATGGCTATGTCCGAGCGTGTCTGTGTAGGCGGGTGTCTTTAACAAATCACGTGTCATCCTGAAATGTCGCAACCCACCGACTCTGTTGTCCTTGTTGGTGGCAGGTGCAGGACGTTTCTGCACCGGATCTTCGCACCTAATAACACAAATCTTCACAATGAGACTGAGCTCAAACTAGACGACAACCAAACGCAATTCACGCTCACAAATATTGTTCGGTGATACTTATATGAGTTATATCATGAAAAACGAAACACTATTACGTTTGTTCAGTGTTCTCGAGTGTTTGTTTATTTGTTGTGTTGTTCTTTCTACTCCTGTTTTCCGAACTCTTTCTTAACAACAGACTGAATACAAATTTGGAAAGTTTGTTGACGAGTTCCCAATTGTGTTTGGAACATTTCTGGATGTTGTACCAGAACTATATTTACTACTGCTTTAATGTCAGTGTGTGCACGCTCAAGTTGTGACTGGTCGATCGTTATCTCCATTCTCTCACATAATGAATGATTATTCATCTGTACGTCAACTGATCATTATACTGACGTCACACGATTTCGTGTATTGTCAAACGTTCATTGTGCATCGATCGTTCCGATTGGTGCACAACGACGGTCAAGCGTGAACGAGTATTCCTTCGGATAGGACCTGTTGAACTGGGGATCAAACATAACCGACGTAGACACATGGCCATAGCTGATCCCGCCAATAAGCTGTCATGGTGAGCGATATTGCTCCTATTTTTGAAAGTAATTTGTCACGCATGTGTGTATGTGTTTCGGAGTGCTTGTGCACAGAATGTGGAATAGAATAACTGGTAATACCACCCTCCTTTCCAAACATAAATCAACTGCACTTGCACGTCTCTTCCCAAATCTACCTCTCCCCATAAAATTATGATTCTGCAGTCTCAGTAGTTCTGTTAGACACAAAAAGCATTTGTTAGCTTACCTATGCAATGTTCTAGCTCGCTTTTTCGGATCTATCAGTAACATCTGCTCGATCTCTGCAAGTGAACTGAGTACGTTTTCCGTGTCACTATCCCGCTGTCTCTCAACTGTAAACGTCGCGTTGTACCACTTTCACTTTCAATTTCAACAAGTTTCTTTAACGTAATATAGAGGTGATACGAGTAATGTACCATCATTTAACACTAAGACATTTATAATAACTATTATTATTATTATTATTATTATTATTATTATTATTATTATTATTATTATTATTATTATTATTATTATTATTATTATTATTCTACTTCCATGCTGCCTATATCACTGAAGAATTAGTTCAGAGGGACAATAAACAATATTCGTTATTCAAATATCATGAACGTGAGCTATTAAAAGTACGGAGACACGTGAGTTCTTTGATTTGATGCTGATGATCGCGGAGAAAGCAGATCCTACTTATCATGGGACACATACATCGTATCAGTTAAGAAAAGGAAAACGCGACCTCGCCACATTATACCTCGCGTAAGTAGGAAACAAAAGTATGATGATGAAACCTGGAAACAACTACCATTTGTGTCAGCGTTCTTCGTTGGAACCACTTGTTCGGTCTGTTTGATTTTGACACTGCCTGGTCGCTGCGCTCTGAAACGAAGGCAGTAACTTCTTTACAAACGTGGAGCGGTTCACGTCAGTTAATATTTCTATTGATTGCCACACCAAAGCTAAGAAATATGCTGTACATGTGATATAATTACGGGCTTTGGTTGGGACAGCAACGCATACCATCTGCCACCGTCACCCGCTGTTCGCGAATTGTCAAACACGGGACATCGCCACCCACACACGTCGTCATCGTAAAGCGACCCTAACACTACCAAAGTCAACCTCTCCAGCTAAACGGGGAACTAGTATTAGCAAGAAAATCGTTGAGTGAACTGTATGTCGTCTGGCTTGGTGAATTGAATATTATATGATATATTATGTATATGTACATATTTATATATATTACATATGCACTATA
>CBDHHR010001031.1:5000-8527 GCA_965263245.1 Metamycoplasmataceae bacterium | reverse complement strand
CATGTCACTGATTTGTCAGTTGGATCAAACCCTGACAACCTTGTATTGTAGCTGCTATGATTGACATCACTTCATCTGTTGCCCTTGTTTTGCATATTGTCAAATGTTAATGTGATTTCCGCTCAATATATGTTGTCAGTCACGATGTCGAATCGTCGTGTTTTAGGATTTTATATGTTTTTAAATGTTGTAATTTATAGCAATACAATGTCCTCCACTCGAGACGCCCAACAACACAGAACTGTTCAACGGTGACCCAAATCAGCCTTACTACAAGACGACAATTGAGTATAGGTGCGCCGAAGGGCATGACCTAATGTTCGGAGATCTTTTCCGGACCTGCCAGAACAGCAAGACTTGGTCTGGATCGGAACCGACCTGCATAGGTATATTGCGACGACATAGCCAAAACGTTGCGGTATACAACAATTACTAAATTAATGTTGCTGTTTATTAAACTCATATACAGACAAAACAGACGCACACTCGTACACAATACACAAACACGTAAGCATGTAACACAGGCAAACATGCGAGCAAACACACAACACGAAGACCTCGCGTACAACGTATGCGTTCAAACACTCATCCTCACACTCGTATTATCAAAAACTCGCACACCTGGGAGTCGTGCACTGTAATGAACAGCATTCAGTACTGGCAAGAAATATGTCTAAGGAGTCCTTTCAACAAGAGACAACATATCAACTAAAGCTTCCAAACGATATGTTGTCGAATTGTCTACTGTCCGTTTTAGTTTATACCCAAAAATGCAATATGAGCCTAATCAAAGAATCGTATATGCAAAAAGAGTTTGATCAGATATGGCAACAGCGGCCCAAAATTACTTACAAAAACCTGTATTTCGATTAGTAGCAAACGAAATGTGTTTTTGCTCCCAAGTGTTAATGAAACGTCCGTGTCGTTGACAGTTGTGTCTTGTGGTCCGGCGGCGCCTGTGGCCAACGCCTACGTGAGTGTATCGGAAGACGTCTACGCGACCGTCATCACGTACGTCTGCAAACCCGGCTACAAACCTCTGCCTGGCGGCAACTTGACGCGACAGTGTCAAGCGGACAAACGATGGAGCGGCACAGCTCCACAATGTGAAGGTATATATATATATATATATATATATATATATATATATATATATATATATGTCAATCCAACTCAGTTGAGTTGCTAATAAAACTTGTGTTATTATTATTATTATATATATATATATATATATATATATATATATATATATATATATATATATATATATATACATATATACAGACAGACAGACAGAGAGAATATTCAAATCGATTGTTGTATTTTGTGTAGCTTTATTTTCTACAGCCTATAATCTATACACATATATAACCGACTGGAATTACAATGTCTGTGTGTCTGTGTGTCTGTGTGTCTGTGTGTCTGTGTGTCTGTGTGTCTGTGTGTCTGTGTGTATGTGTGTCTGTGTGTCTGTGTGTCTGTGTGTCTGTGTGTCTGTGTGTCTGTGTGTCTGTGTGTCTGTGTGTCTGTGTGTCTGTGTGTCTGTGTGTCTGTGTGTCTGTGTGTCTGTGTGTCTGTGTGTCTGTGTGTCTGTGTGTCTGTGTGTCTGTGTGTCTGTGTGTCTGTGTGTCTGTGTGTCTGTGTGTCTGTGTGTCTGTGTGTCTGTGTGTCTGTGTGTCTGTGTGTCTGTGTGTCTGTGTGTCTGTGTGTCTGTGTGTCTGTGTGTCTGTGTGTCTGTGTGTCTGTGTGTCTGTGTGTCTGTGTGTCTGTGTGTCTGTGTGTCTGTGTGTCTGTGTGTCTGTGTGTCTGTGTGTCTGTGTGTCTGTGTGTCTGTGTGTCTGTGTGTCTGTGTGTCTGTGTGTCTGTGTGTCTGTGTGTCTGTGTGTCTGTGTGTCTGTGTGTCTGTGTGTCTGTGTGTATGTGTGTATGTGTGTCTGTGTGTCTGTGTGTATGTGTGTCTGTGTGTCTGTGTGTCTGTGTGTCTGTGTGTCTGTGTGTATGTGTGTATGTGTGTCTGTGTGTCTGTGTGTCGGTGTGTCGGTGTGTCCGTGTGTCCGTGTGTCCGTGTGTCCGTGTGTCCGTGTGTCCGCGTGTCCGCGTGTCCGCGTGTCCGCGTGTCCGCGTGTCCGCGTGTCCGCGTGTCCGTGTGTCTGTCTATGACTCTGTCTCTGCTTCTCTCACCATTTGTCTTTCTCTCTGTTTTTTTTTCCGTATGTGTCTCTCATATATTTTCTTCAATATAGCTCCTTCTTTAGTTATTGTCTGCCTCCTATTGTGTATGTTACACAGTGGTCTCCCATTTGTTTAGGCGATGTGTGTAACCTTCCATTGAATACGTTTCCCTTTGACCAATTCCTCATAGAACAGCGCCTTTAGGAGTCTGCCGTCGTTGATAACAGTGACATGTCCAGTCCATCAAAGATGGGAAGCCGTATGAGCGGTTTTATGCTGGACATATTTCATGACTTCAATATTTGTGTGCGAAAAATCTGTCGTAGATGCGAAATATGCATTTTGGGAATGCTTTCCAATGTGACGACGGTACGGAGTATGATTGTCTCTGCGTAATACAGCAGTGTTGGAAACACAATCGCCTTGTAAACATTACAAATGGTGGAAACTGTAATGCCACTGTGTGACCATACACGATTCTAACAAAAACCTATAGAGGCAGCGTTTATACCGATGTTAATTTCCCCAACCGTGCTGCCCAGCTATGTGAAGCTTTTTATTGATTTTTATCTGGGTGCCATAGGTTTCGAACCGTGGATCGATTGAGGTTTGTCCGGGTCGAGGGTAGTAGAGCGTCAATGTTTTCTTTGTATTGACTGTACGTCTAAACAGAGTTGCAGCTTGTTCAAAATGTTTACACGTTTTCTGGTGGCTTCTGTTGTAAGTACGATTACAGTAACATCACCATTTTCTTCCGCAACAGATGTGATGGAAAAATATTCAAATTGGTTAGACAAAGGGCTAACACCAAAATCGAGAACTTTGCATCTGCATATAGTAGTACACGAATGCAACGTTCTCGGTGACTTGTAGAGATCCGGTGCGGAGCTCCGCCGACCGTTGCCAAGACGACTGTGACGACGGACGGAGTGAGAGTGAACGACACGGCCACCTACTCGTGTCTCGCCGGCTACAGACTGCGGGCCGGCAGCCTCACTAAAGTCTGCAACGAACAGGAACAGTGGCAGAACGAAGACCCGCAGTGTGAAGGTTACGTCAAATCTGCTATTTAATATTACGTTTATGTCACCTACTAACGGGTCTACAAATATTCATTATATTATTGTTGTGAACGGTCGTTATTCGTCTGCGTAGTTCAGCCATCTATTGATTGAAGCCTTAATAGGGCATGTAAGTGTGTCACGATATATGGCGAGACTCCGCGCGACTGGAACTGATTGGGAACGGGACACAATAACGATATTCTAACGACGGATGACAGTTGTAGCTTCCGACTGATGAATACTTGAAAAATCAGGTCATAAATGTCTGATGTTGTAGCTTTTTGTATCTTA
>CBDHHR010001030.1:0-5000 GCA_965263245.1 Metamycoplasmataceae bacterium | reverse complement strand
CACATAGACCTAGCTACGTACAAACGCCAGCACATAGACCTAGCTACGTACAAACGCCAGCACATAGACCTAGCTACGTAAAAAGGCCAGCACATAGACCTAGCTACGTACAAACGCCAGCTCACAGACCTAGCTACGTACAAACGTCAGCACACAGACTTAGCTACGTACAAACGTCAGCACACAGACATAGCGACGTACAAACGTCAGCACATAGACATAGCGACGTACAAACGTCAGCACACAGACTTAACTATGTACAAACACCAGCACACAGACCTAGCTACGTACAAACGTCAGCACACAGACTTAGTTACGTACAAACGTCAGCACATAGACATAGCGACGTACAAACGTCAGCACATAGACATAGCGACGTACAAACGTCAGCACACAGACTTAACTATGTACAAACACCAGCACACAGACCTAGCTACGTACAAACGTCAGCACACAGACTTAGTTACGTACAAACGTCAGCACATAGACATAGCGACGTACAAACGTCAGCACATAGACATAGCGACGTACAAACGTCAGCACACAGACTTAACTATGTACAAACACCAGCACACAGACCTAGCTACGTACAAACGTCAGCACACAGACTTAGCTACGTACAAACGTCAGCACATAGACATAGCGACGTACAAACATCAGCACATAGACTTAGCTACGTACAAACGTCAGCAGATAGACATAGCGACGTACAATCGTCAGCACACAGACTTAACTATGTACAAACACCAGCACACAGACCTAGCTACGTACAAACACCAGCACACAGACCTAGCTACGTACAAACGTCAGCACACAGAGCTAGCTACGTACAAACGTCAGCACACAGACCTAGCTACGTACAAACGTCAGCACACAGACTTAGCTACGTACAAACGTCAGCACACAGACTTAGCTACGTACAAACGTCAGCACACAGACTTAACTATTTACAAACACCAGCACACAGACCTAGCTACGTACAAACGTTAGCACATAGACCTAGCTACGTACAAACGTCAGCACACAGACCTAGCTACGTACAAACGTTAGCACACAGACCTAGCTACGTACAAACGTCAGCACACAGACTTAGCTACGTACAAACGTCAGCACACAGACTTAGCTACGTACAAACGTCAGCACACAGACTTAACTATGTGCAAACGCCAGCACACAGACCTAGTTACGTACAAAAGTCAGCACACAGACATAGCTACGTACAAACGCCACGACACAGACCTAGCTACATACAAACGCCAGCACACAGACCTAGCTACGTACAAACGCCACCACATAGACCCATTGCTACGTATAAACGCCACCTTATAGATCTAGCTGCGTACAAATGCCACGACACAGACCTACAGACGCCCGCAAATCCATCTAGAACCCGCACGACTGTTAAGTTACTCAACATAGTATCGTAGCGGTCCTGCTAGATAAAGGGGAGGTACCAATTAAAAAATAAGTCCAAACAAGATTAAATAACTACAATCCACTTTATTACGCCCTCAAATTACGACCCACTGCGCTACTCACATCTACATAGATGTCCAGCCAGTTACGACACAAGTGTGACCACACACAAACACACACCCTGCAGGCTCAGCTCCTGCCAACCAACTCCCTCACTTTCGTCTTCCAATCTTCTATATCTCAGCTAGCCTGACTACACATTCAAATTAACCAATGGGGGTCTTCAGAATTCCCGCCCAGCATACATAAAGACAAAGACATCAACTATGCTACTGGTAATTATGAACATGTGGTTTGGGAGTCTTCATATTCCCACCAAGCATACGTAAAGATAACAACACTAACTAGGCTACTGCTAATTACTGACATGACCACTACTTATCTCATCTCTGGTATAAACACTCCTTATCTCATCTTAAACACTCCTTATCTCATCTCTGGTATAAACACCTACTCACTAATTAATTCATAACGTAAAATTTTATAATAAGCCCTACCATAATAGTAGCAGCAGCCCGCCTAGTGGCTGTGCGCTAGAGTCGAGGCACCGCTCGAGACGTCAGTCACACGGACACCCGTTGAACGCTATAACCATTGCCGTGGTTATACGTAATCGCCAATGTTTTGCACCGATTAGTCACATGGCATGAACATAGCTCGGCGTCACGACCACTGACCAACGCGACGTTACGACCACTGACCAACGCGACGGTTGACCACTGACCAACGCGACGTCACGACCACTGACCAACGCGACGGTTGACCACTGACCAACGCGACAGTTGACCACTGACCAACGCGACGTCACGACCACTGACCAACGCGACGGTTGACCACTGACCAACGCGACGGTTGACCACTGACCAGCGCAACGTCACGACCACTGACCAACGCGACGGTTGACCACTGACCAACGCGACGTCACGACCACTGACCAACGCGACGGTTGACCACTGACCAACGCGACGGTTGACCACTGACCAACGCGACGGTTGACCACTGACCAACGCGACGTCACGACCACTGACCAACGCGACGGTTGACCACTGACCAACGCGACGTCACGACCACTGACCAATCCGACGGTTGACCACTGACCAACGCGACGGTTGACCACTGACCAACGCGACGTGACGACCACTGACCAACGCGGCGGTTGACCACTGACCAACGCGACGTCACGACCACTGACCAACGCGACGGTTGACCACTGACCAACGCGACAGTTGACCACTGACCAACGCGACGTCACGACCACTGACTAACGCGACGGTTGACCACTGACCAACGCAACGTCACGACCACTGACCAACGCGACGGTTGACCACTGACCAACGGACGGTTGACCACTGACCAGCGCGACGTCACGACCACTGACCAACGCGACGGTTGACCACTGACCAACGCGACGGTTGACCACTGACCAACGCAACGTCACGACCACTGACCAACGCGACGTCACGACCACTGACCAATCCGACGGTTGACCACTGACCAACGCGACGGTTGACCACTGACCAACGCGACGGTTGACCACTGACCAACGCGACGGTTGACCACTGACCAACGCGACGGTTGACCACTGACCAACGCGACGGTTGACCACTGACCAACGCGACGGTTGACCACTGACCAACGCGACGGTTGACCACTGCGCTACACGGGTGTTGAGTGAAGGGAACCCCGACTGACATCTGCTATAATTTGACAGGTCTTTCATACGACGCTGCACAAACTCACCATTTCTACCCACTCAATACTGCACAAGTCGTCACAGAAATTCAAACAACCTCATGACGTCATTTCTACTGGGAACTGTTTTGTCGAGCAATGGCGGACGAACCTTTTATTGTGATCTTATGTCTGCTGTAAACACCCGCGTAGATAACTTGGCAGGAATAACGAAGTGTATAATAACCCGAACACTTGATCTTGCGTAGTGTTAACACGCAACCCGACGCCTCTGCACACGTCACCCGGTATACATCACTCAACACCCATCTACACGTCACTCAACACCCTTCTACACGTCACGCAACACCCCTCTACACGTCACGCAACACCCCTCTATACGTCACGCAACACCCCTCTACACGTCACGCAACACCCCTCTACACGTCACGCAACACCCCTCTACACGTCACGCAACACCCCTCTACACGTCACGCAACACCCCTCTACACGTCACGCAACACCCCCGCTATCTGCCCATCCACTGTGTCTTGCCTACGTATGGGAGGCCGCCAATAAAACTATCCCGAGGGATGCTATAAGGAAACGTGCGGGGAGCTTATCCCTGAGTGACGCCGTCCCTGAGTGACGCCGTCCCTGAGTGACGCCGTCCCTGAATGACGCCGTCCCTGATTGACGCCGTCCCTGAGTGACGCCGTCCCTGAGTGACGCCGTCCCTGAGTGACGCCGTCCCTGAGTGACGCCGTCCCTAGGTGACGCCGTTCCTGAGTGACGCCGTCCCTGAATGACGCCGTCCCTGAGTGACGCCATCCCTGAGTGACGCCGTCCCTGAGTGACGCCGTCCCTGAGTGACGCCGTCCCTGAGTGACGCCGTCCCTGAGTGACGCCGTCCTAGTTCTCAGTAAGAGTCTCCGTCAAACGGTCGTCTGTTTTGGCGTCATAACTTTAGAACACAGATAGTTTCACTGCAACATCAAACACTATTCACAGACACATGTGTGCGTCCCAACATTGGGGTTGGCGTTTCCCGATCTCCACCCTCCTATCAGAGGGCGAGGGCGGAGTCACCATGCAGCACCATCGTAAACCAAGCCGTGCGCTTTTTTCCCCAGGAAACTCGTATTTTATGCTGTTTCCATGGTTACTGGCAGATAGAAACAGACGGCTGGCCGGGCGTCGCCGGTGATGTAAGGTTATCTACTTGACGGGCCGTCGACAGCTGAGACTGAGACTGAGGCTGAGGCTGAGGCTGAGACTGAGAGACCCGGGCAGGTAGCAGGCTCCAGTCGGGCGGGTAGACACACGAGCTACGGTAATTGCGGCGTCACTGGTAAGAACCATACCGACTGAGTTCGGGTGTGGGGGTTCGGGTGTGGGGGTTCAGGTGTGGGGGGTTCGGGTGTGGGGGGTTCGGGTGTGATCATGCGCACTTACGAACACACAGTAATGACGACACATTTATTGCGCGGACACATCATCGATAACTGAACGGACCCACTGAATCTTCAAGGCCGCTACCCGAACCAATCGCGGTTTGGAGAGGAATCAGAGGATTCACTGACGTCATCAGCAGTGACAGCCAATATGGAACGTAGGCCGCTACTACACAAGCAACTAGTGAAACATTACACGACACAATCATTAAATTTACATTTATTATGATGTTGAATTCACAACATTCTATGTATTATTGTTTAGGACCAAGAAGATGAACACCACAGTTTACACACTGAACAACTGATTATTTTATTTATTTACCTAATGGGTGATCACGATCATCGCTGTTCAGTTGGATTACTCTCGCAGTACTGCGCGCGCAGCGTAAACCGGAT
>CBDHHR010001029.1:0-6519 GCA_965263245.1 Metamycoplasmataceae bacterium | reverse complement strand
CGAAAGATGGACAACAAAGTTATCAAGAGAGGGCGACCAAAAGGGGCTGAACAGACTGTGATTGGTCTGCCAGCCAAGTGGAAATGTTTCACCAAGCCAGTGGTATTCTGCAAGAAAGATCCTCTAAAAAAAAACCGAAAGTAAGGAAAAACATCTGGTCTGCTGTCAACCTGGAATTTTTGGATTATATTGTATGTAAAAGTAAAGGTAATTTGTTTATATAGTGCAGTATCCAGTCTTTAAGATTAACCAAAGCAGTTTACGCTTTACTTGTAGACCTGTTTAATAGTACACCATTTTATATAATTCATAAGAAACAGCCTGTTACTGTTACTAGACATGTTCATGCAATGTTGTTAACATGGTGTTTCAGTCATCCTCAGCTGGCTGGTGGGGAACAGGGAAGACACCGCCCTGGATGTCACTTTGATTGAAAGAGATGATGTCGAAGACCATCCCGAGCGTCTTCCAGCTAAAATAACAGATCCAAGCATTGATGTGTATCGATGTGACGGCCACACCTCTCTGGCATGCGATTCGTGTCTAGAATGGTACCACCTAGCATGTCTAAGAAAGAAGTCTCGGCCAAAGGCAAAGACTTGGATTTGTGGGAGTTGCCACACAGCTGCTCATACGTAGGATGTGATAGCTGTGCCTTTATAGCACTACTAAAACAACTTGAGTTAATTATGGTTTACAACATTGCTGTACAACATGTTAACCTTGCTGTTTGTGAAAGTTTGATGAATCAGTCGTAAATTGTCGGCAGGTCTGGCATTGTGAGGACATAATATAGAAACATTCCAAGGCTGTGTTAACAAGATCTCTGGTTGAGCTATAAGATTGGAACTGATGTGATCGGATTTTTTATAAATGGAAATAATTTGTATCTTTAACATGCTTTATGTAATTATGGTTTATAAGGTTTGTTTACTTTACTTTGGTAATTGAAGCCATTGGTTCTAAATGGTGTATTTTATGTTGTATGTTCTGTATAATGGTATTGCATATATGTAAACCCAATACTACATGTGTTAGATCTTATAGTGTGTGTGCACATGAACCAGTATGTTTATTACTTTTCAAAATTAAGATGTGGGTGGATTTATGCATATTAGGTGTAGTTTATACAGAGGCCTTTTATTTGTGTATTTTACTTATTTATTTATGTTTATTACCTTTGTAAATGAAGATGTGGGTGGATTTGTGTAGTTTATACACGAGAACGTATGTGTGTAATTTGTATATCCTGTTTTATTTATTTGAACCAGTATTAAGAACAAAAATTAAGATGTTGATGGATTTATGCACATTAGGTGTAGTTTATACAGAGGACGTGATTAACTTGTATTGTATATCTCGTTTTATTTATTTGAACCATTGTTTGATTGGTCTTTTATTTATGTGTTTTACTATTTTATTTACGTATGTTTATTACCTTTCTAAATGAAGATGTTGGATGATTTATATACATTAGGCTAGTGTGTTACATTTCTGTGTCATATGAACTTTCTGTTTTTGATGTTCAGTATTAAAGTCATCTCTGTTTACTCATGTGTTTGGTGTTATAAAATAGGCCTCCATAACGAAAATATTACAACTACAGATAGTTTATACAACAAATGATCATCATTTTCATTACCTCTTGATATAACATACTGCAATAATTATATTTTAAATTTCATAGATATATTATTTCGGACCACAGTTTATAAACGGTATTTGAATTCATTATTTCGCTTTCGTAATTTTAATCATGATTAAAAACTAGTAGTGGCGACATCTGGCGATGGTACATAGATTTTTGCGTAACGTACAGCAAAAGAAATTTACATGGGTTTTGCCATATTTCTAAAAAAAAAAGGGAAACGGACAATTCAAATAAAGGCCGAAAATGAAACAAAGTTCAAATAAGTCGCTCGTGTTGTGTAAGTGACATACTATAATGGAACATGTGAATAAAAACTTGCCGTATTGTGATTATTTCAGAAGAAACAGTTATTTAAACATAAACACAAACATGCCTTCTTAATCAATAGTATAGCACTCACGTTCGGTCACGTAGCATATGGCGCGATGTCGGGCTATTTGTCTGTATTTATCCGGTCAAATAGCGCATACGCAAACATGTCATGGGCTATTTGTCCGTATCCGGACGAATAGCGTATACGCAAACATGGGCTATTTGTCCGTATCCGGACGAATAGCGTATACGCAAACATGGGCTATTTGTCCGTATCCGGACGAATAGTCCCCCAGGCTATTCGTCCGTAACCGGACGAATAGCCACGGCCATATATATATATATATATATATATATATATATATATATATATATATATATATATATATATATATATATACCCAATAATTTTGGAAATCTTCGTGTGTGAGCAAGTGCTCTTGAAGAAGAGTTGAATTTGTGAAATAAAAGATGAGACGCTGCTAAGCGTCGGTCTCATTTATGGCTGTTTTCACAGCCGTGTCTACAGAACTTAATTAATCCATAACAAACAACATTTAATGTGGTTCGTTGACTGTAGACGTCTGTTTGTAAACAACCGCACGTGCATTGCCCATAATGCACTGTAATGATGATTCGCCATTAAAAGTGCGCATGCGCCGTCTGCGGAAGTCGGAAGCCATGGCTAAAGCTGGTGCGATCGTTTTGTTTTTGTGTCAACTCAGTGTATTTGTCTGCGGTATTTATGGCTTTCTCGACATGGAAGAATTGAAGTCAGTCAACTATGGCATCGACATTGAGAATACACCAGTTATGTTTAAGGAGGTAAACAGTACTAAACACTGCATCGAATGTCTTGCGGGAGTGAGTGACGGCGAGAGGCCGAGTCCTCTCATGTCATGACACTTATTATTTTATTAGTATTGTCGGTGTCAGTGTCACGGTCGGCGACACTGTCACTGTCTTATAGTTATACCTGCCAGCCATCCCGGATTTTCCGGGAACCTTCCGAACTGTTTGTGCATCTCTCGGACTTCCTTAATAAAATAAAATGTCGCTGATTATCACTTAATATCGCCACGCAGCAATAGCGCCATCGGCATCAAGATCATGCTTCATGGATCATGTCAGCTTTGGAGTGTGGGGTGCACAGCTTACCTAGACCAGTCTACTATTATAAAATAAGGGTATATTATGTCAGGGTTCCTACTGTGTTAATGACCTATGGTTGATTGATTACCCTGCAGGCATTGTGCATTATGCAATATACACACACCCTAATCCTGACCCTAACTCTAACACAAACCCCTATTTTTTAATAGTAGGCTGGTCTAAATAAGCTGTGCACCTCAAAGCTAACATGATCCAGCATCGTCGTCTGCTAAAATCCAATACACAAGACCGTACTGTTTGTAAACCTGTTGAAATTGTATAATGGTCGGAATGCTACCCTGCATGAATGCACCAATCACAATGCACTAACTGCCTAGTTGCAATGCTCCAATACATCGAGTCAGGTACACGTGAGCTCTGGAGTCCCACACTCCTCTTCCTTATCAATTTATAAATCATGACGTGCCCACCCATATTTCTCCAGGAACCTCCCTCAAACTTTTTGCCGATGATGCAGTGATCTACCGGAAAATCAATAAGCACACTGACCAAGACAGCTTATAGCATGACCTCGACATACTGATCGACTGGGAACAATCCTGGTAAATGACTTTCAACCCCTCTAAATGTGAAGTAATTTAATGCACATCACCAGATCAAAATTACTCATAGATAACTCCTACAGAATAAATGATAAAACACTCAGAGCAGTAGTAGCAACACACCTCGGTATAGACAAGTCAAACAACCTCTCCTGGAACCCACATTTCAACAATATTTCATATATATATATATATTATGCGGGGCACACACTCTTAGATCATATAGTCACTGACACAGTCACTAATAGTCATCATGCGGGGCACACACTCTTAGATCATATAGTCACTGACACAGTCACTAATAGTCATCATGCCGGGCACACACTCTTAGATCATATAGTCACTGACACTGTCACTAATAGTCATTATGCTGTCCACACACTCTTAGATCATATAGTCACAGACACTGTCACTAATAGTCATCATGCGGGGCACACACTCTTAGATCATATAGTCACTGACACAGTCACTAATAGTCATCATGCGGGGCACACACTCTTAGATCATATAGTCACTGACACAGTCACTAATAGTCATTATGCGGGGCACACACTCTTAGATCATATAGTCACTGACACAGTCACTAATAGTCATCATGCCGGGCACACACTCTTAGATCATATAGTCACTGACACTATCACTAATAGTCATCATGCGGGGCACACACTCTTAGATCATATAGTCACTGACACTGTCACTAATAGTCATCATGCCGGGCACACACTCTTAGATCATATAGTCACTGACACTGTCACTAATAGTCATCATGCGGGGCACACACTCTTAGATCATATAGTCACAGACACTGTCACTAATAGTCATCATGCGGGGCACACACTCTTAGATCATATAGTCACTGACACTGTCACTAATAGTCATCATGCGGGGCACACACTCTTAGATCATATAGCCACTGACACAGTCACTAATAGTCATCATGCCGGGCACACACTCTTAGATCATATAGTCACTGACACTGTCACTAATAGTCATCATGCGGGGCACACACTCTTAGATCATATAGTCACTGACACTGTCACTAATAGTCATTATGCGGGACACACACTCTTAGATCATATAGTCACTGACACTGTCACTAATAGTCATCATGCGGGACACACACTCTTAGATCATATAGTCACTGACACTGTCACTAATAGTCATCATGCGGGGCACACACTCTTAGATCATACAGTCACTGACACTGTCACTAATAGTCATTATGCGGGGCACACACTCTTAGATCATATAGTCACTGACACTGTCACTAATAGTCATCATGCGGGACACACACTCTTAGATCACATAGTCACTGACACTGTCACTAATAGTCATCATGCGGGACACACACTCTTAGATCATATAGTCACTGACACTGTCACTAATAGTCATCATGCGGGACACACACTCTTAGATCATATAGTCACTGACACTGTCACTAATAGTCATCATGCGGGGCACACACTCTTAGATCATATAGTCACTGACACTGTCACTAATAGTCATCATGCGGGGCACACACTCTTAGATCATACAGTCACTGACACTGTCACTAATAGTCATTATGCGGGGCACACACTCTTAGATCATATAGTCACTGACACTGTCACTAATAGTCATCATGCGGGACACACACTCTTAGATCATATAGTCACTGACACTGTCACTAATAGTCATCATGCGGGACACACACTCTTAGATCATATAGTCACTGACACTGTCACTAATAGTCATCATGCGGGGCACACACTCTTAGATCATATAGTCACAGACACTGTCACTAATAGTCATCATGCGGGGCACACACTCTTAGATCATATAGTCACTGACACAGTCACTAATAGTCATCATGCGGGGCACACACTCTTAGATCATATAGTCACTGACACAGTCACTAATAGTCATCATGCGGGGCACACACTCTTAGATCATATAGCCACTGACACAGTCACTAATAGTCATCATGCCGGGCACACACTCTTAGATCACATAGTCACTTACACTGTCACTAATAGTCATCATGCGGGGCACACACTCTTAGATCATATAGTCACTGACACTGTCACTAATAGTCATCATGTGGGACACACACTCTTAGATCATATAGTCACTGACACTGTCACTAATAGTCATCATGCGGGACACACACTCTTAGATCATATAGTCACTGACACTGTCACTAATAGTCATCATGCGGGACACACACTCTTAGATCATATAGTCACTGACACTCTCACTAATAGTCATCATGCGGGACACACACTCTTAGATCATATAGTCACTGACACTGTCACTAATAGTCATTATGCGGGACACACACTCTTAGATCATATAGTCACTGACACTGTCACTAATAGTCATTATGTGGGGCACACACTCTTAGATCATATAGTCACAGACACTGTCTCTAATAGTCATTATGCTGTCCACACACTCTTAGATCATATAGTCACTGACACTGTCACTAAGTCATTATGCGGGGCACACACTCTTAGATCATATAGTCACTGACACTGTCACTAATAGTCATCATGCGGGACACACACAATTGTAAATATTACAGAACCTATCATGAGTTATTTTCAGTAATGTACAGAAAGTCAACGAAACATCATTTCTGTATTAATCATGCATTTAATATGTAATGTTTTAATATTTACAGTTGTACTGTGTATTTGATCTGTACTATATACACAGGTTTGACAATAGTAAACTCCCCTGGGCATTCCGACCATAAGAGTGGTGGATTGTGACTATAGTCACTATACCATTGGAGCAGTGCATTCAGGAATTTCAGGTAGTGGGGCATTACGGCATTACGGCATTGCGTTTATAACATTT
>CBDHHR010001028.1:15000-19796 GCA_965263245.1 Metamycoplasmataceae bacterium | reverse complement strand
GCGTGTGTGTATGTGCGTGCGTGCGTGCGTGCGTGCCTGGTGTGTGTGTGTGTGTGTGTGAGTGAGTGTGTGCGTGTGCGTGTGCGTGTGTGCGTGTGCGTGTGCGTGTGCGTGTGCGTGTGCGTGTGCGTGTGCGTGTGCGTGTGCGTGTGCGTGTGCGTGTGCGTGTGCGTGTGCGTGTGCGTGTGCGTGTGCGTGTGCGTGTGCGTGTGCGTGTGCGTGTGCGTGTGCGTGTGCGTGTGCGTGTGCGTGTGCGTGTGCGTGTGCGTGTGCGTGTGCGTGTGCGTGTGCGTGTGCGTGTGCGTGTGCGTGTGCGTGTGCGTGTGCGTGTGCGTGTGCGTGTGCGTGTGCGTGTGCGTGTGCGTGTGCGTGTGCGTGTGCGTGTGCGTGTGCGTGTGCGTGTGCGTGTGCGTGTGCGTGTGCGTGTGCGTGTGCGTGTGCGTGTGCGTGTGCGTGTGCGTGTGCGTGTGCGTGTGCGTGTGCGTGTGCGTGTGCGTGTGCGTGTGCGTGTGCGTGTGCGTGTGCGTGTGCGTGTGCGTGTGCGTGTGCGTGTGCGTGTGCGTGTGCGTGTGCGTGTGCGTGTGCGTGTGCGTGTGCGTGTGCGTGTGCGTGTGCGTGTGCGTGTGCGTGTGCGTGTGCGTGTGCGTGTGCGTGTGCGTGTGCGTGTGCGTGTGCGTGTGCGTGTGCGTGTGCGTGTGCGTGTGCGTGTGCGTGTGCGTGTGCGTGTGCGTGTGCGTGTGCGTGTGCGTGTGCGTGTGCGTGTGCGTGTGCGTGTGCGTGTGCGTGTGCGTGTGCGTGTGCGTGTGCGTGTGCGTGTGCGTGTGCGTGTGCGTGTGCGTGTGCGTGTGCGTGTGCGTGTGCGTGTGCGTGTGCGTGTGCGTGTGCGTGTGGCGTGTGCGTGTGCGTGTGCGTGTGCGTGTGCGTGTGCGTGTGCGTGTGCGTGTGCGTGTGCGTGTGCGTGTGCGTGTGCGTGTGCGTGTGCGTGTGCGTGTGCGTGTGCGTGTGCGTGTGCGTGTGCGTGTGCGTGTGCGTGTGCGTGTGCGTGTGCGTGTGCGTGTGCGTGTGCGTGTGCGTGTGCGTGTGCGTGTGCGTGTGCGTGTGCGTGTGCGTGTGCGTGTGCGTGTGCGTGTGCGTGTGCGTGTGCGTGTGCGTGTGCGTGTGCGTGTGCGTGTGCGTGTGCGTGTGCGTGTGCGTGTGCTCAACACAACACTATCATACATGCACACACACACACACACACACACACACACACACACACACACACACACACACACACACACACACACACACACACACACACACACACACACACACACACACACACACACACACACACACATACACACACATACATACATACACTCGCACACACACACACACACACACACACACACACACACACACACACACACACACACACACACACACACACACACACACACACACACACACACACACACACACACACACACACACACACACACACACACACACACACACACTCGCGCACACACGCGCATACACTCGCGCACACTCGCACACACTCGCACACACTCGCACACACTCGCACACACTCGCACACACTCGCACACATTCGCACACAAATCAGAATGAAATCAACAGCAAATGAGAATGAAATGAACCGCAACATCAAATGTGACAAGGTTGCATTTGCAAAGCTTCAGGTTAGAGTTATTGATGAACATGCGAACCATAATTCAACAGTTATTCGTGTAGAGTCCACATTTCAGCATATATCATTAAGAACACACATGTCAAGGATGGGCAAACGGGTCTCTAACAGCAGGAGCAGAGTTTCTTGCGAGTTTCGTAGAAGAAGCTTCGCACATCACTCCGGAACATGGGACTGAGGAAGCTGTAGATGAACGGGTTGACGATGGAATTAATCACGAACACTCGCTTGAATTGATCTGTGATGGGCAGACCGTAGTTCTTGAGGAAGAACGGCAGCCAGCAGAGGATGAAGACGGCGGTAACGACGAACAGAACCAACGTGCCTCGCTGTGCCTGTGCTGCTTTCGACGGTTTGGCCGCTGCAACTGGCCCGGCGGTCGTCTTCGGGATCGCTGCAGACATGCTGGCCGTTGTCGACATCGAAGTGATCGCGACCACTTCAGTGCTCGTTGATGTCATTGCTACGGCTCCGATCTGGCGTCGAGCGGACCTCATCCGCTTCAGTAAGATTACAGCCATGGCGCCGTATGACGCAAGCACGATGATGAAGCATGCATTCGCGAGTCCAGTGGTGAGAATGAGGTAGGTGGGCATGAGGCGAAAGACGAGGGTTACCGTCAACATTGCTGAATAACAGACGGAGAACGCCGCGTTTACGACGAGTGCTGTCTTCGCTCTTCCGGTGCTGAGGGTGAATTTATGCGGTTTGGCGATGGCCAGACATCGTTCGGTTGCAAGGAAGGCCAGCAAACATGTGGAGAATATGACAGCCGTGTTTAAGACGAAAACAAGAATGAGCTTACCAAGTTTGTCGGTATACACTATTAACATCACCAGGAAACACACGCATATCACTGTGTCCACAACGCCCAAAGCGAACATATAGGCTCTCATTGATGTCGTCATCTTTCGAATGTATATGACAACCACAAATAGATTTCCTGGCAAGCCCAAAATGCACAAGAGTAGCATTATTTGTTGGTATGCCGTAGTCACGGCATGAAACATCCCTTGATTCGATGTGCCCAATATGTTGGATACATTTCCCTCGGAATTCGATATGGATCGTGTGTAGAATGATGTAATGTTAATCTGTGCCATAGCGTTGTCTATATTTCAAATATACCGCACACGGTATATGTCTCTTCAGGAGCGTCTGTCACGACACAAGCCCACGTTGATGATAGATAAGTTCAACCAACGATGCAGAAACTTTCAAATATCGTCTGACCTTTCAAGAACAAATCTAACTTGCAGTTGGTACTAAAGCGAGTGTCTTTATCGTCTTCCGTTTGTGCGATCGTCTAACGTGGATTCTATTCCCCGGTGGTGACATATACGAAGATCCCGTATAGCGGAATATGTGCAGAACCTATGTCGTCCTACTGCATCCAACAACCACAGTTCCAGCTCTGGTGCTGCAACATCCTCGTCGGTGGCAGAGGCCAGAGCTTGCTGTGAGGCAATCGATTACTGACCTGTCATTTAGATAATTTATGTAGCCGAACCGTTTGTGCACTTGTTGCAGTGGTGTGGTACATCGTTGGCCAATCTGATCTCGCTCATTCAAACGCTCCGCAAGGCATCTACTGCTGGTGATTGGTCGACTTCACTACACCCTTTGTTCGCTTACGAGGATGAGGTCGTCTTTCACTATGAATAGTTTCTCTACCAAAATATTAATCTCTTTCTGAAGCGATAAATGTATTCAATGTGTTATATATTTTTCTTACATTTATTCATATTGTGGAACTTAGTGTTCGATCAAAACCTCCGGCTAACGATTAGAAAATGTATTCCGAACACATTGCAAATTCCTGCAGAAATAACTAGTCTAACAAATATGAGTCGAATTCACTGCATACAATAAAATAGAATGCATTAAAACATCATAGAATATCAATGCATTGACATGTGATACCGTGTAAATTCTGCTTTATTCTGCCCTTTCGTGTTTACTGGCAATTGTGTAATCCGCATGGTATGAAATAGTTAAAGTATCTGTTTGTTCAGGTTACTGGTAAAGTGTGTCCGTTACCTCATACCCTGTCTGATATCTTATTTTGCATGCCTTTTTTCCAGACAGCAAAGTGTTTAAGCTGTGTGTGCCTGCTTTAATCTTATAAAGTATGTATGCCATACATGCATATTATAAAGCCGCTTTCACAACACTGACATATAGAGTGACCAGATCATTCTTGTAATTTATGCAGACTTTAACTGATATAACATTTCCATTTTTCATAATATATTCTGCATGTTAGATCCTTTATAATAAAACGTTACTATTTAGATCAACGCTATCGTATATTTTATGCATATACATATGTTCGTATACATAAAAATATATTATTCCGCGAAACTCGCAATAAACTCTGCTCCTGCTGTTAAAGACACGTTAGCTTATCCTTGACAAATGTTTCTGATATTTGCCTCAAAATACCGCACTCCATTCAATACGTACAACCAGTATGATGTCACCGTCCAACCTATCGGTGACATCATACGAGCCCTTGGACTATTCTTCCATCAATATGCCGATGATTTACAGGTATATGCTCATTTTGACTTGACCCATTCTGCATTAGTGGCAGCTGTTAAGCAAATGGAACATTGTTTAAATCAGGTAAAGGTCTGGATGGCTCGGAATTCTATGTTCATGGACGATGGCAAGACACAATATCTTCCGATTGTGCCTAAGTCTGCAAATGCAATCGTGGATAAAAGTGTGATTCGCGTTGGTGTGGCTACAATTACGGCTTCGCTTTTTGTTCAGTGTCTTGGTGTTTGCATTGATAGGCACCTTGACATGAAGAAGCAAGTGTCGCAAACTATCAGTGCTTGCTCTTTCTACCTGCGCAACATTAATCAAATTAGCCGCTTTCTTACCAGACCGACAAAGGAACCCGTTGTCAATGCCATTATCACATCACGGCTTGACTACTGTAACGCGCTCTTATACGGTACGGTACGTCTGCAGTTAACATTGCCCGTCTACAGGCAGCGAATACATAACACGGCTGCCAGGTTGATTATGCGTAGCCCGCGTAGCGACAGTGCCAAACCCTTGTTACGCGAACTCCACTGGCTGCCCATTGTGT
>CBDHHR010001028.1:0-5000 GCA_965263245.1 Metamycoplasmataceae bacterium | reverse complement strand
CTTTATCGTGATTGTGTGGTGTACCGTATGTCTGGTTGGTATACCGTTTATGTTCTGTCTTATACTCACTTTGATCGGTCTTATCGTGTCTGTATGGTGTACCGTTAGTGTACGCACGCGGTCGTACTTACATTGATTGACTTTTCTCGTGTGTGTATGGTGTACCGTGTATGTTTTGGGTCTTTATCATGTTTGTATCGTGTACCGTTCGTGTACCCACGCGTTCGTCCTTACATTGCTGGGCTTTGATCGTGTTTGTATGGTGTACCGTTGATGTTTTGTCTCTTCGTTCTCCCATTGCTGGGAGTTTTTCATCTTTGTATGGCGTACTCTGTGCATGTTGTCACAGTTTAAAGATGTACTGCCAGGCCTTCTGTTGGCTTGTTGCAGCTTCCACCACTGAACTACTCTGTCTTCTCTATTTATCTGCAGTAACATTTAGTTGTAATTATTACCCATGCCTGTTATTCTGTGTGGTCAGTGTCCATATTGATATTTTGCATATCTATATGATGTACTGCTGGTGTTCTCATCTCTGCAGTTATGGAATGAATACTGGTATCTCTTACCCTTCATTCACTTTGTTCTAGTTCTATCCATGATAGCAATCACATTTCTTGTTTGTCTTATGTACCTTTGGTGTTCTCACCATTCATGGTCTGTCTCCTACTTACTGTGTTTCACTACAGCATATCTTTTCAGCTATACTTTCATCAATAATTTGCTGACTCATCTTGTCAGGCATACAGTGATCATCCATTCCGTTATATCACGTCTTTGTCATATGTGACATCATGTTCATCTATCTGTACCAGCTGGCTTGTGATCAGCTCCAATTGCCCACCCTTGGCATGCACTAATGCCCTGTTGTGGCCGTTTCGATGTGCTGTCTGGCCTTTTGTTGCCCTGTTGCAGTATGAAGCGTGGTCGGGCATCTGCGTTGCGACGATCTACGGTTCGTCACACGTCTCAGCGTCACTCTGCCCTCTTGAATCGGGCAGCGGAGGAGGAGGCCAGGTCCCCGTACCTTCTACCAGGAATCGCCGCACCGTTCGCGCTGCTGCCGCCAGCCCTGATGTGACTGTCGCCCTTGGCATTGCCACGACCAGCATGACTGACATGGTGGCCCTTGTGTCTCGGGAGGTCGTGAAGCAACTTCGCGATGAGTGCGACCCCACCTCTACCAAATGACCATGCCCTGCACGGGTACGTCCCTGTTGCTTCTCCGGTGACGCTGCCCCGCTATGATGCATTGGCAAGTGACCCACTGGACAGTGCAGTTACCGGTGCACTTAACTCCCTGTTCCTGGGCGACTCCGTTAACAGCCACACGACAGTTGACACTTTGGCTCCAGCTGCCCCCCCCCCCCACACGACTGCCACGGACATTACAGCTTTGGCACCAATGCTGCACACTCTTCTGAACACTGCCTTATCATGTGGTACGCAACGGGCATATCGGCGAGCCATTTCATCTCACGCAAATTTTTACAGGTTCGGCATTGTTTTAGTCATATGCACTTTAAGCACAACACTTCTGGACAACCAGTTACTTTAACTATTTCTCAAACCAGTGACGCATCCAGGACACGTCCTGTCTCAATTTCTGAAACTTCGGGGTACCTTTGCCGGCACATTGTTTGCTTTCGCTAATTCTTCCCCAGTGTCGTACTTACTTTTGCCAGTATCTCACAAAAGCTTTGCTATGGGCAGGAACGTGGACGATACAGCATGACTGGCGTCCACGACGTTCTACCTCTATTTCATTTATCTAGTCAGTACCTTTGTCTTACCATTCGATCTAGAACGTGGACGCTTCAGCATGACTGGCGTCCACGATATTCTACCTCTATTACATTTATCTAGTCATTACCTTTGTCTTACCATTCGATCTAGAACGTGGACGCTTCAGCATGACTGGCGTCCACGATATTCTACCTCTATTACATTTATCTAGTCATTACCTTTGTCTTACCATTCGATCTAGAACGTGGACGCTTCAGCATGACTGGCGTCCACGATATTCTACCTATATTACATTTATCTAGTCATTACCTTTGTCTTACCATTCGATCTAGAACGTGAACGCTTCAGCATGACTGGCGTCCACGACGTTCTACCTTCATTAGTAAGGCTTTACCTTACCGTTTTGGGTACGATTAATGCTAAGCCTGACAGACCAATTCCACCCTAGCACCTTTTGTATTCCCAGTTGCTTTCGCTCCGGGCCTTGTAGTTGTTGCAGCATGACTGCCCTTTCTTATCTTACTGTCGACATTAGCAATTGTTTTGTTACAGCATGACTGCCATTCGATGTTGCCCTGTACAGTCGTTCTTTGCATTCCCTCGCCTTATATATGGCTCAGGTACAAATCGTATTCTCGCGGTTTCACGGCATATTTCTTCTAAATGTTCAGCTATGTTCCTTGGCAGACGCCCTGGGGTGGGGGTGGGGCCTCTGACTAGAGGCCTGGTGGGGTATATCATTGCCCCCACCTTTGCTACTTTTACATTGTCATTTGATAATTGTTTACCTAAGGTATGAGCATCATTGTATAGACAGCTAGCAGCTATGCATATATGTTGTATTTTCCTGTTGAAAATCTGGCTGCTAACCTGTTACATTATCATGGTTTTATATTTTGTTAGTACAATTATTAAATGACCTTTATCGACAATTACTCTTTGTGTGTTCTGTAGCAAACTAGCTCAGGGTTCTGCCAGTATGAATTATATTCACATTGAACATCAGCAGGGGATAAATGCGTTTTCAGTAATTATCGGATTGATTACTTAGAAGCGTTAGGTTATACGTGTAATGTGATGAACATTTCCCGAGTTTGCTTTGGTGTGAGATGCCAACTAACCGTCATTCGTCGTGTCTTTGACATCGTGAATGTAGCAAGTGTTGCAGAACTATTGTAATATTCATCGTTTAAGTATTGTTGTAGTAAGTATTTGCAGCTACACGAGATTGTACTGTGTTGCACAACGGTCTTACAAAAGCCAACCCTTTATGTAATGCTATATGTATGTATATGAATGGAAGTGTATGTATGATGTATACCGTAGGGTTGAACTAAATTTTGACCGCACATTGTTGTTATATTCTAGGCAGTTAGTTATAATTGTGAATAGCATTATTGATTTTAATCCGCCGGGATGCGATAATATCGTTTTAACATATTAACATAACATACTAAGTTAAAAAAAATGATTTCATTCTGGACCGCATTCTGTATCCATTTGCTTCTTTGAATGGGAATCTTGTTAAATATGTAATTTAAACCAAATAATACAACTCGATACTGTAAAACATCCTTAAGCGTACACAATTACGAGTATTTATCTACATTGTATATGTCTGACAGTTCTGGACGACTAAACCTGTTCTGTAAGGGTAATCTGATGATAATTATCGGTGTCTTACAAAGCTCCACACGAGAATGCAGTCGTGTGTGGACTGCGTGAGCACGCAGTTGTCGGGCCGTTGCTAAACAAGAACATACTCAACAACAACCATTCAGTTCGCAGTCAGTGAGACTGTTGTTGCAAGAAGTATCACTGGTCATATTTCCGTTCAGCGAAATCATCATACATGTAGAACCATTCAACAGAAACCACTTTGTTGTGCGGAACAAATACGACGAAAGCCGCTATTAACAATAGACAAGGCACGGGACGTCTTCTTGTTGACTTTTGTGCGATCTTTGACAACATCAACCACAATATTTGTAGGTATTCTTATGCTGTCTAGTTCCCTATGAAGTGTTCTGTGTAGTTTTTATTTACCGTATGCAATACTTTAAAGATATCATCCACGTTAAAATTATTTCCTGTTGAACCGGACTTTTGTGTTCTCGTTTGAAACATGTTTCTACCTGGAAGTATTCCCTTGTTGATTGGAAATGCAACCCAATATGGGCAGTCAAGTTGAAATATAAAAACAATGGAAGAACAAACAATTGATGGAGAATTACTAATGGAAGGATGGTCACGAACACACACAAATTCGTGGAAAAGAAAAGGTCAGTTCTTCGCGCAGTAGCAGGGCCTTGCGACTGCTCAAACCGCTTAACACACGACTACCTGGCAGAACTCTTTAATAGAATACCATATCCACCTGCGCGATGATACCTCGTTGTTCCACCACTGTGCCAGACACCACAGGGATCACATTATCGAGCCAACGGTTCCAGGCACGTTGTGATATCGTTGGCAAGGCGTTTGGCTAAGTGGCCCGACGCCTGGTGGGCACAGAGAGTGTTCATTCGTGATGCTCGTCGAATACAATACGTCGGTTTCGTGCTGCGGTCACTGCTATTCTCGGTGTCTGTACAAGTACACCCCACTAGCGACACAACCAGAGCGCAGGCACTTTCTTCTCATCATTTTGCACACTGACATTAGCTAAGCCATCTATTACAAATCAGTGGTCTATTTGTAACGCTGACTATCGTCAAATTGCAAATGAATGCGACAATAATCACATGTCTGCGATGATACAGGCCGTGCGTGGCAGACTAACAAACGAAACCATGGCTGATGTGAATGCTTTAACAGAAATGGTAGACATTAGAAATGCAATTAAGAGATGTCAGGTTTTATACGACGATGACGTCAACAGTATTATTACGGATATTAATGTGTTTTTAAATCGCCGTGTTAATGTGCGAAAATAAATATTGTATTATTATTACTATTTGATTATGCTGATGATCTGCAGGTGTACTCTCACTCGGACTTCGCTGCGACAGCGTTGGAGTCTACTCTACGACATATCGAGGAGTGCTAATCAGTGGATGGTGTCAAACTACATGCGCATGAATAACAACAAAACTGAGTACCTTCACTTAGTACCAAACGATTGCCACTGCGTTTGTTGATGGCACTATGATTCGCCGTGGGGATATTATGATTACTGCCTCAGTACGTGTTCTTATACTTTAACAAGATTTAACAAGATTGCCACCTAGAGATTCAACTCAACAGGTGGACTA
>CBDHHR010001027.1:2500-12321 GCA_965263245.1 Metamycoplasmataceae bacterium | reverse complement strand
CTGTGAGTCCTGCAGTAGCAAAGCTACACATGACATAAGTAGAGGTTATTTAAGAGATAATTGGCCGGTCGAAATACTACGTTGGGTAATAGCTGTGCATCATTTTACGATAAAAACGCGGTCACACGCTGGACTGAATGTATTAATATCTTTGCCTGTCAGTGGCACAGTGACACCTCTTCTGTAGCTGTTTGAAAAGTGATCCTCTGTAACCAGTAAATAATTCCGCAGTGTTGCTTATCTGTCACAGTTTCCTGGCATATTCCTTCCGCTGTATGTTGCTTGTCGATCCTGGGATTGTCTATACTAACCATGTTATTTTGACGCGTTTATAAAACTGGTTTCCGATTATACATAATTTTTTATCGCGTTATTGCGTGTGTAAGTAGCTTTCATATACTAAATAGGGATCTGTTCAAGTACTCAAGTACTTGAGTCTTGTGTATTCAAGTACATCATGTATTGTATTTAGACTGCCATTTTGCTGAGTGCGGTACTTAGGTTTGGATATGACCGTCAAAGTAAATTTACAAATACGTTTTTTTAACTTCGTGGCTCTGAAGGAGTAAAATATTTGGCTACTCGTATTTTATCGGTTATGCTTTGACTGAAATAATGAATAAATGCATTATACTGCTGTTTTTGTGTTTTCCTCCCTTTTACGTTCATCATTATAAAACATATCTCTCCGTCTCCGTCTCCGTCTCCGTCTCCGTCTCCGTCTCCGTCTCCGTCTCCGTCTCCGTCTCCGTCTCCGTCTCCGTCTCCGTCTCCGTCTCCGTCTCCGTCTCCGTCTCCGTCTCCGTCTCCGTCTCCGTCTCCGTCTCCGTCTCCGTCTCCGTCTCCGTCTCCGTCTCCGTCTCCGTCTCCGTCTCCGTCTCCGTCTCCGTCTCCGTCTCCGTCTCCGTCTCCGTCTCCGTCTCCGTCTCCGTCTCCGTCTCCGTCTCCGTCTCCGTCTCCGTCTCCGTCTCCGTCTCCGTCTCCGTCTCCGTCTCCGTCTCCGTCTCCGTCTCCGTCTCCGTCTCCGTCTCCGTCTCCGTCTCCGTCTCCGTCTCCGTCTCCGTCTCCGTCTCCGTCTCCGTCTCCGTCTCCGTCTCCGTCTCCGTCTCCGTCTCCGTCTCCGTCTCCGCCTCTCCGCCTCCGCCTCCGCCTCCGCCTCCGCCTCCGCCTCCGCCTCCGCCTCCGCCTCCGCCTCCGCCTCCGCCTCCGCCTCCGCCTCCGCCTCCGCCTCCGCCTCCGCCTCCGCCTCCGCCTCCGCCTCCGCCTCCGCCTCCGCCTCCGCCTCCGCCTCCGCCTCCGCCTCCGCCTCCGCCTCCGCCTCCGCCTCCGCCTCCGCCTCCGCCTCCGCCTCCGCCTCCGCCTCCGCCCGCCTCCGTCTCCGTCTCCGTCTCCGTCTCCGTCTCCGTCTCCGTCTCCGTCACCGTCACCGTCTCCGTCTCCGTCTCCGTCTCCGTCTCTCACTCTCTCACTCTCTCACTCTCTCACTCTCTCTCTCTCTCTCTCTCTCTCTCTCTCTCTCTCTCTCTCTCTCTCACTCACTCACTCTCTCTCACTCTCTCTCTCTCTCTCTCTCTCTCTCTCTCTCTCTCTCTCTCTCTCTCTCTCTCTCTCTCTCTCTCTCTCTCCCTTTCCCTCTCCCTCTCCCTCTGCCATCGTGTCCATCGTGCCCGATGATGACATCAGTGTAGGGTTTCATCCGTTACGTGCTTTGCTCGTTGGTGAGAGAATAGTCCAATTTGAGCTTTAAAGCCTCTCCCGCAGTTGACACAGAAGATGACAGGGGCAGAAGCATCAGGAAAGCCATGGCGGAGACTGTGATCATGTTGGTATTTTTGGGGATATATTTTCTTCAATATGGTTCTTTCCTTTGTGAATGACCTGCCTCCACTGTTGTCGATCTTGTGCAAGAGTCTCCCAATTGTCTACGGTGTTGTGTGTAGCCTTTAGGTGTCGTTTGATTGCATCTTTGAAGACGTTTCACTTTGGCTAATTCTCCATAGGGTGGCTTCTATGATGGACATATTGGCCCGTCTCAAGACTTCAATATTTGGAATGTGATTATTCCATGAGATCCGCAGGATTTGTCGTAGATGTCGGAGATGCACTTTCGGAAACTTTTCTAAAATGGCGACAGTAGAGAGTGTATGTATCTGCTGAGTACAGTAGTTTTGGAAGCACAATTGCCTTATACATCTTGCACTTTGTGGAGACTGAAATACTTTGGGGAGACTGAAATACTGATGCACTTGCGTCAGTAGACGAATACGCAGTCTAGAAAGACATGACAAATCCACCAACATTAGAGGAAATCTTAGCTGCCATCAAATCTAAAAAATCAGGAAAAACACCAGGACTAGATGGCATACCTGCTGAAATCTATAAATATGGAGGTACAGCTTTTCATGCCCAATTGCTGAAATTCTACCGAATTTGTTGGACAGCTAAAGAACTACCACAACAATTTAAAGATGCCTTGATAATTGCAATATACAAAAACACGGGTGACCGTAGTGAGTGTGGAAACTATCGAGGCATTTCGCTATTCTCAACTGCGGGAATAATTCTGGCATAACTCCTTCTGAAAAGAATACAGAACGTTGCAGAGGTGATACTCCCAGAAAGCCAATGTAGATTTCGTCGCTCACGCTCTACAATCGACATGATATTCACCTTACGACAATTACAGGAAAAAGCAGTTGAACAACAGCAAAGCAGCTACATAGTCTTCATTGACCTGTCGAAAGCTTTTGACACAGTGGACAGGTCAACCTTGTGGACTTTACTAAGGAGATATGGATGTCCCGAGACTTTCGTCAAGATAATTCAAGAATTCCATGATGGTATGGCTGGAGCAGTGTCTATCGGTGGATAAACTACTGATCCTTTTGAAATTAGCCATGGACTTAAGCAAGGATGTGTTTTGGCACTTGCCTGATTCACTGTCTTTCTGGCAGCACTACTGTCTACAGTGTCCGAGCATCTTAGTACAGGAATTTTCATCCGCACTAGATCCGATGGAACATTATTCCACTTGGCTAGACTAAAGGCAAGCACAAAAACTCGAGAACTCTGCATTCGTGAACTACTATTTGCTAATGATGCTGCTATCGTTGCCCATACACTAGAAGACACCAGAAAGATATGCAAGCAGTTTGAACAAGCTGCAACCATGTTTGGACTTACAATCAATACAAAGAAAACTGCGACGCTCTACCAACCACCAGATGCTTTAAAGATAGCAAAAAGACATCAGCAAAGAACAGCCTGGAAAGCCCTACGGAATTTGGTTATAAATGTGTTTGTTTAAATGCAAGGAGCATAGTAAACAAAAGAAATGAACTAAACATTATGGTAGAAGATATTGACCCTCACATAATAGGTATAACTGAATCTTGGGCCACACCTGATATATCAGATGCTGAATTAGGAATGACAGGGTATGTAATGTTTAGGAAAGATAGATTAGGAAGAAGGGGAGGCGGAGTTATTTTATATATTAAAGAATCCATCCAAGCTTATGAAATAAAATTAGTAAAAGAAGCAGAATGTGAAGATGCTGTCTGGTGTAACATAGTTACAGGAAAGTCAACATTAACTGTTGGGTTAGTGTATCGGAGTCCAAACATAAGCATGGAAGAGAATGAAAAAATACATAACGCTATCAAAGAAGTGAGTAAACGGGACTGTATTATTATGGGGGATTTTAACCATGGGCATATACAGTGGACATCTCTACAGAGTACCGGGAGAGAGGATCAAGAGTTTTTAAATTTAGTACAAGATAGTTTCCTTTCTCAACATGTGTTAGAAGCAACCAGGGGCGAGAACGTGTTAGACATAGTATTGAGCTCACAGAAGGAATTTGTTGATAATGTCAAGATATGTGAGCCACTGGGGTGTAGTGATCACAACCAAATACATTTTATCATCAAAGTAAAGGGAGAACGGAATAGAAAAATAAGGTACAGGAAAAATTTTCACAAAGGAAGATATAAGGACATGAGGGAATATTTAGCAAAGATAGACTGGAATAACACACTGAAGAATAAGACAGCAACAGAATGCTGGAATATTTTAAAGAGTGAAATTGACTGCGTCGTTGACAAATTTGTCCCCTTGAAAAAACAGGGGAAACGGTCAAAGAAGAAACACTTATCGAAGGAAGCCATTAGAAAAATCAAGTACAAGCAAATGATGTGGAAGACATATAGACATACCGGAAGTGAAGAAGACTATAGCATTTATAAAGAAGCACTTAATCAAGCTACAGCTGAAATTAGAAATTCAAAGAGAAGCTACGAACAAAAAATAGCTTTTAATATAAAACATGACAGCAAGAGTTTTTATGCGTATGTTCGAAGTAAACAGAAAGTTCAGGATAAGGTCGGTCCTCTAGAAGGTAGTGATGGAAACATAATAACAGAGGGATTCTTAATGGCAGAAAACCTAAATGAGTACTTTAGTTCGGTGTTTACCAGGGAAGATATTAGTATATTACCAGTACTTGAGACTAAGTTCGAAGGGAGAGAGTTTGACTATTTAGGAAAACTAATTGTAACCCCAACAATGGTAGCTATGAAAATAAGAGATATGAAGGATAATAAATCACCTGGAGTAGATGGGATTCCTCCCAAATTACTATTGGAAATTGTAGAACAAATCAGCATACCGCTTGCAACAGTGTTCAATTTGTCATTAGAGGAGGGAATAGTTCCGTTAGAATGGAAGGAAGCAAACATTATACCATTATTTAAAAAAGGTTCGAAAAACAAGTCAGAGAACTATAGACCAGTGAGTTTAACATCGGTGATTTGCAAACTATTAGAAAGACTAATTAAAGATCACCTGGTTGATTTTCTTGTTAAAAATAAATTGATAAACCCATCTCAACATGGGTTTTTAAAAGCGAGGTCATGCTTAACAAATATGTTATGTTTTTTGGAAGATGTCACAAAGTGGCTAGATGAGGGATCACCAGTAGATATAATCTACTTAGATTTTAAAAAAGCCTTTGACAAAGTGCCACACCAAAGACTACTACTTAAACTAAAGGCCCATGGCATAGGAAATGGAATGATCAACTGGATAGAAAAATGGCTTATTGGTAGAAGACAAAGAGTAGTAGTTGATGGGGAGGTTTCAAACTGGAAACCGGTTTTGAGTGGAGTACCGCAGGGATCAGTACTGGGACCTATTTTATTCTTAATATATATCAATGATTTGGATGATGACATAACAAGCAAGGTGTTGAAGTTTGCGGACGACACAAAAGTGTTTAGGAAAATTAAAAGTGATGCAGATAGACAGCATTTACAAGATGATCTTAATAAGTTTATAGAATGGTCTGAGAAGTGGCAAATGCTGTTTAATTTTGGAAAGTGTAAGTGCCTTCACACAGGACATGGGAATGAAGATGCACAATATACAATGGGTGATACTGTACTAAATACTACCTCAAAGGAAAAGGACTTAGGGTTAACTATTAGTGCTGACATGAAGGTATCAGAGCAGTGTGGAATTGCAGCAGCGAAGGGAAACCAAATTCTTGGATTAATCAGGCGAAATATAGTGTACAAAGAAAAAGAACTAATAATACCGCTGTATAAAACAATAGTTAGGCCTCACTTAGAATATTGTATACAAGCATGGAGGCCATATCGCAAGAAGGATATTGATATGCTAGAAAGAGTACAAAGGAGAGCAACCAAAATGATACCAAAACTCAGGAATATTAGTTATGAAATGCGTCTAAAAGAATGTGGCTTAACAACACTAGAAACCAGAAGATTGAGAGGAGATCAGATTGAGGTGTTTAAAATATTGAATGGATATGAAAATATTGACAGAAATATTTTTTTCACAGTCAAGGAAGAGAGAAGGACTAGAGGACATGGAGCTACATTAGCAAAGAAGCAGTGTAGACTAGATATTAGAAAATTTTCATTTTCACAAAGAACAGTAAACGAATGGAACAGATTATCAGCTGATTGTGTAGGTGCTAGCAGTGTTAATATATTTAAAAATAAAATTGACATATACCTAAGAAGGGCGGGGTATACTTAGATAGATAGGTTGGACTCTCGATAAGCCAAATGGCTTCCTAGTCCACCTGCCATCTAGAGTGAATCTCTAGGTGGCAATCTTGTTAAATCTTGTTAAAACCACCCGGCCAAACCTCAATCGATCCATACTAAAACCAGTTAAGAACTTCACATAACTGGGCAGCACAGTTGTATTTGACAACACCATTGATGTGGAAATTAACAACCGTATTCAAGCTGCCTCTGGAGCCTTTGGCGAACTGTGGAAGCGTGTATGGTCACAACGTGGTATTTCATTATAAAACATAACTGTAGCGTTCAATGTACTTGACTGTACATGATTACATTTTGTTAAGTACTTTGTACATGGATTTGGCCTTTTTCACAAAGTATTTATACTTGTACTTGTACTTGCACTTGGCAAAACACAACGTACTGGTATTTGTATTAAAGTACATTGTGCATGTACTTGACCCATCCTGGTATGAAATATCATATTTGCAATGAAGAATCAAAACGAATCATAACATGCATTAATTTAATAATAAGTATGTACGTATACCGGTAATTATAATAAGACAATGCAAAAGACGAAAAAATATATTAGCATATATACGTATATCGTTCATTGGCAGGACATGGCGAATAAAAATCTTGCAAACAAAACATAATTTGTCAAATAACATGAAATGTTACAGTGATGTGTCATACGGTAACAAGTATAATAACAAACCCGATACAATTTAAAACCGATAAAATCCATAGCTTATCTCAGAATGCAACATTCAATCAAGTCGAATGCAACGCTTACATTTTTCTAGGCGTTATATTTTATCCAGCACACGTTTCTGCGCATGCGCATATCTCGAGGAATGGGAAATATTGCGCACGGATAAATGTTAGCGCGACAATGTATGTCAACGTAATGCTTGGATATTCCGGTTCTTGTGCAAATGATATTAATACAATACACATACAATTAATAACAACAGTTAGTGTTAAATGAGTCCCATTAAGATATACTAATGTCGCTAGAATAGGAGCAATCCCATAAATATATACAACAACATTTACATGTCACGAGCAGAATAATATTATGGCTTTTTTAACAGTTGATGATTACTCAATGTAACATAATATATATATAATTTATTATATATATATATATATATATATATATATATATATATATATATATATATATATATATATATATATATTATGTATACATGCTACATTTCAACACGTATTATGAATTACAAATAAAGCAATTTTGAATACGACAATTGAATTCCTAATTTAATTTAAAATAAAAACGTAACCTATATATGTAGAAAAACCATACACACTGTTGGTGTGATTGTTGCTAATGATAATACTTTGTGTATTGCTAACTGTCACTATTTTGTTGTGTCAAATGCATTTATTTTACAAATGCATGTGCAACACTGGGCTTGTACATATTATTTATATAGGTTATGATGCATGTCAAAGGTTAGTACCTCTATCGACGCGCTCGTAAGTTCCATGCTGAAGGTTAGTTGTATTGTGTGCATGCATGTGCAAAAACGTAAGCGCGAGGTTTCCGTTAGCGTAAACCGACAATATGTACTTACTAGTAGCAATATGATAACATAATGTATACTTTTGTAAAATAAACGTAGGCGGCGTAACAGGGGCATGGATGGGTTAGGGCATAAACCCCCAATATTGTTGTTGTTTGTTGTTTTGTGGAGATCAAAGATGCGTTTTGATATCTTTCTCTCGGTATGAACAAGAAAGCCGCAACAAATTGTCCAACAAACATTTCAACATATCAACCCGAGCAATTTGCACATAGTGTAACAGTGTCTAGCTGTACCCAGCCTGTGTACGTATTTATATTATCGCCAACTCAGAATTTCCCCCAAAGTGGTATTAACTGAAGTAGATATGTTTGCTTGACTTGTGGTCCCGGCTACATGTGCGTGGTCGTCGTGTTGTGCTTCGCGTGCTCCTCGTAGGCCGGCGGCGGGTCAGACACGCTGAACGACGGCTTCTCGCCGACTTGCGACACTGGGGGAGAACACAGAAACCCTTGTATAAGTAGACACACTTCATGTACGATGAGCAAGCAGTCAGAAAGGTATAAGGTACTCCAGTTCGGTTAAGGCTTCGGGTGACGGCGATAGATAGACAGACAGACATACAGGCTGGCAGGCGGGGAGCGGGCGGGCGGGCTGGCGGGCTGGCGGGCACGCACGCACGCACGCACGCACGCACGCACGCACGCTCGCAAGCAAGCAAGCAAGCACGCATGCACGCACGCACGCACGCACGCAAGCAAACGGACACGTACATACACAGACAAACACAAACACAAACACACAAACACACACTCACACACACATACGTACACACGCCCACACGCACACACGCACGCGCACGCGCACGCACACACGCACGCGCACGCGCACGCACACAGACAACGTGACATACCGACAGCTATTTCTCGACCAGAAGGCTGCTGTCCGTTCTGGGCCTGGTAGGTGCTGTCCATCTGGAACGGGTAGTTGTCTATCTGTGGGTGGAAATGCACGCGCACTGATGCTCTTCTCTCGGCGTGGGCGGGCCCGGCGAAGGACGACTGGAGTGGTTTGGAGGGCGCTGCTGCTGGCAACGGCACGTGCATCACGTAGGCCGTCTCTGGCAGACACAGAAGAGACAGACGATCAGGAACAGCCGCCGGAAGGCAGAGACGATATCAACCAGTTCTATGTTTGCTTCTCTCTTAGTTATACTATTCATATGGCGCAATTCTCTTTTACGTATGACGCATTGTTTGTAGTACCGCAATGGCTAGAACTTCGGACTCTCGATTAAGGGAAGCTACGTTCGAATCGTGTGCTGCCGTGTAAAATCTCGGGCAAGTTTTCCACTCTACATTGCTCCAGTTCACGCAGCTGTATAAATGAAGACCTGGCCATAAACAGTGGTGGATATTAGTGTATTAATAAACTTCGCTGTTTAATTGCAGCGTGGTGGATGCTTCACAGAGAAGTCGAGATGGGATTCGATTGAACAGGTCTGCCAGGGAGTAAAATGTAAAGCGCTTTAAGCAATCCTGCTGATTGGATGTTATGCTATATAAGAACTTACATGTTTTCTTGTCTTTTGTATGTGAATACAACATGGACTTACTTGTACGAAACAGTGAACACGCATAGGCGTACATATATAACACTAACGTTTTTCAACGGACCAGATAAAGTTATAACAAATCACTATGGCGTCCGACATTGAAAATGTATTGTTAAAAACCTTGTTTAATCATTCGACCTTGCACAGGACACGGTTAAGTACATTCCTAAAATACTCGAAAGAACGAGCGAATCTGACTCACAAACAGAAGCATTCAAACACGCACACAGTTTAGTCACATTGTCCATAATTTAAAGCATTGGTCAACGGCTGGTCACTGACCGTGGGGAGCGATATGGTTGAAACGTTTCTTGCAGTACCACAGCCAGAAGAGGAACCCGCCTAGCGCCCCGATGACCAGGAGTCCGGCCAGACAGCCGGCCAGGATCAGCACTAGGTTGTCAGAGCTACGAGGAGACAAGCCACATGGTCAGTGGAATGAAGCAACGTTGGCAGCGCATTTGGTTTTAACAACGTATCAGGTGTAGCAATTTCAAACCAATGTTATCATTTAACGAAATGTATGCAGCCGGGTTATTTTGTTTCTTTTTCACGGTGAACAAATAAAGATATATTTAATAAATTGCAATACATGAAGTT
>CBDHHR010001026.1:5000-6046 GCA_965263245.1 Metamycoplasmataceae bacterium | reverse complement strand
CTATATTTATGTTGTAAGAGATGTTATGTTTGAGTGCTTCCAGTATTGTACGCGATCGTATATACGTGTAGGTCTAAGCTAGACCAGGTAAGTCTCATGGCTTAGCCGTGAGTTTTGCGGATTTTTAAAGGTTTGACTGGCTCACGGGAGTATGGACAAATGCTCACGAATTTTGAATTTTCTCACGGATGCAGAGTAAATGTAGGTTCATACGTTGGGCAGCATTTAGTCTTAATCGATTTAAGACACCTCACTTTACTCCCACGTAGACCTATTCATTCTAACACCATACCACTTCTTTGGTAAGTATTCAGCGACGTTACAATCAATGCGCGAGGATTATCCGTAAACAAATATCCACCACTGTCTGTAGCCAGGTACTCATTTATACACTTGAGTGAAAAGGAGTAACAATAACCCGAACTAACTTGTTCATGGTTCGACACGACAGCATGGAATTTGAACCCAACCCTGGTTCTCAGAGTCATGCCTCCCCAGGTTCTAGTCACTACGCTACTGTGCAACCTAAGGCAGGCAGCCGTGTGTCCGGATACCTGTACATCTGATTGTGCAACCTAAGGCAGGCAGTCGTGTGTCCGGATACCTGTACATCTGACTGTGCAACCTAAGGCAGGCAGACGTGTGTCCGGATACCTGTACATCTGACTGTGCAACCCAAGGCAGGCAGACGTGTGTCCGGATACCTGTACATCTGACTGTGCAACCCAAGACAGGCAGTCGTGTGTCCGGATACCTGTACATCTGACTGTGCAACCTAAGGCAGGCAGTCGTGTGTCCGGATACCTGTACATCTGACTGTGCAACCTAAGGCAGGCAGTCGTGTGTCCGGATACCTGTACATCTGACTGTGCAACCTAAGGCAGGCAGCCGTGTGTCCGGATACCTGTACATCTGACTGTGCAACCTAAGGCAGGCAGTCGTGTGTCCGGATACCTGTACATCTGACTGTGCAACCTAAGGCAGGCAGTCGTGTGTCCGGATACCTGTACATCTGACTGTGCAACCTAAGGCAGGCAGCCGTGTGT
>CBDHHR010001026.1:0-2500 GCA_965263245.1 Metamycoplasmataceae bacterium | reverse complement strand
TCCGTCCGTCCGTCCGTCCGTCCGTCCGTCCGTCCGTCCGTCCGTCCGTCCGTCCGTCCGTCCGTCCGTCCGTCCGTCCGTCCGTCCGTCCCTCCCTCCCTCCCTCCCTCCCTCCCTCCCTCCCTCCCTCCCTCCCTCCCTCCCACGCGCACGAGATATAGTCATCTGCTACCATCCAACGGTCCCATCATCGGTCTCCTTCCTCCTCCTTTCATTTCCTCCGTTTGTCTCAAAGCAGCATTCAAGCACAGCTCACGTAATAGCTACGGTATTCACCTTCAAAAGGCCTTCACGTTTGATTCTCCGCCCCTGGTCAGTTCGCAGTCTGCCAGCCTCCACTCTCAAGCACACCCACATAATCCGACTACTTTCTCAGATTCGTGTAAAAGATGTCTTGCACCCCGATATTTTTCGTCAGTTGATTCACCCTCCGATCGCTACTTAGAATGAATCGGATACCTCATATTTAGACCTGCAGAAGAACCAACCCCTAATGTGAACTTCTGACGTCGCCTATAGTCCCTAGATACGAGGGAAGGTTACACAAAAGCGTCACCCATGCACATTAAGGAACAAAACAGCCGTCGCGGGCCTAAAATAAGCTGCACGATTACGATCACAGAATCGTCTAAAGTTAAATTGAAATGTCGGGAACGGAACACCACAGAGAGGAACTGTAAGCCGAGGCTCGCCGTCAGCGAGAGGACACCGAACTCGACACCCAACTAATAATTTAATGACAGTTCTCGCGCCTATTCCCGGTCAAGTCTATCTGCGGGACGATCCTCCGAGTAACCGAGAAGTTCCCTGGTGAATGTGCGCATCCACAATAAAGACGATATCAGTGCTATTCTTGGCCGATCTTTCCACAATTTCGCTTGCTGTAGCTCAGTGCACGGACGCTCCATGAGGATCACGTTTTCGAGTCACTGATAACGTGTGTCTTATGGACATAGGGTACTTAACGTACGCTGGCCACGTATACAATTATACAATATCATCGTCGATTCGTCAACGTCAGCGGTTCTCAATCTTCTTACCCTAGGAGGTCATTAAAGGGATGTTCGGAATCACTGTTGGCGACCCACTGAAATTATTTGGCGACTCAAGGTTGGGTCAAGACATGGGGAGTTAAGAACCACTTATCTACGTTGTCCCATTCACGTAATCAGTTGTTTAGTGTTATACAATAACAATAAACAATCATCTGACGTCATATGTTGTTAACCGAAACGTACGTCTTTACAACGGCGACGACGTTTCGTAAATAACAAAGACAATATATATATATATATATATATATATATATATATATATATATATATATATATATATATATATCGATTAAAATAAATTGTCTTTGTTATTTACGAAAAGTCGTCGCAGTTGTAAAGACGTTATATATATATATATATATATATATATATATATATATATATATATATATATATATATATATATATGTATATCGGCACCGACGTACAAACAAAATTAATGAACACTCGAACGGAAAAAGAATAAAGGAAGGATAGAGAGAACCGAAGGACGACTGGACGAACTAAATGTACTTAATTACACGCAATTTGCAAATCTATTAGAAGAACCAGCGACAACATAAATTGCAGCGCACTGCGGGAGGTTATCTAGAAATCCCATTGGGTGTATTATTAGCCGCGCACAAGGGCGTGGGAACAATATTGATTTTGTTGTGTTCGCGTGCATACACACGACTATATTAACCGAGTGCACACCAATAAACAATTGATTACGTGAACGGTTTCTTTTTCTTCCGGTCGCTCTGCCGGACGACGAGTGCCTTGACGCTCGTTCGCGATATTTCCCTCTCTCCAGACGCGAGCAGTTTAAATGTTAAATTAGCCTCTCTTGTCTACTCTACTGGTCGTTTTGTTGCCAAGTTAACACAGTTCTCTCACCACTTCGTCGGGCTCCGTTCTAGACCAGCCACATGGTCTCTTGGTTCCCCGCCAATAAACCGCCCAGATCATTGGTGTTTCTACGAGGAACTATTTCTGTTGTTGTTACGTGAAGTGTACACCTGCCAGGCCAGACTGGTGGTGTTACTATCACGTGGTGCTGGGCCGCTACAGTGCAGTGTAGCGACCAGCGGTTCTGGCCAATCGGTCATCCGTGCTTGTGGTTTGATAGTCAGCCTGTCCGTACGTTCCTGCTGCCACAATGTCCGTAAATTACATATAGGATAGAGTAGAGCTAACTTTCTTAGGTGTCGGGCTGTGGGGCTGAGGGCCAGATCATGTCCAGTTATGTTATCTGTCTGCAGGTCCAATCTATGAAATAGTTTAAGCAAAAATATTAAAATAATATAGTTTGTTAGGTGCTCATAAAAGGTGTGTTTTGTGCTGTTATACTGAACCAAATTTATAAAATGAATAAATAAATAACAAAGATAAACGTATAAAGAAAGTGGTCACGCTGTCCGTACTACTTACTACGATCCTGGCCTAACACTGCCTGGCAAGAA
>CBDHHR010001025.1:2500-5000 GCA_965263245.1 Metamycoplasmataceae bacterium | reverse complement strand
GGGAAGGCGACATCGGTAGAAACGGCGTAGGTGAATGCAACAACAACGGTCAACTCCTTCTTAGATTGTGTGCTTCAAATAACTTGCTGATAACAACACATCCTTTCCTTTGCCTGTGCGCAACAAGACCATTTGGATGCACTCTCGCTCAAAGCTTCGGTTCCTAATAGACTATACTTTAGAAAGACGAAGACAGGTAAGATGTACGTGTGACTACATCCAAGTGTGCAGCAGATTGCTCAACTGATCATAGACTTGGTATCAATGCTTAAATAAAAATCAAACCCCTAAGGTGCCTTTATTTAAGATTTAAGACTGATATCACTTGAATACAAGCTGGACAGTCTCTTGTAAAGTTCAATCCTCACGAAGTAGAAGCGAACCGTACTGCCTTCAAAGACTTGGTATTTTCAGCTGCATCGGAATCCCTTGGGTATACTTCCCGTAAATATCAAGACTGGTTCGATGATAATTGTGACGAGATTAAAGCACTTCTGGACAAGAAACATCACCTTCAGCGGGTTTAAAGTAATGACCAAAAACATCATGCCAAGAAAGATGCTTTCAGCAGGATTAGGCGTACAGCATAGCAAAAGCTTCGTGAGATGTAAGATACCTGGCTCAGTCAAAACGCAGATGAACGTCAGGCGCATGTTGACAGGCAGGTTGTAAAGGTGTTCTACAGTGCCCTCAAACCCATACATGGCCCAATCCATTCAGGCACAGCTCATCTCTTGAGTGCAGATGGAACAACCCTTGTTATTAAAGGGACAAAACGTAGCGCAGTGGGCAGAGAACTTAACATACCCTCCTCAATCAGCCATCAGCCGTCCGCCTTAGGTCCAAGTCAACGAAGTTGTTGCTGCGCCTCCCAACCATCAGACAACAGAACTGACCTTTTTAGACCAGCATAGTATGATGAATGATGCTATTGAAAACCGTACTAGTTGTCGTATAACAGGCCATTAATGCTCTTTCCAACGGCAAGACTCCAGGAGCTGACGCCAATCCATCTGAAATCTACAAAGCCGGGGGTCCTGGTCTGATTGAGAAACTAATCGAATTGTTCTGTAACATGTGGTCTCAGTAACGTATCCTTCAAGGGTTCAAAGATGCATCAACAATCCATCTGTAAAAGCGAAATTGACATTGTGATAATCACAGAGGGATACACTTGTTCTCCGTCGCAGGCATAAATCCTTGCGAGAATTGTGCTTGATCGCCTGCATGACCATCTTGACCAAGGCCAGAGAGCCATTGCGGCTTTAGGAAAGAACCTGGCACTGTGGTTATGATATTTACTGCCATACAGCTCCAGGAAATTTGTTAAGAACAACATATACACCAACTATATGGATCTCAGCAAGCCATATTGTCCGCATGTCAGATGAGCGTGTCTCGAAGAAGATTTTCTATGGCGAACTGAAACATGCCAAACGCTACCGCAGTGGACAGAAAAACCGATACAATGACTCATTAAAATATCTCTAAAAGGTTCTCAATTGATCCTGCAAACTGGGGGTTTCTCGCACCCGACCTGTCCACTGGTGCAGTGATGCTTGATGACAATCGAAACAATTGGGTCATTGAGAAGCGTGCAAAACGAAAGGTCGCTTCTTCTGCCGCTGTCCTGACGCCTGCGTATCCGTGTCAATAATGCGACCGAAACTATAAAATACGACCACCATCGGCCACGATTGACGAACATTACATTACATTACATTGTGTGTGTGTGTGCGTGCGTGCGTGCGTGCGTGCGTGCGTGCGTGCGTGCGTGCGTGTGTGTGTGTCTGTGTTTGTGTGTTTGTGTGTGTATGTGAGTGTATGTGCGTGCGGGTGTGTATGTGAGCGTATGTTCCTATGCGTGTATCTGTGTATGTGTGTATGGGTGTATGTGTATATGTTTATGTAAGTGTGGGTATGTATATATGTATATTTGCGTGTATATATGTATATATACACATATATACATATATATATATATATATATATATATATATATATATATATATACATATATATATATATATATATGTATGTATGCATGTTTATGTATGTGTATATATATATATATGTATGTATGTTTATATATATATATATATATATATATATATATATATATATATATATATATATGTGTGTGTGTATTTGTGTGTGTGTGTGTGTGTGTTTGTGCGCCAAAATGGCGTCCTTTTCTACAATGTCGAGGCGGTCTGTGGTTCACTGCCTTGTCCTGATTACGTAAATGGCTGGGAAATCACGTGTGTTGTGTGTACTAAATAATGCGCCAACGAACAGATACGTCTACTCTATTAGGGGGATAACAAATCACGAAGAGCGTATTAATATCGTATTAATCAATCAGCGTTGATAACACCTTAATAGCAGAGTGGCTAAGTGGTGCATGTTTACAAAATAATACCGTAACAACTAAATAAAATAGATGTATTACATATCAAAGAATGTCATCTTTAATGGCATCTCAAATCGTGACAACCAT
>CBDHHR010001024.1:15000-19888 GCA_965263245.1 Metamycoplasmataceae bacterium | reverse complement strand
TTATTAGTTTTTGGGTGAGTTGATTCCAAGCTATTAATGCTCTTGGTAGAATGAGTGCGAATGAATGAGTAATAAAACGTTCATTCATTCATTCGTTCGTTCGTTCGTTCTTTTTTCGTTGGTTCGATTTTTCGGTCGTCCGTCCGTCCGTCCTCCGTCCGTCCGTCCGTCCGTCCGTCCGTCCGTCCGTCCGTCCGTCCGTCCGTCCGTCCGTCCGTCCGTCCGTCCGTCCGTCCGTCCGTCGTCCGTCCGTCCGTCCGTCCGTCCGTCCGTCCGTCCGTCCGTCCGTCCGTCCGTCCGTCCGTCCGTCCGTCCGTCCGTCCGTCCGTCCGTCCGTCCGTCCGTCGTCCGTCCGTCCGTCCGTCCGTCGTCCGTCCGTCCGTCCGTCCGTCCGTCCGTCCGTCCGTCCGTCCGTCCGTCCGTCCGTCCGTCCGTCCGTCCGTCCGTCCGTCCGTCCGTCCGTCCGTCCGTCCGTCCGTCCGTCCGTCCGTCCGTCCGCCCGCCCGCCCGCCCGCCCGCCCGCCCGCCCGCCCGCCGCCGCGCCCGCCCGCCCGCCCGCCCGCCCGCCCGCCCCGCCCGCCCGTCCGTCCGTCCGTCCGTCCGTCCGTCCGTCGTCCGTCCGTCCGTCCGTCCGTCCGTCCGTCCGTCCGTCCGTCCGTTCGTTCGTTCGTTCGTTCGTTCGTTCGTTCGTTCGTTCGTCCATTCTGATGATGGGGACGATGACAATGACATCATCGACCTCATCATTATTCTGACGTGCACCGTTATAACGGCTAGCCACGCTGACAGCCACCTGCTCTTAACTAAAGTATATTCAACAAGCATTCTCGATCAGAACAACGTCGTTGTAGAAGCTATTTCTGTTTTCTTCTGAGTGTGATGTTGTTGGTGCATATACTTGCACTATCTTTAGTTTGTAGCGCTTTATTATGCACAGAACAAGTTCTGCTACTCTGAGGCTGATGCTGGTTACCCTAACTATATTTCCTGCTTACCTATATTGAAGCCTACTCCTGCTTGGCCGTTGTTTGCTTTATAATGGTATAGGAGGTAGCCGCTTTGTAAGGTAGTGAAACAGTCCTCTGGTCTTTCACTTTGGGGATCCCGATTACATCCCATACCAACCTGGTTTCCCTAAGTTCTTCTTCGAATTACTGTACAGTGTTCATCTCTTAGTAGAGTTCTGACGTTGTAGGTCGCTATCTTTAGTAGTGATTCAGAACACAGCGCAGAAGCAGGTCAACGTTTTAGGTCAACACGTTGTGATACTTGCTTATCACGTTTAACCATTTAGTCACAGGTCATCTTGGCTTGCTGTTGGTCAAGTGACGGTTAACGTTATCAAAGAAATGATAATTAGTTTACTTACTCTGAATAAAATATCGAATGAAAAGAAATATTACAGACACACTGATACACACACGCGCGCGCATTCACACGCACATACACGCACGCACACCCACGCACACACACGCGGGCACACACACACACCCACGCACACACACACACACACACACACACACACACACACACACACACACACACACACACACACACACACACACACACACACACATCCGCCAACAGCATGTACATTTGTTTGTCAAGAAATCAAGAACAAGGTAGTATCACATTTTAGAAAGACGTTTGTATGTAGAGGCAATCCCAAGTAGGATCTGACACCTACAACAACCAGACGTGTCACTGCCTGCCTCATACGGAACGTCAGCTACAACAACACTACCTCTCAGTGACAACGTCAACCACCAGACGTGTCACTGCCACCAGACGTGTCATTGCCTGCCTCATACGGAACGTCAGCTACAACAACACTACCTCTCAGTGACAACGTCAACAACCAGACGTGTTACTGCCAGCCTCATACGGAACGTCAGCTACAACAACACTACCTCTCAGTGACAACGTCAACCACCAGACGTGTCACTGCCAGCCTCATACGGAACGTCAGCTACAACAACACTACCTCTCAGTGACAACGTCAACAACCAGACGTGTCACTGCCAGCCTCATACGGAACGTCAGCTACAACAACACTACCTCTCAGTGACAACGTCAACCACCAGACGTGTCACTGCCAGCGTCACACGAGAACGTCAGCTACAACAACACTACCTCTCAGTGACAACGTCAACCACCAGACGTATCACTGCCAGCGTGACAACGTCACACGAGACGTCAGCTACAACAACACTACCTCTCAGTGACAACGTCAAACACCAGACGTGTCACTGCCAGCCTCATACGGAACGTCAGCTACAACAACACTACCTCTCAGTGACAACGTCAACCACCAGACGTGTCACTGCCAGCGTCACACGAGACGTCAGCTACAATAACACTACCTCTCAGTGACAACTAATACTATTTCCAGCCCCTATCGAAACAGTTACACTTCAATTACCACACCGTCCATAAACATTGGGGGCTATGTCCCCCTCTACAAATAAAACAACTTACACACCCCAGCACTCCCCAGTTTCTATGCTATATATATATATATATATATATATATATATATATATATATATATATATGATATTATATGTATATGTATATGTATATGTATATGTATATGTATATGTATATGTATATGTATATGTATATATATATATATATATATATATATATATATATATATACATATACATATACATATACATATAATATCATTGTATGGAGACTACATATTACAAATAAAACATTAGATTGAACAGTTTATTTACATTGTTGATCACTCTCGTCTATGAGGTTTTTGACCTACTGATTTACTTATGCAAATTTATTCGCATTTTATCGACGACTGCTACATTACCTTATCTTTGGTATGTCAGTTGTTGACAGTATTTTATTAGTCCCCAAGAAATGTGCCGTACACGTGCTGATGTACATGCATGCATGCATAAGAATAACTACGCAAATGAAACGTCAAAAGCGGTCACTGTGCCGATTGCCCTGGGAGGTCTGTGGTTAGGTCAGTAGGACAGACAGCGCGGTAAAGAAAGAAGGCGCAGTTACAGAGTAGTGAGATAACGAATTTACCTGCATTCGAATCAGTGCCATTAAATATCTGATGAAGATAACGTGTTATCCAGGTAGGCATTACACAGAGACTTGAAATAGTCTTAATTTACGTAAACGGTTCTCTATGAAACTGCGGGCGAAACGACCGAAACTTTAAAATATTAAGGCAGTATTTCACCATTGACGTGGACACGATTCAATATGGGCCGACACGTCAGGTACGCCACGGACGTAGACGTAGGTATAGCAGTTGTGCTGAAATTAGTATTTCAGAACAGGTAGAATTTCTGGTAATAAACTGTTAAGCATTTTGTTAACAGTTGCATCATTACCTTCCGCTTAAGCAGCTTTTGAATATTGCTACAATGTTTGAATAATCTGGCACATACTTATTGGACAAAAAACAATCTTCAATTTTGACCAGTGGCATGGTCATATTATACGCTTGGAAATATTTGCAACCGTCGTACACACACACACATACACACACACACATATATATATATATATATATATATATATATATATATATATATATATGTATATATATACATATATATATATATATATATATATATATATATATATATATATATATATATATATGTATATATATACATATATATATATATATATATATATATATATATATATATATATATATATATATATATATATATATATATATATATCATCATCACCATCATTATCATCATGCTGTTGGTCGCGATGGAACAAAGACTGCTTCCATCACTTGACTAATGCTCTCCATTTATTTCTCTGCTGTGAGAGTGATGTCCATGTGTCGGTCTTTATGTCTCTCAGCTTCAGGTTTCTCTTGATGGTATCCTTGAACCAGAAGACAGTTGAGAGTAGAGAACCTGCTTTGGTGTCCTGCTTGAGGTGTCCAGTCCACCGGAGATTCGTTCTGATCAGAAGATCTTCCATAGATGGCAGCCCTGTCCGTTCGAGTATTTCCTTGTTTGTCACTTTGTCCATCCAGGATATCCTCATGATCGAACGCAGATGTCGCATCATGAAGGCATGAGCTTTTTCACCTGTCGTCTGTACACTGTCCAGGCCTCGGCTCCGTATAGGAGGGTGGACAGCACGAGTGCACGGTATATTTTGCCTTTAACCCGCATGGACACATGGTGGTTGTTCCAGAGTCTCTGGCGTAGTCGGCCGAAAGATGCACTAGCCTTGGCCATCCTCCTCTGTATTTCATCGTCAATGCATCCATTACTTGATATAGTGCTTCCGATGTCGGTGAATTCCAGAACAGAGTTCAGCTTATTTCTATCAACCATGATATCCTCCTCTCGGGTTCATGTAGAGTTGAGTTGGTACAGCACCTCGGTTTTCTTGATGTTAATCTTCAGGCCGAACGTTTTTGACGCATTGGAGAAAGCATCCACTATTTTCTGCATCTCTTCAGCAGAGTATCCGAGTTGTCTTGGTCTTCCCTCTGAAATGTGCGACTTTGAATAGGTCAGCGTTCTGTCTGGACTGTATGTAGACGCCATCCCCCATGTCTCGGAAAGCCTCGTCGAGCATTGCTGATAGGAAGACGGAGAAGAGCGTGGGGCCAATACACAACCTTGCTTGACCCCATTTGTGACACCGAACGATTCCGCGACTTCCCCTCCAACACTATCATTCGCCATCATTCCGGTATGTAGTGCCTCGATCATTGTTGTGAACTTCTCTGGGCAGCCATACTTCCTCAGTAGCTGCCATAGCCCGGTCCTCCCAACTGTATCGAATGCCTTACTGAAGTCGACAAATACCATGTACAATGGTCGATCCTGCTCAATGCACTTTTCTTGTAACTGTTGGAGACAAA
>CBDHHR010001024.1:0-5000 GCA_965263245.1 Metamycoplasmataceae bacterium | reverse complement strand
GTTTGCCCACAACACTAGGTGGCGCTATGTCTCGATCCCCGTTGCATAATCAGCGCTGTGATCGGAGCACCTGGTCGTACGACGTGACTCTATAATTGCAGTCGATCTGGGGCGTATTGATCATATCAGTGATTTGAAATGAAGGGTTTTAATCGAGGTGACCTGGTCACCTAGTCACCCAATCAGAGAACGGCCTGAGGGTGTAGGTTATCTCACTGAACCATCGGGGTAAACGGCCACCGGACAACGGACAAGAGACAGAGACAAGACTGGGGAAAGGCACTGGTCAGAGGCGACCACAGTTCATCCGGTACATGTGGTCACTCTGGAGGACAATGGCCAACCACGTCTTCAGACATCTTCGGACATTAGTTTTCAGTACAAAGCGCGTATGTGCGTGTGTGCGTGTGTGCGTGTGTGCGTGTGTGCGTGTGTGCGTGTGTGCGTGTGTGCGTGTGTGCGTGTGTGCGTGTGTGTGTGTGCGTGTGTGCGTGTGTGCGTGTGTGCGTGTGTGCGTGTGTGCGTGTGTGCGTGTGTGCGTGCGTGTGTGCGTGTGTGCGTGTGTGCGTGTGTGCGTGTGTGCGTGTGTGCGTGTGTGCGTGTGTGCGTGTGTGCGTGTGTGCGTGTGTGCGTGTGTGCGTGTGTGCGTGTGTGCGTGTGTGCGTGTGTGCGTGTGTGCGTGTGTGCGTGTGTGCGTGTGTGCGTGTGTGCGTGTGTGCGTGTGTGCGTGTGTGCGTGTGTGCGTGTGTGCGTGTGTGCGTGTGTGCGTGTGTGCGTGTGTGCGTGTGTGCGTGTGTGCGTGTGTGCGTGTGTGCGTGTGTGCGTGTGTGCGTGTGTGCGTGTGTGCGTGTGTGCGTGTGTGCGTGTGTGCGTGTGTGCGTGTGTGCGTGTGTGCGTGTGTGCGTGTGTGCGCGTGTGCGCGTGTGCGCGTGTGCGCGTGTGCGCGTGTGCGCGTGTGCGCGTGTGTGCGTGTGTGCGTGTGTGCGTGTGTGCGTGTGTGTCTGTGTGTCTGTGTGTGTGCGCGTGTGCGCGTGTGTGTGTGTGTGTGTGTGTGTCTGTGTGTGTGTGTGTGTGTGTGTGTGTGTGTGTGTGTGTGTGTGTGTGTGTGTGTGTGTGTGTGTGTGTGTGTGTGTGTGTCACTCTGTGTGTGTGTGTGTGTGTGTGTGTGTGTGTGTGTGTGTGTGTGTGTGTGTGCTTGTGCTTGTGCTTGTGCTTGTGCTTGTGCGTGTGCGTGTGCGTGTGCGTGTGCGTGTGCGTGTGCGTGTGCGTGTGCGTGTGCGTGTGCGTGTGCGTGTGCGTGTGCGTGTGCGTGTGCGTGTGCGTGTGCGTGTGCGTGTGCGTGTGCGTGTGCGTGTGCGTGTGCGTGTGCGTGCTAATGTGCATGCGTGCGAGAGAGTGAGTGAGTTAGTGAGTATGTATGGGTGTATAGCGTACGTGCATATTTATTGTCGTGACCACTATACCATTTGTATACTAGTGAGTTCGTGACAATTAACTCCATGCGTGGGACACTATACTTATAGTGGTCGCAACATTTATTCACAGGATTGGCATGATAAGATTCAACAGGGATACGTTTAAATGTCCACGTGGTAACCTGACCCGCATCTTACCATACAATCGCTGTGCCAATCTGGGGTAAAGATACGAAGAAAAAACCATTGACGATCAGTGAAGGCAACATTCGCACGAAGAACCGGTTACTGTGTCTTTTGCAGGAAGAGTATATTAAAGGCTCGTTAAAAAAAACTGGTATCAGATTATAAATGAAAAAACTGCACTTGCGTACAGGAAAGTTATTCTTAATATCGCATCACCGGCGAATTCTGTATGTAGCAAAAATAGGTCAAAATCCACAGATGAACGCTCACACGTGACACTGCATTCATGCACCACCATGACACATCAGAAGATGTCGTTTGATATAAACATGAACGAATTGTATTGATTTACAAAGCATGAGAAAAATGTTAGGTTATGAAAAATACGTTGGCATACGTAGGACAGATAGTTTATTCACATCAGTACAACTATGGACACCAGATTAGGTTTAATGAGATAATACAGGTAATACCATCAGGCATTTCTTAAGCAACTGCGCCACATCGAATCACCAGCGTAATGGCGGTGGAGTAATCTGAAGGTTAGTTGAAACATGTTAAAGAGCACACTATGTGCGTACCACATACTATGGTGCCTTTTGTCTCCAGTCCAATGTGTTTCTCCCTGGGTCACGTTGACACCCCACATTATCAGTGCCTGTTAATGGTGTCTTTGACATCAACTAAACACATTTATAGAGTTGATGTACACTTACAAGTATCATCAGCCTTTCGTGTCGGGAGTAATACGTTATTTTAATGTGGCAGTGGTGCCGCTCTTCTATCTTTTTACAAAATAGAAAAAGTAATTCGTTCGTCATGCGGGCGTGTATGCGGGCGTATATGCATGTGTGAATGAGTGTGAATGTGTGGACATGTGTGTGTTTGTGCTTGAGCATGTATGGTGCTGAGTTTTGCGTGTGTCTGATGCATAAGGGCATAACAAATGTAAATGTACGTTCTAAACGTGTGCTTATAGAAGTTTGCTCACAACAAGTGTATATTATACTGCGTGTGTGTGTCTGCCAAATGTACAGAAACCGCGATTGTTTCGTAACTTATGAGCAATTTTTACGTTTTTAATGATTTTATATAGTATATGACAGGGTTTTACAAATGACCTATAGTTTTTTAAGCAGGAGATTATTTCCCTCTTTTTTAATATTGTATTATCAATCACTGTCTTTATATGTAGTAATTATTTATCGTACTTTATTTATAATTGTTGTTTTAGTATGTTATATTTGTCATAGTCTGTCAATGCTTGTCACGTATCTGTCTATGTCTATACAAGACCACAATGGATATAAATGCTTGCACTTTTTGTGTCATCCTTATATTTAATGTGCTTTGTAGTTATATTATATGTATAGTTATACAATGGTTACATTTTATATTGACTAAAATCAATCAATCAATATTATCGCCTCCTACCTGCCCATTACTTTCAAACTGAACACCTTTGCTAATATGTTATTTTGGACTAAATAGAAATTCAATCAATTCCTGTCTGTACATTTCTCATGCAGACCATAACAATGTTCACACGTCCAAAACACACGTAAAATTGGCAATAGCGTAGCAAAGGTTCAATTAAAATTGGCCTGCCGTACTGGTGACGCGACGTTTTAGGAGCACAAAAGGCTCATAACTCATCCTGCATAACTCTGCCACCGTTCTCAGAATACATCGTTTTTAGTACGACGACTCTACGTCTGGGTCACGTCGACCTAGTCCCACCATCCATGCCTGTTCTGGTGCAGGCTCTTTCACTTTTTCTAAAATTTATTTCGACGTACAGACATTCAGCCTTTCATTTTTGTAGCAATACGCATAGGTGCAGCCATCATTCTGTATTCTTAGCTGTGAGTCACTCCTCCCGGTGTGTTCTTATGTCTGTTCTTGCCAAAGTGGCATTTTAACATGGTACCAATTTGAAAATAATCAGGTGTGTTTTAAAACTAATTTGAAAACACCACAAAGTAGTAACATGTTATAGCAATGTGTATCGCGTCATAATCATATCGTACTCTTCAACTGAGCCATAGTGTTTTGGACTTGAGCGGGCGAGTGTTTTGAATTTAATTTGAAAACACTGTAGGTTGTGTTCAAATTAATGTCATAACAGTACCACGGTTTTTGGAAATGACAGCACCGCTTACCCTTATCAGGTGTCTGTCTTATCTTGCTTAGGTGCATCTTCAGCAGGGCTTAAATTGCATGTACACCTCCGTGCTAGATTGCCGTATCTATGGTGCATCGCGTTGTCTTTTATCCACACCGAATCAAACGCTACCCTATTCAACGTGAACGATGTGTATGACATGCATTTGCTACGACAAATCCTCCTTATTGTGACGAAGGTGCGAACGACCTCGAGGTGACCTTCCGCTGGATACTTCTTCCGGGTATTTTTTTGCCACGTGACGCGCATCGGTGTGCTGCAGATCACGTTTCCATGGCGGAGGGCAAATAGTTGAAGATACCACTTCACTGACGTTGTCAAGAGCTCTTAAACCCGATACAGTCTGTCTCAGTGCGGGCTAAACGGCAGTGACGTCACGACGCTGTAGAGACGAATGCTTGCACATGACAGTGCATTCACACTGCATTGTACCTGTCGCTGAGTCATCGACACTAGTTTCCCGCTTAGCTCCACCGTGGTCTGTGTGACTTATTTAATAAAACAGCGTTCAATGGCTATGTATATATATATATATATATATATATATATATATATATATATATATATATATATATATATATATATATATATGTTTGTGTGTGTACTTTGGATTGGATACGATACAAACACACACACACACACACACATATATATATATATATATATATATATATATATATATATACATATACATATACATATACATATACATATACATATACATATACATATACATATACATATACATATACATAAACATATACATATACATATACATATACATATACATATACATATACATATACATATACATATACATATACATATACATACACAGACACAGACACAGACACAGACACAGACACAGACACAGACACAGACACAGACACAGATATATATATATATATATATATATATATATATATATATATATATATATATATATATATATATATATATATATATATTATACGCCTTCACCCCCGTAGATAGAATCTGTATACTTTACAGTTTCGTCAAACAAACAGAACCAGACCGACATGTCTTATGTCGTGGTTACACAAAAATGTCTAACATGCGCTGTCTCAGTATGTGCCTCTGTTTCAGCCTCTGTCTGTCTGCCTGCCTGCTGCCTACCTGCCTGCCTGCCTGCCGGCCTGCCTGCCGGCCTGCCTGCCGGCCTGTCTGCCTGCCAACCTGCCTGCCTGCCTGCC
>CBDHHR010001023.1:17500-24961 GCA_965263245.1 Metamycoplasmataceae bacterium | reverse complement strand
ACAGACTCGAAATTGTCAACAAATTCCGTAATAAAACGTTAGTAAAGTAATAAACAACCCTTAATAAACCATTTCTTCATTTGGCTTTCAAACTAGGATTGATCAAGCAAACCCAACGCCTGCGGTATTAGATTTAATCTAAAAAAGGTCCCACTAGCAAAAGTGTCAGTATTATGAAATAGACGAATTGGAATAAGTGCAAGAAATCAACATGAAATCCACGAAAACGACTAAGTCCTACGTGAAATATGTATGTTATTACATTATCAGGCGAAAGGTATTACATTATCAGGCAAGAAGAGTTTATTACATTATCAGGCGAAAATGATCACATTATGAGGCAGCAAGTTTATTACATTATCAGTCGATGTTATTACATTATCAGGCGTTTTTATTACATTATCAGGCAGTTATTACATTAACAGGCGATTATTACATTATCGGTTGTAACATATGTATATGTGTGTATGTATATATGTGTGTACGTGTGAACGCGTGCACGTGTGTGTTCGTGTATGTGTATATATGTGTACATGGATGTATGCAGGTTTCAAAACTTAGCTCTGGTGGAACAGGAGACGCCCTTTGTGCACTGGCAATAAACGATGTCGTGTCCGTTGATGGAAGGGGATTGTTTTTCATTCACTTAGACAAACATAAGAAATCGCTTTGATGAAAAACGTAGCAAACGCAGAAGTGCGGTTTACATAAATTACCCAAAGTGTCGTCGCATTTCATATTCTCATTGAAAAATTGTTCATAACAAGTTTTTCGGAATGTTCTTACTGCGTTGGACTTTAGATAACTACAGTAAACAAACTGATTTATACTTTGAAACGGGAGTACAAAGAGGACATGAGATGTTTAAATATTATGTTGAATACTGGTTTTGAACGAGAGACTAATGGAAGCTAGCAACTAGAATAGAAACTACTAACTTAAATAGTTACATTTAATGATGGTCAACATATGTCGTTCGTTTGTTCGTTTCCGGTGAATTACTTTTACTTATTTGCTGCAAGTATGATGTCAGTGGTATGCGAATCGTAAATGTTATTACACACGCTGGCGTAATATTTCGGCTACGAGCCACTTATCTTTAGTTGACAATAATTGGAAATAACGTTCTCGTTGTTTTTCGCGCAGTAATTGGAAAATGGTTGGATGGTTTCTACAATGCTACAACTATTGAAAGTAGCAGTTTCTAGAAACAACAAAACATTGCCTATTTTGTCACTTTCCCCGAATTGAATATATATCTGACCCGCAAAACAAAACGACATTTTCATTCATACTCTTATGTTGTAGAAAACATGTATCGTTTTATGAGAGTTTGCCTCAAATCCACCGCGCAGCTTACACACAACAATGTTAGCATCAACATCTCGTTTGACATTTCTCAGCCGGTGCGACAAGGCCTCTATGTTAAATACAGTGTCTGGTCTATTGTTATAAAAGGTCACGTCTTTGTGTAAAAAGTAATGTTGTGTGGGAAGATGTTTTGGCGTTTTATTTGTTACCACCGACTATCAACTCTTTTTAGCGACAACACCTGTATGGGCTAACGTCGTACAGGTGTGTATAAATAGACGAACTAAACACCATTAAGCCAACAGTTCTGCAGGACGAGTCGACGAGACCAAAACAGTTCTGTGAGAGTTGGTTAATTACCAGTTGAAGACGTTCTCACATCTACGCTCAAGTTAACATTTCAGTCAAAAAGGTAGATGTGAAGATTTCATACTCTATATAACTTTATTTCTTGAAAAACATTGATTATTTCAGGGTATTGATTAAATGTCGGATCATCTGAGATTATGTGTTCTGTTTTGTTAAACGATATTATTACCTTGTTCGACGATAACATTACATTTTATTTATTCACTAAATTTCAATGTCCAAGCAGCTGATTACAACATTAGTTGCATTTATTAGCAGGGTATTATCTAATTGGCATTCAGCGTTATAATAAAATGTATTTTTTTCAATTTGTAGTCAACAATGACGGTTGTGGCAATTGCAGTTCTTCTGTGCCTGTCAGCCTTGGGCATTTCAGTGTCAGCGGGTTAGTACATGTATTTTGCCATATGTAGTTGAATGGTAGTTATACCATATGTATGCTACTATTAAAAACTACTTAAAATTTGAATAGCATCAGTGGGCGTATTGTGTAATATTAACTTCATTTATATATATATATATATATATATATATATATATATATACTATATATATATACTATATATATATATATACACTATATATACACTATATATATATATATATATATATATATATATATATATATATATATGTATATATATAGTGTATATATATATATAAATGAAGTTAATATTACACAATACACCCAATGATGCTATTCAAATTTTAATATATATATATATATATATATATATATATATATATATATATATATGTATATATATATATGTACTTGGTAAAGTACTACATACATTACGTAAGACAATAAATATTATGTTCATGCATTTTCCATTCACGTGAGTATTTGTAATTATATATATATATATAATATATATATATATATACATATATATATATATATACATATATATACATATACATATATATATATATATATATATATATATATATATATATATATATATATATATATATAATTACAAATACTCACGTGAATGGAAAATATAATATATATTGTCTTACGTAATGTATGTTGTACGTTAACAAACTGGCAAGTTATGGAACTTTGGGAGACTTGGTTTCTGGTGGGAGAAAGGTCATGTAAACGAGAAAGAAGCGGAGACCATAGGTCATATTTATGTGCTAGTGGATACATAGCGCTACAGTAAACCATCAATAAACAAAATAAGTCTTTGTAAGGATTTCTAAATAATTATGTAGAATGCACTGATAATGGCTAACGCAGTGCTGATTACGATTTTGAATGTTTTATGTCTAGGTCCCAGCGCCAACTGCTTGGACTGTATGTGCCAGGTAAGGGCTTCAGTACTCTCTTAACTTTGTACGGTTGAAACTACCGAAAACGTCTCCAGTATGTTTTTTAAAATAGGAAAAAGTACATTTCAATATATTTGAAAATATTTGTTTCCATATGAAAGTATATATGTTGAACTTCTAGGAACAATCGTTTCTCTCAACCAATCTATCCTTCTTTTATTGCACCAACCTGTCAACTCATGATGATTTTTCGCCTTTTTTTCCAATGTATCCTACGTTATCCGCCACCTTGTCGTACTAAATATGCGTGGATCTATTTAAAAATAATAATTAATAAATGAAAAATGGGCGTATTGCAAGCTGATATCATGGTTATGAAGTCTGAAGAACTGATTCAGGTTCATATTATTTTTAATATGATATTTCTTTTTTTGCAAAATGTGAGCGTGTTTTGAAGATGCAGAAAAATGCGTAGTTGCAAAGGTTGTCCGTTTTCCAAAGGCCATAATTATTGTATCAAGTAGGCCACGTAAGTGTTTTTGGTATGATGTCTTGCATTGGGATCTTGTCTTCGACTGCATCAAAATAGTCATCATCTCAACAAACCGTGTGGTAGCTGGCGTAGGTTTCCACAAAGGACGTCCGTGGATAACGTAGAATAAAAAAATGTCTGATTTGTTTATGCGCAATATAGATACGTTTTACATATGTAATATAATGAAAACCTAATGGATTTTGGGGCTAGTTAAATATATAAAACCTTGACATGGTTGTTATTAAAATTGTTCAGACATTTGTGTTAAATACATGCGTAATGAATGAAATTAAGCAACTAAATCGTGATAGTGTGTTCATTCAATCCTCAACAATGATACAATGCACAATATATTATATCACTTAACATTTATTTTGACATCTTGAGCATTTATGGAAACATCAACAACTGAAATGTCTTGATGAAGTAGCATAATTATCATGACAAATTAAAGTGTACACTGCCGCAACGTAGAATACGTACGAATGTAATAATGTCTTATCATTGATTTATTTAAAGATACTGTTAAATATAAGATTACCTGAACACATACTCAACATGTTACAAAGTATTGCATCACATATGTAACGTTTCATAGCACAGGTATACTTATTCATGTTTCAGCAATTACATTTGCTGATAACGTAGATTACAAAATAATGTTGTGCATTCTGGCAGCATTTTAAAATTAAACAGGGATATAACCGTCGTGTCAAAAGACCACACTGTTGTCGTATATGACAGAAGAAATAGCAGTGGTCTGGTCATTCGTTGTTTCGCAAAATGAGTGTAGTTAACTTGGTTAACGTTGAATACAAATAACATAAAATACAAGAACGGATAACCACCTATCAGTTCACGGTAGATACGATCTCCGCATCTAATGGACATTGCCTGAATGCATGTTGTGACCTGCCTGTTGGAGCAGGAGGGGCTAATGTTGTCAAGTTGTCCATACCAATTACCCATAGATCATCATGACGTGGTCCTACTGTAACAACCCAAGCCATTGCAAATATTTTATTAGCTGCTCGTTTCACAGCCCCACATCTCCCACCGTACGGTTCTTTACCACATTACCTTGCGCGGTTTCGAAGTACTGCTAAGACGCAGATATGTCGAACATGACCTCGTACAATTGACGTCAGATTCGCGATTGTGCTGTTCCTATACCGACTTGCTTGATCCAGCCAACGTTGACCTTTGTGATGCCACACTGCGCCATTTCATCTGCCAGCACCGCGAGGCTCTTGTGTTTCAAGTACACCCTTAACTCCCTTGTAGTGTATCACCGCAGGACGAACTTTCACTTGGTCTTTAGAGTAGTACACGCTGCTTATCTCCTCCAGAAAATGGCACAGGTAGGTCTTGGTGTAATCTACTTGCAAGGTGCATTAGGTTTCTGCGAGAGTGTGTTTTAAGAATGGCAAGGGTCTCATATTGAAGTGCGGTTTGGAGGCATCCATGTATTCCAAGAAATCATCTTTGAAGTGAACACGAACTTCGAAATAGTTTATCATATACAAGTGTCGTTTTTTATGGTAGAATCTTTGTATGAGCGTTGATTTCCAACTTCGTCAGTTCTTCGCTCGGTGTATTCGCATCTTTCCCTGGAATTTTATGTCTTCTTCTCTTTCTGGCTTCCGGGGTCAAATCATCTGTTTTAACGTAATACATTATTGATTGTTTGCTGACTTTCGCGCCTTTTTACTTTAACTTTAAAAAACACAAGTACTCCAATCACTAAAGACAACAGGAAAATACCCAAGATATATTACACGCTACAATGAAATGATATATGCTCAGAAAACATAGTCATGTGCATTCTACGTTATTTATTCCACCGGCCCTGAAACGTAGTATTATGTTGCATGTGTCAGAATGTGTTGAAATGTTTCTGTTATGAATTCCTCTCGCGTTTCGTTGACTTGATACTATTTGGGTTAATAACAGCATTCCCTTTCAAATGTTACATATGTAAGTGTGTATTTTACGATATCAGTAAATGTTTACTATAATGTTTTATAGGTCCTTTATGCAAGAATGATACACCATTAACTAGCTACCATTTTGTTTTGCAGATTTTTGAATTAAAACAGCTGCAAATGATCGCTTCATTTTGAATACAAAAATAACTAAGTCTAAGTGAAATTATATGATAGTAATATATCATTGTGAAGGAAATGTCACTAGTACAATATCACATTTGTTTGTCATATATGCATTGCTAAATACAAGTTTACCTTTGGTTTTGCAAACTGGGTGTCAGACCCGCAGCAAAACCACTTTCGTTTGAATCTGGCCCAAACGTTGCCGCAAGAACGCCATGGAATGTGTTACAATGCTTCCTTCCCCGCGATAATATAGAATACAGGATAACGTAAAATACATCATTTGATATTACCATAAGTAATTAAATTAGGTATTATATCATGCACAAATTTTATTTTACAAACCAAACAAGGTAATCTCATGTAGTATGTAAACTTGGGAAAGAAAACATTCTCACTATGAAGGGAATCTAGCTAGTACAAGTCACATTTGTTTGTCATGCATGCATGCATTGGTAAATGCAAATTTATCTTTGGTTTTGCAAATTGTGTGTTAGACCCGCAGCAGAACAATTTTCGTTTAAATTTGGCCTAAACGTTGCCATAAGAACGCCATGGAATGTGTTAAAATGCTTCCTTCCCGCGTAAACGTAAAATACCGGATAACGTAAAATACATCTTTTGGTATTATTGAACCATATGTGATTAAATTAGGTAGGTATATCATGCACAACTTTTATTTCACAACATAAATAAGGCAATTTCGTATAGTATACCTTGAATATAAACTCCGAAAACTAAATTATCTCATTATAAAGGGAATCTAGCTAGTAAAATAGTACATTTGGTCATGCATGCATTGGTAAATACAAACTTATCTTTGGTTTTGTAAATTGTGTGTTAGACCCGCAGCAGAACCACTATATGGCCTATACTTTGTGATAAGAACGCTATGGAATGTGTTATAATGCTTCTTTCTTCGCGATAACGTAGACTATCGGATAACGTAAAATACACCATTTGATATTATCGAACTATACGTGATTAAATTAGGTCTGTATATTATGTACAACTTGTATTTCACAAAGGAAACAAGGTACCCTCATATATTATACCTTGATTGTATACTGGGGAAAGCACGTATATGATAAAGGTGGATAACGTAGAATACATTCTTAATGAGTACGCTGTTTTTCTGCCACTTTGATGTCTTCTGACGATCAGAAAGGTTGACTATGCTCATGGCTTTTGTTTTTAGGTGACAACCCCATGTATATGTGTAAAACAAACATACTTTCCAATGATATAGCACTTCATTGGTACACAGTTATGATATAAATTGTACAGATAATGTAAAATACATTTACAAGTTATACACGTGTATAAGGTAAGGAAAATAGATGCGAATATTTTAGAGAACATCATAGAATAATAGGTATGTATTCATAAAATGAACTAAAACATGTAGTTAAGCAGCTAATAGTTATTGAATATTAAAATTACCATCCTTGTTAATACTACCCTTTGCTGTGGACAAGATAAAATGGGATTTTGTGTGTGTTTCGTACGCACAAACTCATATAAATTATCATATCACCATGAAAACACAACTATCGCAAGAAAGAGCAAGCCGAGCTCCATTTGACTAAGCTATTTATATTCCTATTAAAACCATACCACTGAATTTATAGACCAAAGACACAATATTTGCTACTGGCGACGTTTTCGGTAGTTTCAACCGTACACTCATGCCCTTGTACTCTTGTACTCTCGTACTCGTCTACCCTGGTACTCTCATACGTTTGCACTCTTGTTGTTCCTGTTATTTTACAATTTTGAATTATATACTGATTATATTGTAGTAGATACGCCCATTCTGTCTGAAAAGCAACGTACATATACACACACCCATGC
>CBDHHR010001022.1:12500-32696 GCA_965263245.1 Metamycoplasmataceae bacterium | reverse complement strand
AAACGGCCTACGAGATGTGTCTGGTGCTCGGCTTCTGCCCTCTCTCCTTTAACGTCCACGCTACTTACGAAGCTCTGCTTGGTTCGTTGAACAGTCCTCAAGCCCAGTACACGCTGGCGTTGGCCAACGGAATGTTTGTGAATAACAACTTTAACATCTACCAGTCGTTTACCAACCTCTTAGCCACACGTTATTCAGCTGGATTCAAGCTGCTTGACTTTAACCATGACGCACCGGGATCCGCCGACTACATCAATCAATGGGTCGAACAACGCACCAATAACAAGATTAAGGATTTAGTTTCAGCGGCTGGAGTCCAAGGTTCTCCACTTGTCCTGGTGAATACAATCTATTTCTACGGAGATTGGCAGTGCCAGTTCAAGAAGACACGCGATACGCCTTTCCGGGTGTCGAATAAGAAGGCAATAATGGTGAAGATGATGTCGCAAACAGCCAGTTTCAGATACGCCGTGAATCACAATTTACGGTGTCAAATCCTGGAGCTGCCTACGATGGATGCAAAGTGTCTATGTACATCTTCCTGCCGATGGAAACGGAAGGTCTGGCATCATTGGAGAGCAAACTCACATTCAACACGGTGACAGCAGCGTTGGCCAAGTTAAGGAAACGCAGATTATCGGTGGGGATTCCCAATTTCAAAATTGAAAAGGGAATTGGCCTAGTGCCTATACTGCGCAGTTTGGGCATTAAACGTGCTTTCTCCGCAAAGAATGCCGATTTTGGAGGCATCAGCGCCAATGTTCCGCGGATCTACGTGCACGATGTCATCCACAAGGCGTTCATCAACGTCAACGAAACAGGAACTGAAGCCGCCGCCGCTACAGCAGTCATCTTCTTCACGACAGCACTGATGCCCCCGGTGAAAGCTCAGTTCCTCGCCGATCATCCTTTCTTCTTCTTGCTCCGAGACAAGTCGACCGGATCAATCCTGTTCCTTGGTCGCTTCGTCGGGTAAGGATGATGGGAAATATGTGAAACGTCACAATTAATAAAAGTCTTCAAGACGATATGTTGTCGTCCGTATTGTTTTTGCAGCTTAACACATACACACATACACAAATACATACACAACAAAACCCACACATACACATACACATGCACATGCACATGCACATGCACATGCACACGCACACGCACACGCACACGCACACGCACACGCACACGCACACGCACACGCACACGCACACGCACACGCACACGCACACGCACACGCACACGCACACGCACACGCACACGCACACGCACACGCACACGCACACGCACACGCACACGCACACGCACACGCACACGCACACGCACACGCACACGCACACGCACACGCACACGCACACGCACACGCACACGCACACGCACACGCACACGCACACGCACACGCACACGCACACGCACACGCACACGCACACGCACACGCACACGCACACGCACACGCACACGCACACGCACACGCACACGCACACGCACACGCACACGCACACGCACACGCACACGCACACGCACACGCACACGCACACGCACACGCACACGCACACGCACACGCACACGCACACGCACACGCACACGCACACGCACACGCACACGCACACGCACACGCACACGCACACGCACACGCACACGCACACGCACACGCACACGCACACGCACACGCACACGCACACGCACACGCACACGCACACGCACACGCACACGCACACGCACACGCACACGCACACGCACACGCACACGCACACGCACACGCACACGCACACGCACACGCACACGCACACGCACACGCACACGCACACGCACACGCACACGCACACGCACACGCACACGCACACGCACACGCACACGCACACGCACACGCACACGCACACGCACACGCACACGCACACGCACACGCACACGCACACGCACACGCACACGCACACGCACACGCACACGCACACGCACACGCACACGCACACGCACACGCACACGCACACGCACACGCACACGCACACGCACACGCACACGCACACGCACACGCACACGCACACGCACACGCACACGCACACGCACACGCACACGCACACGCACACGCACACGCACACGCACACGCACACGCACACGCACACGCACACGCACACGCACACGCACACGCACACGCACACGCACACGCACACGCACACGCACACGCACACGCACACGCACACGCACACGCACACGCACACGCACACGCACACGCACACGCCACGTAACTTGTAACCTGCTTAATATATTGATATATACTCATATTGTTTTTATATTTACTTTTTAAATGCTATTGATTTGTTTGTATCATGTTTTTGACACCATTTTTATTGTACATATAACATGAGCTCAAAACAATTGGTCGTATGTCAGGAACGGATACGTTAACGTTAAGTTACTTAAAAAGAGTTAATTTATATAATGGATTTATTAAGCTGAAATCTTAGTCCAATCGCGGAGCATTATGGCTGCACAATGTTGATGATGATGATCAATTATTATTACATATTGCATTCGTTTTAAATTTTTGATCAATATCGAAAATATGACACGGTAAAGGTCAATGCAGAACAAAAGAACCAGTTGAGGTTGCCAAGCCAGATGTTTGAAAGATTTGTTTGTATCGTTCTTAACATTAAAGTGTTCCACAACACATCAGACGTTCCATTCTTATGGACTGACACGGCTGTTTCGATCTTTTGCAGAACACTGTACTACGCTGATGGATTGAGCAGACGACCGAGGAACAAAATCGACCCTGTCTTGGTGTCGCGAATCAGGAAGATGAACGGATGATCGGCGATGAAGTCCTGGTCTAAGGGAGGGAACACCGTACGTTCAATTAGTACAACAGTCGCGGCGGCTGCTTCGGTACCTTCCTCATCAACTGAGACGAACGCCTTGTGGAGCACAACTGATATGGACAGGTCTCCTTGTGCCATGCCGCTGAAGTCAGCGCCACTGCTGAATGCGAGATTAATTCCCATCGGTCGTAGCTGTTGCGATAGTTCTGAGCTAACGGTGATCTCGAATCGTGGGATAGCTATAGATAGTCTCCGTGGGCGCAAACCGGCCAAAGCAGATGTGAGAGATTGGAACGTGAGTTTGCTCTCGAGCGCCGCCAGACCGTCCGTCTCAGTCGGCAGCAGGATGTACATGGCGAGTCGGTCTCCTTCGTACGGCAGCTCCACGATCTGACAACACAAACGACTGTTCATCGAGTACCTCAGTCGGGCTGTCTGGATCATCGTGTTCAAGGATACTTCCTGATTGCGGGACACTTTGAAAGGTGCGGGTCTAGTATCGAGAGTGTTGAACGGACACTTCCAGAATCCTTTGAAGTAGATAGCATTCGCTAGCGCCATCACGGATTGTTGGATAAGGTCCGGGGAGACTATGTCTTTGATTTTGCCGTTGGTCCTGTCTTCGACCCACTGGTTGATGTAGTCGGCAGTACCCTGTGGATCGCCAGCAAAGTCGAGCTCTTCGAAGCCGGCCGAGTAGAACTTGCTTATGAGTCTTTTGAATGATAGCCGGACTGACAACCCTTCGGTCAAGAACACACCGTTAGCCAGAGTGAGTTTATACTGACCATCGCTTCCCGCGTTTAGTGACCCGAGGGTAGCACGGAATATCGGGTGAACGTTGAATTTTAGTGAGCTGAATCCAAGAACTTGACTCATCTCAGAGGCTGTTTGGCCGCTTGCTCCGGCGTACGTCATTGCAAGGGCCGTCGATACACTGCAATAAAACGGTGTAGTTAAAAAGGTGATTGGTTGAGTTTATTTTGTAAAAAATTATATACGTGCAATTAAACATAGTTAAGATTCAAAAGCAAATAAAAGAATAAGCATATATAAATACTATTACCGAGGATAAGCACATTAAAGTACAAAAACGTACACTTATATCCAATGTGGTCCTCATAAAAATATGAATAATTTAAGAAGAAAACAAATACAGAAATACATAATAAATAAATACAGAAATACATAATAAATAAATATGTAAATAGATAAATAAATACAGACAAATAAAATACAGATATATAGATATTTTTAAATACAGATAAATAAATGTTATTAGCAAAACAAAGTGCTAATATAAAAAGTACACTACTAAAATATGATAGTATGACAATACAAAGTAAGATAAGTTAATAAAAATATATTAAAATGCCACTTTAAGATTATAATTCATAGTCCAACAATCTACTAAATAGAGGGATCTTTACTTTTTTCTAAAACTGGTTTTAGATTTACATTGTATTAATTCGATAGGCAGGTTATTCCAGTGGCATATGTGTGTATAAAAGAAGGAAGTTTGTCCAGAACCCTTCGCTAATGGAGTAACACATGCCAAGTGGCTGGCTCTTGTGGGGTATCTGTGGTGTACCATTTCAACATTTCTTCTTAACTATTCCAGTGCCTGTAAATTTATAATATTGAACATGCCCAGTTTTAATTGTTCTACTCTATAACCTACACGGATTAAACCAACTGTCTTAAATTCATTAGCTCCCACATGGAATCTGGGTGGAGCATTTAACAAAAAAACGAACTATCTTGTTCTGGCTACGTTGCATTCTGCAATATATTTTTCGACAATCCACTATAACATGCCGAACATGTGTAATCAAAATTATATTGCGTCAAAGATGAAATCAGCATTTTGTTTTGTTTTTATATTAAACTTTCTGGCGTTCCTATACAAAAACTTTAGTTTATTTTACGTTTTCGAAATGTCATCAGAGGCTATGGCATCACCAGAAAGAGGCTGATCTAACGTTACGCCTAAATAGGTGACGGTTGACTTTGATTCAATTACATTTTCATTACATACAATATTAATGGTTTTACATGTGCTTGATTTTCTCTTCCTTCCAAACCCAATGGATTGTGTTTCACCCAAATAGAGCGACAACTTGTTGTTGATTAAGCAGTCATTCACGGATTCCAGTTCAGAACGTAAAGTTGCCTCGATTCCTACTAAGTCCTTTCCTGAGGCAAGCAAGAATTAGCCGTCCACGTATAACAATTAATAGCTTGCATTTAACTGCAGCAGACATGTCATTTATATATAAAATAAGATACTTATCCCTTTGTCTGATCAAGTTAAGTATTTCGCCGGACATCCAAGGTTTTGTCCTCCGTTTAACCTTATAAGGTGCCACTTTATCAAGAACTGATAACAATGCTGATTTAAATTTGTTCCAAGCATTATCGATATTATCACAACTAAATACATCTGACCAGTTGATGTCATCTAGATTTTGTATAAACTGATCTTTGTTGTAATGTTTACAACAGCGCATTTGTAAGGTATTATGCTTGTTTACAGGAGGTCTGTTTACCTTCCTCGTGCAATAAGTTATTAAATGGTCACTAATACCACCACTTAGAACATATGACTGACACACGTTCTCATGATCTGTTACAAAAATAAGATCAATAGCAGATTCACTATTATCACATACTCTGGTAGGTTCTGTGATCAAGTGCTTAACCCCAAATACACGTTCAAAATTATGAAGGGCTTTAACAAGAATATTGCTACTAGATAGCACTAAAACATAAGTATTAAAATCTACAAGCAAAATACATTCATTAAAATAATTTCCTTCATTAATAGACCATTATAAAAGTTCGTAAAAATCACAGATCCCTGTCAAAATGGGAGGTGTTTTAGGCAGGAGGATTTCCGCCCAAACAGACTCCACGCCGTCGGATTGTAAGTCTTCACGTGGGTTAAACGCAAGGTCGCTTCGGAGATAAATGCACACACCACCTCCGTTCCGGTTACAATCATGACGGAGAACTGAATATCCCGGCAGTTCGACCTCGCTGTCCTCAACCGAGTCATCAAGTCATGTTTCGCTTATTCCAATCACAGCTGCCTTTGTTTTTGAAGCGAGAACAATTAATTCATTCAGTTTAGGCAGCAAGCCCCTGGCTTTAAGATGGATACAATGTAAACCTTTTCGTAGAAAGCAGTTGAATTCGTCGGATTTAACGTCCTCGATGTTGGATGGCGTGGTGATCACAGGAATATAAATGCATCTAATTATGAGCCCACATCGTTTATTAAGAAATACAATTTTCAAATATACAATACAAAAATCATTAAATAAAACCACGAAATATAGTGGGAGTATTTCAAGGACATTTTATTATGCTATATAATAACAGCCACTATGTCTTCACGACTTGGAAATGGCAGTTTGCATGGGAGTTCGTGAAGGATAAATATACGAACCATCGATCTGGTTCGTTTTCGTTGCAGTGTCGATTAAGACTGCGAAACATATGATGCTACAAGGTCTGTGTTGCTTGATTGCGAATGAACGTTTCAAATATTACTTCCTGTGAGATACTGTGTTACGTAGACGGCAAGTAGTGATAAGCCATATTTGCTGCATTGTGTAAAACTACTCCAACTCGGACATGAATGAGTAGGCCAACATGTGGCACACAGGTACGACAGATGGAATGATGTGCAATTTAGCAAATATACACATGTCATACCTGATCGGAGAGAAGAACGCGTTGTGTCCGTCTTCCCACTGGATGAGCTTGTTGTAAAGGCAGAAGGCGAAGTGGCCGTTAGCTTGGGCCAACCTCCACACCCTGTACGATGACGTCACATCGATGGAGACAAGCAGGAGCACGACTCCCAAGAATAGCAACTGGTTCCGCATGGCTGCGTTCGTCTGACAACTATAACACATGGAATACATAAATGTGTTTATCTTCATATCTCGAAAGGACTTATCTTACTGTTTTTCGACACAACAATGTAAGTGATATATACACCCACTCACATATTATATATATATATATATATATATATATATATATATATATATATATATATATATATATATATATATACATATACATATACATATATACGTGTGTGTATGTGTATGTGTATGTTTGTGCGTGCGTGTGTGCGTGCGTGCGTGTGCATTTCTGTATAATTATAGTCTCTACGCTACATACAACAATTCTATGTCTGCATTCTGTATTTTACAACATTCGTTTTGTTTTCTCGATTGGTTTTATCTTAACTTAGATAAAAGTATCTTTGCTAACTTACACTGAACTCAGACATACATAAATTTAATTAAGTTAACCTGAGATATTTATAAAATAATTCAAATTAACCAATTAACACTAAGTGTTTACTCAATTAACAATACATTGGATTCACTTCAATTAAATGAAGCATCAACGAATAAAAAAAAGTTACTTAAAAACAATTTACAAATAAATGTCCATTATTAAAATAGAGAAAGGCAAATGCATTAATTTTACAACACTAGCACAAATAACAATTGTAACGTAATTATCCACATTACATTACATGTAGCATCGTTTTTATAGCAATAGTTTGCCAGTATTTTAAAGTTGCCGTCCTACCGTTCTGTCCCGACCATTTGTAAAATTTCAAGAACAAGCAGTTCTACCGTCACATTTGTCATTTAACCAAATTTGAAGTAAACATATTTTCGGCTACAAGAAATACAGAATCCATGTACACGTTATACTGCGTGTAGTTTGATAGGTGATAAAAGTCAATACTACCAAGTGGGCCAACTGCTACACTCCTTGTGGATGTTACTAATAGACAGGCACTAGCAGGCAGTGGACGCACAGTGCGAATGGTCAAACAATTACCTGGGCCTGTAACTTTCTTTGATAGTAATTGAGCATACCTATTAGTCACTGTGCGCAAAATAAACAAAAATATAGCTACAGCTAATGACAGGGAAGAACCAGTGATTATCACCATTGTCAATATTTCATCATCCGAATCGTTCAGTAGGATATATCCCATTATGCGACGGTTAGATCCTGTCAGACCTTTCAATTTTTCACAGGATCATCGCGGAATTGTCCTGGAACACCCGCTTTACCGTAACAGATAAATATAGTCCATAATGCAGAAGGTAGTGTGGCTGGTAATTGTAACATTTTAGAGTGTCACAAAACGGATGCATACAATTTTAATTCCACGGGTCCATAGTTGGAGAACAATCCTCTAAATTTCGAAACGTAAATATAGACAGGCGTTGACGTACACATTCAAAGTTTCAACACATGTTAAGACAATTAAATATTAGTGGTTTGAATCCTGCAGATACGACTGGCACAACATGTTCAGTACTTCCACACACGTGCCCGTATTTATATGAACAAACCTTACCTGTCACACCACTTGCGTGTCTTGCTTTCCGATTTACTGTCGACGATGGAAGATTGATGCAGCGACTATCGAAGTGGTCGAATTTATACTAATTCAGAATGTAACTACGTGATAACCGAGGCGACATTGATAGCGATTCTGACGCACTTTCACGGAGAAAAATGACTAAATGGGTGGAGTTTTATTACAACTGGTAACATAAGTGGGTGTAAATAACAAGATAAAACAAACAAAAAGTTCGAAGAAAGAGTTAATAGTTACACGAAAACAATAGGGCGTGTAATGCGATCAATGCAAACTTAAGACGTTCAAGTTTCTTTGTGATTTAATTACGCATAAATGTGTAATTTAATTATCACAACTACGCAAAACGTTATTAATAGCAATAACACAATATTTTCAAGTAGTCATAAGCGATATAATGTTGCCAACTATTGGTAACACTACAACATTAAAAACTGAATTGGTACCGTAATACAAATGATATGAAATCCTGCATTTCATTTTCACGCACACGGACACCCACACGCGCACACGCGAACACGCGCAGACGCGGACACGCGGACACGCGCACACGCGCACACGCGCACACGCGCACACGCGCACACGCGCACACGCGCACACACACACACACACGCGCACACGCGCACACATACACACGCACACACACACACACACACACACACACACACACACGCACATACACACACACACGCACATACACACACATACACACGCACACATACACACACACACACACACACACACACACACACACACACACACACACACACACACACACTCTTAGCATCTCAGCGTAACTCATTCCATGAAAAATACACGGTAACGATCTTTTCTGTATCATTTCGATATTATCAGATACATATGCTTGCAATATCATGTTCACAAATGACATTATTGGTATTATTATTACTGCTGATCAACTTCGTCACAGTAGATTTGCCAACTAATACTATTTTAGGCTCAGTAATCTTACACAAAACAATAACCGTGCGCAATCGTAGAAATCATGCGTAGCGAGAATATATCATTAGTCACTATCAATTGTTATAATATATGTTCTCGTTATACTGTTTGGAACGCTATGCGTGACGTTAATGATCATCAAATTTTTTTATTTCGATATCGCCATTGTGTAGATAAACTGGGCCCTCACAAAACATCTGCTATATGTCTTGGCAAGTAAACAAAGTAAGGTGTGGACAGTTTTTACGCCATGCCGTTTCTGGTCGTATTTATAAAGTACAACCACAATCTAATTTAGCTGCCAAACATCGTATCATAAACCTGACACAGGTTTTCTTTGTTCCATGTACAACTGTACTAAAGTTGTGTTGGACCGACACCACCGACATAGTTGAGGTTTCACAAAAGACAAACAAGTTGAAGGCTACATACAATCAACATTCCAGGACCTGCTCCTAGGGCCAGGCTACACGATACGATACTAACATCAACGCACCAGAACACTCATTACTAGCAACACCAGGATACAAATAATAGTACAATAATGTAATCTAAACAATATTCAAGTTGATCCATCGTGTGGTGCTGCAATGTTATTGGTTGCTGCAGCGACAGCGTGCGGATAGTCTTCTCGTCTGGACAGAGTAGTCGACATGGAAAAATGAATTCACCAGGTCGCGATACACATAACGGATATTTTGCGGCACAGTCCACGTCCACGTCCACGTCCACGTCCACGTCCACGTCCACGTCCACGTCCACGTCCACGTCCACGTCCACGTCCACGTCCACGTCCACGTCCACGTCCACGTCCACGTCCACGTCCACGTCCACGTCCACGTCCACGTCCACGTCCACGTCCACGTCCACGTCCACGTCCACGTCCACGTCCACGTCCACGTCCACGTCCACGTCCACGTCCACGTCCACGTCCACGTCCACGTCCACGTCCACGTCCACGTCCACGTCCACGTCCACGTCCACGTCCACGTCCACGTCCACGTCCACGTCCACGTCCACGTCCACGTCCACGTCCACGTCCACGTCCACGTCCACGTCCACGTCCACGTCCACGTCCACGTCCACGTCCACGTCCACGTCCACGTCCACGTCCACGTCCACGTCCACGTCCACGTCCACGTCCACGTCCACGTCCACGTCCACGTCCACGTCCACGTCCACGTCCACGTCCACGTCCACGTCCACGTCCACGTCCACGTCCACGTCCACGTCCACGTCCACGTCCACGTCCACGTCCACGTCCACGTCCACGTCCACGTCCACGTCCACGTCCACGTCCACGTCCACGTCCACGTCCACGTCCACGTCCACGTCCACGTCCGTCCACGTCCACGTCCACGTCCACGTCCACGTCCACGTCCACGTCCACGTCCACGTCCACGTCCACGTCCACGTCCACGTCCACGTCCACGTCCACGTCCACGTCCACGTCCACGTCCACGTCCACGTCCACGTCCACGTCCACGTCCACGTCCACGTCCACGTCCACGTCCACGTCCACGTCCACGTCCACGTCCACGTCCACGTCCACGTCCACGTCCACGTCCACGTCCACGTCCACGTCCACGTCCACGTCCACGTCCACGTCCACGTCCACGTCCACGTCCACGTCCACGTCCACGTCCACGTCCACGTCCACGTCCACGTCCACGTCCACGTCCACGTCCACGTCCACGTCCACGTCCACGTCCACGTCCACGTCCACGTCCACGTCCACGTCCACGTCCACGTCCACGTCCACGTCCACGTCCACGTCCACGTCCACGTCCACGTCCACGTCCACGTCCACGTCCACGTCCACGTCCACGTCCACGTCCACGTCCACGTCCACGTCCACGTCCACGTCCACGTCCACGTCCACGTCCACGTCCACGTCCACGTCCACGTCCACGTCCGGTTTGCATCCGCGCATGGTGAGCCTCCATGATAGGGTAGATAAAGACAGCCACGTTTTCAGGTTAGTGCGTACCTTATATAAACAAATCGACTGGTGATGCAGTTAACATGTGCACCGAAGGTTGATATCTAGCAATCTTAATGTTGACGTCACACATGTTCGTCTTGTAAGCAGTGGTTCACACAGTCTGTTTCACCATGTGCGTATCTGCACATCACCTGTGCCGCTAAGAATGTTACGTCACGTTTATGTTGATTGTAGCTCATCAGTTTCGTGTCTATTTCATATCACTAACCGTCACAAATATGTTAGAAATAACACATTTATATGTTGATTTTAATCACAGGAAATAAAAACATATATTACTTGATTCCATATTATGTTAATATCAAGCCAAATAAATTCAATGAATGTGAAATTCAATATTTTGTGCTACGTCACTGAATATTTTTGACTATGCTTTTTTTGCAGCGTTTTATGAGTACCCAATTGTGACGGTAGTTACTGCCATCAAACCGATTCTTTCTATGCTTACAGAACATGTCTACATGAAGACGTTTACCTCCATATTTATAAATTTAAGACGTTAGCCATCTAGTCCTGGAGATTGTCCTTTCTTCGCTGATTTGATGTCAACCAAAAAGTCCTCGTGTATTGGTGGATTTGCCATGTCTCCCTTTATTTGGTACTCTTCTATAGATTAGGTAGCAAGTGTTTTTCTGTATCAGTTGTTGGACAATTCAGTAGCTCTGTGAAGTAAATCTTTCATCAGCTTGTTTTTCTATCAACCCATGTTGACCATCAGCATCTCTGAATTGTGCAGTAGCAGTTTTCTGAGGAACTTGTGGACCTGGTGGACTGCAGTAAAGAATCATTTTGAGGAGGTTTCATCAGCTAGCTGATTAATGTGGTCCGACCTGGCGGTTCGCATAACTCATAGTTTCTTTTGTAGTGTATATTCAGCTAGAATTTAATGCTGTTTTCTACTTCCGTCAGTGAAATAATAATGCCTGACCGCCTTTTATCCAGTAGCTAATCATTTTAGCGACTGTTTCCTGGCGGTGTGCCCTGGCTTGTCAACTGACGTGTGGTGCAAATTTCCACAAACATTTTCCAAATGATTATTACTTGTGCCTTTGCATGGAAATGTGTCATTTTGGTTTCAATATATTTTAAATGACAGTTTCTGCATAATGGTCAGCCAGTTTACTGAAGTGTATGTGTTCCCATGTATATAATTACAGCGTCCAGTTTTCTTTCGACTTTTCGTACTGTGTGACAACGTTTTCAAAGCAGGTGTTGGTAAGTGCAATAACATTGCTCAGGCATTATTTTAAAAAGTTATCGTTTTGTGATCGCTATATACGTATATGGTTCGTTGACGTTGACGTTGACGTTGACGTTGACGTTGACGTTGACGTTGACGTTGACGTTGACGTTGACGTTGACGTTGACGTTGACGTTGACGTTGACGTTGACGTTGACGTTGACGTTGACGTTGACGTTGACGTTGACGTTGACGTTGACGTTGACGTTGACGTTGACGTTGACGTTGACGTTGACGTTGACGTTGACGTTGACGTTGACGTTGACGTTGACGTTGACGTTGACGTTGACGTTGACGTTGACGTTGACGTTGACGTTGACGTTGACGTTGACGTTGACGTTGACGTTGACGTTGACGTTGACGTTGACGTTGACGTTGACGTTGACGTTGACGTTGACGTTGACGTTGACGTTGACGTTGACGTTGACGTTGACGTTGACGTTGACGTTGACGTTGACGTTGACGTTGACGTTGACGTTGACGTTGACGTTGACGTTGACGTTGACGTTGACGTTGACGTTGACGTTGACGTTGACGTTGGCGTTGACGTTGACGTTGACGTTGACGTTGACGTTGGCGTTGGCGTTGGCGTTGGCGTTGGCGTTGGCGTTGGCGTTGGCGTTGGCGTTGGCGTTGGCGTTGGCGTTGGCGTTGGCGTTGGCGTTGGCGTTGGGCGTTGGCGTTGGCGTTGGCGTTGGCGTTGGCGTTGGCGTTGGCGTTGGCGTTGGCGTTGGCGTTGGCGTTGGCGTTGGCGTTGGCGTTGGCGTTGGCGTTGGCGTTGGCGTTGGCGTTGGCGTTGGCGTTGGCGTTGGCGTTGGCGTTGGCGTTGGCGTTGGCGTTGGCGTTGGCGTTGGCGTTGGCGTTGGCGTTGGCGTTGGCGTTGGCGTTGGCGTTGGCGTTGGCGTTGGCGTTGGCGTTGGCGTTGGCGTTGGCGTTGGCGTTGGCGTTGGCGTTGGCGTTGGCGTTGGCGTTGGCGTTGGCGTTGGCGTTGGCGTTGGCGTTGGCGTTGGCGTTGGCGTTGGCGTTGGCGTTGGCGTTGGCGTTGGCGTTGGCGTTGGCGTTGGCGTTGGCGTTGGCGTTGGCGTTGGCGTTGGCGTTGGCGTTGGCGTTGGCGTTGGCGTTGGCGTTGGCGTTGGCGTTGGCGTTGGCGTTGGCGTTGGCGTTGGCGTTGGCGTTGGCGTTGGCGTTGGCGTTGGCGTTGGCGTTGGCGTTGGCGTTGGCGTTGGCGTTGGCGTTGGCGTTGGCGTTGGCGTTGGCGTTGGCGTTGGCGTTGGCGTTGGCGTTGGCGTTGGCGTTGGCGTTGGCGTTGGCGTTGGCGTTGGCGTTGGCGTTGGCGTTGGCGTTGCCGTTGGCGTTGGCGTTGGCGTTGGCGTTGGCGTTGGCGTTGGCGTTGGCGTTGGCGTTGGCGTTGGCGTTGGCGTTGGCGTTGGCGTTGGCGTTGGCGTTGGCGTTGGCGTTGGCGTTGGCGTTGGCGTTGGCGTTGGCGTTGGCGTTGGCGTTGGCGTTGGCGTTTGCGTTGGCGTTGGCGTTGGCGTTCGCGTTGGCGTTCGCGTTCGCGTTCACGTTGACGTTGACGTTGACGTTGACGTTGACGTTGACGTTGACGTTGACGTTGACGTTGACGTTGACGTTGACGTTCACGTTCACGTTCACGTTCACGTTCACGTTCACGTTCACGTTCACGTTCACGTTCACGTTCACGTTCACGTTCACGTTCACGTTCACGTTCACGTTCACGTTCACGTTCACGTTCACGTTCACGTTCACGTTCACGTTGACGTTCACGTTGACGTTGACGTTGACGTTGACGTTGACGTTGACGTTGACGTTGACGTTGACGTTGACGTTGACGTTGACGTTGACGTTGACGTTGACGTTGACGTTGACGTTGACGTTGACGTTGACGTTGACGTTGACGTTGACGTTGACGTTGACGTTGACGTTGACGTTGACGTTGACGTTGACGTTGACGTTGACGTTGACGTTGACGTTGACGTTGACGTTGACGTTCACGTTCACGTTCACGTTCACGTTGACGTTGACGTTGACGTTGACGTTGACGTTCACGTTCACGTTCACGTTCACGTTCACGTTCACGTTGACGTTCACGTTCACGTTCACGTTCACGTTGACGTTCACGTTGACGTTCACGTTCACGTTCACGTTCACGTTCACGTTCACGTTCACGTTCACGTTCACGTTCACGTTCACGTTCACGTTCACGTTCACGTTCACGCTCACGCTCACGCTCACGCTCACGCTCACGCTCACGCTCACGCTCACGCTCACGCTCACGTTCACGTTCACGTTCATGTTCACGTTCACGTTCACGTTCACGTTCACGTTCACGTTCACGTTCACGTTCACGTTCACGTTCACGTTCACGTTCACGTTCACGTTCACGTTCACGTTCACGTTCACGTTCACGTTCACGTTCATACACACACATATATACATACGCACACACACACACGAGCAAAATCGCTCCGCACTTACCAACAAACACGCGCACAATATACACGCAAACACGTGATCTCACACCCACATACTTATACACACATACACACACACATACACACAAATAAACAAACACACACTCAAACGCACACACACAAACACATATTCACACGGAAACACACACACACACACACACACACACACACACACACACACACACACACACACACACACACACACACACACACACACACACACACACACACACACACACACACACACACACACACACACACACATACACACACACACACACACACACACACACACACACACAAACACTTGGTTAAGCTGAAGTCTTCACGCTACATATAGAACACAAAGAACATACCAGGGCATCTAACGTAAGGTTTATTAACCTGTGTGTACGTCACAAGTTTATTTAACGTAGCGTCCAAGGAAGAGAATCGACCCGGTCGTTCGGTCTCGGATCAAGAACAGAAAGGGATGGTCAGCGAGGAACTGCGCTTTCACGGGCATCGGCAATGAGTTATAAAACGCGACAACAGTAGCGGCGGCGGCCTCGGTGCCTGTCTCGTTGACGGTGATGAAAGCCTTGTGGATCACGTCTTTCACAAATAGTGGGCGCAGAGAACTAATGCGGCCGAAATCTGCAGCTGTGTTGAAAGCTAATACAATGCCCATGCTGTGCAGAAGAGGTATGAGGTCAAGTTGCTTGTCAATATCGAACCTGGGAATCCCCACCGACAATCTCCGTCTCCTTAAGTTGGCCAACGCTGAAGTGACTGCATTGAAAGTGAGTTTGCTCTCCAACGACGCCAGACCTTCCGTTGCCTTCGGCAGCAGGATGTACATGGACACTCTATATCCATCGTATGGTAGCTCCAGGATTTGACATTGCAAGTGGTGATTCGCGGCGTATCTAAATATACCTGTTTTGGACATCATCTCCACGGATATGGTATTTGTGTTGGACACGTGGAAAGGTGCCGACTCAGCATCGTTGAATCGGCGCGTCCAGTCTCCTTTGAAATAGATTGTATTCACCAGGACAAGCGGAGAACCTTGGACTCCATCTGCTGTAACTATATCTTTTATCTTGTTGTTGGTGCGTTGTTCGACCCACTGATTGATGTAGTCGGCTGATCTCTGCGCGTTGTTGTCAAAGTCAAGTGAATTGAAACCGGCCGAATAATGAGAAGCCAAGAGTTGGGTGAACGTCGGAAACATGTTAAACTGAGTGTTCACAAAAACTCCGTTAGCCAGCGCCAGCTTGTACCGGGCTTGGGGACTGTTGAGTGAAGCGAGGGTGGCACGGAAAGTAGCGTGCACGTTGAATCTGCGTTGGCGGAATCCGAGGACGGTACTCATCTGGTTGGCCGTGTTACCTCGGGCTCCGGCGTACGTCATCGACAGAGCCGTCGAGATGCTGCAGGGACAACAGGAAGTAAAAGTTACGTTGAACTAAGAAGATCATGACTTAACATGTGGTGTCAAAAAGGAAGAAAAGCGTTTTTCGTAGTGTTGTCAAAATTAGGACATATTACACTGAGTTACCCGTAAGATATAAAAAGGTGTTACTGTTTATTAGGTTCAATTAGGAAGAGTGACAACAATTAACTGATCAACGGGAACTACGTATTAAAGCCCACGTTACGGGGTACAATGAAAAAGTACAAACAAACCATGTATGCATGCACGTTTTTAGAAAAACACAAGGTAATGTTTGTGAGGATGCAATTATGATCAGCTCCATCATGTACGAGATTTAGACATTATTTCAATATTTTGAACTGAAAATTTAAAATCTCGGCAACTGGAAAATTGAAGTAATCCCCCGAAGGAAGTTATTCCAACACAGGATTGGAATAACATCCGTGATTGCAATCGGAATGTTTAGTTCATGTTGACCATTTTAAATGCATAGAATGTTCCCGCACATCAGAATATCTGCAAGCAAGCTTGAAACCAATAATAAGTGTCACTAACAACACGTTTCAGTGTGAAGGCTACCGTGTGTGAAATGCCTTCTCTCCCACATTACTTGGAATAACATGAATTTAAGTGTAGTGAGATGCTATTGATATGTCGTATGCAACTATTAGGTAGCAGATATAGCACATATTTCCACACAACTGGTTTGAAGAAAATAAAGCGACTCTGTCACTGACCTGAAGGGAGAGAAGAAGACATTCTCTCCAGCAGCACCGTTGATCACTTTCCTGTAGAGACTGAAGGCGAAGTTGCCGTTAGCTCTCGCCAACTTCCACACGTTGTACGATGACGTCACATCAATGGCGCCAAGAAGAAGAACAGCTCCCAGGAGAAGCCAGTGGCACCGCATGGCTCAATCTGTTGATAGTAATATTATTATAGTTATTATGAAAGCTATTTACGATTATGAACAACTTTAAACATAGCACAATATGACGGTCTCGACAACAGCTAATCCAATTAGAAGATAACTAATCACTAGCAAATTGTATGTGTCAACATTTTACATGTCATTGAGTACAATAATCCAGAATATAGGTTGATTTACATTTATCCTATCAGGCTGATCGTATATAGTCTTAGACGAATACCACCCGACAGTGCTAGGCATGCATCCATGGTCGACTGCACTATATGAATGTGACTTTAGAAATCAAAGCCAATATACAACATATGTTCAATTGAAACCATTTATGCAGCTAAATGTGTGATTGTAACTATCCACCTAGGTGATGAACATAAAGGGTAATCGCACTGCAGTCCTCATGTGTATAACGCTAATATGTTTCTAAACATACCAGTTCGTCGAAAGATGCAACACCGCTGCTATCTTATGTCCTCAGTTCCACAGTAACCGACTTGGGAATGACACTTACACGAGTAAAGGACGCCCGCTTTATACATTTTGAGACAGGCTGGCTACATGCCAATTCAATCAATTCATGGCGTATTCGCATTACGTGTTTTTAACATTTATTGTGAAAGTGGCGAATAAAACGCGTTTGTTGCGAATAAACACAGCTGGCGTTGCATCTACAAAACAACCCAAATGTCATAATAGAAAGCATGTCATTCATACACGCAAACATTCCGTAAATATATACGAATTTATCACCCGTAGCAGAGGACGGTTTTCGAGATGTCGCTAAATGTTCATGATTATACTGAGATACAATGGTGCCAAGCCGTGCTAGGGTAAAAAGACATACATTTCTGCTGCTGTGAATACTTCATTGTTTTGTGGACATCGTAAACTGACACCGCCCGCGGGAAAAAGACCACCGAGGATGTGTCTCGTTGACCTGGTGACTGGCACGCACATCACATGCACCCGGTGCAACATGCACGCCTCGATTCACAATAAAATGATATGATAGGCTATGTGTACGTGGATGTGTGTGTGTGTGTGTGTGTGTGTGTGTGTGTGTGTGTGTGTGTGTGTGTGTGTGTGTGTGTGTGTGTGTGTGTGTGTGTGTGTGTGTGTGTGTGTGTGTGTGTGTGTGTGTGTGTGTGTGTGTGTGTGTGTGTGTGTGTGTGTGTGTGTGTGTGTGTGTGTGTGTGTGTGTGTGTGTGTGTGTGTGTGTGTGTGTGTGTGTGTGTGTGTGTGTGTGTGTGTGTGTGTGTGTGTGTGTGTGTGTGTGTGTGTGTGTGTGTGTGTGTGTGTGTGTGTGTGTGTGTGTGTGTGTGTGTGTGTGTGTGTGTGTGTGTGTGTGTGTGTGTGGATGTGTGTGTGTGTGTGTGTGTGTGTGTGTGTGTGTGTGTGTGTGTGTCTTGTATCTGTGTATCTGTGTGTGTGTGTGTGTGTGTGTGTGTGTGTGTGTGTGTGTGTGTGTGTGTGTGTGTGTAGGTGCGTATGTTTTGTTTCTGTGTGTAAACAAGAGCTGCGTGAAATAACTCACTCTCACAGCACCTATGCAGGATTGTGATGTAGGTAACAGTTGTTGACCGTCATCACAAAAAACATGCAACACCCACCCGCCCCGCCCCGCCCCGCCCCGCCCCCCGCCCCCGCCCCCCGCACGGCTTGATGTCGTTCCCTCCCAGCGTGGTCTTGAACATTTGGCGACATCTCGAATACGTTCTGCAATACATTGTACATTCCTATAAATTTACGAAACATTTGCGTGCATAAATGATATGCTTTCTATTAGGGTATTTAGACCCTTTCTGTTGATGCAACTCTACGGTTGCTTATTCGCAGCTACCTGTTTTTATACACCAATTAAACATGTGACGCGAACACGCCATGTTTGCCGCGGCTGACCTGGCAAGTAGCCAACCTGTCTGACGATGTAAAAAGCGTACGTCCCCTTCTCTTGCGAGTGACATTCCCACGTTGGTTAACGTGGACCCGAAGAAGGCAGTATACATCTGCGGTGTTGTATGTTTCTCCGAACTGGTAGGTTTAGTGACATATTTGTGTAATTTATTATACATATTCACATGCTTTGCGTGCGTTAGCTGGGTGGTTAGTTGCAAGCACAAGGCTTGATGTTAACGTCACATTCACACAATGCAGTGGACCATGGATGCATGTTTAGCATAGGCACGTTGTATTCTTATAATAGTATACGATTAGACTGATAGGACAAATGTGTATTAAATCATACCCTGAATTATTCTACTGAACAACATTTTATATTTTGACGTAATCAATTTGCTAGTAATTATTTATCTTCCAATTTGTTCAAAGTTATTTATAATCGCAAAATAGCTTTCATGATAACAACAACAATAATATTTATGTCAACAGACTCAACCATGGGGTGTCACTGGCTTTTCCTGGGAGCTGTTTTTCTTCTTGGCGCCATTGATGTGACATCATCGTACAACGTGTGGAAGTTGGCGAGAGCTAACGGCAACTTCGCCTTCCGTCTCTACCGGGAGGTAATCCAGGGGGCAGCCGGAGAGAATGTCTTCTTCTCTCCCTTCAGGTCGGTGACACAATCATTGTATGTTCTTCAAATCAAATGTGTGAAAATATACTGTGTCTGCTACATAATGGTTGCATCTCATGATATGACATATCAGTATAATATCACTAATGACAGTCAGGTTTCTCACAGAAATACGAAGACAATTCTCACATGGTAGATTTCACACTAAAACGTGTTATGTTTTTATCAAACAAACGTCTGGGTATTGTTTGTTCTTGCTATTTATTCTTGGTTTCAAACTTGCTTGCACATACCCTGATGTATGGGGACATCTTGTTTAGTATATGCATTTAAATCGACATTACGAACTAGCAATTTCAGATTGCAATCATGAATGT
>CBDHHR010001021.1:0-8081 GCA_965263245.1 Metamycoplasmataceae bacterium | reverse complement strand
TTCATCGTCGTCTACGAGGTCCGTCTGCTTGTCAGCCGGTGTCCAGGCGAAGACCGACATGATGCTTCGTGGCCGCGTGCCGAATCCAACAGCGAACAAACGTCGATATGAATGTAACGTACGACAGCGCTGGTCTTACCTGGACCTTGTTCACGACCCGTGACTGTGCAGGGCACTGCCAATGGGGGTGGCGATGTAGCGATTACAAGCGTGACGCATTACCGTTGAGCATTTGCCAATGATTGACGACGTCTCGTGATAAGCTACCCGTGTACATTCATTAATACGACGGCAATCGAAGTTCATTAAGGACAACTGGTCGAGTTGATTTGCTAACTTGTTTCGTCTCAGACAATAGTAGCTATCTTCTGTACAGTTTTGGGAAAATCACTGGACAATGGCTTAGTCCAGCATAAAGCCCTACACACGTTCGCAATTTATCCAAAGGGATGCAAGGTTTTGTTGAACCGGTTTGTCCATATAACGTTTAACGAGACTGAATGCAAAAATATAATAAATAGTAGTGACTGGTAGATACTATTGCATAACGGAATGACGCATCAGTACTACAAGAGCGTGTCTGAGAACCGCACACAGTCAACGTGTTTAGAAATACTAACGGTTTGAATATGTTGAGGTAAATGTGCTATCTGATTCAACGAGTACACGATTTTTTACACTATGTTGAATTTGATTATGGAATTATGAATTCGTGGGCGTTTCAAGAAAGACGTTACAGTCAGTAGTTTGTAGGTTATTTAATCAAACAATTACCTACGTCTCCACAGTTGTCGTTGGCCAAAACATCCGCAGGAGGGTAAATGAGACGGATAACTGCTAACTGATGGAACACAAGTCGTGGCTCATGGTCGAACGTACAGGTTGCTGAATAATTAACACCGACGTGGTTTTAAGCGGTCCTGATGTTATAAATTAACACACCGATACATAATTATGAGCAACAGTTGCACCCGAACACATAATACGTAAGCACAGAAACATATGTGTTAAGAATTCTGACACAGTTGTTGCGCAGAATTCTGATCAAAACCCACGACATTGGACAAACACGAAGAAGTTTACAAGGATAACTGTAGCGAAAACATGCACAGAGAGACCCCACACGGTCTGACATAAACACTACCATATCGGGTCGTCATGGTTCACTTGTTACAGCTGCTGGCAAAATCTTTAACAACAATCTACATTCAGTAGTCGTACCTATAAAAACTTAACTAGCCATATCGAGAATACGCTGCAGTGTGTCGAGTCTTTCTATGCGAGCAGTGCTAGCGCTACAATAAAGGCGATTGTGTTGCTAAATCAGGCACCGAGCTGTCCACGCTTGACTGATTCCACAAGGCGAGGCGACTCCTGACACGACTGGGTTATTCAAGCATATCTTCCGCATAATCGTTCTGCATTGACAGAACGTTGGCACACAACGAGAAAACGTCGTTGTTTAACCAGCCGATGACAACACGAATGACGCACATCGTCGCCTGAATAGCCACGTAACAGGAAGTTGTCAGTGAGGTGGACTCCTGGGCTAGGCGAGGGGACGTCCCTCTGTCCAGCCCCGCTCAGAAGTACCGTTGATTCCACTCGACTTACTAAGCTAATTGCTTCTTAACACGATACTGACAAACGTACGTGCATGCATATCCACTCACACTCACAAACACACAAGTGAAGTAACCAGGGGGTTGGAGGCATGGCCCTCAATCCCGAAAAATTAGGATGTATGGGGAACGGAGAACCAATAACTGGCTGCCTGATTCATATTTACAAAGTACAGAGGATATGTCGCTAGTTTCAGGCCAAGAGGTGATACAGTTGCCCTGTTACTAGACTACACACACACACACACACACACACACACACACACACACACACAGTCACACACACACACACACACACACACACACACACACACACACACACACACACACACACACACACACACACACACACACACACACACACACACACACACACACACACACACACACACACACACACACACACACACACACACACACACACACACACACACACACACACACACACACACACACACACACACACACACACACACACACACACACACACACACACACACACACACACACACACACACACACACACACACACACACACACACACACACACACACACACACACACACACACACACACACACACACACACACACACACACACACACACACACACACACACACACACACACACACACACACACACACACACACACACACACACACACACACACACACACACACACACACACACACACACACACACACACACACACACACACACACACACACACACACACACACACACACACACACACACACACACACACACACACACACACACACACACACACACACACACACACACACACACACACACACACACACACACACACACACACACACACACACACACACACACACACACACACACACACACACACACACACACACACACACACACACACACACACACACACACACACACACACACACACACACACACACACACACACACACACACACACACACACACACACACACACACACACACACACACACACACACACACACACACACACACACACACACACACACACACACACACACACACACACACACACACACACACACACACACACACACACACACACACACACACACACACACACACACACACACACACACACACACACACACACACACACACACACACACACACACACACACACACACACACACACACACACACACACACACACACACACACACACACACACACACACACACACACACACACACACACACACACACACACACACACACACACACACACACACACACACACACACACACACACACACACACACACACACACACACATTCCCACTGACATACCGCCAGGAACACTTTTCACATAGAAACAACTACCGGCACTTAATAAGTTAGTAGCCGACTTGATCGCCTATTTAAGATAACCACGGGGTGTAAGACGTCTTGTAAGTTGTAATACCCACCCGCGGCTGACGTCAATTGTTAAGAAACCCTTTTATCTGAGTAATCTGACCCACCAACACCGTGCTGGTGCCGCCCAGCCAGTGTTCACCCATGCGTGACATGTGGCCGCCACGCGTGCCATCGGTCGGAGCGGTAACCACAACTTAGTGTCCACGGACCGTTATGGACTGCATTATCGTATGCTTGAAACGTTACTAACCGGTGTGTCCAAATATCCGTTTAGGGTTTTTTCCCCAGTTGTACCTCCGCTCACACAGTCGGATAAAATAATCGACGTATATTGAATGTGGACAAAACGTACGACAGAGCGTGCTGAAGGCAATTCAAAACGATTGCGTTATCAAATAAAATGGCTGGGAGCCCGACTCACAGTGTAATGTCTCGATTACAGTTATATTGCTACGGCCATTGCAGTTACCAGAGCTACATTTAAAATATATACACACATGCTCTCTTCCTCTACCACTCATACATTAGTTTTGTGTGACGTAGCAGGAGATAGGCCGACACCATTCTATTATCGCTCGTTTAATCCGTCCATTGTCTGCATATATCACAACACACGAACGGCTGATTTGTCTTGCAATTCAGGCAGCAGGACTTCACAATGTAACAACATATTTGCAGTACTGATATAATGTATAATGCCCGTCATACGCCTCGCAGGGACGATTAGCAATGTTAAGACTGTCTCTCCGACTTTTGAGTTCGATGTGGGTGTCTGATGATAAGGGTAAAACGTGTTCAGTATTCAATGGATGGAAATTCGTCAACATTCGAGGTAGTCGGATGTTTTTCTTCACACTCCACATACTCACTCGAGTGAGTAGTGCAGTTTGGGTCACTACGTAACGATTCGTGTTTCCGTCACGAGTCGGCAGTCAGAAGTTGGGGATCGGGAACTCACTAAACATAGTTACAGATGACAAACATTTGCCCGACGTGGGCGAGTCTTGCTGGTGCCTACTTTGCATAACCGCCTCCACGTAGTTGTCTGGGGTAAACAACATGACTCAGCCGGTGGCAAAAAGGTCCAACAGCGTACAGCGAAATGAAAGGAATTTACTTCTCAGGTAATGGTGATTTATGTATGCTATTTACTCGATGCGTCGAACTATAAACCCATCTTTAGTTAAATTACTTCCTGCTAGAAGACCCCATGCCACCGATCCACCACAAACGTTCCTCTTGCCTTTAGACGTACGCTGTGATTAATTGCGTAAAAACATATACGATGCAGTTATATGTTTACTTTAAATAACTTGAACCAGACAACTTTCAAATAAATCATAACCCGGGCGGATTCAGGGATGCCCGGAGTGCAAGTCCCCCGAGACCTACATCATTTGTCTCGCTACACCTGCGTCAGACTAGCGTGCCCGGTGCCCCCTACAACGTTTTAACCGTCCCCGCCCCTCCGACAAGTCTCGAGTCGCCGTTGTGCCCCTACAAACAACATCAAGAGTACTAAGGCTATGAGCAACGCGAGTTCATGGATGCAGTCGGCTTACGTAATCTAATGCGTCGCAAGTGATTATTCAGATAAAACACATTCAGCACCTGTATGTTATGTGGTGTCTAAATATAATCAACTGAACTACTCTTACGAAAGATATAGGACGTGAACATGCCCTAAAAACAATAACGGGAAATGCCTCGGAGTTTCACATTCACAATGAAACGTTGGCCAAAGGCTTCTTCGTCCACCTGCCATAACATCGACAAACGTATGTGCATTTATAGCCAAGCACTCTCTCACACATACACACATATGACATACACACACGCCCTCTCTCATATACGCACGCTCTCACACGCATACACACAACACACGGTAACACACGGTAACACACGGTAACACACGGTAACACACGGTAACACACGGTAACACACGGTAACACACGGTAACACACGGTAACACACGGTAACACACGGTAACACACGGTAACACACGGTAACACACGGTAACACACGGTAACACACGGTAACACACGGTAACACACGGTAACACACGGTAACACACACACACACACACACACACACACACACACACACACACACACACACACACACACACACACACACACACACACACACACACACACACACACACACACACACACACACACACACACACACACACACACACACACACACACACACACACACACACACACACACACACACACACACACACACACACACACACACACACACACACACACACACACACACACACACACACACACACACACACACACACACACACAAATAAACAAACAAACAAAATACACATACACACATTGTTTTATTAAATAGTCACAATAATTATATATGGTTCCCGTCTTTCCTTCTCTTGAACAGTCGACAAAACCGTTGGTCACCGGTAGACTTGTTCAGTTCGACACAGTTGTACCACACCGGCAGTAGTATGACGTTTGTGGTCTACCGCGTTCTGATCGTATCAGCTAATTGCTGTCAACGCCCACCATGTTAATGACGCCAACTGTGATATCGTTTCTAAGATTGTAACATCGATAAGGTTTGACTAGTACTAACGGGATTTACTTACATGCGCAGTAACTTGTACTTGTGGCCTTTATCAAGTGTATTTTAACAGACTGTAAATCTTCAACATGTTTTGTTTGTTTATATTTAAATGTACTGTATCAAAATGGTTTAATATTAATGCATGGCTAATCACAAATGCAACTATTTCATCCTTCATACATGCTGCATCTGGGTCTTTTGAGTTTGTGTTCCGCGAAATATCTACACGTGTATATTCATAACATATGCAGTGATTTCTTGAGAATAAAAGCGTTTATACTGCATCAGCGTAACACTAAACACAATATGCACCTAAATTGAAACACGCGGTTTCGAAACAGTTGGCTGGGATAAATAAACGTATACTGATGCTTTGTCCAAATTCAAGTAATAATTAAAAGTCCAACATGACTTACGCTGTAGCATATGTACGGGTAGTCAATACAAATGTCACATAGCGTAGCGACGATACATCTCGCAAAAATTACAAAAGCGATATGACATCAAAATACACCCAAACTGACCTTGGACCCTCATAATACACTGAAACCCCCCCCCCCCGTACAATGACTGGCCACACACATAACGCAGCCATCGCACTAGCCACAATTTTTATTACGATGCTGTCAAACCAAAAATGATATCATTTGTCAAAAATACGCAACCTTGCAGGGTAACACTACGTTTGACGAGGATTCTCCGGGTGTGACGTCACAGATACGAATTGTTACCCAATCATTCCCAAGAGGAGATATCTTACGAAGGTGTAATTTAAGGTACTTCTTAGACAAAAAAGTATTCATTATCCGTGTCCTTTGAAAATTGAGAAAACAATATCCCTTAGGATATAATCGGTAATGCATAATTTATAAAATGTGCATACAAAAAAGTACTCATTATCCGTATCCTTTCAAAACTGAGAAATTAATATTCATTAAGATATAATTGGTAACGCATAATGTGCATATATACATGTAGAGATACAAGTAAACTCTGCTTTACACGTGAAGCGATTAAATAATATTCAACAAATAAAACAATATTCCTTAAAATATAAACGGTAATGCATAATTTATAAAATGTGCATAGATATATAAACAAATAAATATATAAATAAACTCTGTTTTATACGTGAAGCGACTAAATAATATGTACCATTCATAAATCCACTACCAAACACAATTACGCCTATATTGGCCAACACTGAGGTTTACAATGCATAAAAACGACGACAAGTCACGAGTCACCGGCGCTGTTAGTCGTCTTAGACTGAATGTTATCACAATTTCGAAGATTGCATCAGTCTCAATCGTTTCATTGATTGTTTTTAGCGAACTTGTCTATCAATGCTACTGCACCGCTGCCGTTTTGTATTATATTGTGACAACGATTTATGTCAATTTTCGTCGGAACAGAACAATGCAATGACAACGGAAATCTCGCAATATCCGCATGGTTATTATTACAGTATGCACCACAGTCGACAGGGGTTATTTAGGAAAGCCTCTCTATTAAAGCAACCCTAACTTTCAAAAGCCCTCAAAATCTCACATACCATTCCATAAAAAATATTGGCACACACATGTTTTGTTTAATTTTGTATGAACATTAAAACTAACTTCAAAATGTAATTTGTTATTGAATATGGGCGCTGCTGCCATTGTCGCCCAATTCAGGAGGAGTAACGCAATAGAATGCGTAAATACGACATAAACTGTCCACCGCTCAAAATCATGCAACTTTATGTATAGATACATAACTGATAACGGCTGCGATAACAATTTTTAAAACACACCACTCAAGCTTTTACAATGTCAAGCGACCTTAGTGTAGCGATCTTAAATGTGCATTCCATTCGTGATGCAACTGCGTCGTCGGCATGTACATGTACAGTAGATCAAAAGTGTGTTTAGTTTTGTTTGCATTGGGTAACAGCATCAGCTGCTAAGCACAAGTCGGTGTAGTCCGTATATTGCGGGTTGAACATTAAGCCTCCTGGACACGGTTGTTCTACGCCTCGGTCTCCGGATGAGAAGCACCGGATGTACTTGTCACACTTGTACGGATGAGGCAAGTAATACTCTATGGCACCATTAGCTGCTCCTTTTGCATCTTGGCATGCTTTCTTTGCATCTGGAATACACAATGTGCATGATGATACATCATGCAATGATGGAAAGAGGAACAGAGGAAGAACACGTAGTATACTCCAGCATGATTTATCTATTGTCTAACATGCAGACGCATCATTTTATCGGTGCAAGCTCTGCACGTTTTTACTCCCGCTATTAACTTCATGGTTACAGTTGACTGTTTTGCCTGCCTCATTTTATCGTAACGTGTGCGTGCTTATGTTCAATACCAGCCAAATATATAAACACTGTCTTTGTTATGGTATTAAGTCATATTCACCTTAAGTGTAGGTTTAAGAGAAATGCTTTATTTTGCGTCATTC
>CBDHHR010001020.1:0-13929 GCA_965263245.1 Metamycoplasmataceae bacterium | reverse complement strand
ATTTCCACCATGCTCTATATCAATATATTACGTTTGACAGTGATCCTAGAAAGGCGTATGTTCACAAACTAGAATAATAAAATAAAGCAACAAAAAAAACAGCTCATTGCAATATAATAATTATTACTCAATAACAGTGCGTTCCTTGGCGGATCTATAAATCTATATCTGATTAACTTATGTAATCAGGCCACCCCTTTAATTAGGACACTTGATCTCGGACATTTTTGGGGCGTCATTAAATGTGTTCTATTGTAAATACTATTTTATGTTGCGGCCTTTCCTAGATCGATCTTTTACAGCTAGCGCATGCGTGTCCCAATACAGGCACGCACGCACGCACGCACGCACGCACGCACGCACGCACGCACGCACGCACGCACGCACGCACGCACGCTCCAAAACACGCTCCAAAACACGCTCGCACGCACGCACGCACGCACGCACGCACGAGCGAGCGAGCGAGCGAACGCACGCACGCACGCACGCACGCACGCACGCACGCACGCACGCACGAACGAACGAACGAACGAACGAACGCACGCACGCACGCACGCACGCACGCACGCACGCACGCACGCACGCACGCACGCACGCACGCACGCACGCACGCACGCACGCACGCACGCACATGCGCACGCACGCACGCACGCACGCACGCACGCACGCACGCACGCACGCACGCACGCACGCACACACACACACACACACACACACACACACACACGTAAGCACACACGATTAGTCGCCCCCTTCGCCCGTGCTGCAGTCCGTGCTGAACAAGCACTGACATCGTGTATAGTATTCACAGAACGTGCTTGCAATACCTTGGGTTAACCGCGTCACGTAGAAGACAGGCCTACAGAAAGTGTCATAACTTATCATAGACCGTGGGGCGTACGTGATATAGGGGGCCTTTGTGTTTCTGAAGCGCACAACTAGAGTGTTTTATGAATCATGTAGCAACGAATATTCTCACTCGTTTCCGATATTTTGTGAAGGCTTGCATAATTTCATATTTCTGGGCTTTCTGAACGTTGTTTTCAGTTTAAAAAAATATATTATTTGCGTGCGATACGAGATGAAATTGCTCAGTACCCTGCGTGTACTACTTGTTGACATTTTACACGTTTTGTTTCTGTGTACTCCTACTTGTGCGTGTGGTGTGTGTGTGTGTGTGTGTGTGTGTGTGTGTGTGTGTGTGTGTGTGTGTGTGTGTGTGTGTGTGTGTGTGTGTGTGTGTGTGTGTGTGTGTGTGTGTGTGTGTGTGTGTGTGTGTGTGTGTGTGTGTGTGTGTGTGTGTGTGTGTGTGTGTGTGTGTGTGTGTGTGTGTGTGTGTGTGTGTGTGTGTGTGTGTGTGTGTGTGTGTGTGTGTGTGTGTGTGTGTGTGTGTGTGTGTGTGTGTGTGTGTGTGGTGTGTGTGTGTGTGTGTGTGTGTGTGGTGTGTGTGTGTGTGTGTGTGTGTGTGTGTGTGTGTGTGTGTGTGTGTGTGTGTGTGTGTGTGTGTGTGTGTGTGTGTGTGTGTGTGTGTGTGTGTGTGTGTGTGTGTGTGTGTGTGTGTGTGTGTGTGTGTGTGTGTGTGTGTGTGTGTGTGTGTGTGTGTGTGTGTGTGTGTGTGTGTGTGTGTGTGTGTGTGTGTGTGTGTGTGTGTGTGTGTGTGTGTGTGTGTGTGTGTGTGTGTGTGTGTGTGTGTGTGTGTGTGTGTGTGTGTGTGTGTGTGTGTGTGTGTGTGTGTGTGTGTGTGTGTGTGTGTGTGTGTGTGTGTGTGTGTGTGTGTGTGTGTGTGTGTGTGTGTGTGTGTGTGTGTGTGTGTGTGTGTGTGTGTGTGTGTGTGTGTGTGTGTGTGTGTGTGTGTGTGTGTGTGTGTGTGTGTGTGTGTGTGTGTGTGTATGTGTGTGTGTGTGTGTGTGTGTGTGTGTGTGTGTGTGTGTGTGTGTGTGTGTGTGTGTGTGTGTGTGTGTATGTATGTGTGTGTGTGGTATGTGTGTGTGTGTGTGTGTGTGTGCGTGCGTGGGTGCGTGCGTGCGTGTGTGTATGCGTGCGTGTGTGCATGCGTGTGTGTGTGTGTGTGTGTGTGTGTGCGTGCGTGTAGGTGGGTGGATGGGTGCGCGTGCAAACGCGTGTGTGCGTGCGTGCGCGTGAGTATATGAATATCTCGTCTACACAATTACTGTGCAGTGCCCTTAGAGCGAGTGCACATTTCGGGGGTGGGGGAGGCGAATTTGCAGCAAACATAATGTTAAAAATAGGTAGAAATGAAGTCACGGCATCGGACAGCACACATACGACGTCTACACTACGTCGATCGTCCCCCGATAAGGAAATGTCAAAACGTGACGTTTTATCGAAGGGGAATTTAAGTCGGTAATTATTGTCAACAACTGACGTGGAATTTTTTCAAATGGACAACGATCTACATGTCATAAAAATACCACACAGTTTCGGCAGATTGACCGGAAAGAATATTCTTTCATTTTACGAGTAATCCTGAACGACAGACACTTTGTTTCGCTTAATTGATAGAAAATGGCGCTGTCAGCTAGAAGCCAGACTGGTCAACACAAGGGCGCGACCACCGACAATGTGGCGCACTGCAGTAAATAGACCATGTAAGCAGGCGCCGACGGACAGTGAGTGACCATTACCTATGTAAGATCTTTCCGGTAACGGAATGTAGCAAAGTAGAAAGTACTGAAGTGAAATAAAGTAATTTTTATTGAACTGAAATGACGTTACGTTAAACTTAAAGTGAACTAAGGTTTTATGTATGTGTATTGATATGAATTGGAGTGAATTAAAGTGACTTGTACTGAAATTGGGGTGAATATGAGTGAACTGGTGAAATGAATTTCAGTTATTTGAAGCATGTTTATGCGAACTGAGGTGAACTAAAATGATTCGAAATGACGTAATGCAAAAAGCCTTGTAATAAACTTAAACCATATTGAAATGAACTGGAGCCAACTGAAGTGACTGATATAAATCGATGTGAGTGATTGAGTGAGAATCCGATTCTTACCGAAGACCCTTCGACAGTTTCCGGAACTCGTCGCCAACACCTCTCTTCTTGGACGTGAACAGATCGAGCGGTATCCGCCACTGCTGGTCGCCTGCATTACAACGATAACTTGTATCACATCTTGTAACGGTTAACTGTACAGTTATTACATATCTACGATAACTAAATGTTAATTATACAGCTGTTGTCTTCAACTGATGCGCCAAGTTAAACGTTGATTTTCTCATAACATCTATCGCGAAAAGTGTTATTCATTATGCGTGTCCAGGTGTTAACAGTATTGTTATTTCATTTTATCGATTAATTATTTATTTTTAATGGATAGTTCGTTTTTAGGTGGCTTTGTGTTGCATGTGGTGGCATCGACACACATATTTTAAAACAATGCAGGATATATCAAGACGTGTTTACACTACTATGTCAACGTCAGAATATCATACAAATAAAGCAAACATTGCTCACCAGACGGCGACACCTCTTCAAGCAGAATGTCGCAACTTCTCGGTCCATCGAGAGTAGTCTACAATTTGAACAAATATCTACAGCTTCTCGGTCCATCTAGACTGTAGAATAGTATACAATATGAACACAATATTAACACATGCATTGAGCACTACCTGTATCAAGTATTACTTGCAGCGCGTTTTCAAAAAGCAATTTTCAAAACAGGCAACCACATATAAAAACTATCGAATCAATGTGTGTAAGACGTTCTTCGTCACGTGATGGTCTATGCAAAATCATTGGTAATTTGATACAGTAATGTAAGAGGATAGTGTGCACTACAAAATCACGCTGGTTTATACCCAATCCATGTACATTTTATACATTATACATGTACAAATTTGTTGCTTCCCAGCCCACCATGTGGCGCCACTGTCACAATAACGCCACTCATTAATTCATTCATTGCAATGACATATCGACAATGCTGTAAAGAACAGAGTCCATGGGGCGCGAGGATAACGGAAGAGTGGCGAATATTGGGGGAGGGTTGACAAAATCAAAAATCCTCCCACTGCACTCTCTGAGGCTGTCAAAAATCTAACAATTGCACAATCTCCCTCCTGTAAGATTCGCAAAAGAAACCATTTTGAGGCTACCAAAAAACCTCCAATTGGACCCCTCCCCCATAGCTCACCCAAGACTAGGTCTAAACACTCAGTATTGGGAGACCCTCGCGTGGCAGGCTTTGCCTTTGTCAACAATGGTGATAACCTTTAAATGTGTGAATTACGGTACTACCGCAGCATGCCTTCTAGATCAATCAGAACTACACACATTTACCACTGTGACAACTTTTTTGTCATAAAGAAATCCTACTGAAACGAAAATTGCAACAAAATATACGACGATGTGCGCGAACAGGCCGCGTCTCTAGAGTCTATACTGCAGGTCACGTGATGTACCTAGTTCACTTGCGTGGCAACGCCGTCGTAACGCGTCAGCCCATTCTCTCGAGCGATGCTGTCCCGGGTGCGCGCGCGTCCTGGGTGACTCGCCAAAACGTGAATACTACAGCTGCTCACTTCGCAGAAGCAGAAGTCAGGATGATGGAAAGGACGTATGGATTAAGAAGCAAAGGAGAGAATGGTGTGTGGACCGAGAGACAGACAGAAAGACGGGTATGTGGGTATTCTCCTGCAGCTGTATTCAGATGATCTGGAAGCGGTGGCGTCTGGGGACCTCCACCGACAACCGACAGAGTGAAAGTACAGTTGGAGAACACCGTCGCAGGCCTATTATGAATTGGGCAACAAATGGTTCGAAATACCACAGGATGGGAAGAAACTGAACTGGACATATCTGTGTACCTGGGTTGGCTGAGCAGTATGAGCTAGGTCTAGGAGGCGGCAGCACAGAGGCTGACATTGGCGGAAGAATATAAACGGGAACGAAGGCACGACGGAACGTGGATGGGGTGAGAGATACACTCTCATCGCGTAAGCTCAGGAGAAATGTTTTTGTTCGTGATGTGTGATACCAGCAGTTTCTCATTGTCTCAGAGAAATGAAGGGACAAAAAAAACAAGAACGAGAGAGTAAGAAAGAGAGAGGGGGAGGAGAGGGGGGAGAGAGAGAGAGTGAGTGAGTGAGTGAGTGGGTGAGTGAGTAAGTGAGTGAGTGAGTGAGTGAGTGAGTGAGAGAGAGAGAGTGTGTGTGTGTGTGTGTGTGTGTGTGTGTGTGAGTGAGTGAGTGTGTGTGTGTGTGTGTGTGTGTGTGTGTGTGTGTGTGTGTGTGTGTGTGTGTGTGTGTGTGTGTGTGTGTGTGTGTGTGTGTGTGTGTGTGTGTGTGTGTGTGTGTGTGTGTGTGTGTGTGTGTGTGTGTGTGTGTGTGTGATAGTGAGTGAGAGAGGAGCGAGAGAGAGAGAGAGAGAGAGAGAGAGAGAGAGAGAGAGAGAGAGAGAGAGAGAGAGAGAGAGAGCAGAGAGAACAGAGATAGGGATAAGAGAGTGAAGAGAGAGAGAGAGAGGCGAGAGCGAGGAGGAAGAGGACGAAACAGGAGGAAAAGAGAGGAGATATATAAAAAGGAAAGAGAGGTAGAGAGATGGAGAGGAGAGGGGAGAGGGGAGAGGGGAGAGGGGAGAGGGGAGAGGGGAGAGGGGAGAGGGGAGAGGGGAGAGGGGAGAGGGGAGAGGGGAGAGGCAGAGGGAGAGGGAGAGGCAGAGGCAGAGGGAGAGGGAGAGGCAGAGGCAGAGGCAGAGGCAGAGGCAGAGGCAGAGGCAGAGGCAGAGGCAGAGGCAGAGGGAGGGGAGGGGAGGGGGAGGGGGAGGGGGAGGGGGAGGGGGGAGGGGGAGGGGGGGAGGGGGAGGGGGAGAGGGAGACAGACAGACAGACAGACAGACAGACAGACAGGCAGACAGAGACCAAATATTTGCAAAAACAACTGGTTAATTAAGAAGAATCGCGCGAGTGAAGACAACTGTCAGTCGAAGGCTGAAGGAGCTGATGGAGGTCAGGAAGTCAGTGTTAAGAAAGGTTGTGTTAAAGAAGAATCTGGCGAGGAATTGACCCGTGCGGCAGAGACATGTGGCATGAGCGGGAGAAGAATTGTTGGCAAAGAAAGCAGCTGTCAGAGAATGAGAAACAAAGCGAGGTGAGGGCACGTAGACCTCGTTGGAAATATGGTAATGTAGAGATATTTGAGGTGACTGTGAGAGAAGTACAAATGAGAGCGAACGATACAGGAGAGTATGAATAGTGAGCGGCTTATGGCAGAACAGGGATAAGAAAAGAAATCATAAACCGACGTTAACCATCGGCACCAATATCACGTCACGCATCGAGGGAAGAAGGGAGAAGAGACGACAACACTGTTGGGTTTACTGAGCGTCTCTTGGATATGTGTTTATACTTACTATGTATCTCCTGCATTGCGAACTCGCGGATTCAATAAGTATGTTATGTGAGAGACTTACTCTTACAATGCACCACGGAGTGTGAATGCACAACCAAACATCGGCCTTTCAACCGACCCTAGACCCACGAAACAAAGCTATAGTCCACACCAATTCTCCCGGTTTCAAACTAAAAAAGCTTTTGCTATTTTCAGAATATGTACTTTGTATGTGTAGTATTATATGTTTGTTATTCTGAACTGATATATATTGGTATTGACAGTTATGTTAGGGGCCTATGCTATAGTTTACTCTTTGTTTACTCAACTCCGATTCTGAGTGAAGTGCTTTGGCCTTGGCTTAGCGACTCATCGGATCAGTAAACCATTTTTCATGCCGTGATGACATAACTATATCCAGAAAATTAGGGCTTGAACAGATTATAATCTGACCGCTTTGTTATGTTTGGTTTCATTAATAATTCCGTCAGTATACGAATGTATTGCGTGCGTATCAAAGCACCCGTTCAACACCACGAGCGTATCCTGTGGCGTGAGAACAAAGGGCGATTTATGAGATATTCCGAACTGCCCAAACACATACCTCAATAAAAAATGGTAGCAACTGACAGCGTGTGTTTGTCTCGTCGTCAAAGTACGTCGTACTGTCGTCTCGTGTGTCCGAATCTATCTCGCTGTAGCTGACGCTCGACATTATGCATGCGACTCCACAGTGCACTCGATTATGCGTGTGTGGTGTTCGAATGATAAGTGCGAGGTAATAAGTCTACTCCAAGTGAAGGACCCCCCAGACCACCCCGGCGGCTGGACGGGCTGTGTTTGCACGGACGGCTACATTAAGTGTTCCTGCTATAGAGATCAGCGGGACGGAAGGAAGGCTCACCTGTGGTCGCACCCTCCTCTTGATCCCGAATCCCGTTTCTGTGCTCGCTGTCGCTGTTTGGGTCTGCGTGTTGCCGTCGGTGTCGCCACCGTCGCCCACAGCGATCTCGTCCGATAGACGGCGCTCGCCGCTGAGTATGAAACGAATGATGTCAGTTACGCTTAACGATGCGTGTTGGTGTCTGTACATTAGTCAACCTGTACATTATCATCGCGCACCAGGGGTCGCAGGGGCTGATTACGTCAGTACCAGCTCCTCTCTACCTCCTGGCACATATCTTTCAAAAACACCTGTTTAACGTCAAACAAAGAAATCGTTTACTGGAATTATGGTTCAAACCAGGTCAAATGAACATTATATAAAACTATTCAGCCAACCGTGAAGCAGTGTTTAGGATGCGAACTGGATTACCACCATTCAAACGGCGGCGGGTATTTGTGCTGTTCACACAGCTGACGCAGTAGCGACTAGCGAAGTCAGTTGTTAGTCGCTGTACAGGTCACACGCAAGGTTTTTGGAGATTATCAGCCAGGGGTACAGTAGCGCAGCTCAACGGCCTCTGGCTTTCGAGGACGATTTACATACATAAGCAAAAGAACTGAGGGATTTCGGGGAGATTTCATTGGGGTAATAAACACGGTTTTCCGTGTAAATCAGACATAATGTTTGCGTTACTCACAAAAGAGAATTTTCATTGTGTTAATTAATCTGTACATTTCTAATCTAACGACTACTGGCTAATAACTCGTTGCCTGTGTTATGTTAATAGATGTTTGTGTGCGTGCGTGCGTGCCGTGTGTGTGGGTACGTATGAAGGCATGTGTGCGCTCATACATGTATGTGTTTGCGCATGTTTTGATTCATGTGAATGTGTGTGTGTGTGTGTGTGTGTGTGTGTGTGTGTGTGTGTGTGTGTGTGTGTGTGTGTGTGTGTGTGTGTGTGTGTGTGTGTGTGTGTGTGTGTGTGTGTGTGTGTGTGTGTGTGTGTGTGTGTGTGTGTGTGTGTGTGTGTGTGTGTGTGTGTGTGTGTGTGTGTGTGTGTGTGTGTGTGTGTGTGTGTGTGTGTGTGTGTGTGTGTGTGTGTGTGTGTGTGTGTGTGTGTGTGTGTGTGTGTGTGTGTGTGGGTGTGTGACTGAGAGAGTGGATGGGTGGGTGAGTGAGTGAGTGTGTGAGTGAGTCGGTGGGTGCGTAGTTGGGTGGGTGGGTGGGTGGGTGGGTGTGTGGGTAGGTGAATGAGTGAGTGGCTGTGCAGGTAGTTGGGTCGGTTGGTGGGTGAGTGTGCGCGTATATATATATATGATTTCCTGGTGTGCACTGATACTGGCACACATCGCTACAACCAAGCATCACACACACACGCACACACGCACACACGCACACACACACACACACACACACACACACACACACACACACACACACACACACACACACACACACACACACACACACACACACTCCCGGCTTCAGACGCCAAAGACGTGCTCGGCTGCCGAGGCGGCCGACGTCTCTCACCTGCACCGGTCGTCCAGGCGTCCGTCCGACTTCTCGTCGAAGTACCGGATGGTGAGATGGGAGTCGCCCACTGTCTCCAGGACTACGACCGTCTCCCCGTCCTCCGGACACCCCGGCACCTCGTCGGCCGAGCAGCATGGACCGACCTCCGACAGCCCGCCGTCACAATCACACACAAGCGGGCTGTCGGCGGGGTCGGTGCAGGAGTCATCACAGGGCACGTCGGGAAGGGAAATGACATTATTGTCGGAGTCGTCGCCTACAGAGTCGGGTCCTTCTCCCGGCTCGCCTTGACGGTCGTGCATCGTAGCGGAACGGAGAGGACGGGTGCGTCAGTGGTTGCTAGTGAGACACGCTGGCAAACAGAAGGTCGGCATTGTGTTATCTAGACATCGATGATGTGTTTTCGAATGAAATAACTGCTACACATTTCACACATTCTGCATAAAATAATATACAAACAAACTGAAGGATTTTGTTAACGTAATATTACTATAAAATGCCGAGTACCAACTACACGCACAAGTCTCCATGTTCAACATTTACACTGGCGGCAGTACGAAATTAATATCGGGGAGGCCGAGTCGGAGCTTCAGCCCCACTTCGCTGTCAGAGTCAGCGCTTTATCACGCCTCCCTTGTCGCGTTGCCCTCCGTGTTTCACGGATATCCAAAAATTCGATTTGCACCAAAACAGGCAACGACCATCCTTATATATTGGGGGGTTACTCCTATCTCCACCCTCGCCAAAACATTCACAATACAAACTGCCACCTGATGGTTGAGTTATTGTTTGATTTAATGTAGTCTTTAACTAATTTATTTTCGAGTTTTCTTATTCCTTGCTACCCGCACATAACGACGACGAAGATAGACCAGCGTACAGTTGTTCTAAATATAGCAGGAGTCTACGCGAGCGCATGTGAAAACTGGCCTACTTTTCACCAGCCTTGAAACACTATACAGCTTGTGTTGAAGTTATAGTTGGGTATTTGCAGTGATAAGGATCCGTAAAGAGGCTATCTTCTTGGAAATGCACCCCGCTACTAATTAACTGTACAGGTGGCATTATTGTATACTTCGTGCATTTAGTCAATCGTATATATATATATATATATATATATATATATATATATAACGTATATATAACGTATATAAGATGCATAAATAATTCGGTCTGACAGTGTGCTGGTCTGGCAATGTAGACTGTTTTCATAAACTACCTACAACACACACACTGACACGCACACATGTACACACGCACACACCCCCCCCCCCACATACACATACGCACACCCACATGCCCACACCCACACCCACCCACACGCACGCACGCACGCACGCACGCACGCACGCACACACACACACACACACACACACACACACACACAGTATTTACGAGTGTTATGTTAACTATAAACACTAACAATTTGATATTTTGACCCGCTTAATAAATTTACTTACATATGTATGCGGGCCTAAATGTTGGAAGCGATGCCTATATCCAAAACCCAAGTTGTTCAGAGAGAGGTCGAAGCAAGCACGTTTAAGTAATGCTGTAGACTTTAACACATCGTAAATTATTACCAGATAACTCAGTCTCGTCTTGCACGAGTCGCTGTTCACTGAACCGTGCAGTCTGGAGTAAAATGGCAAACATATAGGATGACGGTAATAAGCAAAGAACACATATTTACCTCAGGAATGACCCTACTGCAAAACACTGGTGTCAAGTACAGCGTGAAATCAATCCCTCCTGCCTCGACTCTGGTAAATACTACTTGTGAGCGAGTATTTCATATGGCCTACTGAGCCACATAATTGTTTGGAATGACCTTGGCTACTCCGACTGTTCCATTATTCGCCAAGTCCAGGCGATACAAACGTCCAAGGCCGCTTTGCTATATCTGTTGCGATGGCCTTGGATAATCAAGCAGTTCAGGGTTAGAGCTTTAGGACGGGACCGCGGTGGACTTTCTGTGCTACAACCACCAAAGTCCAAACCTACCCTTCGGCGGCCGGTGCATTCACATTCACTCGTCGACGGAGTTGACGTCCCTGGTATCGTCACGCGTGGCCGCGCACGGTTAACTTCTTCGGGCACCTGTCGTCAGTTGAGCAATGCAGACATCGGGTTTGACTTTTACGTAGACATGCGCCGTAAACGTAGTAATCTATTACACCATTTACTCATTCAACGTAGCCCGATTAGACAAGGCGGTCTTCAGGCAAACTAGCCATTGTGACGTAACAAGTCAAGCAGTAATGGCATTGTTGTTACTATTAATATTATATATTATAGTATTATTATCACTTAAGCATAGTATACCGGACGCATTTTTATTGCATTCTTTTCAATATATATATATATATATATATATATATATATATATATATATATATATATATATATATATATATATATAATTACATATACACACATATAATATATGTAACAAATAGAAACTTGTGTAAAATTTAATTTTATGTTTAGTCATTAATATAAAGGAATCTTCTTACAATATTTGTCACATTTGTTCATGAGGAAAGAGTATTAAGTCATAATTTAAATTATTTGAAACACATACGCACACATGTTACACATAGTGTTTAGTGACACATGTCATTACTAATATTGGCATTCAGATTTTTCTCTCTGAGGGAAATTCTTGTATTAAAGCGACATGATCAGTTCGTGGCTTTTATTTTTATTGAAAAATCATGTTAATCAGTATAAGTTACAACTATTGTAGCGTCCTGGCCGCCAATAAATGTTTTATCGAAACAGAACTGACTTCGTAATGGTAAACGTCGAATGTTTATAAGAATCCCGACGCTGTCACTCAAATCGCCGCGAGTGACACCCACCCTTTGACCTTTACCAACTGGGAGCCGTGCACTTGGCTGGGTGTGGCTTTAGTGGCGTCAACTTGTGTTCACGTGATACTGCATCGCGTGATCATGCATTTCCTTCTGGGCTTTTAGCCACGCCTGCAACGGTTTCGAAAACGCCTCGTCGATGTGTACACAGGGTTAAGCGCCCTTACTGCGTCTATTTGTAACCCCTAAATGTTACATGAAAACATATTTTGACTGTCTTTACGGTATAATAGGTATAATTTATATCGTATAACATGATTTTGCAATTAAAAAAAAGCCACGAACGGACCATGTCGCTTTAAGTGGAATGTGTATAGTTATGTTGCAAGGAATTATATATATATATATATATATATATATATATATATATATATATATATATATATATATATATATATAACAACAGATAAAAGATAGCTTTACACATAAGCTATGAATAATAATAATCTTCATAATAATCATTTACCTTCTCAGCATCCAAGTATAATCAAGATCAACAAAACCATCATCGACTTTCTCATGCACTCCACGCTGCTCGTTCACATCTTCATCCTCTCATCCTCCATATCATTCTCTTCAGCATTTTCCATCGCGATACCCTCCTCATCTTCAGCCTAAGCCTTTTCTATGTTGGTGCATGGATTGCAGCAGCCGTCATCGTCAGAGCAGTTGCTGTATGATATGCACGAAAGATATTCTTTGTTGTAGCCACATACTTCTGGGCTGCATTTCTTGCCCTGTACGGTGAATCACATCACACAAGTATGGTGGATCAGCCTGAGCAATAACAGGAACTGGGACGCCATTGCAGAACTCCTAACCGAACTGAGCGATATCGGCTGACTCGTCGTGTGGGGCTCGCTGGTCTGCCGCTTTCTGCAGCATGACTTACACATCAGCCCGCAGCATGTGTAGGAAGAGGTTGGTTGATGTTGGACGCTGAGCGTTGACTTTAGGACTTTTCTTCTTCTTGATGAAGAGTGTGAAGCGGGCAGACTCCAAGGATGTCCCCGGTGACTGACCATGCAATGCGATGAAAAACGTTTTTGCCGTCTCCATCGGAATCGCCTACATCGCGCACACTTCCCCCAATGCGTTCTCCTGGGAAATCTGCAGTGATCAAGGTGTTTAGCGTGGTTCTAAAGTATTTTTGTTAAGATCTAACCAATGGCCATCTTGGATTTATGCAAATTTTAGAGTTGCTCAAAGTCACCGTTTGGGCAGCCAAGCTGAATCTGTTCTAGGACCTGATGAGTCCACATAAACCAAAACATTCATAGGGTAGAACATTTCTAGGTTCACTATTGAACACATGTGACTGTCAAACTGGATACATTCTTAAATTTATCACTATGCGATAAACTTGATAGGTCTTTTCCTCTCAAAGGTTATCTCTGAAATTTTAACACAGTTGTTTTCTCATACAACCTCATCTTAGCCCGTATGCTTATATATATATATATATATATATATATATATATATATATATATATATATATATATATATATATATAATAATTACACAATAAATGATTTCAATAAATCAATTACATTATGGTCTATTATGTTTTTTTAATCATACAAAATGAAGGTTTCAAATTTGTTTTGCCCTTCTCAAATGTGTAGTGAAGTTTATCTAAATACGAATAGGCAATCGAATGCCTTCCGATATCAAATATTTGACATCATATACATACTGTAAATCACTATATTTCCCATTGTCCGACGCCATGTTGGATATTCCATGGGATACAACATTGGCCACCATGTCTGACACCACTTTAAACACCACGTTGAACTGGGAACCACGTTGGACACCACATTGTACATACCACTAGACACCCCACAGTGACACCATGTTGGACGCCATGTTGGACACCTCATTGGACACTAAATTGGACACCACGTTAGACGCAATGTTGGAAGGCTACGGATGAAGGATTAAAACGTAACTTTTGTCAACATTTTCCCAAACGTGTGGTCGTGTGCCTCACTTGCAGGACTAAAGCAAGCATAAAAAAAACGAGGTGGAAATCGATTGTGCGATCATCGTCTGAGGTGCCCAACGACCAACCTCGGGTATGGGATAACTGAGACGAGGCGAGTTACAGCACGGACTTACGAACCATTTCTTCTCTGCGCGCACGTACGCTCGTTGTTCAAAGACAGCGTTTTCGAAACTAAGGAGAAAGTCAAGCTTTTTAGTTTGGTATCTAGAACCAGTATACCTCGAGGACATTTGTGGTTATGATTGGGTACGTTAACGATGTTGGAATT
>CBDHHR010001019.1:0-10490 GCA_965263245.1 Metamycoplasmataceae bacterium | reverse complement strand
AACATGAAAGCTATGTCGTTGCAGTCGTCGACGATCGCGGTCTTTGAGCGGATGTGGGCCTTCATGGACACGGCTGAGCCGAGTGTGTTTGTCGGGTCGAATGAGGCTGGAGTGAGCCGGGTGAGAAGCGAGCGAGGTCGCTACGCCTTCCTCACCGAGTCTACCAACAATGACTACATCAACCAGCGCAAGCCATGCGACACGATGAAGGTCGGCAACAACCTCGACTCGAAGGGCTACGGCATCGGAACACCGCTAGGCTCAGACCTCAGGTAAGGAGAGGGAGACACGGCGTGGGAGGTGTATATGGGGGTGGGGGGTGGTGTGGGGTAGGAATGTGTGTATATGTTTGTGTGGGGGTGTGTGGACGTGTGTGTACGTGAATGTGCGTGCGTGCGTGCGTGCGTGTGTGTGTGTGTGTGTGTGTGTGTGTGTGTGTGTGTGTGTGTGAGTGTGCGTGCGTGCGTGCGTGTGTGTGTATGAGTGTGAGTGTGTGTGTGAGTGTATGTGTATGTGTATCTGTATGTGTATGTGTATGTGTATGCGTATATGCGTCTGTGTATGCGTGTGTGTGGGTGTGTGTGAGTGTGCGTGCGTGCGTGCGTGTGTGTGTATGAGTGTGAGTGTGTGTGAGTGTATGTGTATGCGTATGCGTATGCGTATATGCGTCTCTGTGTGTGTGTGTGTGTGTGTGTGTGTGTGTGTGCGCGTGCGCGTGCACGTGCACATGTACGTGTACGTGTACGTGTACGTGTACGTGTACGTGTACGTGTACGTGTACGTGTATGTGTATCTGTCTGTGTATGTGTCTATATTTATGTCTGTACATATGTGTCTGTCTATGTCCGCGTCTGCTGAAACATGCACGAACATTTTTATTGTATTAATTATACGACACGTAGTGCCTAGACTCGCGTGCGTGTAACACTTGTGCCACTGTCTGTGACGTGTCGTGTCGCCAGGGACCGCGTCACCCTGGCTGTGCTGATGCTGCGGGAAAAAGGAGTGCTGCACAAGTTGGAGAAGAAATGGTGGTTCGACCTGGGAGAGTGCGGCAAGGACACGACGGGGAAGAAGGCAAGGATCACTAGGATTACGTCACGTGACGCGTGCACACATATGCGCACAATCAAACGCTCGCGCCCAAAAAAACTGCGCATATGCACACACATACTTACATTTATACACGCACACAAACACACAAACACACAAGCACACACAAGCACACACAAGCACACACAAGCACACACAAGCACACACAAGCACACACACAAGCACACACACAAGCACACACACAAGCACACACACAAGCACACACACAAGCACACACACAAGCACACACACAAGCACACACACAAGCACACACACAAGCACACACAAGCACACACAAGCACCACACAAGCACACACAAGCACACACAAGCACACACAAGCACACACAAGCACACACAAGCACACACAAGCACACACAAGCACACAAAAGCACACACAAGCACACACAAGCACACAAAAGCACACACAAGCACACACAAGCACACACAAGCACACACAAGCACACACAAGCACACACAAGCACACACAAGCACACAAACACACAAACACACAAACACACAAACACACAAACACACAAACACACAAACACACAAACACACAAACACACAAACACACAAACACATAAACACACAAACACACAAACACACAAACACACAAACACACAAACACACAAACACACAAACACACAAACAAAACGCTTTAAGCACACAAGTACATATGCACAAACATACACACATGCACGCACGCACGCACGCACACACTCGCACTAATACGTGCATCCACATGCATGCACACTCCTCTCACGCCACATCTTTACTCCATTGCAGTTCTTATAATTCTGGAATTTTATGGTTTCATGCCTTTCCACTCCAATATTTTTTGCTATTTATTTTGATGATGATACTCATGGACTTAATTCACTCTCATTGTGAGATAAGCTAAGTTAGGTAAATGCAACCAGTATATCTAAAATACATACGATTAAAACAATGTATATATATATATATATATATATATATATATATATATATATATATATATACATATTGTTTTAATCGTATGTATTTATGTATTTTAGATATACTGGTTGCATTTACCTAACTATATATATATATATATTGTTTTAATCGTATGTATTTATGTATATATATATATATATATATATATATATATATATATATATATATATATATATATATATATGTGCATATATATATATATATATATATATATATATATATATATATATATATGTATATATATATACACATATATACACATATATAAATATATATATATATATATATATATATATATATATATATATATATATATATATATATAACAAATAGTACTGTCAGCATCTGTGACAAGGATAAATAAAAAAAAAACATTCAAAGACCCGATACATGTATCACGATTCGTCTATTCGCTGACTGTACTGGTGGCGCCGCCTGCAGGGAGACACGACGAGCTCGTTGAAGCTGCAGAACGTCGCTGGCATCTTCTACATCCTGGTGGGCGGGCTGCTGCTGGCGCTCATCATGGCCGTCCTCGAGTTCCTCTTCAAGGCCAAGATGGAGGCCGAGCGACGCAAGGTAGGCGCCATGGTGGTGTTGGTGGTGGTGGTGTTGGTGGTGGTGGTGGTGGTGGCGGTGGTGGTGGTGGCGGTGGCGGTGGCTGTGGTGGTGGCGGTGGCGGGTGGCGGGTGGCGGGTGGCGGGTGGCGGTGGCGGTGGCTGTGGTGGTGGCGGGTGGCGGGTGGCGGTGGCGGCGGCGACGGCGACGGCGACGGTGACGGTGGCGGTGACGGTGGTAGAGGTGGCGGTGGCGGTGGCGGTGGCGATTGTCCTGGCGATGGTGATGGTGATGGTGATGGTGATGGTGATGGTGATGGTGATGGTGATGGTGATGGTGATGGTGATGGTGATGGTGATGGTCATGGTCATGGTCATGGTCATGGTCATGGTAATTGTCATAGTGACGACGTTGATGACGGTGACGGTGACGGTGACGGTGACGGTGACGGTGACGGTGACGGTGACGGTGACGGTGACGGTGACGGTGACGGTGACGGTGACGGTGACGGTGACGGTGTCGGTACGATCCGATCCGATCCGGTACGGTACGGTACGGTACGGTACGGCACGGCACGGCACGGCACGGCACGGCACGGCACGGCACGACACGACACGACACGACACGACACGACACGACACGACACGATACGGTGTGGCGTATCAATACATAATTATTGATCAATCTAAAAGTCCACAAGCAGTGTCCCAGTTGTCAACAGACAGGTGAAGACGCCAGAAAGCTGTGGAGGATGTTTTTAATTGACGATGGAATTGAGTAATATTTTCAACTGGTTTAACATCAGTATGGTTGCTGAGTTTTACAAGGAAACAAAAACAAACATCAGCGAACGCAGGTCAAGTGTGCACAAGACGCCGCATTAGGCATATTGCGGAATTTTGCTTAATGGTTTGACCACTAGTTGCGGGTGTAATACGTTATATTTTAAAATTAGAACTGTTAACATGTGCAGTATAACCATACATGTAAACATATGACTATTTCATCACACCATATGTAAAGTGTGTTGATTTTAATAGCTTCGTTATGGGGATGTATATCCTACCTCTCACAATGATTGGACGTCCTTAGGGATAGGTGAACTAGAACGTTTGTGTAACGGTCTAACGTTGGCTGGCTCCGCCATCGCAAGTCTACACACTAACAGATTATAATGAACACGGACGGATGATACAGTTGTATCAGAGCAGTCGTTACAATGCACGTTATAATGAACACGGACGGATGATACAGTTGTATCAGAGCAGTCGTTACAATGCACGTTATAATGAACACGGACGGATGATACATATGTGTTACAGCAGTCGTTACAATGCACATTATAATGAACACGGACGGATGATACAGTTGTATCAGAGCAGTCGTTGCAGTGCACATAATTATAACATTAAACTAATAATGCCACGTTGGTGGAATCCACCAGATGGCGCCACATGTGTAGGCATACAACACCTAGAGTTAGCTGTTCACCGCCATCGTCTCAAACCAGGGGCGATGTTGTAACACTTATGGTCCATTCTCCAAAAAATTCTGACACTTCGATTTTTTATTTTACATGCAGTATAGCTTCCTTATTTGTTATGTCACATGTAAATTACACACATTGTTGGATTCGTTTTGACGAGACCCTCCAGGCAATGTATACATTTCGTATTGCATCTTTCCAGTTTTGGTTTGTTTTTACTTATAAAGCCTGTTTAAAATACAAAATATTGGAAGTTTTACATTTTTGCGGTACTAATCTAAGATAAACTGTATAATAAAGGAGCACATTATAACACAGTCCGCTTGCATGATTAATTATACCAACAAATCGTGATTTGCTAATAGGCCTATTTTTGTTGTTACGCCCGATATCAAGGTCCATTGCCCATGTGACAGTATTCTAAATGAACTATTTTTAATCATTAATATCGCTCTGGAAGCCGTATATATTAAATTTATTTAAAGAAATATTCTTTCATAACATACATTATTATAATGTCTGTAAAGCTTAATTATGTGCTATTTTTAAAATGGCCATTGTTTAAAGGGTTACGCCCGATACCAAGCTGTAATGACAACCGAGGACAAATTAATTAACATAATTACGTACTAATGTATATACAATTAAATCATAATACTTACTATATGTCTGAATTGTTGTCATTTATATAAAACACGTTCCGTACAATTGGGAGCATTTAAATACATTTATTTGTTACGCCCGATAAGAATCTACAGTGACAGCTGAGGCCAAAATACTGAACATATATATTTCCAATAGGTGGGTACACAATAATAAGTTTTAGTAGATGTCTGAATTGTTGTTTTTAGAATGACCCTTATATGCTTATCTCAAACGCAGTATTGAATTTGTTTTTATAACTCACTTTTACTTTACCTATTTTGAATGAGAGTGGATCAAATGTTCTTGATCTCAACTTGAACCCTTGAATGTAGCTCAACACGTTACAGAAGTGTTTTTTCGAGGAGAAATGTTTTCAATTTATACCATCATAGACGCTAACGAGATTCGACAGATGCCCAATAGATGGCAGCACTTCACTTCAGTGCTTTAGCATATTTTCCTGTGCAATTAAAATATATTAAGTACGCTATAATTAAATAAAAAATTACACAATAATTGGTATATTGTGAGTGAAACTGTTGGATAACATAATAGCAATAGATGCCATTAATGTGTTTATGTATACATTTAGATGTATTTAATTGGGTGACAGAGTTCAATAAGAAACAAATAAAAACACATACATGAAATAACTGAAATGCGTAGGGTCATTTATGGAGAATTATAGATGAGTTTTGCTAAAAGAAAATATTGTTTGCCATACAAACCGTTAAACGATTACTTATCCAACCGCAGTTGTTTCAAACCATCCATAGCTAGACGTTGGGTACACTGCTGTGTCTGTGTTTTCATTTGTTGGCAGCCAAGTCCGTGTTTTCTAGGCGTTTAAATCAGGTCAAGAACTGATTTCAAGATGGCTATCACTATACTTTCTGTGATGTTTCCTTATTTGCGACACATGGTGCATGTAATAAATAACACAGCCTAATCTCATGTCACCAATTTAGATTCACGCCTATATTTATAGGAGTTTACTGATAGGCTGTCAACGTAATTGTTGAGACTTTCCGATTTATCTTAATCTTTGCAACCGGTGCAGCTTAACGAACAAATCAAACGCGCCTTCGGCATGATGAATACCATCGGAATTATCAAAAACCAAAGCAATACATATATATATATATATATATATATATATATATATATATATATATATATATATATATATATATATACATACATACATACATTTATATATATATATATATACATTTATATATATACATATATATATATATATATATATATATATATATATATATATATATATATATATATATCATACAATTTATTTTATATTATTATAATAATAAATACTAATAATATACCCAGAGACAATCAATAACTAACTATTTATGTTCACGTTACCCATTACAGTAAATAACACAAACGACCTGACAGCAAATTGGTTGAAAAATAGGCAAATCTAATGGGGGATTCAGCCCGAATGCGGGACACCTGTCAGCCAAGCCGGAAGTAGCAGGTACATTCGGGACTGAGTTCAGTTGACCCTTTTTCAGACGTCGTTCGTCAACGCCGTACGGTCGAAGGCACGACTGTCAATTAAGGGCAAGCCGGAGAAACAGACGCCGGCCGTCGGTGTCAATGATCTGCCGCTCAACGTGTCCATCACCCCGGTACGTGTCCGCTCTCGTACGTGTCCGCCCTCCTATACGTGTCTCTCGTACGTGTCCGTCTTCTCGTACGTGTCCATCTTCTCGTACGTTTCCGCTCTGGTACGTGTCTGCTCTAGTGTGTGGCCTCTCGTACGTGTCCGTCCTCTTGTACGTGTCCGCTCTCGTACGTGTCCGCTCTCGTACGTGTCCACTCTCGTACGTGTCCGCTCTCGTACGTGTCCGCCCTCTCGTATGTGTCCACTTTTGTGCGTGTCCATTTTCGTATGTGTCCCCCTCTCGTACGTGTCCGCTCTAGTACGTGTGCGCCCTCTCGTATGTCCATTCTCGTATGTCTTTGTTTCCGTACGTGTCTGTTCTGATATGTGTCTCATAAGTGTCCGTTTTCGTATGTAAATATTATCGTGTCTGTCCTCGTACGCGTTCTCGTACGTTTATATTATCGTACGTGTCTGTTCTGCTATTATCTATATACTTGTTTGCACGTTGTCGTACGTGGTTGTTATCGTGTGTGTTTATACATCGTGTGTGTCGGTAATAGCACACACGTCTGGTGCTGCACCGACTGTTCTCGTTCGTGGTTTCTTATTGTTCGTCGCCGTTCGCCGTGTTTGTGTTTCCGTAGTGTGTTGACTGCTGTCGTACGTGTGTGTCTCTTCTCGTACGTGTATGTCGTTGTTATGATCCGTATTTGGTTTTCGTACATGTGGGTTATAGGTTGTCTATAGCGTGGTACGTCTTTTTCATTGTGTGTATGTGTGTATGTGCGTGCGTGCGTGCGTGTGTGTGTGTGTGTGTGTGTGTGTGTGTGTGTGTGTGTGTGTGTGTGTGTGTGTGTGTGTGTGTGTGTGTGTGTGTGTGCGCGTGTGTGCGTGCGTGTGTGCGTGTGTGCGTGTGTGCGTGTGCGCGTGTGCGCGTGTGCGTGCGTGCGTGCGTGTGCGCGTGTGCGCGTGTGCGCGTGTGCGCGTGTGTGCGTGCGCGTGCGCGTGTGTGTGTGTCATTTTCATACGTGTCTCACTGTTGTACCTGTCCGACCTGCATCGTTACTGCAACTGTTATACTATATTCAAAAGAAAGTCGTATGTATGATGTGCTTATCTTGCTTGTTTCCAATCAACAAAATAATATCACATTTAATACGTTTCACTACTACAGTTCAGTTATGTCTTTGTTATTAAAAACACTACTTCATAAAGTATGTATTACTAACATACTGGCCCAATGCTACATGAAATTATGCAATGTATGACAAGCACGACATAAACCAAGTAACATTAGTTCTATCTGAATTCGAGCATATAAATTTACGTCGTCGGTTTGATTAACTGTACATAGTTCCACTACGTTCGTGAAGGAATTTTAAAGCTGGGTCGCAGATTACACAGTATATGAATTAAAAATGTATTCATCAGGTTGGTTTTTGTTTTGCTTCAGTTTAGAGACCATAAATACTAGCTTAGTGCAAGGCCTTCTATTAGTTTGTCGTGATATCTCTCTTTGCTGTAATCACACGCTTCCCTGGTTTTATGGTGGTCCAGCGTCAACGATAAAACCCTGTTGACTAGTAATAAATTACCGATATTTATTACTGCAATTTACTGTTTTACTCACGCCATCAAAATGACATCAGATGTATGAATATCTGATTCCATCCATATTCTTATCGCACTACGCCCTTGTTGGGAAATCAATCGGAATCAAATCATCCTAGTAAATGCACGGCGTGGATTGAAAGTTTACAGAAAACGAATTATTTCGCGCCAACTAAATTATTTCGTGTTTTCGGGGATGGGCACGGCTATTACATCGGTGTTTACCAGTATGCGCGTAATTGGACAGACACTCCCGAATGTGTCGTCTGCTGCCTGGAATCACGTGCACTCTGTGTATTCAAAACACGATTGATGACCTTATTAGACAAACTGGCGTTTCCATGAGACCATCGGAACGAATGCCAAAGAGGAGAGAAATAGGTCGCACTTTGTATCCACGTTCATGAAAGTGTATAAATGCGTTGGACGGAAATAATTACAGAGACATTTTAAAAATACATTGTATCGAACAAATTTAATCGGTGTTCTTTCTAAATGACGAATTAAAAGCGGGTGGATATGTATCGCCTGCTTACGTCTGTATTATAAGGAAATAATAATATTTTTGCCAGTAATCTTGCATACCGTTTATAAAATAACAAACTCGTCAAAAAACTCCACTAACCTTAGATTGACAGCAATATGCCAATAATGTTAGTCGCAGATAATCCTTGTTCTCTGCCAGTACGTACACCTTGTAGACAGAAATATCATGTTGACTGTTGTGTGACATTTTGTTTTGCTCTCTCGTAGACTGCGGCGTCATGGTAATGGGTTAAGGTATTACCCCCACTATATAAAAAACCTACCATACCACCAATCCTATCAAACATTATGTGCACACAGTAATCTCCATGTCCGTTGCCAGGCAACACAGTGACACTGCAATTGTTGCTAGTACGCACGATTCAGCGAGCGTTGCCTGGCAACACTGTGACGCTGCGATCGCCGCTAGAACACGTGACTGGGCGAGAAGCGTTGTGCATCGGTGCCTCGTGAACATTCAGAATTGTGAAAACTCGTCCAGTTTCAGGACTCGCCCCCAGGTGGCGGGCACGCAGGCCGACAGCATTACTGGGAAGGTCTGAACGATAGACGGGACGGATGGGTCGACGGGAGAGCGGACGCGTGGCTCGACGGCGGGACGGGCCGACGGACGGATGGACGGACTGACGACGACAGGTGGGTCAAGGTCAAGGGGCGGGGCTAACGGTGTCACTGGGTGTGTGCGCGCGCTTTTTCTAGTCACGTGTTTCCTTTGAACAGTCGTGTGAAGTGATGCACATCATTTCGAAACACAAGCACGTAGGGTTAGTTCCCGTCACAGTAGTTTGCTAGAAGTGTTCGCACTGAATATGTCGTTGTTTTCCCGACGTGATGTGTTTGTTTTGACCTCGCGCCAACGCTGCACTTGATACTGGTATCGTCCTGTGCCAGTGTTGTGTCTTTTGTCTTGCACTCCGCTGTCATCCTAGTCGTTGTGACACCATAACACTCGCTTTTATACTACTGCAAAGTGTTAAGTTATGTACCTTCGAAAACTTTCATTCTACCATTCCGAAGTGCAGTAATAAAGTAGATTAATATATAAAACACTATAATATTATCCTCGCACTAGGTTCATGCGATGTGGTATACGATTATGAGAAATACGTATGCATAACACACACACACACACACACACACACACACACACACACACACACACACACACACACACACACACACACACACACACACACACACACACACACACACACACACACACACACACACACACACACACACACACACACACACACACACACACACACACACACACACACACACACACACACACACACACACACACACACACACACACACACACCGTACATTAATAATAATACTTCTGCTGTGGCAGTCTTCCCTTGAGACAAACTGTTTGATATATACGTCGCGTCGAACGCAAACACTGTTGAATAAACAACACAACACGTCTGCCCGCTTTGCCTAACCGGATCAACCGTCCGTCATCCTATCGATTTCTAGAGTTGCTCGAAATGGAATCAGAGTCTTGATACGGTAACCCACGGCGAGTGGGCTCGCGCTGATAGATCACGAACCACCATCGATCAATCAGTCTGCTACCTTCAATAACCGTGACGTCCACAATCAGTAGCGCCACTTTCCGTGTCAGTACCTTCAACGGTCGCCAACAAATGATTCTGGAATCGGCCGATTAATTTCGAACACGATACTCCCATATACCGGATACATTGTCCTGCTTAGATTCCCATGGATCACTTCAAAGCGATCTATCGACTACTGAATAACCAAGCAAACCCATACGAACCATACATCTATATTTAGCTTCGAATTACATCCCACACCCGTGGGTCGTGACTAGTGCCACGATATCTTGGCGCACGAAGCACGTATTATTAAAAATGAAAGCTGGTTAGACACTCTAATCTCCAGCATTTATCTGAATCGAATGTGCA
>CBDHHR010001018.1:0-15000 GCA_965263245.1 Metamycoplasmataceae bacterium | reverse complement strand
ATATATATATATATATATATATATATATATATATATATATAATATATATATATATATATATATATATATATATATATATATATATATATATATATATATATATATATATATATATAAGTTTCAAAGTGTCCAGCAGCGAAACAATAGCTGCAGTTTAGCCCTCGATGTCATCGTGAACAGCCTTTGCTAAACAAGTAGTTGTGTTTTAAGATAATAAGGTTGCCGTAACAACATAGCACTTGATAATATATCATGGAACATTTGTTGGATAGTTACAGAACAAAGTTCTGCACTGACTAGATATTAAATTCATAACGTGGCTGTTTATGTTAGTGGCAGTCACACATACTGTGTCTTCAACTTCGTCGCATTGCAATTTATCTATTCAAATTTGTAAATACTTAATTCAAACGAACTTTCCAAACAGTTTATTTTATACAGATTTGAATAAACATACATTTTATGGAAGACTTCGTCCAAATATTTGGTAAAGTAGATTTCTTTGCTCTTGCCAACAACAATATTAAGGATAACCAGACTGGCAAGCATTGCAGTCTGCGTCTTGGGCAGTGGCGACCTTCCACGGGCACATGACGAACCATACGCATCACCTAGCGATAGCAACTATGTGCGGTGTTTACATTTGACTCGCCTGTTCGATGTGTTTTCACAACATTTGCATTTGCCCCCGCGATCACATGTCACCTCGCACCAGCGCCATCGCCCTTGTTGAAAGTTGTAGACGGCAGCGCCGCATCCTCTGTTCCCTTTGCTTTTGCAGCCAAACGACGTCCACTTGGCGTAGTAGGCAGAGTTCCAGTACCAGCAGGTACAACCACCGACGTGTGAGTGTCTTCCACGATATAGTATATGTATACTCTTCACCCCTGCATGTATTCACTAGACTAGTAATACATACCATAAACCTGAGCTTATGTTCTCTAGTAAATAACTATGGATCCATATTGACTGGAAAATATTCGAGTTACCACAAGGTCCATATAGTTGGACGGTGATGTTGTAGTTGCATGCTCCAGTAATATAAGAAACCTTATTACTGCGGTAGTACCTTTAATTGATGTAAGGCTGGTGTGGAATTTGTTTTGAACACGTAGCAGGATTGTATCCATTCAACACGTAACGGTTACGGCGACTGTGATATACAACGTTGTTGTTCGTATTGAACTTGTTATGCGTTCTTTTATTTCTCCAATCTGCGTCTGCCTCCGTGCACTAGAGTAGTTAAATTATTTCGGTAATTTATTTCAAGTTCGCAATAATCATATGTGCCAACGTAAGATATTTTATTATTATTTGAGTGAGTGGAACTTGTCCCTTCTTCCCCTATTGGAATGACATAGACCAGATACGTCCTCCAGGTTCGTTTCTTTTTAGAGGTTTAATCGTCACAAATGAACACACTGATAATATCTTGACAAGTCAGCAATAATCTCGCACAGACAATGATGCTGTGCAGCTCTTTTGGAAAATAAGTGTATACATTCAAATAACATATGCTTAATACAAATAAAATATAAGGCGAGTGAAAGCTGACAGTGGTGTCATTTAACGTAGAACAAACGAAAGTCAACATTTAAACATAATGTAATGTCTTGCTCGGAACGGCAGTATACGGCATGGTTCTTTTACTGAAATTATGCGAAACCCGTCGGTCCCCACAGAGCTGTCTAGAAAACTGTTTACCCTTTTAAGAACCTTCATACAATGTCAACATTCTGTGGGCGCAACAGTGACAACAATAGCTTTGTGGCAACAGTGACAACAATAGCTTTGTGGCAACAGTGACAACAATAGCTTTGTGGCAACAGTGACAACAATAGCTTTGTGGCAACAGTGACAACAGTAGCTTTGTGGCAACCAAGTTACACTTTCAATTTGTTTTCAGCGCTAAGCAAGTTTCAGTTAACTGACGAGTCTGTGTGTGCTTTGGTTGCAAGTTTACAAGGTCTTTCTCAACCAGACATCCTTTTCAGTATAATATTATCGACATATCGACCTTTCTATGCAGGTACAAAGAGTGGTCAGTGTCTGTGTGCCTGCCGTTCTAACGGGTCCGATTACATTCCAAATTTAGATGGGACCGACGTATTTCCGAGTCACGAAACATACACATTAACCAATGTTATGAACCTGGTGTTTACACTAAACAACCGGGGTGCCGACGTGGCACTATCATGTTCCCCAAACTCGATCCGCACCAAGCGTTTACATTAATGTCAGCATGTTGCTTTCACTTCCCTCTGTCGTTTTTCTTCTCATCCAACGCATCTTTAATTACACATGTTTACTATTTAGTAGGTTCTTGTAATGCAACATAAGAACAGGGCATGATAAACCTGGATTTATTTGTATAATATATATATATATATATATATATATATATATATATATATATATATATATATATATATATATATATATATAAAATAAATAGTAAACTTAAGTCGAAGATCAAGCATTCATCTAAATTATTATTAATAATACTAATAATGGGATACATTTAAGGAATATCTAGTATGTAGCGATATTACGTTAATATGAATATTACGTGAGTAGCACTAAATTATATTCTAATCAATGTGAAGTTTTTATGGGTATGCAATTATTAGTTTATCAGCAAAACACAGTACTTGTTAGTATCCGATTAATATAACATAAAATACACGAATTATCAATAACATATATACGGCTTGATTATTTTACTGGTGATAACTGCATTATGCAACAATGTCAGTGAGTAGGCAGTTGTGTCAGCGCCCCACCAAAACCCATTACTTATACCTACGATAACAACATACACGCCACGTAGGTAACACTTATATATATATATATATATATATATATATATATATATATATATGTATATATATATATATTATGAAGAAACTGCACCACTATTTATACACGTTGTTACTTTACTCATATATCGAGGCTAATATAACATGTATACAAGAAACTATTATAACACGAAGTAAATATATATATATATATATATGTATATATATATATATATATATATATATATATATATATATATATATATATATATATATATATATATATTACTTCGTGTGTCGTTTATAAAAAAGCAACGACACTTACTGCCTTTACATGTCTTTGGGTACACAAATTGCAACAAGATATAGGATCGTACAGTAAGTTGCAATGACATTACAGCGACAATTCCATGCATCAAACTTCGTCGTTGTCTGGAAACATTAAAACACACATTCAACGCAATGACCAAATATAACCAAATACTGCTTAATTTTGCCTAGTTAATGAGTTAAGCAATGATATCATAAACGATCATGTTATAATATTGTCGAATGGCTTAGCTTTTAGAGATATTATTTCATAATGTTAGTCGCACACGCATGCACGCACGCAAGCGCGCACGCACGCACACACACACACACGCACGCACACATCACGCACACGTACATACAAATCCGCACACTCATACACACACATACACACACGAACACGCAGTGATAACACATAATACTGCACTAGAAGAATCACAGTTGTCTGACCTGCAGATGCGAAATATTTGATCCGAATGTATGTATGTATGTATGTATGTATGTATGTATGTATGTATGTATGTATGTATGTATGTATGTATGTATGTATGTATGTATGTATGTATGTATGTATGTATGTATGTATGTATGTATGTATGTATGTATGTATGTATGTATGTATGTATGTATGTATGTATGTATGTATGTATGTATGATGTATGTATGTATGTATGTATGTATGTATGTATGTATGTATGTATGTATGTATGTATGTATGTATGTATGTATGTATGTATGTATGTATGTATGTATGTTTGTATGTTTGTATGTATGTATGTATGTATGTATGTATGTATGTATGTATGTATGTATGTATGTATGTATGTATGTATGTATGTATGTATGTATGTATGTATGTATGTATGCATGTATATATGTATGTATGTATGTATGTACTATGTATGTGTATGTTTATATGTATGTTTATATATATATATATATATATATATGTATGTATATACCTATATGTGCATATGCATGCATGCATGTATACATATGCATATGCATGCATGCGTATGTCTGTGGATATATGCATGTATGCATGCAAGTATGCGTATGCATGTAGGCATGTGCGTATACATATACGTATAAATGTAAGTATGCACATGCATATAAGCATATGTGCATGCAAGTATGCATATATACATATATGTATACTTGCATACTTGTTTTATATGCATGCATGCAGGCAGGCATGTATGCATATGTATGAATATAAATATGTATCCATGTATGCATGTGTGCATATGAATATGCATGTATACATACATACATACATACATACATACGCATGTATGTATGCATGTAGGCCCCCATGCATATTTGCATATATGCATATGTATATATGTATGCATGTTTGTATGTATGTATGTATGTAAGCATATATGCATGCAAGATAAGAAGAAGACACATTCTTCACTTCGAAGACATGTGTGAATGCGTTTACAAGGGTCGCAACAAACACTGCGCGCTTCCGGTAGCCAATTCTTATACATTGCTCCACACAGATCACGTGTCGTTATATGTAGTAATCATTAACGTAAACAATGCTAAATAAATCGTGCTGCCATACCTCCAGTTTCAAAGTATTTGACGCGAAACTGGCCGTCGTCACTAGACAGGAAGTACACAAACAGAGTGTTCCCACTGGACGTGATGTCACTCGGCAAACGGTCGCTGGTAAATGAGCGTGTCCGTGGAGCAGCGGTGCCATTGCCATCGTAGATGTTTACTTTCTCCGTCCAAGGCGGACCTAGTTCAAAGCTGCTGAAGTGCAACCGCACGTGCTGTAAGCAGATTAATACATCGACACATCACGGAGTTTCCAAAACATATTAACTTGGAATGTAATTATTTTTCTGATGTATTATGTTTCATCAATAAAAAACACTTCAGTGCATGGTCCACCGATACACTCCCTGAATCTCAGTAGATAAATACCATCAAATCTAGTATTCCCAATTATCGACTCGGTTTTATCAAGAGTTTCATGCGAACCAAACTAAACGATGAGATCGCATATTTGCTAGAACACGCAAAAAAGTAAGGAAAGGTCTGGACAATCCGTCATGAAACGTTAGGGCAAATTTATCATAAACGTCAGCAATGGCTGATCAGGTTAACGCAGCATCTGATTGTTATAGACAGAAACACGAGGCATCATGTGCTGACCCATGCGCCTGTCGTTAATGCCAGTGGGAATTCCGTATTTATATTCCCAGATCTGCGTGGCGAAGAGGCAACTTTGTTATGGAATTCATACAGCGCGTAGAAGCAATGCCCGTGTTAGATGGTATTCAAGTTACGCCGAACAGTAACACAATGACTCCAATGTTTTCCATCACACGCTTCAGCATATTCCCTTGGCAACATGATGTCTATGAAGGGCGCTCGTTTTGGTCTGGTAAATTACATGTCTTGTATTTGTCCAAGTATGTTGGGAGTCGCACTGGTTATAAATCACCAACTGAACGTTTGGTTTCACTATTCTACTCTTTTTGCTTCCAATCCTACCTTCCCTATTCCTACTTGAATCATCCACCGGCATTTCTGTTCAAGTGAATTTCGGACTTTCAATGGGCCAAATTCTCCGCTGGGTCCCTTGAGTACAACCGTCTTTCCAAGACATGCGTCATCTTCGAAGTCTACGACATCTGAAACCGTTTGAAAAGTTGAACAATAATGCATTTGATATGTAAATTATATGTCGATTATGTTTACTAAATTCATATGTATGTGACTTATGTTAGGACGTATTAGTAACATCAAGTTTAACAGTACTTTAATTATTTTTAAAACAAGTGGCGTGCATAACATTTCTAGAATTTGTTTTAGTGAAACAAACTTCCACGATTACAGAACAAATACTTTTCCTAGCCACGTGGAATTGATCTTACACACATGTGTAATACAGAACTTGTAACTATATGTATAAAAGTAAAAATAAATTAGAATTCAGATATTTTTCAAAACAATCACGAATCCAAGATCACCAGGCAGTGGCGACAAACAACTGAAATATGTTCCCAACTGACAGATGTTCCCTGGACGCTTAGACCTCAGCGCGACGTCGGTAGTTTGACACGGCTCGCTACACGTATATTCAGCCAAGTTATTAATATTTTATTAAATGCGTATTCAAAACACGTCAGCAAACACATATGATAAGTTTATAACGAATATTGCCACGAATAAAATTATAATATGTTGTAAAATGTATGGGTTGTGTTAATAAATATTTAATGAATTATGAAATATAGTAATTAATAAATGTCATTTTAGGCCTTTTGATTTGTATTGATGTTGATTTCATGTCAACAACGTACGTATGCGAATACACAAACACACACACGCGCACGCACGCACGCACGCACGCACGCACGCACGCACGCACACACACACCACTTTTCCTTAGAAAACCATTTGCCTCATCAAATATTTAACAAAATCAATTCATATCGATGTTTAATAACATGGTCTATAGTTCTTCTGGCTTACCTATTTGACAAACGCCAATTAGTCACGTCAGAAAAGAAAAATATTAAACATCATTGACACATTGTAGCTACTGTACATTTTACACTATTATAGCTCATTGCATGCCTATAATCCATATTTTGAAGTCTAAATACACTGCATGTTGTATTGTACATGCCACTTGCCTATGTTACGTTTAACCTCGAGTTGGCAACTACATAGGAAAGTTTCCCCGGTAATCTGTAAACCAACAAAAACATTTGATTTCGTAGGAATAAATATGTAAGACTTACATTGAGAGTAACGTTTTTATACAAAGTTCTACGTTTAGATATATTAGAGGTAGGAAATAAGGATATATTATTGAATTTTTTGTCGATACGACTTGTCTACTGCATACAACGGAATTAGAATTTATATTATTGGGATTTATATGATATGGTATATTAACTAGCACTGATCTTAAACAAATCGAACAAGCTATAATTCATGAAAATGTATATTTGAAACACCACTATGTGTTGTCTCAAATAATAAATGACATGGCTAAGTTGATTCATGGCTCACATAACCCCAATTTGACTGGCTCAACCTGCCCAGCAAAGAACTACTAAAATGCATTAACATGATTAACCTACTGACGCGTGATAGGTAAAATGAACTAACTATGACTGAAGCCTACTTTGCCAACTGTTTCGTATTATCTGCAGAATAATTTGAATATGTATTATAAGCATAACATAAATTAACATTCTTGTTCCAACAATGTCCACGTTTACGTCCACAAACGATCTTTTATTCAGACCATGCTTTAGCTTATCTAACACTATTGGCCCCTTGCATCAATACAATTATATTGTTATGCATCAATAGGTGGCCAAACATTTAAGCTAAAACTACACATCAAGCATTTGGAAGGGGTGGATCGATCAACTCCACATATTAACTTACCCCATCCTCCCCTATGTCGTAATTAACATAACTTTCAAACAGCCATCTTACCTCTATGCTAGGAAGATTTCACCTGTTCACTTTGTCTCTTGTTTCGACATTAAACATTTACTATGCTTAAGCAGGGAAGCCTGTGAACATTTGGGGGGGGAATTGAATATCAACGTAAACGATGCAATGACAGTGCTAAGATGAAGTGTATCAAATATGCCTTTTATGTTCACGGGATAATTTTCGGCGTTGTTTGTCTGTGTGACAAAAACTTACTAATTGCCTTAAGTGGTTCATTTGTCAAGTTCCCTGCTTCTTTACATATTCGTTTACCGGTTGGCCTAATTTAATGGAAATTCTAGAAATACGTTATTCATGGCACATTTATTTTGCCTTTGTAGATGTTATTAATTTAGTAAGCTTGCAATGGTTTCAAAGAAGAATGGGAAAGACAAGTGAACATAATTTAACACACGCCTGTAATCGCAATAAATTAACAGTCCTTGCCTACGGCAGTCCACCCTCAATACATTGTGCCACATACTAGACTATTGTAGATTGTGTTTGCGATGATTACTATTGCATGGCACACCTGATCAAATATATAATGCTACCTTACCTTCAGTTTCAAAATATTTGATACGGAAGTGCAGAGATTCAGAGCCGTCAGATCGGAAGTATACAAACACAGTGTTTCCAGTGGATGTCATGTCGTTGGGTAACGTGCTGCCACAGAAAGACCGCTTCAGTGGAGCTGCATTACTCTTGCCATCATAGATGTTTAGATCATGACAACGACCCCACGAAAGACTCTGAAGGCCAATGCTGATGAAATGCAACCGCACATGCTGTGAACAAACGAATACATGTAAACGTTACATATTTACCAAAACATCATCACTTGCTTTTTTGTATTTAGTACGAGAGAACATTTCGACATGTATCATATGTTTATGTCTGAGAGGACACTGTATACACTTGGACAGGAACTGTGCATACGTGTTGCTTAATATATTTTCATTGATCTCACCAACTACGCTGTCCGGAAGGCAATTCCACATCTGGACCGCAGATTGTTTGAAAGATTAGCTAGGTGTGCGAAAGCCTTGACATAGACATACTGGTATGATAGCGACAGCCCGAATTAGCTTCAACATTGATATATTGGTCAACAGATCCAGTTCGCATACACTCGTGTGTCTCATATATGTTTAGAGCATATACATGACAAAGGTCTAACTATAAATTGTGAGATACCTTCTAGAAACGATGACAAACATGTATTGGTAAATTGCTGTCAATCCCTACCTTGCCAATTCCTACTTGAATCATCCATCGGCACTTGCGTGTGTGACCTTTTCGCGTGTGCAACTGGCCAAACTCTCCAACCGGTCCTGTGAGGACAGCCTTGTGGCCATGACACGCATTGGCTCCGTAGTCTACCAAACCTGGACATGTTTAGACAGTTGATAACTACTTGCTAGTGTTGAGATTTGGTGTGTTTTGTAATCACGTTTAAGAAATCCACATATAAATTCATAAAATAAACTGTGTCTGCACAATGATAAAGGTTGTAACATTAAGATATTAGTAATACTTATTGAAGAACGTCCGATGTGTGCATCATTCAAAGAGTGATGCAATGCTTATCAGAATTGCACGCGCAGGCGCATACGTTTACGCACATGCGCACGCACATGCTTTTTGCATTATTTAACTGTGGATGCCAGCTTCGATATTCTTTGCAAGACGAGTTCTCACTCTACGAAGTGGTTAGTGCGTGGTTTGCCTCCAAAACACTGACTAAGACACACCCGTAACGCTGTAGCCAGTATAATTGTGTATATTGCAACTGTTTGTGCAGATGTTGAGATTATGGTAAACACACCTTCACCGTGTTGTGAATGTTGCTTTTATCCCCACAATGCATAGTAATATATTATAATAACATCTTAGTATGGCTAAATTTATATCTTGCTATATTCGTCCCAACTCTTTAGTAAATATGCAATAAAACATGTCATTCAAACTATTTCGTATGGTTCGTAATAGTATGATGACAGCGGTCATTTATTACCCTGGCATGACTAGGTGTCTTTCTGATATATCTTTATAGTCCCATACTTCATGGGCTGTTTAATACATCGCGCGCGAAGCGTCCCTAGTAGCGGACTGATGTACTGGTGGTTGATGAATGCACTTAAATGTGAACAATGAAAGATGGAGGAAACTAGTGAAAGGTATTTTAACACACGATCCAAGTATGTCATAACCGATATTTAGCCACATCATTACGATGCTACCTAACTGATATCCGTGTTGTTATGTATGTATCTCAAGGACAGGTTCAACACGAAGCAACAAATAATTATAATAACGCGTTTTAATTTTTCTGTGTAATTATGCGGCGGTGGTTTTCGACTGGGCGCCCACCTACAGATCGCCTTCAGTAGTCAATTTGCCGAGTTCGTTTTTTCAGTGCAAATTCGTTTATCACTTTGCCTGACATAATCGAAGTACTGTCTATATTTTGGCATTCGCAAACAAAATGCTAAACAGAAAAGATTAATGGTTTCAGATGAAGTACATGAAAAACAACTTCCTACCTGTGGAACGGTATTTAATTTCTTACACATTCGATCATTTTGGTCTGCAAATAGACAACTGACTGCAGTTTTGTTCACGCATGCACACAAATAGTTATAAGACATTCGTGGAAACCAGTTCTAAGACGTTTGACAATGAATTCATAAAGTTTGAAATAAATCGACATTACACGCATTCGGCTGTCCTCCCATAATGCATTGTTCCCCACTATGCACGCATAGGCTGGTGTTTACGGTTAATAAGATTACATTGTAAACCAGACCAAAGAAGTAGTGATACATTACCTTCAGTTTCGACGTATTTGATGCGAAACATGTTTGCGGCTACCGATTTTGACCGGAAGTATACAAACATGGTGTTTCCACTGGACGTGATACCGTTGGGTAACTTGGTGCCATAGAGCGAGCGCAACCGTGAAGCGGTGGTACTGTTTCCGTCGTAGACCTTTACTCTATCAATACATCGACGCTTCGAAGGTCGACGCAGGCCAAAGACAATGAAGTGCAAGTGTACATTCTGTAAACACACCAAGACATCGAAACGTCACCGGTTTACCAAAACATCTTCACTTTGAATATTTAGCCTACGAAGGTCAAATGTATCATCCCAGAGATTTCAACACGTTTCGTAGTTAGGACGCAACGTATATATCAATCTGTCTGTCTGTCTGTCTGTCTGTCTATCTATCTATCTATCTATCTATCTATCTATCTATCTATCTATCTATCTATCTATCTATCTATCTATCTATCTATCTATCTATCTATCTATCTATCTATCTATCTATCTATCTATCTATCTATCTATCTATATATATATATATATATATATATATATATATATATATATATATATATATATATCTATCTATCTATCTATCTATCTATATATCTATCTATCTATATATATATCTATCTATCTATCTATCTATGTATCTATCTATCTATCTATCTATCTGTCTATCTATCTATCTATCTATCTATCTATCTATCTATCTATCTATCTATCTATCTATCTATCTATCTATCTATCTATCTATCTATCTATCTATCTATCTATCTATCTATCTATCTATCTATCTATCTATCTATCTATCTATCTATCTATCTATCTATCTATCTATCTATCTATCTATCTATCTATCTATCTATCTATCTATCTATCTATCTATCTATCTATCTATCTATATATCTATATATCTATCTATCTATCTATCTATCTATCTATCTATCTATCTATCTATCTATCTATCTATATATATATATATATATATATATATATATATATATATATATATATAATAAACGGTAATATAATTATGGAACTAATGGACGTATGGTTTCCAACTAAACTCGTGACCCGTCAATAAATATTAGTAATGTTAAAAACGAAAATTATAATGCTTCATTGTAATAAATACAGATATCGAATCCAACAGAGTTGCTAATAAAACATGTTTTATCTGACAGTACCTTATGTAATCTTTACTAAGTATCACACAAAAAACATGTAATACAATAATATTGGTCAAGTGCCAGTATGTTCTATATTACGACGACCCAACTAAGCTTCAATATTAATAACATGGTCAACCTATTCAAGAATGTTTCTTCCGAGGATGTATTAAAGTATGCCTTATTTTTTTTATTTAGATACGATACCTGTGATAGGTTAACACTGGAATTTGTGATTCCTACAACAACTAGTGACAAATACGTTATTTCAAATTGCTATAAAATCCTACCTTGCCACTTGCTACTGTAATCAACCACCGGCATTTCTGGTCGTCTGTATTTCGCGTTTCCCATAGGCCAAACTCTCCTACGGGTCCCTTCAGAACAACCGTCTGGGCAGGACATGTGTCCCCTTAATCAAATATACCAAGAATACCGTGATATATTACACGGAACATAATAAAGATCATGGTATAATATGGTGTATCATGGGCGTTGCCTGGTTATCATGCTATATTGTGGAACACCACGTTACACATATACACATATACACATATACGTACATACACACATACATACATGCATGCACACATATACGAATACACACAAACCCAAATGCAAATACACAAATATACACATACACACACGATATATATATATATATATATATATATATATATATATATATATATATATATATATATATATATATATATATATATATATATACATATACAAATACATACATGTACACATACGGACTCACACAAACATAATATACATTCACATACACGCACACAAATACACACACACACACACGCACACACGCACACCACACACACACATGTTTATACACATATGCACGCGCACATACATACATGCATGCATGCATGCATGCATGCATACATACATACATACATACATACATACATACATACATACATACATACATGCATGCATGCATGCATGCATGCATGCATGCATGCATGCATGCATGTATGTATGTATGTATGTATGTATGTATGTATGTATGTATGTATGTATGTATGTATGTATGTATATATATATATATATATATATATATATATACATACATACATACATACATACATACATACATACATACAGGCACACTTACAGGCACACCTATATGCACACGTACACGCACACGTACACGAAACATTCACATACATTCACACAAACAATTCAAAATACGCCCTCCCACCGTCACACTAAGCCACCCACACACCCGTTGTGTCCCGTGGCCACAGTCTATCACCAACGGCTCCTCACGATGTCGAATCGGCCATCCCACTGGATCAAACTTCCTCTACCAACTCCGTCGAAGTTGGTCTTGACTCCTTCAGCGCATGACCTGCACCATCCTGGCCCGGCAAGTCTATGACTTTTATCCCAAAACAGCATGGTGCCGACTCCCGTGAGGACTGTCCAAGACGTTTTTAAATAGCATTGACTCACAACAACAAAAACATAATGTTTTCCTTACGCCTACAACTCTGTGCGGAACCCTGTTCTAAGACATATTGAGAGCGCATATAAAACGGCTGCAATAAACTAGCATTCATTCCGTATAATACTGCTCGTTTTGTACACACATTAGTCATGTATGGGGCTATTACTGCGTACGCCAGACCAACTACATAACGTTGGCTTACCGTAAGTTGTTACAAAGTATTTCATGCGAAAATGGCTGGAGTTTCCTGATGAGTGGTAGTATACAAAGAAGGTATTTCCACTGGACACGATATCGCTAGGTAATTTGCTGCCACAAAGTGAGCGTTTCAGTGGAGCAGCATCACTGTCGCCGTCGTAAATGTCTATCCCATCACTACACTGCTTGGTACCCTTCGGTATGTCGAAAGTGATGAATCTCAACCGCACATGCTGTAAACAAAAGAATACATCGAACCTTCACCCGTTTACCACAACACCATGTGGACTCAATAAGAATGACAGGGGCTTCTATTCTGTATTCAAAAGCCTTTATTTATTTTTAAACTTCACATTGAAAACTGAAATGTTTCTTCAGTTACACATTAAAATGTCAGTAACACAATTGTTGATACACTTGATAATACACACTGATGCGATAATAAATAATACTAACCAGTACTAAGATGTGTAACATTAATAAAGTACATATTTAAATAAGCACAATAATTATGTGTGATAAATAATGAAATAAGTAAATAGCCAGATAAAACAGTTTTTTTATAATACACAATAAAACAACAATACGTAACAACAATTGTTAAATTAACAAGATTAAATAAGTCAATACAGTAATATATGGAATAAAAAATCACTCAGGCCGTCACACCACGTTTCCTACGTGAATGATGTTGTATACAATACATTAAAATATAGTATTTATAATATAAATGCCAGAGGCTATAAACAATTTCATGAAAAGATTTTTCAAGTTAATGGGACCATTAAACGTCTCCATGATGGATGATTCTGAAAAGCTTAATTTAGAATATGGCCAGGATCGTACGATATTTGACAGACTTTCCTTTTTAATGCATCATTATACACACACGCATGCACGCACGCACGCACGCATGCACGCACGCACGCACGCACACACCGACACCCACACACACCCACACACACACTCACACACACACACACACACACACACACACACACACACACACACACACACACACACATATATATATATATATATATATATATATTATATTATATAAGTTATCATGCTAGATTTTAGCTATTTGTGAACATACATTATAAGATAAGTGACATATTTTTTACTAATCATGTCTCACACAGAATACATAGTCAATTATCTGAACTCAATATAATGCGTTTGAGATACACTACGTTATAAATGGGAACACATTAGTCAAATCCAAGTATGTTTTATATACCGATCGCACAGGTTAGTTTCAACATATATACTGACAACAACATTTAGCTTCAAAATATCCGTCAATGTTTCGTCTAAGAGCGTCTAAGATCAATATGTTAATACAAAACTTCAGATAGGTTCAAACTGTGTAATGTATGATACCACCGAAAACCGATGACAAATGTGTTACGGTAAATTGCTATCAAATCTTACCTTGCCAAATGTCACTTGAATCACCCACCGGCATTGTTGTACATCTGCATTGCGGGTTTCCAACAAACCAAACTCTCCACGGGATCCCTTAACAATAACCGCCTGGCCTGGACATGCCGCCCCTTAAGAAACATACCCAAACATGCACTGATGCATAATAATATACCGTGACATATCATGGGACATCATTGTATACTATCGTCTATGGCACTATGGTGTGGTATATCTTGGGCGTAGCATAGTACAACATGCTATATCTTGGTACACCTAATTACGTCAGTGGTACCATTGCGTTATATTACAG
>CBDHHR010001017.1:0-10619 GCA_965263245.1 Metamycoplasmataceae bacterium | reverse complement strand
TAATATATAACGAATAATGTTTAATAATTATTCAATACAATAATATAACATCCACATGTTTTAGTAAATGTTTGAGTCATATGCGATTTTTGCAGACCCCTTCGATGCTGTGAAATGGTCCAGTTGCACTGTGGACTGCGGAGGGGGCACGCGGTCCAGATTCATCTCCGTTCCAAGGGCAGAGGGCCAGGAGATCGAGTGTAACATGCAGTCTTGCAAAGAGAGTAAGTCAATTGTTTCCACCGCAGATTACTCTCCCACCAACCAGACATGGGGCCGAGTATATTTTCTCGTATGTACTCACAAAATATGAGTACAATGAGTACTAGTACATGGCCCATAGGTTTTATGAGTACGCATACAAGTACGAATACTTCAAAAATGTACTCGAGTATATGAATACACGAGTACCGAGTACTTCCGCCCTATGTCTGATTAGAACTAATCGCATATCTACAACATTTACAAGATCTGTTTTGAAGGAAGACATAACATCAATACATAAAAATACTTGCATTCTGTTTGAAATTTACTGGCCGTCTCGCTTGCACCTGCTATAATGGAACCACGTAGAACTGACTGCACAACAAACAAGAGTCATCCACGTGTGTTGGCACACAGTCTGTGTTCTTTTTGATGTAGTCATTTTCCTAGAAACAAATCGTTAAGTGTTTTATACAGGTATATTAAAAATGGATACTATCATGTATCGCTGCAGCTCATACAGTCAAGCATAGTTAAAATAATAAGGACAGTACAACCATTGAATGACAAAACACATTAACAATAATTTATATAACACTGTATTACGGTAGGAATGCGAGAAATAATCATGTTCCTTAGTGCACACGCACTCGCACACGCACACGCATACATACACGCACACGCGCACACATATACACACACGCACACACGCACACACACACACACACATACACATACACATACACATACACATACACATACACATACACATACACATACACATACACATACACATACACATACACATACACATACACATACACACACACACACACACACACACACACACACACAGACACATACACATACACATACACATACACATACACATACACATACACATACACATACACATACACATACACATACACATACACATACACATACACATACACATACACATACACATACACATACACATACACATACACATACACATACACATACACATACACATACACATACACATACACATACACATACACATACACATACACATACACATACACATACACATACACATACACATACACATACACATACACATACAACCACACGCACATACACACCCACCCACCCACCCACACACACACACACACATACACACACATATATACACACATACACGCACACATATAAACACACACACATACACACATACACACATACACACATACACACATACACAAATACACACATACACACATACACACATACACACACATATGAACACACACACACACACACACACACACACACACACACACACACACACACACACACACACACACACACACACACACACACACACACACACACACAAACACACACACACACACACACACACAAACACACACACACACACACACACACACACACACACACACACACACACACACACACACACACACACACTTGATGTTCTCGCGTTCTCTACAGTTCCTGGCGATTGTAAAGCTGACGTGATCTTCGTGCTGGACTCATCCGGCAGTATTGGATCCATGAATTGGTTCCACGTGAAGCAGTTCGTGATGGACGTCGTGAATGGTCTTAAAGTGAGGAATGTTCTTTCTCTTGTCTTTCCTTGTCACCTACAACGACGGTGGAAAGGAAATAAACAAACACAATCAAACATGTAATTTGAATAATTCCTTTAACAACTTTATATTTGATTACGTTATTTTCTGTGGATAAATCAGTTACACAATTATTACATTGACTATTATACACTCCTGTGAAGCCAATTTAGCTGTGTTTATTACCTTTATTATACTGAACACATTACCCAGTTCTGATAGCACATATTAAAGTTACAAAACATGACACCCGTCAAACGTAAATGCAAGAGAAATGAATCGTACAGTTTGCAATTATCACATGCTGTCTGCTTGAAGGTACGAGAGAACCAGACCCGTATTGGCGTCGTCAGTTACTCAACCATGGTCCGCGCTGACTTCTACCTCGGGGAATTCTTCGAGGTGTCCGAGATACTGCCACTGGTGTGGGCGATTGACTACATGGCCGGCGTGACGAACACTGCCGACGGAATCAACAAGATGCGCGATATGTTCAGCCAGTAAGTACCAGTGTACATTAATCCGCTGTCCAGGACGCTTTGGCAGAACTACGCTTTTCCTAGGTCGACACCATTGAATAGGATGTTGCCCGTCGTAGTTGTACTCGTCGTACAAGTTGTTGTCACTGCTATCAGTGTTGTCGTTGCTTTTGTTGATGTTGTCACTATTTTTGATACTGCTGTCGTCACTGACGTTGTTATCGTCATTGTCGTAATTGTCTATGCCATTATTAATTCCATTATTATAATGTTGTTGCTATTAATTGTTGTTGTTATTATTATAATTTGAATCATAGAAGGTATAACCGATCCTTATTGAAGACTATGCTTACGATAACGGCAGTGGTAACGATGGTGATGGTGTTGACAATCACGAAGCTTCTTGTTTGAATACAGACATAAACGCACTTACGTGAAGCAAATTGCTATTCTGTTGACTGATGGAATGTCAAATCTGAACCGACAATATACAATCCCGAACGCGCTGGCTGCCAAAGGTGACGACATAGAAATCTTTGCCATAGGTATGTACTCTAGGTTTCTCATATATCTGTTAACTACTGATTTGATACATTACGCATTTATGAGAAACACTCATCAGTTTGTGTGTAACACGTACAATTATTTCTTCGCAAATTATATCGTAATCTACTTCCGGCGCGGATGTTATAGCAACGTGTTTTTAACGAACTATTACTTTAAATACATATTTTACAATGCGCATGGACGATATTAGTATATTTGACTCGGTTAAACAAACCGAACTTAGATATAATTTTTTTTAAATTTACAACGCGATAAACCCGACATTCGTATCAAAAATACTCGCAGAACATGTAGGAATGATCTTTGTTTGTTTGCAATATTACAAAATCCAAACACTGCGATTAGCATTAACAAGTTTTGCCCGGCACTGTAGCAATTCATTTCGCCCCCAAACACGCTGTGGCAGCCAACCCGTGCGTAAAGCTAGACGTATTATGGGTCTTTGGACATTCTGTCGACTACCCTTTATAAGTTACTGCCATGTGGGAATAAGTATGAAGTCGATATTGCAAATGGTGTTGAATGCAGGAACGGAAACAGCATTCAGCGTAGGGTCTTTGCGTTGTCAAACTGTATGTTTGTTTGTAGGGGTTGGAAAAGAGATCGATCCAGAGGAGATTGCAGGTATAGCTTCCGATCCTGACTTCGTCTACAATGTCACAGGATTTGAAGCCCTAAGCGGCGTTACACAACAGATAATCAACATGACCTGCGAAGTATGTAAGTCACCGTTAAACTAGGTCGCCCACCAACGTCATCACCTGAGAAATGTCTTAACGTTAATGCTATACGCTATGTTACCAAATAAGGCCTGTTATCTTGTATATGTGCCAACGATGTATGTGCCAACAATTTGACAACATTAACAACAATCTATGAAAATACATTTGAAGTATAAATTCGGTTTTAAACCCGCCAGTATTGCGTTTCCCGCGGATAGCATCCTTGTAAACATACTCTGAATGCAACGAAACAATGCTCATGCTGCCAGAAACCGCGGCAGAAATATGCATATTCGAAAAAGTTCGGTGGCATCGCACATGTAAAATTTCTAATTCATTGATTTTTAATTGTTGTTGGCTTTTGTGGATATGAAACTTCATGGTTCATAACACAACCTGTCATGTGTGAAGGTCTACCCACTGATTTTTGAACACGACCTGTTCATGTCAATGCTACGAATTCTATCATCAGTAAAATATCCCAAGAACTAAAGCCACTCTTACACACTCCAACATGGACAAGACCTACACGATGTATGAGGACACTTTATAACTTCAGTTTTTCTGAGCTTGGTTCCCAAAAATGTAGGCGCAATAGAATCTATCTTCTTCTTGTTTAATATATATATATATATATATATATATATATATATATATATATATATATATATATATATATATATTTTATTTATTTATTTATTTATATTGTCGTTGGTGATATTATTATTACTGTTATTGTTATTATTATTATTATTGCTATAATTATTGTTATTGTTATTATTATCGTTATAGTTATCCTCATCGTTATCGTTATCGCTAACATTGTCGTTGTCATTATAATAACAATCATAATTATTATTATTATTATTATTATTATTATTATTATTATTATTATTATTATTATTATTATTATTATTACTCTACTAAGATACCGTTATTACGACTACAACCCGACAGCAGGATTACCATAGGTAAAGCAGCTTATATCGTGTACTGACTGCAAGTGTTGTTGACGTGTGCAGCCACCATGAAGCAGTGTGTGAAGACGTACGGCGAATGCACGGAGTCGTGTGGCGAGTGGGGAACCAAGCCGTGCACACGACACTGCAAGGTGTACGAGAGGACGGAGTGGATCCACCTCGTCGATAAGGACTTCGACGAGGAATGCCCGTCCATACCCTGCCACACCCCATGCCCGACCACGACCACGACGTTGCCAACGACAACGACTACACCAACGACGACGACCCCACCACCAACAACAACAACTACACCAACGACGACGACTACAGAAACAACGACTACAGAAACAACGACGACACCAACGACTACAACCCCACCCGGTAGGAGTTGTTGTCAATTAGCAGTACAGTTATTTCTACACAATTACTATATTTAAGTTTGCACTTAGTAATAATAACAAAAATAATTATAATAACAACAGCAATACAATTTACAATAAAATTAATAATATTATCTTATTTTAGATTCGTAAGTATAATACAATAAATGTGGCTGACTTTAAAAAACAAAAACTACTTTTCAACCCAACAGCAAAACAAAATGTTCGATGCTCTCTATACAAATCTATGGCGTAGTTATGGCAACCATCTCCATTTCTCATATGTGTGTAGACTTCTCCCAGAAGTTTGATATCGTTGACGAAATACAACACCGACTATAATGTACAAGCTCAGTTTTAGGCTCCCGCGAATTCGTGTCTTTGATAATTGCCACATCAAATCAGATACCAATCTAAGGGTCTACAAAACTGTGTTATGTCCTTCAGGTCGCTGAAACTAAAACCGGAGAGCAATATCACAAAAGTGGCGTACGATAGCGAATCATTAAGAATGGCAAAAGAACAAGACAACTAAATGTTTAATCAAGTTACTATCCTACATATATGTCTACCTCTGCAACACCCACCTTACCTCCGCCTTCTCCCAACTTATTCCCAGTCCTGTCCACTCTATCAGTTGTTCTTGGAGATCAGCTTCCCCTTCCGCTAGCTCGTCTGCGTACAATAACTTCCGGAGTATGTCTTTTATAACACTCTTTCTGCTTATCAGTTCCACCAGGGCGATAAACAACAATGGGCTCAGTGTGTTCCTCTGTTAGTCCAACATTTACTTCAATCTCTCCTGCCACTCCCCCTCCACTCAACAGCGTGCTCGTTGTGTCTTCATATGTCCCTTCTATCATCCTGACCTCCGCCTCTAGGATCCCCATCCTCCCAACGTCGCCTCTGCCATTTTTCTCGGTATGGTGTCATAGGCTTTCTCCGGGGATATGAATCCAATTGGCATATTTTCTTGTCCTTCAAGTTTCTTGTTTACTGCTCTTATTCAGCCATTGACTCCAGCCGATGTCTTCACACTGCGTTTTCCCTCTGAGAGTCAGCAGCTGCCAGGTTTCTTGTGCACGTGATGCCATATTTAGCAAGATTTAACAAGATTGCCACCTAGAGATTCAACGCTAGATGGCAGGTGGACTAGGAAGCCCTTTGGCTTATCGAGAGTCCAACCTTTCTATCTAAGTGTACCCCGCCCTTCTTAGGTATATGTCGATTTTATTTTTAAATATATTATATTAACACTGCTAGCACCTACAAAATCAGCTGATAATATGTTCCATTCATTTACTGTTCTTTGTGAAAATTAAAATAACTCCATGTTCTCTAGTTCTTCTCTCTTCCTTAACCGAGACAAATATTTCTGTCAATATTTCCATACCCATCCAATATTTAAAACCCCTCAATCTGATCTCTTCTCAATCTTCTGGTTTCTCATGTTGTTAAACCACATTCTTTTAGACGCATTTCATAACTAATATTCCTGAGTTTTGGTATAATTTTGGTTGCTCTCCTTTGTATTCTTTCTAGCATATCAATATCCTTCTTGCGATATGGCCTCCATGCTTGTATACAATATTATAAATGATGCCTAACTATTGTTTTATACAGTGGTATTATTAGTTCTTTTTCCTTGCACACTATGTTTCGCCTAATTAATCCAATAATTTGGTTTCCCTTCGCTGCTGCAATTCCACACTGCTCTGATACCTTCATATCAGCACTAATAGTTAACCCTAAGTCCTTTTCCTTTAAGGTAGTATTTAGTACAGTATCACCCATTGTATATTGTGTATCTTCTTTCCCATGTCCGATGTGGAGGCACTTAGACTTGCCAAAATTAAATAGCATTTGCCACGTTTCAGACCATTCGGTCAACTTATTAAGATCATCTTGTAAATGCTCTCTATCTGCATCACTTTTAATTTCAATTTCTTCAACACTTTGCTTGTTATGTCATCATCCAAATAATTGATATATATTAAAAATAAATTAGTTCCCAATACTGATCCCTGCGGTACTCCACTCAAAACCGATTTCCAGGTTGAAACATCCCCATCAGCTACTACTCTTTGTGTTCTATCAATAAGCCATTTTTCTATTCTATATTAGTTTTATAACATTCACGATACTTTACACTAGGAACATGTACAACCAAAGACACCATACTTTCAGCTGACTGTCACTTGTGCGACTTCACCAAGGGCCAAATCTGGCTGCCGGACCCTCAAAACTGTCACATGTTCTACGTGTGTGAGCCGATTGGTTGGGGACAATACCGCAAACATCACATGACATGTGGCGACCTCTGGTGGCATCAAGACATCCACTCATGCGAGAGGACTCCGGACAAGGACTGCGACAAATTCGGCCCAGTGGTTACGTACATAGCGCCATCGACCTCAGAAGGTGGGTTGGCGAAACCAGTAGTAACTAGTGAAAACTACGCGCGCGCGCGTGTGTGTGTGTGTGTATTTGTGCGTGTGCGTGTGCGTGTGCGTGTGCGTGTGCGTGTGCGTGTGCGTGTGCGTGTGCGTGTGCGTGTGCGTGTAGTATTATGCGCTAACTTACCGCAAAGAAAATGGAAAAGTATGTAGATTAATGAAAACACACGAGATGTTAGAAAACGACACACATGTAGTATATCTCGACACCTCAAAGGTAGACATCGTCTACCTAGGACAGAGTTACAGCATCAGAAATTAAAACCAAGGCAAGGATATGCAAAGAAGGATCACTGCTGGCTGGAGAGCGTTCCCCAAGTACCGTGGCATTTTCACGGGACCAGTTTGAAGAGACAAGACTACTACTCATGTGCGTTTCCCTGCAAGGCATATCGCGTGTAAACAGGGGTAGCATGTAACGAAGTATAATCACTCCGTTACAGTATATAAGTGTTTGTTTAATGTAATCGACTCGAACTTTTAGTTGTAACAAAGTAGTGTTTATGTAATGTAACAATTCTTTTACTCCGTGACTTTCGTTTAAATATTTTGTTCCAATATTTCTGAATCTAGTTGGCAGGGGGAACTTATCGTCATGTCGAAATCGATTGATAGTATGCAATCACGGCGATTCACAGGCCAAGTCGTAATCCTATTTGCATGCAACTTAGTTATGGTATTTTAGTGACTGTTATTGGGTTAAGGTTCATATAGACTAAGGTAGTTATTTTAGTCTCGGATTTTTATGCCAGCTGCTATGTCGTACTTTTATTGTTACTTCAAAACTATTTTTAATTTGTTTTACTTTTTAGCATGCAATTTGGTCAATATATTTTTACGTTTAGTTAGGTAGCTTAAAGGTGAATTACTTGTACTTTTATTCTAGTACACACTAAAAGTAGTTCCGTCAACGCAGCGCGTACATCTGGGCATTCTTAAAAAATGCAGGCCAGCACATGTACAAGCCAAGTTGCAAAGAAGTAAATTAAACATCACATATATTAGGACAGAAAGACAAACATTTGGGTAAGAGAGAACTCAAAGATCATAGTCGTGATTGAAGAAATCAAACGACAAAAAGTGGATCTCCGGTGGGTACTCCAGTACATCACGTGATATCCGATGGACACCGCGTATCTCCGTCGGGAGACTTTACGAAGGGAAACGATCTAGAGAAAGATTGGTGACGCAATAGAGAGACGAACTAGACTAGTTCTGGAAAGGCACCATCTGGCAGGATGGATTTGGAAACGCTGATCACGGACATGACTGGGACACTACGGCTGCACGGTGGCGATGTTGATTAGTATGTGTGTGTGTGTGTGTGTGTGTGTGTGTGTGTGTGTGTGTGTGTGTGTGTGTGTGTGTGTGTGTGTGTGTGTGTGTGTGTGTATGTGTGTGTGTGTGTGTGTGTGTGTGTGTGTGTGTGTGTGTGTGTGTATGTGTGTGTGTGTGTGTGTGTGTGTGTGTGTGTGTGTGTGTGTGTGTGTGTATGTGTATGTGTGTGTGTGTGTGTGTGTGTGTGTGTGTGTGTGTGTGTATGTGTGTGTGTGTGTGTGTGTGTGTGTGTATGTGTGTGTGTGTGTGTGTATGTGTATGTGTGTGTGTGTGTGTATGTGTGTGTGTGTGTGTGTGTGTGTGTGTATGTGTGTGTGTGTGTGTGTGTGTGTGTGTGTGTGTGTGTGTGTGTGTATGTGTGTGTGTGTGTGTGTGTGTGTGTGTGTGTGTGTGTGTGTGTGTGTGTGTGTGTGTGTATGTGTGTGTGTGTGTGTGTGTGTGTGTGTGTGTGTGTGTGTGTTGTGTGTGTGTGTGTGTGTGTGTGTGTGTGTGTGTGTGTGTGTGTGTGTGTGTGTGTGTGTGTGTGTGTGTGTGTGTCATACGTTGCTTAGATAAAACTCTTTACTTATAATATAATACTATATGCGTGCGTGCGTGCGTACGAGCGTGCGTGTGTGCGTGCGTGCGTGTGTATTCACTCTTTTATCTATGATTCTTACTCCCTGCCTGCAGCTCCTTGTCCCTACGAACAAGTTCCGGGTCAGGTGGGATACTTCCGCTCCATTGACAGTCCCACGGAGATCCAGCATTGTGTCCAAGGCATGGTCTTCCTGGATCCGCCGTGTGAATGTGTCCAGGTCGGACAGAGTAAGTCGAGCTTTATTCTTTGCATTATTATAACAGCCCAGCCGAATTGTACGCTTTATGGTACAAACGTGACATTTTGCACAAACGTAGAGCATATAAATACAACAATATGTGGATATAGGGCCATTTCAAATTTCGCGCTGGATGGCATTAGCGGCCATTTTTCAACATGGCCGCTTTTAACCTATTTTCTCATATCTTAATATATTCGTTAGAACAAAATTAGTCGTTTTGGTATCTAATCATTATTATTCTGGCTCAGCAATTTCAAATGTAATATATTACTTTTGACATTCTCCGTCATTAATATCTGTTATTTATAAAGATGGCGGCCGCCAAGACTAGTGATCATAATGTCATGATCTACGTCACCTAGAGCGCTAATTGTGTAGTCACAAGATAGGTATCTGGACAGCCAATTTCAGTGTTATGAAATATTCTTTTGCAATTGAACTTTGTCGACCTTGGTAACAGCCATTTTTATAAAACGACGGCCGTTAAAAGGAATGTTGTCCATATTTTAAAAATACTTTAGTCAAAAACGCTACGTTTGTGTTAAAATGTAATATTGTGAAGGGAACAATTTCCAATATGTTACAGATGACCTTCTCCAACATTAACATCCGCCATTTTTAAAATATGGCGTCTTTCAAAGCCAATTTTCCTCACATCTTAAGAACTGAACCATCTAGAGATATTTCTATCGGTCTTTTTCAAGATGGCGACTAAAAATGGCGGCTATTTTTAACAATGACTACCATCAAATGCTACTTTAGTAGGTAGGCTATATCCACGAGAGAAGTATAAACAATCGTTCCCTTACTTCCTATGTATGAAAGTGTATGGTATCTTCAAAACACCTAACTCATTGTTTATTTTCTATAAAGTATAACAATGGGAGCATCGTTGTTTGATTCCATGTTTTGTGACATGTTGTCAGCAGAAACATTCCACAGCAGAAACTTACGACGTCGTGTGTGACAGGTCAGTATGCATGTAATACACGACTGTATGTCACACGGTAAGTGTGTACGCATTGTACGTGACCAAAACATCCTATGCAAAAT
>CBDHHR010001016.1:5000-13188 GCA_965263245.1 Metamycoplasmataceae bacterium | reverse complement strand
TGTACGGTGTTAATCAATTCGGGTGCTTTGGGACGTCCTCGTGAGCCAGGGATGCTGTTGATTGCATATCAGTCTCGATATGGTCGGAAGATATTAAGTTCAGCCTATGATAATTATTAAAATTTGATGTTCGCCTCGTTTTCGTTTCAACCAACCGTGGTTCATATCGCATGCTGTGACGTGCCTAGGATTCAGAAAGGTGAAACAGGTTCGAATATTTTTGAGCATTTAAAACCGTAAATAATATCCCATATAGTTGGACAATACAATATTAAAAATATAATTCCAAAGCGAAGCAGCGCCAAGGCCAAACGCTCCCGTAGATACGTCACTGGCTACACGCAATGTTTGTGAACACACAGAGCCGCTCAGTCGTCGAACACGTGATTCTATTAGGGTGTACCGTGATTGCTCTTTGCCGTGAGTCGAGGGCGTTGGAGCATCGTGACATTGCCACGCTTCCCGCAGGAAGACAGACGGAGACAGACACTGTAGGCCACAGTACAGCCTTGCCACTAGCTCGTTCACACAGTAATGTGTCGCTGTATTTTTGACGCGCCATTTGTACAACTGTGTCCGTGTCGTACTCCGCATGTCCACTCGTATCTCTGTCAACACGTTGACCACAGATCTAACTGGTGACGCGGAACAAGACGACAAACAGCCAATTACCTCTGCCGCTGTCCTCGCCGGAATCAACTATCTATTCGCCGCCGATGGGTCATTACTCAACGGCGATCTCTTTATGAGGTAGCGACCTGTCTATTGCTATGTGATTCATGATTACACAACGACAGTAATCTCCCTGGCAGCGACAGCCGCACTCACTCGATCCACGGAGACATCCCTCATGCCCGGTGGATCGGGGAACGATCAACGTCCATACGTAACTGTGATCGATACGGTTGTTCCGAGCGGAGCAGCAAGCGATGTCATCCATCATGTTTTTTCCCGGAATGCAAAGTTTAATTTTACTGTCTTTAATTAACTGGCCTTTTCACGACAGACACTGCTGCTGAGACTCGCTTGCGATGCAAAGACGCGATGTCGTATTTACGTCACGTACACGTAAATATAAACTAATACGTAAACATCGCATTGTCTCTATTTACGATACTGGCGGGTCCAGAAACGTAATTAAGCAACCAGATCTACGCGTAAATAACACTGACGTAATCGTCTCGTTGGCCAACTCCCGTTGCATTTATGCAGATCCCGTTGACGCAATCTTCTTCTGACCACTGGTGGCCAGTCCGACTGGGCAATCGGCCTTGTTGACGAGACACGTGGGAAATCAACGTGGAACTCGCCACACCTAGCACAGCTCCTGGAGTGTCCGTGCGCGGGAGCGATTAGCTGCCGTGGATGAGACGTCTCCCGTGGGACGGACTGCTGCCGGCCGAGCCCTGGTTCACGTGGCGAAGAGCAGCGAGGGAAGAAGGAGGAGTATGGGAAGCCAGACGCCGATATTCCCTCGCTCAGAACCCGATGACAAGGCGCGCGGATCGACGACTCCCGATTCCCGCTTTTCCGTCTTTGTCGTATAGACGTTGCTCGCGGCTCGGTTGGACATCTCCTCGTGCGGGTACTCGGACTCGTCTTTAAAGTAGGGGGCCGGAGTATCGGGGGCTGTGGTGGCAGGGGGCGCCTCCCGGAAGGTGGCAAGGGGCCTGATGAGGCCACTGGTCAGTCTCGCCGAGGCTGCCTCGTTACAGTCGACCATCGCCAGAAGGTAGAACGTGAGGCCGGCCGGGAACAGCCAACAGTCGAACTGGCTGGTCGTGTGGGGGGTCTCCGTGACGACAAGTACGTCACTGACGGGGCCATGACGTAAGACGTCGAGACACGCGAACTGCGGAGTAGAACGGATGGATTAAACACGAGACGTTTCTTTACATATTAAGTTATTTAGTCGGTTGTTTGTGTCTTGAATCAAGATGAGGTGTACGCAATTTCACGTGGTCATGCAGTGGAGCGACATGGGTTGTGACTTGTAAGGTTGCTTAATAATGAACACGTCAAACGTAACGCGATCTCATAATTTTTGTTGCATTTTTGAATTTGCGTAGTAACCGAAATGCACATTGTTTAAAACCATAATAACAAACTGTTGTGATATTTAGAAATCATACAATATCGTTTATAAGCGACACACACTAAGTATGCACGCGCGCGCACACACACACGCACACACACGCACGCACACACACATGCACGAACCAACCTACGCATGCATGAAAGCAAGCAAGCACGCACGCACGCACGCACGCACGCACACACAAACACACACACACACACACACACACACACACACACACACACACACACACACACACACACACATACCAGGAAACCAGTATAATATATGTAAAATACCTGTGTTTCTTTTGGATGTTTTCTGCATCCGTCAAGGATCAAAGTCATTTTATTGCGGGTCTGTGAACAAAACGCCGACGAGCAGATTAAGTAGAGGAAAACCCACACACGCAGCACACATCCTAATTACGTATGTACATATCTAACATGTATGATTGTATCCAGCTTGTTATGTGCATCAACTCCAATGGGTTGTCTGATAATGAAGGCACTTTTTGAATTAAATTTGTGATGAAAACACAGAGCATATGATGCGCAGTTGTCTGTGCGAGCCTTTATAAGATTTCCATGATTATTCACTGATATGAGGTAGACATGTTATCCTCGGAAGTTCAGTCCAAGTCATGTCAAATTAACGAAACATGAGTTGTGTGCGTGTCGTTGTGTCGATGAGATCTAGAGATCTCTAGACAGTTACGTCGAATGAAAATGCGTGAAACTAAGTAGCCGTTTGCAGAGTTTAATACACCGGGTGTATGGGAAAAAATAAGTATACGCAGTTTATTATGGTTTTCCAACCAACAGCAATATCTTGTTGGCAAACTTGAATAGCTACATACAACCAGTAACAGTTACATTGCTGACAAAGATGACGTGATCATTTATATATCCATAGAGAGTAGTCGCTTATTTTGTGATATATATTTGGGTCAAATAAAACCAATTGTCTGCCTGTGTGTGTTTTAACTTTGAAGTTAGAGTCCTGTACTTTTGCAAGTATCGTAATCGTGAACAGTAATTCAAGTCAATTATGTGTATGTAGTATAAGTAATTAGTTTAGAAAATATTAATGGCGATTGCAAATCTCATTTATCTAAAGTATCCCATGTAACTTGTTTTCATGATTGTAGACTATAGAAGTTATGTACTTGTGTTGTTTATGTTAAAATTATTGTATGAGTTCACCTATATTTGTTGGATCAGTTAAACAAAATTTAAACTACTCACCTTCTGTTTCTCCTGCGTTAGCCACCCGCTGCAGGTGGCGCCATCGTCGAAGGTGGCATTGAAGCGTCGCGTGTCTCCAAGGCGACAGTCGTTATAGACGCGCCTCGTTGCTGCGATGAGCGTCTTATAATGGCGGCTGCGGTAGCGCGCCCCTAGCGGCTCGTCGTCGTCTCGATACGTGAAGCCGCTGCAGTCGATGTTTTGACTGTTTATGTTCTCGAACGGCCACACCTGGGGTTGGCTGTAACAGTAATAGTTACTTTAACATGAAGACGTCTGCTTGTTTAGCCACCTTCAAGGCACGCCTAAAGACACATTTCTTTTGACTGTTCTGTCGGCTTAGTTTAATGTTTGTGTACTTTATCGATATTTTATTTAACCTATTTATATATTTATTATACATATATACATTTATTCAGCTTATATAATTTGTGTTATTATATTTATAGTTTTTTTTATAATTGTTTATATATGTCTCTAGTATATTTATGTGTTTTTTCTTCTGGTGTGTATTTGTATTCTAGGATTTTAATGTATGTAAAGCGCCACGAACAATTTGAAATTGAATGTGGCACTATATTAAATAAAATATATTATTATTATTATTATTATTATTATTATTATTATTATTATTATTATTATTATTATTATTATTATTATTATATTAAAATAAATTATTAATATTATAAGTATTACCCAGAATGCTTTCTTCCTACCAGCCATGTTGTATTTGGTGTCCCCTCTTAATAACTGGTAATAAAATGCGACATTTACTACCACCGGAATTAGGCTATACATGCTCTGAAGCTCGCTTTAGAGTGATCTGAAACTATTAGTGTTAGAGAGTAGTAAGCAGATAAAACTATATATTATTGTTAATACATAGTTAATCAAAACACTTACAGACGAAGTTTCGGCAATGTGTACTAACTAAGGAAATATGTTAATAAGATTAGATGAAGGGCAAACATCTGCGAAGATGAGGCAAATATTTTCCTGGAAAATGTGTCTAATTTATTTCATCAATGCGAAAACAAAATAGACATGTTAATTAACAGCAAGTTTTCGAATATGGTATTTTAGTTCTTTGTAGTCGATGCGGCTAATAAAAAAATTACGCCTAAATTACACACTGTGTAAATGTCTGGCGAGTCGTTATGTAGTGCAAAGAATAAAAACACAACGACTCGTCTTGTAGGAAAATATGAGTGTGTCCATAAAGAGACTGCTCGCGGTCACTGGGTCTTAATTATGTCTTCCTGTAGGGTTGGGGAACACACCATTCCATGGCAGTTTACACCACGCCTGGGGGTGTGGAAATGTGATTTTCCTTCCTCTTTCCCGTCGGTGTCTTCGGGGCAGATTTGGCGTGTTGTGCAGACAGTCCTTGGCGGTGATGCTGATCCTAAAGACGCCGTCATTCAGCTTCAAATGTCACCTAGTGTTTAGCAATCATGGTCATTACGCAGCGTTATGGGGTCCAGAACATTCATTCCGCAGACGATGGCGTATAACCGCGTGGGCAGAGAAGGCTTTTTAACTGTCGTTGTAAATTGGCACAGTTGTCACAATCTGACGTTTGAGCGCGGATTGCTACAGAGTCGCCGCCCGTTGCTAAACGTGGAACGCCTAAGTGCAATTCAGATGTCGAGGGTTGATCGTTGTGACGGATGGTAAACCTGCTCATGGAGAACCCGTTGTCGTACCATCGTCGTCATCATCTGCCGAGACAGCTGTCGGCGTGGGCGATCCTAATCCTGAAGTGTCCTTGGTCGTGGGCACTGATCTATCTACATGGATAGAAAGCGTAATGTCAAAAGGTTTACTTGACATGAAGCACGGCCGCCTATTGTTACGTGTGCTGCATATTATTTCAACAACGTTATACATGCCACGATCGCGTTTTCACATGTATTTATAATAGAACTTCTGCGTGATTCTCCCGGTAATTTAATTTGAATTACCGCCTGACGTGAGGAAGGTATTCACGCTCCAAAGATAAAATAATCTGTTGACGTCTGCTAGCGACGGTTTTGGGAAAGCAAGATGGCGGACAATTGCCTCACGTAATCGCACGCGCTTCCTATCCACATATAATTATAGATCAGTGGTCGTGGGTGACTTGTAGCGGAACTCTTCAGCCCTTCCTGTCCAGACAAGGAAGGGCTTTTTATTAATCGCAGATGTCTGTCTTCTTCTGCCTGTTTCTCGTTATTACAAAATGGTATAAAATATTATGTTTTGCATATTGCGTTACTAATATTACACATGTAATATTGAAGCCCTGAATCTCTGACAAAACTATACAGAACACAAAAAACACCAAATGTAGACATAACAGGAGACTTCAACCTTCCCGATATAAACTGGAGTAAACAGGAAATCGCTAAAAACAGAACAGCCAGCAAACATAACAAACTTCTAGAAATCATTAATGAATTTGGCCTGCAAAACATGACGAACAATCCCACATGAATTGACTCTGGCAATATCCTTGACCTTATACTCACCTCAAACCCATCAATAATCGTAAATACCCTTGGCGTGAGTGACCACGAAGCTGTGACCTTTAATGTAAACCTAAACGCTGTCCGTGACAGAAAAATCAACTAACAACAACACACGTCTACATGAATTCGTTAGTTGACCGCAATATTCCTAGCCGAAATACCAAAGCAAAAGCACACCTCCCCTGGATTACACGTGAAATAATAAGAATGCACAGAAAACGCAATAAAAGCCACAAAAAGCAATAAAAACTGGACGTAACAGTGACTGGGAAAGGTATGGGCTCAGAAGACAAGTAGCACAGCGGCAGCACAATCCTACTCAGACTATCTAAATAACCACATTGGATAAAGTCTAAAAACAAACCCCAAACAATGCTGGTCATTCACCAAAGCAAACAAACGAGATTGCATTGGCAAACAAATGGCCAAATAATCACAAATGACCGCGACAAGGCAAATACCCTTAACAACCAATTCAGCTCCGTGTTCACCCAAACAATCTACCCCACCCCCAACTAGCTCCATCCGTCTACTCCGATATCCCCTTCCTCGAAATTGGGATAGACGGAGTAGTCAAGCAACTGAAAAATATAAATCAAAATAAAGCTACAGGCCCAGATGAACTACCTGCTAGGGTCCTCAAAGAGACTGCAGCAGAAATAGCCCCAATTATCACATACATTTTTCAGCAGTCATACAACACTTCCAAACTTCCAGATGACTGGCTCCAGGCACTAGTAACACCAATACACAAAAAGAGCCTCAAATCAGACCCTGCCAATTACATACCCATTTCATTAACATGTATCCTCTGTAAAGTTATGGAGCACATTATCCTTAGCAACATGTGGAAACACACAAACACAACATCATACTCCACTTCCAACACGGTTTCCAGTATGGGCTGTCTTGTGAGTCCCAACTCATCAAGACAGTCCATGACTGGATAACAGCTATAGATAACAAGAGACAGATAGATGCCATCCTGCTTGCCGCCTCTTATCAAAATTTGCCTTCTATGGAATAACTGGAAACACGAAAAACTGAATAAAATCATTTCTTTCACACCGAAAACAGAGAGTTTCAGTCAACAGCACCCTGTCGGATAATACATGTGTTACATCTGGAGTACCACAGGGCTCAGTCCTAGGACCAGTTCTTTTTCTGCTATACTTAAATGCAATAAACAACTACATTCATTCTCCAATACGGCTCTTTGCTGATGACAGCATCATCTATGGCAAAATCAAATCGGAAACAGATAACAACATCCTCCAATCTGACCGGATCCAACTACAAACATGGTCCAACAAATGGCAAATGGAGTTTAACATCCCCAAATGTGTGCATCTCCCAATAACAAACAAAACCACACCCAGACTACATTCGTATTCCCTCTGTGGTGTACCACTCTCCACAGTCTCCAGTCACCCATATCTTGAAATAAAATTAGATACTAAACTAACCTGGGTGAATCATATCACTGACATAGCTTCCAAATCTTCAAAAGTCTTAGTTATGATCAAACGAGCCCTCGATGATGAAACTTGATGTAAATGAAACATGCTAGTCCCACCAAAACTTGAATATGCCTCTCCTATATGGAATCCACACACCACTACCCAAATTAAACATAATATTGAAAAGGTACAGCACTGTGCAGCCAGATTTGTCAAAAAACGATCATCGGCGCCAAATAGTCACAACAGACCTAATAGCCACCCTTGGATGGCCCACTTTTGAGCGACGCAGGATTACCAAACAAGCCATGAAGTTTTACATAATTGTAAATAACATAATCAAAATCACACCACCACCGGGCCTTTTAAAACCATCAACAAACAGTGACCATTACATAGCCACCAGGTGCCAAATCAACACTGCAGTGTTCTCCTTTTACCCCCGTGCAATTCGCATCTGGAATATGATCCCACCACACATTACTGAAATGGAAAACCCCATAGCTTTTCAAGCAGCAACCATTAACCTCCCCTTCACGACACCCAATCATCTAAATTGCCTGTAAAACAAACAAACAAACAAACAAACAAGCTATAACAAACAAACAAACAAACATACTACCTAACGCATGCGCACAAGAAGCACTACACATTTCTGCGTTGGCCCAAGTATGGGCTGTTTGGAGTAAACTACCTGAGACCTGAGACATCATACCTGATTGTGTAGGTGCTAGCAGTGTTAATATATTTAAAAATAAAATTGGCATATACTTAAGAAGGGCGGTGTATACTTAGATAGATAGGTTGGACTCTCGATAAGCCAAATGGCTTCCTAGTCCACCTGCCATCTAGAGTTGAATCTCTAGGTGGCAATCTTGTTAAATCTTGTTAAAT
>CBDHHR010001015.1:10000-13673 GCA_965263245.1 Metamycoplasmataceae bacterium | reverse complement strand
CATCCACGCTAGTCGGTATTGAGTGCCGACCAATGTACGTATTATATTATACAAGCAGCGATCTACGCACACCTACGATCTACTGCCTTTACCTGCCACCTCCAAGTGAACCGAAGTACGTTAGACGATGCCAGTAACCATTAAACATAATTATATGTTTGCCTAGTTACAGCGCTTGCAGACTCCTAGTTCCTAGCAAGAGGGGTATCACCTGACAGCGCGGTGTGAATCTGCCTGTCATAATCAGTTGTATTCGTGTGAAGACCACCAAGGACGTGTACTGCCAGCGACAATGCTATGAACACTTTTCTTAATAAGTTCTTAACAACATCCATATTAAATAATCACACGAACACATGTACACTGTCTCAAATAACCAGTAAACACAATCAGGGAAGTGAGACATTATTAACATAATTTTATCTTATCATATAGTACAAATATGCTGCGGAAGTCTGTACGTACAATATTGTTTATACAACTTTGCTGCACTACTTAAAGTCCTAGTGTATATATATATATATATATATATATATATATATATATATATATATATATATATATATATATATATATATATATATATATATATATATATATATAAGGACTTGAAATAGTGCACATCAAGATTATTTTTACATAGGGTTATGTAAGAAAATTATTTTAGGCCTATTGAGCAAAATCGGACTTACGAGCTCATAATTGAATTAGTCTCCTGAACATTTCTCAGGATAGCTCTTTTTTCAGTTCAAATGTTTCCATTCTTCATATCCAAATCGAGACGTTTCTATTACTAGTTGGAACTAACACGTCTACTTCCTCTGTACTAATGACGAATGACGTCATCGTACACGTGTGGTAGCTCATAATTAGATGGGATTATAAAGACAAAAACATAGATTAACATAGACGAGGGCAATTACGAGCTACCCTACGTGCACGATGACGTCATTCGTCATTAGTACTGATGACGTGGACGTGTAACGTCCAATGAAAGTCTCTACAGGTAAAATAAACATCGATTTGGATATGAACTATAGGAACTTCTGACTTGTCCCCTAAAACATGTAGATAGCAGCTTCCTATCGTGTTGGTGTCTTTTTATACCGTCAGATCTTTCACAAGTATCGTAGTAACGCCAATAGAGCTGACATTTGCGCACGAAAACGTTACACCTCCCTCTAGTGTTCCGTGTGATACGTCGTCTCCGTCTCCACGGTCGGCGGTTCCATTAACAACGAACAGCAGGCGGCAATTCGAGGAAGGTTTTATTTCTATTTCCCTGGCTACTCCCCGTCGTGAGGACGTGTCGATTTATCAGCACATAGCCATTTATCAGGGTTACCGCTGCTCCAAAGGCGCCAGTCTCACCTTATGTTAGCGGAACCAAGGCGTTCCCACAAAGTGCTACCTCTTGTAATTTTTCCCGTGACCGCCTGGACGTGATTACCTTTACTCAACGTTCGAAAAAGTATGCTTAACATAGAATTCCCAGAACGAGTAATATCTTGGGGCGGTATATATTGGGAACATCTGGATTTAGGATTAGGCATACGTTTTGGGCCCGGTGACACCTACGGAGGAATCGTAATTGGGCTTACTATATTTATTAAGTCGTTTCACCCATCCAGTATGTCTATATCAGACCTACAGCCAATATGTGAATTTGCAGGTAACACCAAATGTCCACATCTGACCAATCGGCGCTACCTAAGGCTAAATTTATTACTGGCCGTTAGACTTCCGAAACATTTTAGGAATACACAGATCCGAGAGAAAGACTACCGTCTTTAACAGAAGACGGACTCTTCATTCATTCGTATACCATTAATCCCATATTAAATAAGTGACCCGTGCCATTAAAGCTGAGTGGTGTTTGTGCCATTCGATATGACCTGGCGTTGTAAGAAGATTCGACCGCGCCTCATCAGCCAGCGATGAGAGTCTTGAGTCGGAGTCAGCTTCCACTAACACGATTGTGTCGTCGACATGTCAATTAGCACGTAATCAGTTCACGTGACAATGTGTACCTTATCCACCACCAGTCGTAATCATATGTCACAGGGCTTACTCGGTGTTTGGGGCTTCCATAATAACGTGAGTAGTTAATTGTCGTATATTCACTATTAGGCCCTGTTATAGAGGGAGGGAGCGAGGGAGAGAGAGAGAGGGAGAGAGGGAGAGAAGGAGAGAGGGAGAGAGGGAGAGAAGGAGAGAGGGAGAGAGGGTGAGAGGGACAGAAGAAGAGGAAAAGAGGGAGAGAGGGAGAGAGGGAGAGAGGGAGAGAGGGAGAGAGGGAGAGAGGGAGAGAGGGAGAGAGGGAGAGAGGGAGAGAGGGAGAGAGGGAGAGAGGGAGAGAAGAGAGGGAGATAGGGAGAGAGGGGGAGAGGGGGAGAGGGGGAGAGGGGGAGAGGGGGAGAGGGGGAGAGGGGGAGAGGGGGAGAGGGAGAGAGGGAGAGAGGGAGAGAGGGAGAGAGGGAGAGAGGGAGAGAGGGGGAGAGGGAGAGAGGGAGAGAGGGAGAGAGGGAGAGAGGGAGAGAGGGAGAGAAGGAGAGAGAGAGGGAGAGAGGGAGAGAGGGAGAGTGGGAGAGGGGAAGAGGGGAAGGGGGGAGAGTGGAAGAGAGGGGAAGAGAGGGGAAGAGAGGGGAAGAAAGGGGGAGAGGGGGAGAGGGGGAGAGAGAGGGAGACACGCACGCACACGCGCGCGCACACACACACACACACACACACATACACGCGCGCACACAATCCAGAAATACACACACACGCGCGCGCACGCACACAAGCGCCGGCATACGTGCGTGCGTACGCGCATACGTGCGTGTGAGAGTGGCTTGATCCCATGCGACTATTAAGACTTCCGGTTTGTGAGGACGGACGCCCATTATTTCGGCGGTGGTCTCACTGTGTCGAGATTATATCCCTGGCAACATGCAAAGGATCGATTACTTTCACATTATTTCCACGGACGTCGTATCGACAGGACCCGGCGCATTTTCCGTCCGTGTCGGCGCAGCTATTGATCCGGTCACTTTCCGGCAAGGCACCGTTGAGTTAATTAGCGTCCGTCCAAAGCGGGTTAATTAATCGAAAAACATTGTAAAACTGTCACGTTGATTCATGAGCTACCAGAGCTGTCGTGGCTTCTGCTATTGGTCTACTCAAGAGTAAGGGCGACGGGGTATACAGGTAACCTACCTTCCTGCTGTGCTGCGTGAAAACATTAAAATAGTTAGTTAGTGTTATTTGATTACGTGTGCCCGTTACAAATATCTATATGTCGGAAGAAATTGGAATTGACAAAGTAAGGGATGAGCTATTCGCCAGTCAGAGGGCGCCACTGCGGACATGTTTAAGATAAAACCGAAGGTCTATTGCTCAAGATGGTACATCATTATTTTGCTAATGATGACTCTGCTGCTGTGGCTACTCCATAGATCTCGTTATCTGTGTGTTTAACCAATGAGTCCAGAGCCAGCGGAGTAAACTAGGGAAGTAGATCCTTTATGTTGATCCCTGTTTCCCGGTTGCGAGCAGAAGGTAATGGTCGATAACGTGCGTCAGTGAAGCTCTACGCCTGTTGTATGGGGTCCACGGAGCCAGACACCGGGAGTCGGTCTACCTTTGTGTACACCGGGCCGCAGATGGTGCCTTAATCAACAGATGGAGGTTC
>CBDHHR010001014.1:7500-10000 GCA_965263245.1 Metamycoplasmataceae bacterium | reverse complement strand
ATGCTCACTCAGAATTCTAATCCAGGACGGCAGTAGCTAATGCCGTTTTGCGTAACAACCTGATTCTCAATATTGGGAATTGTGCTTCATTCGGACTTCACGTTAATGTCAGTTTCAATTTGGGACATGAAAGTACCACCGAGGATTATAAATACCCTAGCAGCATCATCCTCGTTGCCAGCATAGAATGGTCGGTTCGCTGATAATGTTCTGTACGAGGTTGACGAGTGGAATGAGATTTCATAAGACCACAACATCGTAAGTCAGTTAATAGAACGTTCCAGAACACTGTAGACAAGTAGAATAACTAGTACAAACGGATATATTATATATACACAAACAGGACTACAGTCCAGACCTAGTTCGTAGCGACTGGTCGTCCCGTCTATGAGCGGATTTAGATAATTCAGAGCTTCCAATTGCATTTACAGATTTTGGAAACGTGGTTGAGCAGTTAGGCACCAGGTGCATGAGTTGGCAATTCGCAGTGCTACTATGCAATGGTGCAACAAGGTATTTGGGACAAATTAGAACATTGTTGAAAGGATGCTATGAACCAACGACCTCTTTAAAAGGCGAATGACCGCGTTCGTTTCTACACAAATACTGCTTGTCTCACCGTTGACGTCTCACGTCAGTGAGAACATCACGCAATCTATCAAAACTTCATTAAAACTCAAAAAACGACGATACCCACGAGATACGCGTCGTGCGAGCAACTAGAAAGCGGTCAAGGTGAATTTGTAACCAACTACTGCAGCGCAGGTCATAAACGGAGGCTCTGGTGTGTGTGCCGTAACGAGATTGCCTAACCAGATGGAAGCGGAACGAGCTTGTCTCCCGTGAAGACCACGCCATTAACTCCGTCCGTAGCAAGGCCAGCCATCGTTCCGCCGGCGTGGCAGCTCTGTGGCACAGCGTACAACCTTGTGACGGCGGAGAACGTTTAAGTACGTTCACGGCAGTAGCTAATGGCAAGGGTCGTGCTACGTACGTCAGACGTGACATCAAAATGTCAAGTAGATTTAATGGAACTTAAGAAGAATATTGCCTGACAACGCTACACACTCCAGGTGACAAGTTGACAAAGAAGAATTGGGTTTATCAAACAGCAACAATTGCTCAATTCTGTTTAGCGTGCCATATCAAATATAATTATATCAGCTGTATCTTAACAAATGTGGCAACCCGCGATGGATTTTTACTATTAATAAGTTCAGTTAATCACCAGCATTTTTCTGATATCCCCAGGACCATTGAATCATCCATTTCCTAACAAACGTTTATTCCTATTGGTATATGTGGTTTCTCTATGTCTTTAATACATCCCATCACGGTAAAATCTTCTGAAAAATATGCCCACCATTCGGGAAACAAAACCTCAAGACATAAAATATTATATGTTTGAAATCGCATTCAAACCTATGTTCCAACGAATGACTCTTGCCTGTCTTCTTTCACGATTACGCTTAATGATATTTGTATGTTGCGCCCGAGGATTGTGAGAAATTGTGTTTTTGTTTGTTGTTGTTGTTGTTGTTGTTGTTGTTGTTGTTGTTGTTGTTGGTGTTGTCGTTATCGTTATCGTTATCGTTATCGTTATCGTTATCGTTATCGTTATCGTTATCGTTATCGTTATCGTTATCGGTATCGGTATCGGTATCGGTATCGGTATCGGTATCGGTATCGGTATCGGTATCGGTATCATTATCATTATCATTATCATTATCATTATCATTATCATTATCATTATCATTATCATTATCATTATCATTATTATTCTCTTCTGGGAGAATGAATACTTCAGTAATTCAGTCTCCTTTGTTAATGCTAAACTGTTAATGGATAGTACATAAATTTTGATGAAATAATTCTATCCATATTTTCAAAACAACCTACGTATAATATTCTAAAACCTCCATCGCTGTTGATCTCCTGGTCCACGGTGTCGCCGGATCGTCCCTCTCCAGGTGTAGTATACAAACCAACGTATGACACTCACTCCTCAGTCGTAGGCGCAGTGAGACACAATATGGCCGCCATGCTTGGGTGTCGGAGGCGCAGTGAGACACAATATGGCCGCCATGCTTGGGTGTCGTAGGCGCAGTGAGACACAATATGGCCGCCATGCTTGGATGTCGTAGGCGCAGTGAGACACAATATGGCCGCCATGCTTGGGTGTCGGAGGCGCAGTGAGACACAATATGGCCGCCATGCTTGGATGTCGTAGGCGCAGTGAGACACAATATGGCCGCCATGCTTGGGTGTCGGAGGCGCAGTGAGACACAATATGGCCGCCATGCTTGGGTGTCGGAGGCGCAGTGAGACACAATATGGCCGCCATGCTTGGGTGTCGGAGGCGCAGTGAGACACAATATGGCCGCCATGCTTGGGTGTCATAGACGCAGTGAGACACAATATGGCCGCCATGCTTGGGTGTCGTAGACGCAGTGAGACACAATATGGCCGCCATGTTTGGGTGTCGTAGGCGCAGTGAGAC
>CBDHHR010001014.1:0-5000 GCA_965263245.1 Metamycoplasmataceae bacterium | reverse complement strand
GCGCGCCTATGTGAGTATGATGAATCAGATGGAAAACCCTCATGTGAACGTTAGTTTCCTTCCTGTACCATTGGCGTTATCGTATAAATATATATTATTATAATCTTCAGGCCATGCTGGGTAGTTTATGACAAGTTCCATCTTAAGGCGTGATATGCTATGCACTTTATGCCGAAGTCATTAGTCTGTCGTGTGAGCGTTGCTGTGGAGTTACTCACTGGTTCAGTGAAGGAAACTGAACGGCGTATGGCTATGAGCCAAAGTGCAGGTCATGTCGTTATTGTGTTAGTCTGCTGAATTACCTTTATGCACCAAATATTGCTTCTATTTCGACAAGGAATGATAAACAATTGTATGGCCTGTTTATCCTACAGATCAGTTGCTGTTAACCCATAATTATTTATTTGATGGATGGGATGACTTTAATTTGCCTGCACATTTATGTAACCAATTTGAGAAAAAAATTGTACTTACATAAATAACACATCTAGCTAGCTTGTAATAGTGCCTTTACGGGATGACTTTAAGTAATGCAATATTAACTGCTAAGGCCATTGGTGTAAGTTATTCCTAATAATACAATATAATGCTTCGTTATGGGTTTTTTACACATTAGGATCAAACTGCCATTTCTCATCGACTTGACAAGTGTGTTCTTAATTTGTTATATTTAATTTCATATTCTTATTTAACTAATTCAGCTGGTCGTGTATTTAAAATAATTAACTACTTTATATAGCCTAATAATGTTATAATTGGTTATAGCTAAATAGGATTAGTGTTATGGTCAGGATACACTTTCGAAAAAGTGTTTTATTTATAAATTTATAAAGAATAATTGAGACAACAATGTCTCCTAATATGGCTAGCGTTAGAATGTTTGCTCTAGAAAGATTGTTGTTAGGTACATGACGTTTTGCTTGCGAATAAACTAAACATTGAATTTATTTCATGTGTCATATTAATTTTATATCCTTGTTTTACGCAGCGTAGAGTAGGGCTTGTTTAAACTATGATCTGGTGAGTTTCTCTCAAATGGTTTGTGCTGATTCTGGCATGTTTTACCAATTGTAAATACACTGTATGGCTGGTATCTAAACGTGTATTTCACAGAATAGTTTCGTTGTAATGCATTTATTAAACGGAGAACACAACCATGACATTATGAAATCTTGAAACTTCTTCTTGTAGGTGACCGCTTGATGCATAGCAATCTCTAACGGACACGACGCACTGAAGCGAGACCGATCGAAGCGACGCACCCGACAATTGCGAAGGGGCAGTGCAAATAACGAACGTCACTTCCGCCTTCGGTGTCAGCTAACACTCCAACTGGATTAAATCGGCAAGATCGGCTGTTTCAAGGCGCGGATTCTCATTGATTAACCGGCCAAGGAGTCATACGCGACTTCGAGTTGTTTCGACCTAACGGACGGGAATGTAATTACAGAACCGTGGAACGAGAGACAGTGGACCCTCGCTCACTGCTGGTCGGTTCCCCCACCGCTCAACTCAACCAGCCGTCAAAGTCGCCGCGACGATAAGCCAACATGTCGGCGCGCGTGTGCGACTAATTAACACGCGCCGGCCCAAGTAAACGGACACACGTGCACGCGCAGGCATCCAGTGCGAGAGCACGCGCAAACCGAGCCCGTCCTATTCCCGTCGTAAGTCTTTCGGTGTTCGGTGGCGCATTCACCTCACGAGTTGCCTAAGGGGTCTGGCGCCGCTTGGTGCATCGCAAGTGACGCGTTGTCTGGCCGAATCCGAAGTGGCTGATTTACACCCGACTGAGTGCTCGTGTTACGTCGAATTGACGGCCTATCGACGCCGCCATCTATCGCATCCGAAACGAAGGTGGATCGGTGTGGAATTCCGCAGTGTCCTGTTTATCAGCTGCGCAGAATCTATCGCTCGGGCCATTGACAGATACATGCTCCCGTCGCCTCGCGGACAGCTGTCCGATGCGTATGGAGAACAGTCCGAAGAGGTACAAGCGATAAGCACGAATAAATCAGCTTCTTACGAGTTGACCAGCTGTGTTAGTTCTAATAACGGGAATGTGATCGTCAATCGATAAAACAGAGAAGTATGATAACGCTATAGTGGTAGGATTATGTGAAAGTAAATACTAAGATGACTTGCAAAGTTACACGCGAGTGGAGAAACACATCTAACGACAAGACGTGCTGACCCGTCGGTTCGACACAATGAATGACAGCGACCGCGCATACAAGATGACGTCACCGGATCGCGTGAACGAGTCGACGATGGATTACTTCTACGGGAACTTGTCGGACGAGTTCGATCCGAACGCGATGTACGGATCGTGGATCACGGAGGACGTGCTGCGGCGGATTAGGGAGAACTTCGTCATGTACCGCGACCCGACGACGGCGGTCCTCATCGCGCTCTACGGGTTCACCTTCCTCCTCGGCACGGTCGGCAACGTGCTCGTCATCTACATATTCGCCAGGTGTCGCCACATGCGCACCGTCACCAACTCGTTCCTCGTCAACCTGGCCGTGTGCGACCTGATGGTTGTCTTCGTGTGCATGCCGTTCAGTGTCGCCGTAGAGATCTACCAGAACTGGATCTATGGCGACGTCATGTGTCGCCTCGTCAACTTCAGCCAGGGTCTGTCGGTGTCGGCGAGCATCCTCACGCTCACCGTCATCAGCGCCGAGCGCTTCTACGCCATCCGCCGGCCGCTGCGCGCGCGCGCCTTCATGAGCCGCGCGCGCATCCGGAAAGTGATCAGCGCCATCTGGCTGGCGGCGGCGGCCGCCGCGGTGCCGAGCGTGCTCGTGCGCCGCGAGCGCGTCATCGAGACGATCGTCACGGTGACGATACGCGCATGCGTCGAGGAGTGGCACGCGCCTGCGCTGAAGCACGCGTACAACTTCGTGCTTCTGGCGCTTCTCTACGCCGCTCCGGTCGCCTTCATCTGCGTCGGTTACCTGCGCATCGCCGCCAATCTGTGGCGCCGCGACTCGGCGCTGTACGCCACTTCCGGCGCCGCCGAGTCAGAGAACGTGCGCGCGAACCTCGCCGGGCGCCGCAAGGTGGCGCGCATGCTGTTCGTAATGGCGCTGCTTTTCGCCGTGTCGTGGCTGCCGATCCACGCGCTCAGTGTCGGGCTCGACTTCCTCGCGTCGAAGCAGCTGACGCGCAACGGCATACTGCTGCGCCACCTACACTCGTACGCCATGTGGCTGGGGCACGCCAACTCGTCCATTAACCCCGTGTGCTACTGCATCATGAGTCGCACCTTCAAACACGCCATCAAGTCGGAGCTGTGTAAGTTGTGCGGCTGTACGAAATGTCGAGGCCACAAGTCGTGCGGCTCCGTGCGCTCTCTCAGCATGAGCGCCACGATGACGAGCAACAACTGTGACTTGCGCAATGCCGTCGGCACGCGACTGCTCATTAAACGGGCTCGGCCGCAAGAGGTCACCACCTGTACGACGGCGCCCGACTTGCTCGAGAGCGTCACGAACGGCCGCTCACGCTTTCAAACCGACGCCGTGTAGTCGGCGGCGCTTCGGCAGTCGTCGATAAACTTCGCGATCCTTCGGAAACTGTCCGTGGTTATAGCAGACGCCATTACCTGCAGACTGCATTGCCCGCATCGATATTGAACTCGGGAAAAGGAAAGATATACAACAACAAGGAGGAATCACTTTAACTTGAATGAAGGGATGCAATGGAGAAGAAACAATGTTTTATTATATTGCAATTGCGGAAGTCCCTGTTTCGTTGTTGCGTATTCGTTCATCCGGCCCGGCCCGGCCCGGCCCGGCCCGGCCCGGCCCGGCCCGGCCCGGCCCGGCCCGGCCCGGCCCGGCCCGGCCCGGCCCGGCCCGGCCCGGCCCGGCCCGGCCCGGCCCGGCCCGGCCCGGCCCGGGTACACGCGACGTGTGAGAGTGGACGATACTGAACGACCAACTGTGGTAGAATTGTTGGTCGCCACATGCCTTCCTGCAGCTTTTGAGTCGCAGGTTGTCCACATGCCTTCCTGCAGCTTTTGAGTCGCAGGTTGTCCACATGCCTTCCTGCAGCTTTTGAGTCGCAGGTTGTCCACATGCCTTCCTGCAGCTTCTGAGTCGCAGGTTGTACACATGCCTTCCTGCAGCTTCTGAGTCGCAGGTTGTCCACATGCCTTCCTGCAGCTTCTGAGTCGCAGGTTGTCCACATGCCTTCCTGCAGCTTCTGAGTCGCAGGTTGTCCACATGCCTTCCTGCAGCTTCTGAGTCGCAGGTATTCCACATGCCTTCCTGCAGCTTCTGAGTCGCAGGTTGTCCACATGCCTTCCTGCAGCTTCTGAGTCGCAGGTTGTACACATGCCTTCCTGCAGCTTCTGAGTCGCAGGTTGTCCACATGCCTTCCTGCAGCTTCTGAGTCGCAGGTATTCCACATGCCTTCCTGCAGCTTCTGAGTCGCAGGTTGTCCACATGCCTTCCTGCAGCTTCTGAGTCGCAGGTTGTCCACATGCCTTCCTGCAGCTTCTGAGTCGCAGGTTGTCCACATGCCTTCCTGCAGCTTCTGAGTCGCAGGTTGTCCACATGCCTTCCTGCAACTTCTGAGTCGCAGGTTGTCCACATGCCTTCCTGCAACTTCTGAGTCGCAGGTTGTACACATCTTCCTGCAGCTTCTGAGTCGCAGTTTATCCATATGTTATCAATTCCTGCGGAGTCATATGTTGTCCACAGGCCTTCCTGCGACTTCTGTCATCGCCGTCTAATATGGTTCACGAGTCGGTATGGTAATAGTAAGTTATATTAAATACAATAACTGCAATTTCGTTTGTCTTCTGTGTTTTTACTATATAATAATTATCTCTTTGCCTATGTAGTGTTACTACTTTTATATTACACTTAATACTGAATACATTGAATGCAACATCAACACATTGGGTGATCAATATACGTCATACTTTAGGCAACACAGTAACACAATCACGGCCAATAACGTCGTCTTTACTTACTTACTTAATCCTC
>CBDHHR010001013.1:25000-33488 GCA_965263245.1 Metamycoplasmataceae bacterium | reverse complement strand
TTTTATGGGGTAAAAATCACTGAAGCACGGTACATAGGCACGGCTCGTGTGTACACGAAGAATCAGCAACGATACTTTTCGGCATTCACCTATAACTTGCGTAATGTTGTATACTAGACACGCATAACAATCAAGCATCAAACGTTCTGGTATAAATATATGACCCCATCGATACGGTGTAAGACCTATATCTTCGAAATGCGCCATGTGCATAAAGATATTTAATTCGTACAATTGTTAATAATTCAATATTACAAGCTTGTCATGTCTTTCGAAAAAGTTAAAGAAACGCAAACACGAAAATGATGCATACAAGTCATTTACCCGTCAATGGTAATTTTGACATAGCCTGGAAATTGCAATCACCGTATATTACGCATGTTATTTAGCATATTTTCACGAACTGGCAAACCTGTGTTCTACAGTAATATATGACATGTTGGCGGCCATACACGATGCACGTGTACGGCGAATTTAACAAACCACGAACACACATATACAACATAAACAAAACATAAAAGTTATATTGATTGTGAGATACGTAATCATATATTTTGCTATAAAGTGGATGTGACTTGTTGCACCCTTATGCTTTAATGTGGGCATCTCAAAGCCTACCTCCGTCTCGCCACTTCCGATATCTTTAAAGACCGCCGATAAATTATGGTGTGTATTAATGTATAAATGTATACTATGCACACACACTTTCGTATGTGTGTACACTGTGTGAGTAATAACACGAATTTACGAGACTCTTATCAAATTCATTGTCTCCGCGGAGGACAATATTGGTGAAATTAAAACACGCCCACGACATTTCAGCCAAATGACGTGTGGGCTGTGTTGTCTACGTGGATGGTGATACCCGGATGTTTGTTATTCGTAAGGATGTGCTTATGGGGGATTTATTGTGATGATTTAACCCCGGATACAAATAAAACTGCTTTTGTAATTCCGTGTTTGGAATATCTGCTGGATGACGTAGAGTCGTTGTTTTGTTTCTGGCACAGTGTGGTATTTGGTGTGAAACTTACGAGGACAGAGTTGGGAATAAATTATTTAAATACAGTGTGCCTCCTATTTTTTTAGTATACAATAATGCTAGATTATATAAATTAAATATGTTATATCATACCGACAGCCGAGATATGTTCATGAACCATTCTTGGTTGGCGACGAAACAATTGTTTCCCCTCAGACGAACCGTCGACGTGACCGGCGAAGGTTATATTGACTACGTAGTGTAGACATTTGTAACGCCGCCCCAGTTAGGTAACGACCTTCCTCGGAGTTATCCCGGCACACTGTTAGGGAATATGAATGACATTTGAACGTTATAAACATTGAACGGTTAAATTATAAAGTTGATTCTGCTACGTTAACGCATACTTGGGTTTTCATAACCTTATGCTGTGTAATATAATTGCACAATGAAAAATATTATAAAAGCAGGATGCACACTCTCTTTAATAACAGCAGGAATCATTCACGGTCATCAAGTTACTTGAATAAGTCTCATTATTATTATTATTGTTATTACTGTAGTTGTTGTTATTATTATTATCATCATCATCATAATTACAATGTCGTCGTCGTCGTCATAATCATTATCAGTATCATTATCGGGTATCAAATCTATCGTCAATCGACTTGGCGCGTACATCGGTTGTTGGCAAACAACTACACCCTTTGCCTAAATATTGGACACACCTATCTGCAGACCACACCTGAAACATTGTCAGCCTCCGCTTTCTTCCGAAAATAGCCCAGAATAAGCCAACAAATGTCAAATTAGTGTTCTAATCTACACAAATACATTCCACGTGCAGCCATTGCTAGGCTCATTTATCTGGAACGAGCGCGGTCCGTTAAACAGACTAACAATGCACTATGACACCCTTTGAGAGGACGCGGTTATTTCGGTCTGGGGATAGGTGACACTGTCAAGTGTCACGCGTCATCCAGGTGCTATGGAGTAGTGCTGACGTAGTTCGTGTTGACTAATTGTGGCCGTACCCCTCAGGTGCGCACGGAACGCACCCCAAAATATGGCGAATCTGTCAACTCGATGATTGTTGGAGACACCACCCAATGTGACGTGTCAGCCGAACGTCACGACCGCGTTGACAGACACAGGGGCGGTGTGACCGGATATTCAAAGGATCGGTACTGGACGTGTGCCAGCGGTTCGTGGTAAGCGTGTCTGGCAACGACGGTAAGGGTCGTGAACTTTCACAAGTGCAGGAGCGTAAGGAGTATGTGGGCCCCAGCACCACCCGAATCTTTAGCCCTCCTTAGTACAGTTGCAAGAAGTTACCAATCCGTACATCTGGACTCCACCACTAGTTTGATTTATATTCATGATACTTTTGTCTCATAATACATCGATATGATTGTTATGCATATATGGTAACAAGACGAAATAATAACATTCTGAGTGACATTATTGTTGTCAGAATTAAACGTTTTCACACATTTTCAAATGTTCATGTATTCTAAGACCACCATCTTACTCTTAGTGAAATAAAAGCAGAGATACTTCCTTTTTAAGTTACAATGATAATATCTGAAGCAAAATAACATATCCCGAGGTGCACGATTTGTTAGTTAGGACGTTGAGTCTTAAAACAAACAATTAAACAATGGGGCCAACGGGACCCCACAATAGCAATGTCAGTAATAATACTGATTCCCTAGCTGATTGAAGTCAGAATTTCCCACAGTAATGCCAAAGTCACAAGAACAGAATACTGGAGCTAAAACATGCGAGTATAAGCGTCTACACCGTTAGCCCACGCCAGCACAATTGCCAAAACTTACTCATCCGTACACTTGCTAGTTGTGCAATGGCTCGATTTGTTTGTCTCGTAATATAATGATATGATTTTTATGATTCCGTCATATTCTAACAAAAAGAACCAATGATACCCTGATATAAAACAATTTTTAAACGACAATGTTATTCGTGTTTTCCGCACTCGGTTGGTTTCGGGCCCGTGCGGATCCCAATAAAAATTGTGTATACAGATCGTATGGCTGCGCCACATCAAACCAGCTTTGGTACTTGTATGGCCAGTGTGGAACCGACAACTACCAACAACGACAAAACGTGACTCCTGTGATCCATTTCATTAATGTTGTTAATAGCTCTTAAGCCTGATTGTGCTCTTTAAAATAAATCTTGATCCTTAACAGTGATCGTGAATACCTCAAACCTATCACCACCGTAACACGCCAGCAGGACATTGATTGTCCCTGGTGTGTCGTAGGAAGGGTGTCCACGGTAATATAGCAATGGATATTCGTGTTTTGAAAGAACGCATTTAATTTAACGACGGATTTTGTTTAGTGGCGAATTTTCCTTGAGATCTTTTCATCTTATCTTAGTGAAACGGTCCACTGGGGTCCGCATGGACAATTGTAGTATTGATGAGGGTTAAACCCTACCTTGGTCACCCCCATGTCATTAAACCCGGCCAGTCGCCATGTCCGGCTGACAAATCGCATTAGATGGTGTAAGTAAACACTCATCGCCCTGACCTGTTCCTTTCATGTCGTCGGTGTATCCTCTGCGGCACGGAAAGGCGGGCCACTGCCGAAATTAGCCAAAATCACCTGCGTGAGCAACAGGTGCTAGTGCGTGTCGGAATGTGACACTTAGAGTCTTAGATGGTACCGGGTGGTGGACAGTGCTATTGAATGATGTAATTGTTTAATTGTACGTGAATCAGCTGCTGTATACAATTGTTCTACGCAGATGTAATTCCGTTAAACTTGCTTTATAAGTCGTACTACCATTTTAACAGGATTTTAGAAAATGTACGTACAGGTTCATACGAAATTTACATTTAAAAGAAATAAAACATCATCTATATTACATTGATAAGATGTGAAACTATGTCGTTAAGTAAGATTCCGGAGCAGTGTGACAAGGGAAAGTGTCAATAATACTGATTTGATTCGCAGTAGATAAAACGAACTAATTTGAAAGAAACGTTATTCAGACGGCTCATCTTTATTACTCTGGTTGACACCGATAGGTGGCGTCAAGCAATGACCGTTTATGACCTTGCGGCCATTATGGACAAATGTACATGCTGGCGTCCTGGCCCAGTGGTCAGTTTATGTGCTATCAGTCCAGGAGGCATCAACAAATGACCACAAGCGTCCACGTTTATGCTGTCTTGTTACTTGTAATTATTCATCATTTTATGCGCTGTAGTGTATTAAAAACAGTTTTATTTTGCGTTCTGGTCTATTAAATGTAATACTTTTTGTTGTTGAAATATTTGCACGAAATTGATTTGAGTTATTAACTGCAACATGTATGTTCAAAGGTGTTTGCTTACTTGTTTGATTCAATATGATGACTATTGCGATTGTTATCGAATGTTTAGTCTTGACCGCTGTCCCCTGGCAAATTTAAATTTTGTTCCTTAACAAATGTCGCTTGTATAAGTGCAATGATCTCGGGTTCTCATCAACAACTATAATTAATACAATGTTTGATTGCATGTATTTACACTTACATAAATAATTATAAAATTCATTGATCATAATTTTATGTTGGATCAAATATACCCTTCCTTTCCCGTGTTTCTTATATCTTAGAATTATATACGATCATTACGCATGATATATCTGCATATAACGAGATTGATGGATGTCTGTTTCATTTAACTAAATATAGTTTATGCCTGTCGTACACCAGTAATACGCAATACGAGATTATCGGGAGCGGGAAATGGAAAATATTTTGAAATCGACGGTCTGCATGCGATTATTTTGTAATTCTAAAACCGAATTCAGTAGCGGTCGACTTACATGCGTAATGTGTATAACGGCCAGTATAAAATAAATGCATGCGAGACCGTACCATTTCAAAATATTGTCTATTTACCGGTACCGGTACCCTCGAAAGGGCTCAAATCGCATACGATTTGCGGGGAGTTACGTATAGAAATAAAATGTTTATAACAACAAAACGCCGTATACGTGGACAAATGAATGCAAGAATGAATTAAAGAATGAATTAAAGAATGAATTAAAGAATGAATGAATGAATTAATTAATTAATTAATTAATCAATGAATTAATGAATTAATGAATTAATTCGTTAGATAAACCGTGAGAAAGTGTAGACGTAGACTACCGCCTACGACCATAACGCTGGTTCCTAAGGACATTGTTGTTCCGCTCCCACTAATGAACCATTCACGGGCGGGACCCCAGATGGCCGATTTACTTGGCAGACGGCGTCAGTACCCCCATTACAAGGTCAACGATACAATGACCCGTTCAACTGCAGCGACGCCCAACCTAAGAATAATGCCGACCAGCACGTCACTGCATCCAGGTAATTGGTCGGTTACCTGGATGCAGTGACGCTATGATATATATGTTTACTTCATAGTCCCACCCCCCAGGGCAGGTGCTTTTAGGAAGGGTGGAACGAGCTTCAAAACGCCTACGCAGCATTTTATTGATATGACCAGGTACTGAGTTGCCGTATATATATATATATATGTGTGTGTGTGTGTGTGTGTGTGTGTGTGTGTGTGTGTGTGTGTGTGTGTGTGTGTGTGTGTGTGTGTGTGTGTGTGTGTGTGTGTGTGTGTGTGTGTGTGTGTGTGTGTGTGTGTGTGTGTGTGTGTGTGTGTGTGTGTGTGTGTGTGTGTGTGTGTGTGTGTGTGTGTGTGTGTGTGTGTGTGTGTGTGTGTGTGTGTGCGCGCATATATATATACATATATATATATACACATATATATGTATATATATATATATATATATACATATATATACATATATATATATATATATATATATATATATATATATATATATATATATATATCATGTGTGTCAGTAAAGTATAGACACATTACAAATACTGTCATACGGTCGGAAAAATTCATTGGTGCACGAGTGTATATTGCGATACACACAGCACGATACACAAACAAGGTGTATCGATAACATACCGAAATCTAAATATAATCTACATAAAATCTGTACACGCTATTCTGTTGCGTAGTTATAAGGGATGACGTCATGTCTGGAAATGTTTCAGTATGCTGTTGACTATTCAACAATGTATTTGTATTACTAATTTTTTTCAATCGATCACAAAAATAAGCGAATATACTTTCACAATAAATAAGCGAATATACTTTATTTAGCAATCATCAAATCCTGAACGACTGAACGGGTGATTACAAAATAGGTAAACACTTCTAAGAAACATAAAGATGCGTTTGATATAATAAATAATATTTAGTAAAGCCTATATTGTTTTATGTAGATTAAACAGGTATTAAAAAGAAAACACACAACTAAGATCAATTAAAACATACATTAATAAATGTAAGATCAATAAAACTACAATTTAATAACAACATTATGCATGAAGAAGTTTGTATTAAATTGTATTCGTAGGAAACCACAATGTGCTTTCTTACCATACATAAAAGTCTTTCTAGTCTTACTACCACATTGGCCTGTTTTAAGTATGTGCGCGTATGATGCTTCAATGGTAATTTGCAGTTAGATAGTAACTGGCATCATAATTCTAAATAAAGTCAAACATATTAGATGTTTATGATTTGGAATTGTGTCGTTAAGTAAGGATCCACAGCAGCCGGACAAGGCAAAGTGCAGTTTGATCGAGATTTTGAATGGACTCTCAGCAGATATATCTTATTTGAAAGAAACTGTATTCAGACGGCGCGTTTTATTACCCTGTTTGCCGTCGATGGGCGGTATCGATGACCGTTAATTGTCTGACGGCGTTTGTACGTGAATGTGCCTACTGGGGGCATAGACAGGTAGTCAGTTTATTTGCCATGAACTGTGTTTACAAGATGAACAGGTGTATATCTGTTCCGTGGTTTTGGAGACATATAAATGCGTTATGACGACACAAATATGAAGTAAAATGCGAACAGAGACCACATCAAACCTGTTTTCTCCTGACTACGAACTAACCTGCTACACTTCATAAGAAATAGAACGTGGATTCTCTCTTTCAAAGCAACTGTTTCTATGACCTGTTTAAAATTACACTAGATTTAAATTAGCGTCTTTATAACAATATGTTATTTCCATCGTGCGTGAACGCCCTATTTATGGGATGTCTTACAAAAGTACGTGTCCCATTCATGTATGACACGCACCCCCTCCAAAATAAACACCTATGCCCACGTAAACAGATCACCCCCGTCTGACCTGGGGCCCGGGTCTCGTATAAATAACGATTCGTGTGACAGCTTATACATAGTCGGCCGAGACATCGATAAGACTGTATGACGTTTGTTAAGATAGATTGCGAATAAGTCGACCATGAAGTTTGCTGTGGCGCTGATGGCGGTTGTGGTGCTGGCGATTTTGCACCAGGGGGACGCACCATTACGAAGGCTAAATCGGCACTCACACACATATATAAACACACGCACACGCACACGCACACGCACACGCACACGCACACGCACACGCACACGCACACGCACACGCACACGCACACGCACACGCACACGCACACGCACACGCACACGCACACGCACACGCACACGCACACGCACACGCACACGCACACGCACACGCACACGCACACGCACACGCACACGCACACGCACACGCACACGCACACGCACACGCACACGCACACGCACACGCACACGCACACGCACACGCACACGCACACGCACACGCACACGCACACGCACACGCACACGCACACGCACACGCACACGCACACGCACACGTACACACACAAACACACACAATCACTCACTCACACACTGACTCACACACGACACACACACACACACACACACACACACACACAAACACACACACATGCACTACACATACACACACATGACTCACTCACGACACACACACACACACACATCACATGCACTCACACACTGACACACACACGACACACTGAACACACACCCTACCTCACACAATCACTCACTCACACACTGACTCACTCACGACCTCACTGAACTCCCTCCCTCCCTCCCTCTCCCTCCCCTCCATCCTCCCTCCCTCCCTCCCTCCCTCCCTCCCACCCTCCCACCCTCCCTCCCCTCCCTCCCTCCCTCCCCCTCCCTCTCTCCCTCCCTCCCTCCCTCCCTCCCTCCATCCATCCATCCCTCCATCCCTCCATCCCTCCATCCCTCCATCCCTCCATCCCTCCATCCCTCCATCCCTCCATCCCTCCATCCCTCCATCCCTCCCTTCCTCCGTCACTCACTCACTCACTCACTCCCTCACCCACTCACTCACCCATTCACTCCCTCCCTCCCTCACTCACTCACTCACTCACTCACTCACTCACTCAGTCATTCTCTCACTCTCTCACTCACTCACTCACTCTCTCATTCACTCCCTCACTCACTCACTCACTCACTCACTCACTCACTCACTCACTCACTCACTCACTCACTCACTCACTCACTCACTCACTCACTCACTCACTCAC
>CBDHHR010001013.1:7500-20000 GCA_965263245.1 Metamycoplasmataceae bacterium | reverse complement strand
GTGTGTGTGTGTGTGTGTGTGTGTGTGTGTGTGTGTGTGTGTGTACGTGACGACGTTTCGATGAAACGCCATTTTCAAGTTGTTTCTGTTGTCGTCGTTTGGTGACAGCGGCAGTGCCCTGAAAACGTTCTCATTATTATATATAATAAATTATACAGTTATAACGTTCTATTGAAAGACCACGACTGTGCAAAACACGATGAGTCAGATTTAAACATTAAACAACGTTCTATGCAGATAATTGGCTACGGTAATAAAAGTAATCTAGATTGAAACTCACGGCATTTCATTGGCACTGGCATTGGCCCTGAAATAATAGAAAGCAAAATTACACACACACACACACACACACACACACACACACACACACACACACACACACACACACACACACACACACACACACACACACACAACACACACACACACACACACACACACACACACACACACACACACACACACACACACACACACACACACACACACACATATATATATATATATATATATATATATATATATATATATATATATATATATAGTCACTTATAACAATTAACTTTTTTAAACAATACGATCAATCGATCGTCCATGAAATTGGATATGAAACAACTGAAAACATATTGCATGGTATCGTACAGTGTAAACAAAATTACTATAATAGTCGTGAGAAAAATAAAATTTACGATGTCAGCAAATCACTCGACACGGAAACATTATTCAAGACATATGCAAATAAGTAAATGGTTCATAGTTGTGTTAATAAACACTGAGGAGTAAACACATCAACAATATTGATAAAATGATAATGTGAAAGAACAGATAAGATAAATTTAACCACATAGAATGTCCAACTGGTATGGAGTAATTTAAACAGAATACTTACGAGCAATATCTACTGGCTCAGCCTGGCTAACACTGCGATAAACGTATAGCTACAAACTTGTTAATGTATATCAGTATAGGTTAGCGGTAGGAGTCTAGGTTCGTGTATGTTCGTGCCCGTGTGTATTTTTGCCAGTGCATGTTTGGTGATTTGTCTGTCGCTTTGATTGGCCGACTAGTGTGGAAGCATTTCAAACAAATAGATAACGTAACACTTAAAAACAACCTATCACTTAAAATAACCTATCACTTAAAGAAAATATGTAAATAACCTTTATTTAATGAAAATAGATACAGAAGATTGTTTGCTACCTACCTAATTGGCCATCACTATATAGTCAACTATAGTGGAACAGGAATAACAACACGAAGATGCTCACCTCGCCTACATCTTGAGCTTCTCCGTGGCTCAGAATCACCAGCATCACCACCGCCACCAACGCCGCAGCAAACTTCATGGTTCACTTCTTCAAAGTTGACCGTCGCTATTGTAAACAACACCTGTCGTTGTTACAGCTGGACATGTCTACGCTGACACAGGAGTCGATATTTATACTAAACCCGACCACAAGGTCAAAGGGGTGTGGTCTGTTTACGTTGGCGTGTATATTGCTATTTTGGAATGGTCAGCGTGTCCGATGCGTATGCATGACCATGCGGTAAAAAGGGGCGTTGGTGCTAAGAACATGATATTGATGTAGTGACGTTTATTTGCACCTCAGGCAAACTGAAGTATTTGGTCGGAATACACTCAATGACTCCGTAGAGCTTGTACCTGAGAACTAACCGTGTGTGCCATTTCCGATTAAACGTAGCAGGGTGTTTCGTAAATATAATAAAATGTTTTGATTCGGATACTGCTAACAGTCTTAGTGGTTTATTGGTAGTCTTCGCGGCATACGTCTATGTCTTCAAATCTGTTAGCTACAGGCATACCTCACAGGTGATATACCTTATTACAGCCAAATAAACTGACCACCTGGTCTGACCGCCAGCATGGACATTCCGATTCATGGGTCTATGGATAATAAACGTTCACAAAGGCTTTTCCACGAAGAACCGTTTGAATAAATTAATGGAACGGATAATGGATTCCACTTGGGCGTGCTCCCTTTCTCTCAAATCTACAGAAACACATATGACACACACATGTACACACGCAAACATGCACGCACACACACGTACACACGCACGCACGCACACACGAATACAGGGACCGGCGAACACCCGCACACACACACACACACACACACACACACACACACACACACACACACACACACACACACACACACACACACACACACACACACACACACACACACACACACACACACACACACACACACACACACACACACACACACACACACACACACACACACACACACACACACACACACACACACACACACACACACACACACACACACACACACACACACACACACACACACACACACACACACACACACACACACACATTTACACATGCACACCTGCACGCATACACGCATACACACGCACAATCATGTACACAAATGTATACACACCCCAAGCACACACAAGCAAGCACACAAGCAAGCACGCACGCACACGCAAGCATGCACGCACACACAAACACGCATACACACACCCCATCTATTTACCAATCGCATAGACTTATGATCACCCAATCTATTACGGAAGAATTTGGCGAACAACTAGTCGACGGTAATAACCTTTTGCGATCATCTCCAAAGGCTTTGATTTAATTCAAAATTGGCATCCCTTCCCCTTAGCGTTGAGTGCTAATATGTTATTAAATTGCCTTGGTCGTTTTAGTCTTCCTCCAGGTTGATTGTGCCGTTTTTACTTTTCTTCAGTCTGTTTTAGAGTGAACCCAATCTACACTTTTACCAGTGGTCCACATAGTTGTATTTACAGTTTAAGAAGTTGAACGTCGGACCAGACACACTCTATTACTATTGATTTCAGAGCAAGTTTACTCTCAATACGTGGCCGATCCATCTCCACTTTCCTTGTGACAAATGTCATGTTCACATGACTTTGTCTGGTAATTATGAACTTTTTGACTTGTTTGATCGCTTTATTTGTCATAATATTGGTATTTTGTGTGTAACAGTGGTGTAGCTTTGTCACACGACAGCTTTGTTTTAATATGTCGGCGTTCTCATGACGTCATTCCGAAGAATGCACATCGGCCTTTTCATATGATTCTGCATGTTTTCATGATCAAAATATACTAATCCCGGATTTCTCTGATTTAGTTCTACGAGCTTGGATTCCTGTGTTATCTGTAGTCCGTGTGTTGACTAATGTCTGTGTGTTTGACTTTTCCTGCACGTGTTGTCGCATGTGAAACAAGATCATATGATCTACGAAGTTGATGTCCATCGTGTTGGTCCTTCTGTTGTTTTCTTCATAATTCCGTCTATGACGAGGTCCTGTAGAAATGTTGACGTTACCGCAACATTGTTATGGCCTTACCAACCACAAATTGGTGGACAGTATACCTCCTACATACTTACTATTGTGTTGATAATGCAATACTAATTAACAAACAATAAAACAATAATAAACAATATAAATAATAAACATAAAAATAGGAATCTTCCTTTATGCGGCATTTTATATTTAATAGTAATTTTCTTAAACTGGCTCGTCTTTATTGTTAAGACAACCGTAATGAATTCGTTTGACCTTTTCAATGTGTACGTGGATGTTATGTTTGGTGAGTATGAGGCGGTGTCTTTATAACGCAGCAAAAGTATATGTAAGGAGAAGAATTTTCGAATGCGAAATCGCGTAATATGGAGACATAGATGTTAATTAATTAATTAATTCAATTCAAGTTCCGCTTCACCTACTTCAGTAACTGGTGTTTTTGTCGGTGGATAAAGGGCGTGTAACGGAAAGTATGTGGTATATTTGATAGTTCAGTATCGTCATTCTGTTTGATGATTTGTCTCTCCCAATGCGTCACTTCGTCCTTTGTTTACGACAGAAAGGTGCGCCGCGTAAGACTGATAAACCCGCGCTCTTTTGGGGGATGGAACCGCCTGGTACGTGACTCATTTATATATCTTACGACGTGCCTGCCACCTCGTAAATACTTCTTAAATGGAACATCCATAAATATAACCATGTGACCTCGTGTTCAGATCACGTTTAAATACCCGACATCTGTGACGGGGTGGGCATAGTCTTCTGAGACAACGACAAGAACTTTTGACATTCGCGAAGATCAACTTTGAAGAAGTGAACCATGAAGTTAGCTGTGGCGCTGATGGCGTTAGTGGTGCTGGCGATTCTGAGCCAGGGAGAATCCTTGGACGTAAAGAAGGTAAATGACTACGTTTATTCCTAGTCCAATGTGCATCGGTATTTGCGGTTACAAGTTTAGCAGTAAGGTTTAACGTCAAGCTTACCTAGTTATGACGAGACGTGTTTATTTGTATTAATGTGATATTACACGGATAGCGAAATAGTTACTATGATGAACACGTGTACAAATACGATCACAACCACACGCGCACGCACGCACGCACGCACGCACGCTCTCTCTCTCTCACACACACACACACACACACACACACACACACACACACACACACACACACACACACACACACACACACACACACACACACACACACACACACACACACACACACACACACACACACACACACACACACACACACACACACACACACACACACACACACACACACACACACACACACACACACACACACACACACACACACACACACACACACACACACACACACACACACACACACACACACACACACACACACACACACACACACACACACACACACACACACACACACACACACACACACACACACACACACACACACACACACACACACACACACACACACACACACACACACACACACACACACACACACACACACACACACACACACACACACACACACACACACACACACACACACACACACACACACACACACACACACACACACACACACACACACACACACAGTCACGTTTACATCGTAAACATGCTCGTGTATCTGATATATTTTATTCTATTACGGCCAAATGTATGTCTAACGTTATTACAAATTCCTTTTTCCAGCCTGCCGACGTGAAAAGTATTTGTAAGTAGACGTTATTCGTTTATTCATTAGTATCTGGGCCATCTCTGTAATTAGTTAAATGTGACCGATTTGTGGAATATGCAGTTTTAAAATGAAAATATGGATGTAGAAATAGACATCGGTACACGGTTAATAAACCGTATTCGCATCATTATTATCATGCATACATGATGTATACATTTGATTAGTCATGACATATTTTCCACGGAGGTATGACAACGGCAATATGTGTTCATTTCGAAGGACGTCCGTGCTCTCGTACTACAAGTGATGTTTGGTAGACCTGTGACGACTCACGCATTGTTTCCGATTACGAGTTTGCTTAATCTTTTGGTTTTGTCACGCCACTGAGCTTGATCTTCGAAGATATTGGCGCAAAATAAGTCATTATTATTATTATTATTATTGTTATTATTATTATTATTATATTGTTATTGTTATTGTTATTGTAATTTTTATTATTATTATTATTATTATTATTATTATTATTATTATTATTATTATTATTATTATTATTATTATTATTATTATTATTATTATTATTATTATTATTATTATTATTATTATTGTTATTATTATTATTATTATTATTATTGTTATTATTAGTATTATTATTATTATTATTATTATTATTATTATTATTACACTAATGACATATCTGAAACAACGATTTCTACGCTAACTTTAAATAACGTTTTAATGCAAACTAAACTATAAAAGCTATGTTTCTGTTATTTTCAGGGCCACCACCATGCCGTAAGTATTGTTAGATATATCAAATGACTACTACTACTACTACTACTACTACTACTACTACTACTACTACTACTACTACTACTACTATTATTATTATTACTACAACTACTACTATTACTACTACTACTACTACTACTACTACTACTACTACTACTACTACTACTACTACTACTACTACTACTACTACTACTACTACTACTACCACTGCCACTACTACTACTACTACTACTACTACTACTACTACTACTACTACTACTACTACTACTACTACTATCACTACTATTACAACAACAACAACAACAACTACTATTACTACTACTACTACTACTACTACTACTACTACTACTACTACTACTCTCTCTCTCTCTCTATATATATATATATATATTATTAGATTATATATATATATATATATATATATATATATATATATATATATTTATATTCATACATAGAGAGAGAGAGTAGTAGTAGTTAATATTATTATTATTAATAATCAGGGTTCAATATTGGATCTCGGCCAAGTGGGCGAATGTCCCGTCTAGATTGTATAAAAAGGGCCATTTTGAAAATACAGCAACGAATGCACAGTGTTCAATTTTACTCATTCAAACGACTGCTCGTTCGTTCGCTCGTTCGCACGTTCGATCTTTCGCTCGTTCACTCTTTAACTCGTTCAACAATTCAACCACTCAACCACACACACCCATCGGCCCAATCACCCACACACCCATCCACCAACTAACTCACCCACCTACCAACCCACCCACCTACCCACCAACCCAATTATGCACTCTCACTCACTCACTCACCCACTCACTCACTCACTCACTCACTCACTCACTCACTCACTCACTCACTCACTCACTCACTCACTCAGTCACTCATTCGCTCATTAATTAATTAACTCATTAACTCATTCACTCCTTTACCCGTTCACTTGTTCACCCTTTCACTAATTCATTCGTTCACACATTCACTCGTCCACTCATATACTCGTTCACTCATTCACTCGTTCACCCGTTCACTTCTTCACCAGTCTACTTGTTCACCCTTTCACTAGTTCACTCCTTCACTGGTACACTCATTCATTCACTCATACTAATTTCATTCCCTCACTTACACGTTCGGTTAAGTCTATATTGAAATCAATGTCTTCCAGGCCACCACTGCCAGATCTCCTGCCCCAACGGCACTTGCAGCTGTGTCGCTGGATGCAACTTCCCCTACCCTATCCTCAGACCCGACGTGAGGAGATGGCCATGCTACCGCAGGAAGTGCTGCACTTGCCGATGCTCAGGCGCAGATGCCGTCTGCCGAACGTACAGAAGCTGGTGTCCTTACCCACTTCCGGTGAAGAAGGAAGACGCGAAAACACAGTAACCAGTGGCATTTGCAGCCTGTAATGAAACGGGTGAAAATGCGTTGATGTAAGCGTTGCCGTGTGCTGTAATAAAACGTACAACGTGTGAAAATGTGTTTGTGTTTCTACTTGCTAGGAAGTGTGTAGGTCCTATAGAAAGTGGGGTACATGCAAATACCAACACACATGTAGGGTGTCTCTTCTCCAACGCACGTATCCTTTTACAATTGAGCGATGCGGCTGCGTATATTTCATGACGAGAATTTATGATCACGACAGATTTTATTAAACTTAAGCATCTCGTCTGAATAAAAGACACGTGTCCGTCACAGGTCTGTGTACGTGCGTGCGTGCGTGCGTGCTTGCGTGCTTGCGTGCTTGCGTGCGAGCGTGCTTGCGTGCGAGCGTGCGAGCGTGCGAGCGTGTGGATTTCTTACACGGGAGTGAGTCTTTTATATGTGTTCCTGTGTTCAGAGGCTGTCGTATGTACGCTACTGTTACATATCGAATGTTTCTACTCAACAACCAACTCACTTAGCTAAGTTTTGATACCCGTAGGATCCTTAGACGATCCATTCCGTAGCTGCACAAATAACACTTTGGAATAAACTCCGAATTACAATTAAACTTAATCTTTTGAAATTATAGTAACATTTCGTGAAATACTCAAAACATCTATGTTTAAAATTACGTTTACATCACATATTTTCGGTAGTTTTATGCTGCAATGAGGATCCTACCTGTCGTCGGTTAAAATTATACATCCTAATTTTGTTTGTTGCACCACATTATAACCGAGTATGCAGTTATCAAACCTTACCTGTTGTTTAAAATACAATTTACTGGAATCTACTTTCATGAGAAAAATAACGGGTAAATGAATCAAACATTCTCCTCAAGCTTGCACGCACGCACGTACACACTTCCACACATAACACTCGCCGACACACACACACACACACACACACACACACACACACACACACACACACACACACACACACACGCGCGCGCGCGCGCGCGCGCGCGCGCGCGTACGCACGCACACACAAGCAATAACGTTTCTTTGAATCAGGATAGTGTTTTTAATCCCAAAATGTTACATCGCCGAGGTTGTTGTCTGGATGGAGTATTCAAAATAAATGTATGGCAATATGCTACTGGACGGCATCCCAGCATTGTTACGGGTATACTACACAAACTATGCCAATAATATATATTTACCAGTCACAAATTTAACATAATCAGAAACTTAGGAACAGACTGACGTTTTTAAGCGGCAATATAAAAGTGATAATACTGTTATTCAAGCGGCTCGTCTTTATTATTATTATGATAACTGGTACAGTGAATGCTGCTGTTAGATGATATATATCTTTGTGGTGCTATGTTTTGGGGGTTGGAGGCGGTACGTTTATAATGTACAACTAATCCAACGATGTTTAGGAAGAAGCAGTCGGCAGTTGAACTGTTTGTTGAATTTCGCCATCCCCGAGGTCCCAGCCCAACTGGACTAAATATATATATCCTAGCAGCGTTAAATCTCGCATCTGAAAAAGGCAGTCGCTCACGCTAAACCTGTGTATATTGATGTATCGGGTTTGCTAAATACATTCCATCAAGCGGTCAGAAAATAGCTGTCTCAACACACGCCTTTTGTTGTATATTTTGTTGAAATTCTGGTTTCATAGTTTCATGACAGAAACCAAAGGGAAAGTTGCTAATGTTTTAAATGAATGCAATAGGCCATGTAAGTCTCGCAGTTGTAAACGAGGTTGGAGCACTTGAGGGCAGGAAGTCCATATTCTATATACTTTGATTTGTTTATGGTTGTAATAATCGGACTGTCCAACTAGTGTTTTATAGTTATATTGTCCGAAACAGCAGTGGAACACTTTTCTGGTAACAGTTATCATGGAGATCATGCATTTTAATGGATTATTATGGTGGTTGCCGTGGTATCTGCAGTTAGTAGAGGGCAGCCGAATAGATAATAACAGATAATCGGAAGTCACGACAGGTCGGTTTCAATCGACTTGATAGGCGTCGCTGTGGACTATCATAGTTGCCGAATTGCGTTAGCAGATGACATACCTCGTAGTTCATATATTTAACCCCGATCAACATTGGCAGTGGCAAAGCTTCACGGAAGTCTCCGGCATAACTTGATTGTGACGTAAGCAAGCCATGACGTAGACAAACAATTTAATTGCGCGGTCACGCCATGACGCAACCAATTGTTGACATGTCGCAGAATATACACATAGGCCAATAGCCTTATATTCTTAAAGGCGGTGATACACATACGATAGACATATACGAGTGATTCGGATGAAACCATCCGATTCACGTGTAATCAGTGAAATCGGATATAATCGTTCGTGTGTCATTTCGTTCGAGTCACTCCTACCAAGCATCGTGTGAGTGATTCGGACTAAACAACCAATCAGATAACTGCACTAAGTTGAACATCGACCTCCTTAAAATGGCAGATACTGATTTGGCAAAACTCTCACTTCAATTCTTTGACTTTGTTGAGCTTTACCGTGAACAATTCGCTATGGAATACTGCGAACCCATATTACAAAGACAGAACTGTCGCTTACGAATAGCCTGCAAGTTTTCAATGATGATGCCCCTTGAAGCAAAGTTCATAAAAATGGAGGATTATATCACAGACATTCAGCTTGTAACTGTGAAACAAATTCTTGTGCCATTTCCGATTAAATGATACGGCTCACCGTCTTAGTGGTTTATTGGTAGTCATCACAGTACAAGTTTATGTCTTCAAATCTGTTAGCTAGAGACATACCTCAAAGGTTATAGACATCATTACAGCCAAATAAACAGACCACCTGGTCTGATCGCCAGCATGGACATTCAGGTATATGGGCTGCATTCACAAAGGCTGTTACCACGGTAGAGCGATGAACCGTTTGGATGCGATGTTGGAACAAATTGTGGATTGCACATGGATGTGTTCGCTTTCTCTCAAATCCACACAGATACACATACGACACACATACAAACGCACACACATTCACATACACATACACCCCCCCACACACACACGCACGCACACACACATGCACATATATGAACACACGAACAGACGAACACACTCACACATACATATATACCCACGCACACACCACATATACACACGCCCACACATACCCCCACATGCACACATACACATATACACACACATACAAACACACACGCACGCACGCACACACACACACGCACACACACACACACACACACACACACACACACACACACACACACACTTATATTTACCAATACACAACCTACATACGCACATATACGTTCATGCACATACACACACCCATACAAGCACACACGCATACACAAGCACAATCACGCACACACATGCATACACACCCACACGCAGACATGGAAGCACACACGCAAACACCCACGCACACGCAATCATGCACAATAGCATAGACTTGTGATCACCCGATCTATCACAGAAATGTGCTAACACCTGGTCGACGGTAACAACTTTTTGCGAACATCTGCAATGACCTTGATTTAATCCAAAATGGGCATTCCTCAGTGTGTTTATAACGCAGCAACAGCGTATGCAAGGAAATACATTCATGAACGTGAATTCACAGAATGTGGAGACACAAATGTGTGTCAGTGTGTCTACAGCTAAGCCACAGACTGAAAACAGTTCTAACATATTGTGTTTAAAATTATTATTTCGGAAACTCCTTGCTACACTTCATTTTAATTATATACAATTCACTGTTGTTGGCTTATAAGGATCTTGCCGATATCATTGCAAATTTAAGCAATATAAATATGTTGCCAACAACACCGTTTAACTGTATTACTCATTTGTCTCTGTCTACAAAGACTTGTTTTCGTTCGCTGCTTCTGAACCTTTTTGTTTATTAAGAATGCATGCGATCTTCGAGACATACTGAGCTAATTTGAAGTCAATTAGCATTATAGTTGTAACAACATTATATATGGAAAAAAAATTCAACTTGATAGAGCAATGTGTTGAAAACTTAATTAATTTAAATATATTTCAGTATACGATTTGGTTCACAATTGTTTTCATGAAATTGTAACAGTTAATGAATTGTTGTTGTAGTGCAGTACGTAGTGTGGACACTAATTCTCACAGTGATTTGCTGTATTATATAGATCACGCGATCACAACATATTATAATCATATACCCGTAAGAGACTTGTACCTGTGTTAAAGAATAGAGGCGCCTGATGTTCGCATATATGCAAGAAAACCTACATGACATGCTTGAAGCAGGTTCTTTGCTTGTGGCAATTTGTTAGTTTTGATCAGTAGTAATTTAACGTTGCGAAGACTATTTTTTACACAGTTATGCTGCTAAAAATACTCAACCAGATGATTGCCAAACCAAACAACCAAAACTTCGACCACGAATGAAGTTGAGAATGCATCGATTCTGAACACTACATTTTAAAGTATATTCTACTCTCACATGGAGAACAGTTTAGATCATGTTTCAAGTTCACCATCGTCGTAGCGGTATGCACGTTCTCATCGCCACACACACACACACACACACACATATATATATATATATATATATATATATATATATATATATATATATATAATGTGCAATATATATATATATATATAATGTGCAATATATATATATATATATATATACATATATATATATACATATATATATATATATATATATATATATATATATATATATATATATATATATACATATATAAGATTGTAAGATTGTTGTTCAGCACCACTGATCCGCTACTGAGAATAGGTACACCCACACACCACACGCGTACGGCTCAATATATATATATATATATATATATATATATATATATATATATATATATATATATATATATATTGAGCCGTACGCGTGTGGGGTGTGGGTGTACCTATTCTCAGTAGCGGATCAGTGGTGCTGAACAACAATCTTACAATCTTATCTTCTCCTGAAATTTTAGCTTAATTTAATAATTGTATAAATATATTTTTTAAACAAAATTGGACGCATTCAATTGTAATTGTAAATATAATTTTAAATGATATTTTAATCCTCTTATAATGTATGTTTGCTATTTTAAATTAAATTTTAGAAGATAATTTATACATATATATGTATATATATATATATATATATATATATATATATATATATATATATATATACATATTTAAAAAACAATTAAAGGATGTTTTATATATATATATTTATTTATTTAGTTTACACCACAATTATTGTTAAATAGATAATCTATTATTTTAATTTTGTCTTTAT
>CBDHHR010001012.1:0-51249 GCA_965263245.1 Metamycoplasmataceae bacterium | reverse complement strand
ACACTGGTAGAGACTGGTTTAGACTGGTAGTGACTGGTTTAGACTGGTAGTGACTGGTTTAGAATGGTTTCGGCTCGTTTCGATTTGTTTCGACCGGTTTTTTACTGTTTTCGACTGGTAGAGACTGGTAGAGACTGGTTGAGACTGGTAGAGACTGGTAGAGACTGGTTGACACTAGTTTCGACTGGTTTAGACGAGTTTAGACCGGTTTTTACTGGCTTTTTACTGGTTTCGACTCGTTTCGACTGGTAGAGACTGCTTGTGACTGGTAGAGACTGATAGGGACTGGTTGAAAGTTTTGAGACTGTTTCAGACTGATTTCGACTGGTTTCGACTGGTTTTTACTGGTTTCGACTCGTTTCGACTGGTAGAGACTGGAAGAGACTGGTAGTGAGTGGTAGAGACTGGTTTAGGCGTTTCGACTGGTTTCGACAGGTATAGACCGGTTTTTACTGGTTTTTACTGGTTTAGACTCGTTTCGACTGGTAGACACTGGTAGAGACTGGTTTAGACTGGTAGTGACTCGTAGAGACTGGTTGAGACTGGTAGTGACTGGTTTAGAATGGTTTCGGCTCGTTTCGAATTGTTTCGACCGGTTTTTACTGTTTTCGACTGGTTTCGACTGGTAGAGACTGGTTGAGACGGGTAGAGACTGGTAGTGAGTGGTAGAGACTGGTGTAGACTAGTTTCGACTGGTTTCGACAGGTTTCGACAGGTTTTTACTGGTTTTTACTGGTTTAGACTCGTTTCGACTGGTAGAGACTGAAAGAGACTGGTTGATACTGGTAGTGACTGGTTTCCACTGGTTTCGACTTGTTTCGACCGGTTTTTACTGTTTTCGACTGGTTTCGACTGGTAGAGACTGGTTGAGACGGGTAAAGACTGGTAGAGTCTGTTAGAGTCTGGTTGACACTAGTTTCGACTGGTTTCAACGGATTTAGACCGGTTTTTACTGGCTTTTTACTGGTTTCGACTGGTTTCGACTGGTAGAGACTGGTCGAGACTGTTAGTGAGTGGTGGAGACTGGTTTAGACTAGTTTCGACTGGTTTCGACAGGTTTCGACCGGTTTTTACTGGTTTTTACTGGTTTAGACTCGTTTCGACTGATAGAGACTGGAAGAGACTGGTTGAGACTGGTAGTGACTGGTTTCCACTGGTTTCCACTGGTTTCGACCGGTTTTTACTGTTTTCGACTGGTTTCGACTGGTAGAGACTGGTTGAGACGGGTAGAGACTGGTAGAGACTGTTAGAGTCTGGTTGACAATAGTTTCGACTGGTTTCAACGGATTTAGACCGGTTTTTACTGGCTTTTTACTGGTTTCGTCTGGTTTCGACTGGTAGAGACTGGTCGAGACTGTTAGTGAGTGGTAGAGACTGGTTTAGACTAGTTTCGACTGGTTTCGACAGGTTTCGACAGGTTTCAACCGCTTTTTACTGGTTTTTACTGGTTTCGACTCGTTTCGACTGGTAGAGACTGGTAGAGACCGGTTTCGACTGGTAGTGACTGGTTTCCACTGGTTTCGGCTGGTTTCGACCGGTTTTTACTGGTTTCGACTCGTTTCTACTGGTAGAGACTGGAAGAGACTGGTAGTGAGTGGTAGAGACTGGTTTAGGCGTTTCGACTGGTTTCGACAGGTTTAGACCGGTTTTTACTGGTTTTTACTGGTTCAGACTCGTTTCAACTGGTAGAGACTGGTAGAGACTGGTTTACACTGGTAGAGACTGGTTGCGACTGGTAGTGACTGGTTTAGACTTGTTTCGGCTCGTTTCGATTTGTTTCGACCGGTTTTTTACTGTTTTCGACTGGTTTCGACTGGTAGAGACTGGTTGAGACTGGTAGAGACTGGTAGAGACTGGTTGACACTAGTTTCGACTGGTTTAGACGAGTTTAGACCGGTTTTTACTGGCTTTTTACTGGTTTCGACTCGTTTCGACTGGTAGAGACTGCTTGTGACTGGTAGAGACTGATAGGGACTGGTTGAAAGTAGTTGAGACTGTTTCAGACTGATTTCGACTGGTTTCGACTTGTTTCGACCGGTTTTTACTGTTTTCGACTGGTTTCGACTGGTAGAGACTGGTTGAGACGGGTAGAGACTGGTAGAGACTGTTAGAGTCTGGTTGACACTAGTTTCGACTGGTTTCAACGGATTTAGACCGGTTTTTACTGGCTTTTTACTGGTTTCGACTGGTTTCGACTGTTAGAGACTGGTCGAGACTGTTAGTGAGTGGTAGAGACTGGTTTAGACTAGTTTCGACTGGTTTCGACAGGTTTCGACAGGTTTCAACCGGTTTTTACTGGTTTTTACTGGTTTAGACTCGTTTCGACTGGTAGAGACTGGTAGAGACCGGTTTCGACTGGTAGTGACTGGTTTCCACTGTTTCGGCTGGTTTCGACCGGTTTTTACTGGTTTCGACTGGTTTCGGTAGAGACTGGAAGAGACTGGTAGTGAGTGGTAGAGACTGGTTTAGGCGTTTCGACTCGTTTCGACTGGTTTAGACCGGTTTTTACTGGTTTCGACTTACTGGTTCAGACTGGTTTAGACTGGTAGAGACTGGTAGAGACTGGTTGAGACTGGTTGAGACTGGTTGAGACTGGTAGACTTGTTTCGACCGACTGGTTTAGAGACTGGTTGGTTGAGACTGGCTGGTTTCGACTGGTTGGCTGGTTTCGACTGGTTTCAGCTGGTTTCGAGTGATTTCGACCGGTTTTTACTTGTTTTTACTTGTTTCGACTCGTTTCGACTGGTAGAGACTGGTCGAGACTGGTAGTTGGTGGTAGAGACTGGTTTCGGCTCGTTTCGACTTGTTTCGACCGGTTTTTTACTGTTTTCGACTGGTTTCGACGGTGTAGAGACTGGTTGAGACTGGTAGAGACTGGTAGGGACTGGTTGAAAGTAGTTGAGACTTTCAGACTGATTTCGACTGGTTTCGAACGGTTTTTACTGGTTTCGACTCGTTTCGACTGGTAGAGACTGGTAGAGACTGGTAGAGACTGGTTTCGACTGGTAGAGACTGGTCGAGACTGGTAGTTGGTGGTAGAGACTGGTTTCGGCTCGTTTCGACTTGTTTCGACCGGTTTTTACTGTTTTCGACTGGTTTCGACTGGTAGAGACTGGTTGAGACGGGTAGAGACTGGTAGTGAGTGGTAGAGACTGGTTTAGACTAGTTTCGACTGGTTTCGACAGGTTTCGACCGGTTTTTACTGGTTTTTACTGGTTTAGACTCGTTTCGACTGGTAGAGACTGGAAGAGACTGGTTGAGACTGGTAGAGACTGGTAGGGACTGGTTGAAAGTAGTTGAGACTTTCAGACTGATTTCGACTGGTTTCGACCGGTTTTTACTGGTTTCGACTCGTTTCGACTGGTAGAGACTGGTAGAGACTGGTTTAGACTTGTAGTCACTCGTAGAGACTGGTTGAGACTGGTAGCGACTGGTTTAGACTGGTTTCGGCTGGTAGAGACTGGTTGCGACGGGTAGAGACTGGTTGAGACTGTTAGAGACTGGTTGACACTAGTTTCGACTGGTTTCGACGGGTTTAGACCGGTTTTTACTGGCTTTTTACTGGTTTCGATTCGTTTCGACTGGCAGAGACTGCTTGTGACTGGTAGAGACTGGTAGGGACTGGTTGAAAGTAGTTGAGACTGTTTCAGACTGATTTCGACTGGTTTCGACCGGTTTTTACTGGTTTCGACTCCTTTCGACTGGTAGAGACTGGTAGAGACTGGTTTAGACTGGTAGTGACTCGTAGAGACTGGTTGAGACTGGTAGTGACTGGTTTAGACTGGTTTCGGCTCGTTTCGAATTGTTTCGACCGGTTTTTACTGTTTTCGACTGGTTTCGACTGGTAGAGACTGGTTGAGACGGGTAGAGACTGGTAGTGAGTGGTAGGGACTGGTTTAGACTAGTTTCGATTGGTTTCGACAGGTTTCGACCGATTTTTACTGGTTTTTACTGGTTTTTACTGGTTTGTACTGGTTTAGACTCGTTTCGACTGGTAGAGACTGGAAGAGACTGGTTGAGACTGGTAGTGACTGGTTTCCACTGGTTTCGACTTGTTTCGACCTGTTTTTACTGTTTTCGACTGGTTTCGACAGGTAGAGACTGGTTGAGACGGGTAGAGACTGGTAGAGACTGTTAGAGTCTGGTTGACACTAGTTTCGACTGGTTTCAACGGATTTAGACCGGTTTTTACTGGCTTTTTACTGGTTTCGACTGGTTTCGACTGGTAGAGACTGGTCGAGACTGGTAGTGAGTGGTAGAGACTGGTTTAGACTAGTTTCGACTGGTTTCGACAGGTTTCGACAGGTTTCAACCGGTTTTTACTTGTTTTTACTGGTTTAGACTCGTTTCGACTGGTAGAGACTGGTAGAGACCGGTTTCGACTGGGAGTGACTGGTTTCCACTGGTTTCGACCGGTTTTTACTGCTTTTGACTCGTTTCGACTGGTAGAGACTGGAAGAGACTGGTAGTGAGTGGTAGAGACTGGTTTAGGCGTTTCGACTGGTTTCGACAGGTTTAGATCGGTTTTTACTGGTTTTTACTAGTTCAGACTCGTTTCGACTGGTAGAGACTGGTAGAGACTGGTTTACACTGGTAGAGACGGGTTGCGACTGGTAGTGACTGGTTTAGACTTGTTTCGGCTCGTTTCGATTTGTTTCGACCGGTTTTTTACTGTTTTCGACTGGTAGAGACTGGTAGAGACTGCTTGTGACAGGTAGAGACTGATAGGGACTGGTTGAAAGTAGTTGAGACTGTTTCAGACTGATTTCGACTGGTTTCGACTGGTTTTTACTGGTTTCGACTCGTTTCGACTGGTAGAGACTGGAAGAGACTGGTAGTGAGTGGTAGAGACTGGTTTAGGCGTTTCGACTGGTTTCGACAGGTATAGACCGGTTTTTAGTGGTTTTTACTGGTTTAGACTCGTTTCGACTGGTAGACACTGGTAGAGACTGGTTTAGACTGGTAGTGATTCGTAGAGACTCGTTGAGACTGGTAGTGACTGGTTTAGAATGGTTTCGGCTCGTTTCGAATTGTTTCGACCGGTTTTTACTGTTTTCGACTGGTTTCGACTGGTAGAGACTGGTTGAGACGGGTAGAGACTGGTAGTGAGTGGTAGAGACTGGTGTAGACTAGTTTCGACTGGTTTCGACAGGTTTCGACCGGTTTTTACTGGTTTTTACTGGTTTAGACTCGTTTCGACTGGTAGAGACTGAAAGAGACTGGTTGAGACTGGTAGTGACTGGTTTCCTCTGGTTTCGACTTGTTTCGACCGGTTTTTACTGTTTTCGACTGGTTTCGACTGGTAGAGACTGGTTGAGACGGGTAAAGACTGGTAGAGACTGTTAGAGTCTGGTTGACACTAGTTTCGACTGGTTTCAACGGATTTAGACCGGTTTTTACTGGCTTTTTACTGGTTTCGACTGGTTTCGACTGGTAGAGACTGGTCGAGACTGGTAGTGAGTGGTAGAGACTGGTTTCGACTGGTTTCGACAGGTTTCGACAGGTTTCGACAGGTTTCAACCGGTTTTTACTGGTTTTTACTGGTTTTTACTGGTTTAGACTCGTTTCGACTGGTAGAGACTGGTAGAGACCGGTTTCGACTGGTAGTGACTGGTTTCCACTGGTTTCGGCTGGTTTCGACCGGTTTTTACTGGTTTCGACTCGTTTCGACTGGTAGAGACTGGAAGAGACTGGTAGTGAGTGGTAGAGACTGGTTTAGGCGTTTCGATTGGTTTCGACAGGTTTAGACCGGTTTTTAGTGGTTTTTACTGGTTCAGACTCGTTTCGACTGCTAGAGACTGGTAGAGACTCGTTTACACTGGTAGAGACTGGTTGCGACTGGTAGTGACTGGTTTAGACTTGTTTCGGCTCTTTTCGATTTGTTTCGACCGGTTTTTTACTGTTTTCGACTGGTTTCGACTGGTAGAGACTGGTTGAGACTGGTAGAGACTGGTAGAGACTGGTTGACACTAGTTTCGACTGGTTTAGACGAGTTTAGGCCGGTTTTTACTGGCTTTTTACTGGTTTCGACTCGTTTCGACTGGTAGAGACTGCTTGTGACTGGTAGAGACTGATAGGGACTGGTTGAAAGTAGTTGAGACTGTTTCAGACTGATTTCGACTGGTTTCGACTGGTTTTTACTGGTTTCGACTCGTTTCGACTGGTAGAGACTGGTAGAGACTGGTTTAGACTGGTAGAGACTGGTAGAGACTGGTTGAGACTGGTAGTGACTGGTTTAGACTGGTTTCGGCTGGTTTCGACTGGTTTCAGCTGGTTTCGAGTGATTTCGACCGGTTTTTACTTGTTTTTACTTGTTTCGACTCGTTTCGACTGGTAGAGACTGGTCGAGACTGGTAGTTGGTGGTAGAGACTGGTTTCGGTTCGTTTCGACTTGTTTCGACCGGTTTTTTTACTGTTTTCGACTGTTTTCGACTGGAAGAGACTGGTTGAGACTGGTAGAGACTGGTAGGGACTGGTTGAAAGTAGTTGAGACTTTCAGACTGATTTCGACTAGTTTCGACCGGTTTTTACTGGTTTCGACTCGTTTCGACTGGTAGAGACTGGTAGAGACTGGTAGAGACTGGTTTAGACTGGTAGTCACTCGTAGAGACTGGTTGAGACTGGTAGCGACTGGTTTAGACTGGTTTCGGCTCGTTTCGACTTGTTTCGACCGGTTTTTACTGTTTTCGACTGGTTTCGACTGGTAGAGACTGGTTGCGACGGGTAGAGATGGTAGAGACTGTTAGAGACTGGTTGACACTAGTTTCGACTGGTTTCGACGGGTTTAGACCGGATTTTACTGGCTTTTTACTGGTTTCGACTCGTTTCGACTGGTAGAGACTGCTTGTGACTGGTAGAGACTGGTAGGAACTGGTTGAAAGTAGTTGAGACTGTTTCAGACTGATTTCGACTGGTTTCGACTGGTTTTTACTGGTTTCGACTCGTTTCGACTGGTAGAGACTGGAAGAGACTGGTAGTGAGTGGTAGAGACTGGTTTAGGCGTTTCGACTGGTTTCGACAGGTATAGACCGGTTTTTTCTGGTTTTTACTGGTTTAGACTCGTTTCGACTGGTAGACACTGGTAGAGACTGGTTTAGACTGGTAGTGATTCGTAGAGACTGGTTGAGACTGGTAGAGACTGGTAGAGACTGGTTGACACTAGTTTCGACTGGTTTAGACGAGTTTAGGCCGGTTTTTACTGGCTTTTTACTGGTTTCGACTCGTTTCGACTGGTAGAGACTGCTTGTGACTGGTAGAGACTGATAGGGACTGGTTGAAAGTAGTTGAGACTGTTTCAGACTGATTTCGACTGGTTTCGACTGGTTTTTACTGGTTTCGACTCGTTTCGACTGGTAGAGACTGGTAGAGACTGGTTTAGACTGGTAGAGACTGGTAGAGACTGGTTGAGACTGGTAGTGACTGGTTTAGACTGGTTTCGGCTGGTTTCGACTGGTTTCAGCTGGTTTCGAGTGATTTCGACCGGTTTTTACTTGTTTTTACTTGTTTCGACTCGTTTCGACTGGTAGAGACTGGTCGAGACTGGTAGTTGGTGGTAGAGACTGGTTTCGGTTCGTTTCGACTTGTTTCGACCGGTTTTTTTACTGTTTTCGACTGTTTTCGACTGGAAGAGACTGGTTGAGACTGGTAGAGACTGGTAGGGACTGGTTGAAAGTAGTTGAGACTTTCAGACTGATTTCGACTAGTTTCGACCGGTTTTTACTGGTTTCGACTCGTTTCGACTGGTAGAGACTGGTAGAGACTGGTAGAGACTGGTTTAGACTGGTAGTCACTCGTGGAGACTGGTTGAGACTGGTAGCGACTGGTTTAGACTGGTTTCGGCTCGTTTCGACTTGTTTCGACCGGTTTTTACTGTTTTCGACTGGTTTCGACTGGTAGAGACTGGTTGCGACGGGTAGAGGTGGTAGAGACTGTTAGAGACTGGTTGACACTAGTTTCGACTGGTTTCGACGGGTTTAGACCGGATTTTACTGGCTTTTTACTGGTTTCGACTCGTTTCGACTGGTAGAGACTGCTTGTGACTGGTAAAGACTGGTAGGAACTGGTTGAAAGTAGTTGAGACTGTTTCAGACTGATTTCGACTCGTTTCGACTGGTTTTTACTGGTTTCGACTCGTTTCGACTGGTAGAGACTGGAAGAGACTGGTAGTGAGTGGTAGAGACTGGTTTAGGCGTTTCGACTGGTTTCGACAGGTATAGACCGGTTTTTTCTGGTTTTTACTGGTTTAGACTCGTTTCGACTGGTAGACACTGGTAGAGACTGGTTTAGACTGGTAGTGACTCGTAGAGACTGGTTGAGACTGGTAGCGACTGGTTTAGACTGGTTTCGGCTCGTTTCGACTTGTTTCGACCGGTTTTTACTGTTTTCGACTGGTTTCGACTGGTAGAGACTGGTTGAGACGGGTAGAGATGGTAGAGACTGGTAGAGACTGGTTGACACTAGTTTCGACTGGTTTCGACGGGTTTAGACCGGTTTTTACTGGCTTTTTACTGGTTTCGACTCGTTTCGACTGGTAGAGACTGCTTGTGACTGGTAGAGACTGGTAGGAGACTGGTTGAAAGTAGTTGAGACTGTTTCAGACTGATTTCGACTGGTTTCGACTGGTTTTTACTGGTTTCGACTCGTTTCGACTGGTAGAGACTGGTAGAGACTGGTAGTGAGTGGTAGAGACTGGTTTAGGCGTTTCGACTGGTTTCGACAGGTTTAGACCGGTTTTTTCTGGTTTTTACTGGTTTAGACTCGTTTCGACTGGTAGACACTGGTAGAGACTGGTTTAGACTGGTAGTGATTCGTAGAGACTGGTTGAGACTGGTAGAGACTGGTAGAGACTGGTTGACACTAGTTTCGACTGGTTTAGACGAGTTTAGGCCGGTTTTTACTGGCTTTTTACTGGTTTCGACTCGTTTCGACTGGTAGAGACTGCTTGTGACTGGTAGAGACTGATAGGGACTGGTTGAAAGTAGTTGAGACTGTTTCAGACTGATTTCGACTGGTTTCGACTGGTTTTTACTGGTTTCGACTCGTTTCGACTGGTAGAGACTGGTAGAGACTGGTTTAGACTGGTAGAGACTGGTAGAGACTGGTTGAGACTGGTAGTGACTGGTTTAGACTGGTTTCGGCTGGTTTCGACTGGTTTCAGCTGGTTTCGAGTGATTTCGACCGGTTTTTACTTGTTTTTACTTGTTTCGACTCGTTTCGACTGGTAGAGACTGGTCGAGACTGGTAGTTGGTGGTAGAGACTGGTTTCGGTTCGTTTCGACTTGTTTCGACCGGTTTTTTTACTGTTTTCGACTGTTTTCGACTGGAAGAGACTGGTTGAGACTGGTAGAGACTGGTAGGGACTGGTTGAAAGTAGTTGAGACTTTCAGACTGATTTCGACTAGTTTCGACCGGTTTTTACTGGTTTCGACTCGTTTCGACTGGTAGAGACTGGTAGAGACTGGTAGAGACTGGTTTAGACTGGTAGTCACTCGTGGAGACTGGTTGAGACTGGTAGCGACTGGTTTAGACTGGTTTCGGCTCGTTTCGACTTGTTTCGACCGGTTTTTACTGTTTTCGACTGGTTTCGACTGGTAGAGACTGGTTGCGACGGGTAGAGGTGGTAGAGACTGTTAGAGACTGGTTGACACTAGTTTCGACTGGTTTCGACGGGTTTAGACCGGATTTTACTGGCTTTTTACTGGTTTCGACTCGTTTCGACTGGTAGAGACTGCTTGTGACTGGTAAAGACTGGTAGGAACTGGTTGAAAGTAGTTGAGACTGTTTCAGACTGATTTCGACTCGTTTCGACTGGTTTTTACTGGTTTCGACTCGTTTCGACTGGTAGAGACTGGAAGAGACTGGTAGTGAGTGGTAGAGACTGGTTTAGGCGTTTCGACTGGTTTCGACAGGTATAGACCGGTTTTTTCTGGTTTTTACTGGTTTAGACTCGTTTCGACTGGTAGACACTGGTAGAGACTGGTTTAGACTGGTAGTGATTCGTAGAGACTGGTTGAGACTGGTAGCGACTGGTTTAGACTGGTTTCGGCTCGTTTCGACTTGTTTCGACCGGTTTTTACTGTTTTCGACTGGTTTCGACTGGTAGAGACTGGTTGCGACGGGTAGAGATGGTAGAGACTGTTAGAGACTGGTTGACACTAGTTTCGACTGGTTTCGACGGGTTTAGACCGGATTTTACTGGCTTTTTACTGGTTTCGACTCGTTTCGAATGGTAGAGACTGCTTGTGACTGGTAGAGACTGGTAGGAACTGGTTGAAAGTAGTTGAGACTGTTTCAGACTGTTTTCGACTGGTTTCGACCGGTTTTTACTGGTTTCGACTCGCTTCGACTGGTAGAGACTGGTAGAGACTGGTTTAGACTGGTAGTGACTCGTAGAGACTGGTTGAGACTGGTAGTGACTGGTTTAGACTGGTTTCGGCTCGTTTCGACTTGTTTAGACCGGTTTTTACTGTTTTCGACTGGTTTCGACTGGTAGAGACTGGTTGCGACGGGTAGAGATGGTAGAGACTGTTAGAGACTGGTTGACACTAGTTTCGACTGGTTTCGACGGGTTTAGACCCGGTTTTTACTGGCTTTTTACTGGTTTCGACTGGTTTCGACTGGTAGAGACTGCTCGAGACTGTTAGTGAGTGGTAGAGACTGGTTTAGACTAGTTTCGACTGGTTTCGACAGGTTTCGACCGGTTTTTACTGGTTTTTACTGGTTTAGACTCGTTTCGACTGGTAGAGACTGGAAGAGACTGGTTGAGACTGGTAGTGACTGGTTTCCACTGGTTTCGACTTGTTTCGACCGGTTTTTACTGTTTTCGACTGGTTTCGACTGGTAGAGACTGGTTGAGACGGGTAGAGACTGGTAGAGACTGTTAGAGTCTGGTTGACACTAGTTTCGACTGGTTTCAACGGATTTAGACCGGTTTTTACTGGCTTTTTACTGGTTTCGTCTGGTTTCGACTGGTAGAGACTGGTCGAGACTGTTAGTGAGTGGTAGAGACTGGTTTAGACTAGTTTCGACTGGTTTCGACAGGTTTCGACAGGTTTCAACCGCTTTTTACTGGTTTTTACTGGTTTAGACTCGTTTCGACTGGTAGAGACTGGTAGAGACCGGTTTCGACTGGTAGTGACTGGTTTCCACTGGTTTCGGCTGGTTTCGACCGGTTTTTACTGGTTTCGACTCGTTTCTACTGGTAGAGACTGGAAGAGACTGGTAGTGAGTGGTAGAGACTGGTTTAGGCGTTTCGACTGGTTTCGACAGGTTTAGACCGGTTTTTACTGGTTTTTACTGGTTTCGATTCGTTTCGACTGGTAGAGACTGCTTGTGACTGATAGAGACTGGTAGGGACTGGTTGAAAGTAGTTGAGACTGTTTCAGACTGATTTCGACTGGTTTCGACCGGTTTTTACTGGTTTCGACTCCTTTCGACTGGTAGAGACTGGTAGAGACTGGTTTAGACTGGTAGTGACTCGTAGAGACTGGTTGAGACTGGTAGTGACTGGTTTAGACTGGTTTCGGCTCGTTTCGAATTGTTTCGACCGGTTTTTACTGTTTTCGACTGGTTTCGACTGGTAGAGACTGGTTGAGACGGGTAGAGACTGATAGTGAGTGGTAGAGACTGGTTTAGACTAGTTTCGATTGGTTTCGACAGGTTTCGACCGATTTTTACTGGTTTTTACTGGTTTTTACTGGTTTGTACTGGTTTAGACTCGTTTCGACTGGTAGAGACTGGAAGAGACTGGTTGAGACTGGTAGTGACTGGTTTCCACTGGTTTCGACTTGTTTCGACCGGTTTTTACTGTTTTCGACTGGTTTCGACAGGTAGAGACTGGTTGAGACGGGTAGAGACTGGTAGAGACTGTTAGAGTCTGGTTGACACTAGTTTCGACTGGTTTCAACGGATTTAGACCGGTTTTTACTGGCTTTTTACTGGTTTCGACTGGTTTCGACTGGTAGAGACTGGTCGAGACTGGTAGTGAGTGGTAGAGACTGGTTTAGACTAGTTTCGACTGGTTTCGACAGGTTTCGACAGGTTTCAACCGGTTTTTACTGGTTTTTACTGGTTTAGACTCGTTTCGACTGGTAGAGACTGGTAGAGACCGGTTTCGACTGGGAGTGACTGGTTTCCACTGGTTTCGGCTGGTTTCGACCGGTTTTTACTGGTTTTGACTCGTTTCGACTGGTAGAGACTGGAAGAGACTGGTAGTGAGTGGTAGAGACTGGTTTAGGCGTTTCGACTGGTTTCGACAGGTTTAGATCGGTTTTTACTGGTTTTTACTGGTTCAGACTCGTTTCAACTGGTAGAGACTGGTAGAGACTGGTTTACACTGGTAGAGACTGGTTGCGACTGGTAGTGACTGGTTTAGACTTGTTTCGGCTCGTTTCGATTTGTTTCGACCGGTTTTTTACTGTTTTCGACTGGTTTCGACTGGTAGAGACTGGTTGAGACTGGTAGAGACTGGTAGAGACTGGTTGACACTAGTTTCGACTGGTTTAGACGAGTTTAGACCGGTTTTTACTGGCTTTTTACTGGTTTCGACTCGTTTCGACTGGTAGAGAATGCTTGTGACTGGTAGAGACTGATAGGGACTGGTTGAAAGTAGTTGAGACTGTTTCAGACTGATTTTGACTGGTTTCGACTGGTTTTTACTGGTTTCGACTCGTTTCGACTGGTAGAGACTGGTAGAGCCTGGTTTAGACTGGTAGAGACTGGTAGAGACTGGTAGAGACTGGTTGAGACTGGTTGAGACTGGTAGTGACTGGTTTAGACAGTTTTTTACTTGTTTCGGCTGGTTTCGACTGGTTTCAGCTGGTTTCGAGTGATTTCGACCGGTTTTTACTGGTTTTTACTGGTTTCGACTCGTTTCGACTGGTAGAGACTGGTCGAGACTGGTAGTTGGTGGTAGAGACTGGTTTCGGCTCGTTTCTACTGGTTTCGACCGGTTTTTTACTGTTTTCGACTGGTTTCGACGGTGTAGAGACTGGTTGAGACTGGTAGAGACTGGTAGAGACTGGTTGAAAGTAGTTGAGACTTTCAGACTGATTTCGACTGGTTTCGAACGGTTTTTACTGGTTTCGACTCGTTTCGACTGGTAGAGACTGGTTGAGACTGGTAGAGACTGGTGGAGACTGGTAGAGACTGGTAGAGACTGGTTGAGACTGGTAGCGACTGGTTTTTACTGGTTTCGACTGGTTTCGGCTCTTTTCGACTTGTTTCGACCGGTTTTTACTGGTTTCGACTGGTTTCGACTGGTAGAGACTGGTTGAGACTGGTAGAGATGGTAGAGACTGTTAGAGACTGGTTGACACTAGTTTCGACTGGTTTCGACGGGTTTAGACCGGTTTTTACTGGTTTTTACTGGTTTAGACTCGTTTCGACTGGTAGAGACTGCTTGTGACTGGTAGAGACTGGTAGGAACTGGTTGAAAGTAGTTGAGACTGTTTCAGACTGATTTCGACTGGTTTCGACTGGTTTTTACTGGTTTCGACTCGTTTCGACTGGTAGAGATTGGAAGAGACTGGTAGTGAGTGGTAGAGACTGGTTTAGGCGTTTCGACTGGTTTCGACAGGTATAGACCGGTTTTTACTGGTTTTTACTGGTTTAGACTCGTTTCGACTGGTAGACACTGGTAGAGACTGGTTTAGACTGGTAGTGATTCGTAGAGACTGGTTGAGACTGGTAGTGACTGGTTTAGAATGGTTTCGGCTCGTTTCGAATTGTTTCGACCGGTTTTTACTGTTTTCGACTGGTTTCGACTGGTAGAGACTGGTTGAGACGGGTAGAGACTGGTAGTGAGTGGTAGAGACTGGTGTAGACTAGTTTCGACTGGTTTCGACAGGTTTCGACCGGTTTTTACTGGTTTTTACTGGTTTAGACTCGTTTCGACTGGTAGAGACTGAAAGAGACTGGTTGAGACTGGTAGTGACTGGTTTCCACTGGTTTCGACTTGTTTCGACCGGTTTTTACTGTTTTCGACTGGTTTCGACTGGTAGAGACTGGTTGAGACGGGTAAAGACTGGTAGAGACTGTTAGAGTCTGGTTGACACTAGTTTCGACTGGTTTCAACGGATTTAGACCGGTTTTTACTGGCTTTTTACTGGTTTCGACAGGTTTCGACTGGTAGAGACTGGTCGAGACTGGTAGTGAGTGGTAGAGACTGGTTTCGACTGGTTTCGACAGGTTTCGACAGGTTTCAACCGGTTTTTACTGGTTTTTACTGGTTTTTACTGGTTTAGACTCGTTTCGACTGGTAGAGACTGGTAGAGACCGGTTTCGACTGGTAGTGACTGGTTTCCACTGGTTTCGGCTGGTTTCGACCGGTTTTTACTGGTTTCGACTCGTTTCGACTGGTAGAGACTGGAAGAGACTGGTAGTGAGTGGTAGAGACTGGTTTAGGCGTTTCGATTGGTTTCGACAGGTTTAGACCGGTTTTTAGTGGTTTTTACTGGTTCAGACTCGTTTCGACTGGTAGAGACTGGTAGAGACTCGTTTACACTGGTAGAGACTGGTTGCGACTGGTAGTGACTGGTTTAGACTTGTTTCGGCTCTTTTCGATTTGTTTCGACCGGTTTTTTACTGTTTTCGACTGGTTTCGACTGGTAGAGACTGGTTGAGACTGGTAGAGACTGGTAGAGACTGGTTGACACTAGTTTCGACTGGTTTAGACGAGTTTAGGCCGGTTTTTACTGGCTTTTTACTGGTTTCGACTCGTTTCGACTGGTAGAGACTGCTTGTGACTGGTAGAGACTGATAGGGACTGGTTGAAAGTAGTTGAGACTGTTTCAGACTGATTTCGACTGGTTTCGACTGGTTTTTACTGGTTTCGACTCGTTTCGACTGGTAGAGACTGGTTTAGACTGGTAGAGACTGGTAGAGACTGGTTGAGACTGGTAGTGACTGGTTTAGACTGGTTTCGGCTGGTTTCGACTGGTTTCAGCTGGTTTCGAGTGATTTCGACCGGTTTTTACTTGTTTTTACTTGTTTCGACTCGTTTCGACTGGTAGAGACTGGTCGAGACTGGTAGTTGGTGGTAGAGACTGGTTTCGGCTCGTTTCGACTTGTTTCGACCGGTTTTTTTACTGTTTTCGACTGTTTTCGACTGGTAGAGACTGGTTGAGACTGGTAGAGACTGGTAGGGACTGGTTGAAAGTAGTTGAGACTTTCAGACTGATTTCGACTGGTTTCGACCGGTTTTTACTGGTTTCGACTCGTTTCGACTGGTAGAGACTGGTAGAGACTGGTAGAGACTGGTTTAGACTGGTAGTCACTCGTAGAGACTGGTTGAGACTGGTAGCGACTGGTTTAGACTGGTTTCGGCTCGTTTCGACTTGTTTCGACCGGTTTTTACTGTTTTCGACTGGTTTCGACTGGTAGAGACTGGTTGCGACGGGTAGAGATGGTAGAGACTGTTAGAGACTGGTTGACACTAGTTTCGACTGGTTTCGACGGGTTTAGACCGGATTTTACTGGCTTTTTACTGGTTTCGACTCGTTTCGACTGGTAGAGACTGCTTGTGACTGGTAGAGACTGGTAGGAACTGGTTGAAAGTAGTTGAGACTGTTTCAGACTGTTTTCGACTGGTTTCGACCGGTTTTTACTGGTTTCGACTCGTTTCGACTGGTAGAGACTGGTAGAGACTGGTTTAGACTGGTAGTGACTCGTAGAGACTGGTTGAGACTGGTAGTGACTGGTTTAGACTGGTTTCGGCTCGTTTCGAATTGTTTCGACCGGTTTTTACTGTTTTCGACTGGTTTCGACTGGTAGAGACTGGTTGAGACGGGTAGAGACTGGTAGTGAGTGGTAGAGACTCGTTTAGACTAGTTTCGATTGGTTTCGACAGGTTTCGACCGATTTTTACTGGTTTTTACTGGTTTTTACTGGTTTGTACTGGTTTAGACTCGTTTCGACTGGTAGAGACTGGAAGAGACTGGTTGAGACTGGTAGTGACTGGTTTCCACTGGTTTCGACTTGTTTCGACCGGTTTTTACTGTTTTCGACTGGTTTCGACAGGTAGAGACTGGTTGAGACGGGTAGAGACTGGTAGAGACTGTTAGAGTCTGGTTGACACTAGTTTCGACTGGTTTCAACGGATTTAGACCGGTTTTTACTGGCTTTTTACTGGTTTCGACTGGTTTCGACTGGTAGGGACTGGTCGAGACTGGTAGTGAGTGGTAGAGACTGGTTTAGACTAGTTTCGACTGGTTTCGACAGGTTTCGACAGGTTTCAACCGGTTTTTACTGGTTTTTACTGGTTTAGACTCGTTTCGACTGGTAGAGACTGGTAGAGACTGGTTTCGACTGGTAGTGACTGGTTTCCACTGGTTTCGGCTGGTTTCGACCGGTTTTTACTGGTTTTGACTGGTTTCGACTGGTAGAGACTGGTGGAGACTGGTAGAGACTGGTAGAGACTGGTTGACACTAGTTTCGACTGGTTTCAACGGTTTAGACCGGTTTTTACTGGCTTTTTACTGGTTTCGACTCGTTTCGACTGGTAGAGACTGGTCGAGACTGGTAGTGAGTGGTAGAGACTGGTTTAGACTAGTTTCGACTGGTTTCGACAGGTTTCGACAGGTTTCAACTGGTTTTTACTGGTTTTTACTGGTTTAGACTGGTTTCGACTGGTAGAGACTGGTAGAGACCGGTTTCGACTGGTAGTGACTGGTTTTCACTGGTTTCGGCTGGTTTCGACCGGTTTTTACTGGTTTCGACTCGTTTCGACTGGTAGAGACTGGTAGAGACTGGTAGAGACTGGTAGAGACTGGTTTTGGCGTTTCGACTGGTTTCGACAGGTATAGACCGGTTTTTACTGGTTTTTACTGGTTTAGACTCGTTTCGACTGGTAGACACTGGTAGAGACTGGTTTAGACTGGTAGTGACTCGTAGAGACTGGTTGAGACTGGTAGTGACTGGTTTAGAATGGTTTCGGCTCGTTTCGAATTGTTTCGACCGGTTTTTACTGTTTTCGACTGGTTTCGACTGGTAGAGACTGGTTGAGACGGGTAGAGACTGGTAGTGAGTGGTAGAGACTGGTGTAGACTAGTTTCGACTGGTTTCGACAGGTTTCGACAGGTTTTTACTGGTTTTTACTGGTTTAGACTCGTTTCGACTGGTAGAGACTGAAAGAGACTGGTTGATACTGGTAGTGACTGGTTTCCACTGGTTTCGACTTGTTTCGACCGGTTTTTACTGTTTTCGACTGGTTTCGACTGGTAGAGACTGGTTGAGACGGGTAAAGACTGGTAGAGTCTGTTAGAGTCTGGTTGACACTAGTTTCGACTGGTTTCAACGGATTTAGACCGGTTTTTACTGGCTTTTTACTGGTTTCGACTGGTTTCGACTGGTAGAGACTGGTCGAGACTGTTAGTGAGTGGTGGAGACTGGTTTAGACTAGTTTCGACTGGTTTCGACAGGTTTCGACCGGTTTTTACTGGTTTTTACTGGTTTAGACTCGTTTCGACTGATAGAGACTGGAAGAGACTGGTTGAGACTGGTAGTGACTGGTTTCCACTGGTTTCCACTGGTTTCGACCGGTTTTTACTGTTTTCGACTGGTTTCGACTGGTAGAGACTGGTTGAGACGGGTAGAGACTGGTAGAGACTGTTAGAGTCTGGTTGACAATAGTTTCGACTGGTTTCAACGGATTTAGACCGGTTTTTACTGGCTTTTTACTGGTTTCGTCTGGTTTCGACTGGTAGAGACTGGTCGAGACTGTTAGTGAGTGGTAGAGACTGGTTTAGACTAGTTTCGACTGGTTTCGACAGGTTTCGACAGGTTTCAACCGCTTTTTACTGGTTTTTACTGGTTTCGACTCGTTTCGACTGGTAGAGACTGGTAGAGACCGGTTTCGACTGGTAGTGACTGGTTTCCACTGGTTTCGGCTGGTTTCGACCGGTTTTTACTGGTTTCGACTCGTTTCTACTGGTAGAGACTGGAAGAGACTGGTAGTGAGTGGTAGAGACTGGTTTAGGCGTTTCGACTGGTTTCGACAGGTTTAGACCGGTTTTTACTGGTTTTTACTGGTTCAGACTCGTTTCAACTGGTAGAGACTGGTAGAGACTGGTTTACACTGGTAGAGACTGGTTGCGACTGGTAGTGACTGGTTTAGACTTGTTTCGGCTCGTTTCGATTTGTTTCGACCGGTTTTTTACTGTTTTCGACTGGTTTCGACTGGTAGAGACTGGTTGAGACTGGTAGAGACTGGTAGAGACTGGTTGACACTAGTTTCGACTGGTTTAGACGAGTTTAGACCGGTTTTTACTGGCTTTTTACTGGTTTCGACTCGTTTCGACTGGTAGAGACTGCTTGTGACTGGTTGAGACTGATAGGGACTGGTTGAAAGTAGTTGAGACTGTTTCAGACTGATTTCGACTGGTTTCGACTTGTTTCGACCGGTTTTTACTGTTTTCGACTGGTTTCGACTGGTAGAGACTGGTTGAGACGGGTAGAGACTGGTAGAGACTGTTAGAGTCTGGTTGACACTAGTTTCGACTGGTTTCAACGGATTTAGACCGGTTTTTACTGGCTTTTTACTGGTTTCGACTGGTTTCGACTGTTAGAGACTGGTCGAGACTGTTAGTGAGTGGTAGAGACTGGTTTAGACTAGTTTCGACTGGTTTCGACAGGTTTCGACAGGTTTCAACCGGTTTTTACTGGTTTTTACTGGTTTAGACTCGTTTCGACTGGTAGAGACTGGTAGAGACCGGTTTCGACTGGTAGTGACTGGTTTCCACTGGTTTCGGCTGGTTTCGACCGGTTTTTACTGGTTTCGACTCGTTTCTACTGGTAGAGACTGGAAGAGACTGGTAGTGAGTGGTAGAGACTGGTTTAGGCGTTTCGACTGGTTTCGACAGGTTTAGACCGGTTTTTACTGGTTTTTACTGGTTCAGACTCGTTTCGACTGGTAGAGACTGGTAGAGACTGGTTTACACTGGTAGAGACTGGTTGCGACTGGTAGTGACTGGTTTAGACTTGTTTCGGCTCGTTTCGATTTGTTTCGACCGGTTTTTTACTTTTTTCGACTGGTTTCGACTGGTAGAGACTGGTTGAGACTGGTAGAGACTGGTAGAGACTGGTTGACACTAGTTTCGACTGGTTTAGACGAGTTTAGACCGGGTTTTACTGGCTTTTTACTGGTTTCGACTCGTTTCGACTGGTAGAGACTGCTTGTGACTGGTAGAGACTGATAGGGACTGGTTGAAAGTAGTTGAGACTGTTTCAGACTGATTTCGACTGGTTTCGACTGGTTTTTACTGGTTTCGACTCGTTTCGACTGGTAGATACTGGTAGAGACTGGTTTAGACTGGTAGAGACTGGTAGAGACTGGTAGAGACTGGTTGAGACTGGTTGAGACTGGTAGTGACTGGTTTAGACTGGTTTCGGCTGGTTTCGACTGGTTTCAGCTGGTTTCGAGTGATTTCGACCGGTTTTTACTTGTTTTTACTTGTTTCGACTCGTTTCGACTGGTAGAGACTGGTCGAGACTGGTAGTTGGTGGTAGAGACTGGTTTCGGCTCGTTTCGACTTGTTTCGACCGGTTTTTTACTGTTTTCGACTGGTTTCGACGGTGTAGAGACTGGTTGAGACTGGTAGAGACTGGTAGGGACTGGTTGAAAGTAGTTGAGACTTTCAGACTGATTTCGACTGGTTTCGAACGGTTTTTACTGGTTTCGACTCGTTTCGACTGGTAGAGACTGGTAGAGACTGGTAGAGACTGGTTTCGACTGGTAGAGACTGGTCGAGACTGGTAGTTGGTGGTAGAGACTGGTTTCGGCTCGTTTCGACTTGTTTCGACCGGTTTTTACTGTTTTCGACTGGTTTCGACTGGTAGAGACTGGTTGAGACGGGTAGAGACTGGTAGTGAGTGGTAGAGACTGGTTTAGACTAGTTTCGACTGGTTTCGACAGGTTTCGACCGGTTTTTACTGGTTTTTACTGGTTTAGACTCGTTTCGACTGGTAGAGACTGGAAGAGACTGGTTGAGACTGGTAGAGACTGGTAGGGACTGGTTGAAAGTAGTTGAGACTTTCAGACTGATTTCGACTGGTTTCGACCGGTTTTTACTGGTTTCGACTCGTTTCGACTGGTAGAGACTGGTAGAGACTGGTTTAGACTTGTAGTCACTCGTAGAGACTGGTTGAGACTGGTAGCGACTGGTTTAGACTGGTTTCGGCTGGTAGAGACTGGTTGCGACGGGTAGAGACTGGTTGAGACTGTTAGAGACTGGTTGACACTAGTTTCGACTGGTTTCGACGGGTTTAGACCGGTTTTTACTGGCTTTTTACTGGTTTCGATTCGTTTCGACTGGCAGAGACTGCTTGTGACTGGTAGAGACTGGTAGGGACTGGTTGAAAGTAGTTGAGACTGTTTCAGACTGATTTCGACTGGTTTCGACCGGTTTTTACTGGTTTCGACTCCTTTCGACTGGTAGAGACTGGTAGAGACTGGTTTAGACTGGTAGTGACTCGTAGAGACTGGTTGAGACTGGTAGTGACTGGTTTAGACTGGTTTCGGCTCGTTTCGAATTGTTTCGACCGGTTTTTACTGTTTTCGACTGGTTTCGACTGGTAGAGACTGGTTGAGACGGGTAGAGACTGGTAGTGAGTGGTAGGGACTGGTTTAGACTAGTTTCGATTGGTTTCGACAGGTTTCGACCGATTTTTACTGGTTTTTACTGGTTTTTACTGGTTTGTACTGGTTTAGACTCGTTTCGACTGGTAGAGACTGGAAGAGACTGGTTGAGACTGGTAGTGACTGGTTTCCACTGGTTTCGACTTGTTTCGACCTGTTTTTACTGTTTTCGACTGGTTTCGACAGGTAGAGACTGGTTGAGACGGGTAGAGACTGGTAGAGACTGTTAGAGTCTGGTTGACACTAGTTTCGACTGGTTTCAACGGATTTAGACCGGTTTTTACTGGCTTTTTACTGGTTTCGACTGGTTTCGACTGGTAGAGACTGGTCGAGACTGGTAGTGAGTGGTAGAGACTGGTTTAGACTAGTTTCGACTGGTTTCGACAGGTTTCGACAGGTTTCAACCGGTTTTTACTTGTTTTTACTGGTTTAGACTCGTTTCGACTGGTAGAGACTGGTAGAGACCGGTTTCGACTGGGAGTGACTGGTTTCCACTGGTTTCGACCGGTTTTTACTGCTTTTGACTCGTTTCGACTGGTAGAGACTGGAAGAGACTGGTAGTGAGTGGTAGAGACTGGTTTAGGCGTTTCGACTGGTTTCGACAGGTTTAGACCGGTTTTTACTGGTTTTTACTGGTTTAGACTCGTTTCGACTGGTAGACACTGGTAGAGACTGGTTTAGACTGGTAGTGATTCGTAGAGACTCGTTGAGACTGGTAGTGACTGGTTTAGAATGGTTTCGGCTCGTTTCGAATTGTTTCGACCGGTTTTTACTGTTTTCGACTGGTTTCGACTGGTAGAGACTGGTTGAGACGGGTAGAGACTGGTAGTGAGTGGTAGAGACTGGTGTAGACTAGTTTCGACTGGTTTCGACAGGTTTCGACCGGTTTTTACTGGTTTTTACTGGTTTAGACTCGTTTCGACTGGTAGAGACTGAAAGAGACTGGTTGAGACTGGTAGTGACTGGTTTCCTCTGGTTTCGACTTGTTTCGACCGGTTTTTACTGTTTTCGACTGGTTTCGACTGGTAGAGACTGGTTGAGACGGGTAAAGACTGGTAGAGACTGTTAGAGTCTGGTTGACACTAGTTTCGACTGGTTTCAACGGATTTAGACCGGTTTTTACTGGCTTTTTACTGGTTTCGACTGGTTTCGACTGGTAGAGACTGGTCGAGACTGGTAGTGAGTGGTAGAGACTGGTTTCGACTGGTTTCGACAGGTTTCGACAGGTTTCGACAGGTTTCAACCGGTTTTTACTGGTTTTTACTGGTTTTTACTGGTTTAGACTCGTTTCGACTGGTAGAGACTGGTAGAGACCGGTTTCGACTGGTAGTGACTGGTTTCCACTGGTTTCGGCTGGTTTCGACCGGTTTTTACTGGTTTCGACTCGTTTCGACTGGTAGAGACTGGAAGAGACTGGTAGTGAGTGGTAGAGACTGGTTTAGGCGTTTCGATTGGTTTCGACAGGTTTAGACCGGTTTTTAGTGGTTTTTACTGGTTCAGACTCGTTTCGACTGGTAGAGACTGGTAGAGACTCGTTTACACTGGTAGAGACTGGTTGCGACTGGTAGTGACTGGTTTAGACTTGTTTCGGCTCTTTTCGATTTGTTTCGACCGGTTTTTTACTGTTTTCGACTGGTTTCGACTGGTAGAGACTGGTTGAGACTGGTAGAGACTGGTAGAGACTGGTTGACACTAGTTTCGACTGGTTTAGACGAGTTTAGGCCGGTTTTTACTGGCTTTTTACTGGTTTCGACTCGTTTCGACTGGTAGAGACTGCTTGTGACTGGTAGAGACTGATAGGGACTGGTTGAAAGTAGTTGAGACTGTTTCAGACTGATTTCGACTGGTTTCGACTGGTTTTTACTGGTTTCGACTCGTTTCGACTGGTAGAGACTGGTAGAGACTGGTTTAGACTGGTAGAGACTGGTAGAGACTGGTTGAGACTGGTAGTGACTGGTTTAGACTGGTTTCGGCTGGTTTCGACTGGTTTCAGCTGGTTTCGAGTGATTTCGACCGGTTTTTACTTGTTTTTACTTGTTTCGACTCGTTTCGACTGGTAGAGACTGGTCGAGACTGGTAGTTGGTGGTAGAGACTGGTTTCGGTTCGTTTCGACTTGTTTCGACCGGTTTTTTTACTGTTTTCGACTGTTTTCGACTGGTAGAGACTGGTTGAGACTGGTAGAGACTGGTAGGGACTGGTTGAAAGTAGTTGAGACTTTCAGACTGATTTCGACTGGTTTCGACCGGTTTTTACTGGTTTCGACTCGTTTCGACTGGTAGAGACTGGTAGAGACTGGTAGAGACTGGTTTAGACTGGTAGTCACTCGTAGAGACTGGTTGAGACTGGTAGCGACTGGTTTAGACTGGTTTCGGCTCGTTTCGACTTGTTTCGACCGGTTTTTACTGTTTTCGACTGGTTTCGACTGGTAGAGACTGGTTGCGACGGGTAGAGACTGGTAGAGACTGTTAGAGACTGGTTGACACTAGTTTCGACTGGTTTCGACGGGTTTAGACCGGTTTTTACTGGCTTTTTACTGGTTTCGACTCGTTTCGACTGGTAGAGACTGCTTGTGACTGGTAGAGACTGGTAGGAACTGGTTGAAAGTAGTTGAGACTGTTTCAGACTGATTTCGACTGGTTTCGACTGGTTTTTACTGGTTTCGACTCGTTTCGACTGGTAGAGACTGGAAGAGACTGGTAGTGAGTGGTAGAGACTGGTTTAGGCGTTTCGACTGGTTTCGACAGGTTTAGACCGGTTTTTTCTGGTTTTTACTGGTTTAGACTCGTTTCGACTGGTAGACACTGGTAGAGACTGGTTTAGACTGGTAGTGATTCGTAGAGACTGGTTGAGACTGGTAGAGACTGGTAGAGACTGGTTGACACTAGTTTCGACTGGTTTAGACGAGTTTAGGCCGGTTTTTACTGGCTTTTTACTGGTTTCGACTCGTTTCGACTGGTAGAGACTGCTTGTGACTGGTAGAGACTGATAGGGACTGGTTGAAAGTAGTTGAGACTGTTTCAGACTGATTTCGACTGGTTTCGACTGGTTTTTACTGGTTTCGACTCGTTTCGACTGGTAGAGACTGGTAGAGACTGGTTTAGACTGGTAGAGACTGGTAGAGACTGGTTGAGACTGGTAGTGACTGGTTTAGACTGGTTTCGGCTGGTTTCGACTGGTTTCAGCTGGTTTCGAGTGATTTCGACCGGTTTTTACTTGTTTTTACTTGTTTCGACTCGTTTCGACTGGTAGAGACTGGTCGAGACTGGTAGTTGGTGGTAGAGACTGGTTTCGGTTCGTTTCGACTTGTTTCGACCGGTTTTTTTACTGTTTTCGACTGTTTTCGACTGGTAGAGACTGGTTGAGACTGGTAGAGACTGGTAGGGACTGGTTGAAAGTAGTTGAGACTTTCAGACTGATTTCGACTAGTTTCGACCGGTTTTTACTGGTTTCGACTCGTTTCGACTGGTAGAGACTGGTAGAGACTGGTAGAGACTGGTTTAGACTGGTAGTCACTCGTAGAGACTGGTTGAGACTGGTAGCGACTGGTTTAGACTGGTTTCGGCTCGTTTCGACTTGTTTCGACCGGTTTTTACTGTTTTCGACTGGTTTCGACTGGTAGAGACTGGTTGCGACGGGTAGAGACTGGTAGAGACTGTTAGAGACTGGTTGACACTAGTTTCGACTGGTTTCGACGGGTTTAGACCGGATTTTACTGGCTTTTTACTGGTTTCGACTCGTTTCGACTGGTAGAGACTGCTTGTGACTGGTAGAGACTGGTAGGAACTGGTTGAAAGTAGTTGAGACTGTTTCAGACTGATTTCGACTGGTTTCGACTGGTTTTTACTGGTTTCGACTCGTTTCGACTGGTAGAGACTGGTAGAGACTGGTAGTGACTGGTAGAGACTGGTTTAGGCGTTTCGACTGGTTTCGACAGGTATAGACCGGTTTTTTCTGGTTTTTACTGGTTTAGACTCGTTTCGACTGGTAGACACTGGTAGAGACTGGTTTAGACTGGTAGTGATTCGTAGAGACTGGTTGAGACTGGTAGAGACTGGTAGAGACTGGTTGACACTAGTTTCGACTGGTTTAGACGAGTTTAGACCGGTTTTTACTGGCTTTTTACTGGTTTCGACTCGTTTCGACTGGTAGAGACTGCTTGTGACTGGTAGAGACTGATAGGGACTGGTTGAAAGTAGTTGAGACTGTTTCAGACTGATTTCGACTGGTTTCGACTGGTTTTTACTGGTTTCGACTCGTTTCGACTGGTAGAGACTGGTAGAGACTGGTTTAGACTGGTAGAGACTGGTAGAGACTGGTTGAGACTGGTAGTGACTGGTTTAGACTGGTTTCGGCTGGTTTCGACTGGTTTCAGCTGGTTTCGAGTGATTTCGACCGGTTTTTACTTGTTTTTACTTGTTTCGACTCGTTTCGACTGGTAGAGACTGGTCGAGACTGGTAGTTGGTGGTAGAGACTGGTTTCGGTTCGTTTCGACTTGTTTCGACCGGTTTTTTTACTGTTTTCGACTGTTTTCGACTGGAAGAGACTGGTTGAGACTGGTAGAGACTGGTAGGGACTGGTTGAAAGTAGTTGAGACTTTCAGACTGATTTCGACTAGTTTCGACCGGTTTTTACTGGTTTCGACTCGTTTCGACTGGTAGAGACTGGTAGAGACTGGTAGAGACTGGTTTAGACTGGTAGTCACTCGGGAGACTGGTTGAGACTGGTAGCGACTGGTTTAGACTGGTTTCGGCTCGTTTCGACTTGTTTCGACCGGTTTTTACTGTTTTCGACTGGTTTCGACTGGTAGAGACTGGTTGCGACGGGTAGAGACTGGTAGAGACTGTTAGAGACTGGTTGACACTAGTTTCGACTGGTTTCGACGGGTTTAGACCGGTTTTTACTGGCTTTTTACTGGTTTCGACTCGTTTCGACTGGTAGAGACTGCTTGTGACTGGTAGAGACTGGTAGGAACTGGTTGAAAGTAGTTGAGACTGTTTCAGACTGATTTCGACTGGTTTCGACTGGTTTTTACTGGTTTCGACTCGTTTCGACTGGTAGAGACTGGTGGTAGAGAGTGGTAGAGACTGGTTTAGGCGTTTCGACTGGTTTCGACAGGTATAGACCGGTTTTTTCTGGTTTTTACTGGTTTAGACTCGTTTCGACTGGTAGACACTGGTAGAGACTGGTTTAGACTGGTAGTGATTCGTAGAGACTGGTTGAGACTGGTAGCGACTGGTTTAGACTGGTTTCGGCTCGTTTCGACTTGTTTCGACCGGTTTTTACTGTTTTCGACTGGTTTCGACTGGTAGAGACTGGTTGCGACGGGTAGAGATGGTAGAGACTGTTAGAGACTGGTTGACACTAGTTTCGACTGGTTTCGACGGGTTTAGACCGGATTTTACTGGCTTTTTACTGGTTTCGACTCGTTTCGAATGGTAGAGACTGCTTGTGACTGGTAGAGACTGGTAGGAACTGGTTGAAAGTAGTTGAGACTGTTTCAGACTGTTTTCGACTGGTTTCGACCGGTTTTTACTGGTTTCGACTCGCTTCGACTGGTAGAGACTGGTAGAGACTGGTTTAGACTGGTAGTGACTCGTAGAGACTGGTTGAGACTGGTAGTGACTGGTTTAGACTGGTTTCGGCTCGTTTCGACTTGTTTAGACCGGTTTTTACTGTTTTCGACTGGTTTCGACTGGTAGAGACTGGTTGCGACGGGTAGAGATGGTAGAGACTGTTAGAGACTGGTTGACACTAGTTTCGACTGGTTTCGACGGGTTTAGACCCGGTTTTTACTGGCTTTTTACTGGTTTCGACTGGTTTCGACTGGTAGAGACTGCTCGAGACTGTTAGTGAGTGGTAGAGACTGGTTTAGACTAGTTTCGACTGGTTTCGACAGGTTTCGACCGGTTTTTACTGGTTTTTACTGGTTTAGACTCGTTTCGACTGGTAGAGACTGGAAGAGACTGGTTGAGACTGGTAGTGACTGGTTTCCACTGGTTTCGACTTGTTTCGACCGGTTTTTACTGTTTTCGACTGGTTTCGACTGGTAGAGACTGGTTGAGACGGGTAGAGACTGGTAGAGACTGTTAGAGTCTGGTTGACACTAGTTTCGACTGGTTTCAACGGATTTAGACCGGTTTTTACTGGCTTTTTACTGGTTTCGTCTGGTTTCGACTGGTAGAGACTGGTCGAGACTGGTAGTGAGTGGTAGAGACTGGTTTAGACTAGTTTCGACTGGTTTCGACAGGTTTCGACAGGTTTCAACCGCTTTTTACTGGTTTTTACTGGTTTAGACTCGTTTCGACTGGTAGAGACTGGTAGAGACCGGTTTCGACTGGTAGTGACTGGTTTCCACTGGTTTCGGCTGGTTTCGACCGGTTTTTACTGGTTTCGACTCGTTTCTACTGGTAGAGACTGGAAGAGACTGGTAGTGAGTGGTAGAGACTGGTTTAGGCGTTTCGACTGGTTTCGACAGGTTTAGACCGGTTTTTACTGGTTTTTACTGGTTTCGACTCGTTTCGACTGGTAGAGACTGCTTGTGACTGGTAGAGACTGGTAGGGACTGGTTGAAAGTAGTTGAGACTGTTTCAGACTGATTTCGACTGGTTTCGACCGGTTTTTACTGGTTTCGACTCCTTTCGACTGGTAGAGACTGGTAGAGACTGGTTTAGACTGGTAGTGACTCGTAGAGACTGGTTGAGACTGGTAGTGACTGGTTTAGACTGGTTTCGGCTCGTTTCGAATTGTTTCGACCGGTTTTTACTGTTTTCGACTGGTTTCGACTGGTAGAGACTGGTTGAGACGGGTAGAGACTGGTAGTGAGTGGTAGAGACTGGTTTAGACTAGTTTCGATTGGTTTCGACAGGTTTCGACCGATTTTTACTGGTTTTTACTGGTTTTTACTGGTTTGTACTGGTTTAGACTCGTTTCGACTGGTAGAGACTGGAAGAGACTGGTTGAGACTGGTAGTGACTGGTTTCCACTGGTTTCGACTTGTTTCGACCGGTTTTTACTGTTTTCGACTGGTTTCGACAGGTAGAGACTGGTTGAGACGGGTAGAGACTGGTAGAGACTGTTAGAGTCTGGTTGACACTAGTTTCGACTGGTTTCAACGGATTTAGACCGGTTTTTACTGGCTTTTTACTGGTTTCGACTGGTTTCGACTGGTAGAGACTGGTCGAGACTGGTAGTGAGTGGTAGAGACTGGTTTAGACTAGTTTCGACTGGTTTCGACAGGTTTCGACAGGTTTCAACCGGTTTTTACTGGTTTTTACTGGTTTAGACTCGTTTCGACTGGTAGAGACTGGTAGAGACCGGTTTCGACTGGGAGTGACTGGTTTCCACTGGTTTCGGCTGGTTTCGACCGGTTTTTACTGGTTTTGACTCGTTTCGACTGGTAGAGACTGGAAGAGACTGGTAGTGAGTGGTAGAGACTGGTTTAGGCGTTTCGACTGGTTTCGACAGGTTTAGATCGGTTTTTACTGGTTTTTACTGGTTCAGACTCGTTTCAACTGGTAGAGACTGGTAGAGACTGGTTTACACTGGTAGAGACTGGTTGCGACTGGTAGTGACTGGTTTAGACTTGTTTCGGCTCGTTTCGATTTGTTTCGACCGGTTTTTTACTGTTTTCGACTGGTTTCGACTGGTAGAGACTGGTTGAGACTGGTAGAGACTGGTAGAGACTGGTTGACACTAGTTTCGACTGGTTTAGACGAGTTTAGACCGGTTTTTACTGGCTTTTTACTGGTTTCGACTCGTTTCGACTGGTAGAGAATGCTTGTGACTGGTAGAGACTGATAGGGACTGGTTGAAAGTAGTTGAGACTGTTTCAGACTGATTTTGACTGGTTTCGACTGGTTTTTACTGGTTTCGACTCGTTTCGACTGGTAGAGACTGGTAGAGCCTGGTTTAGACTGGTAGAGACTGGTAGAGACTGGTAGAGACTGGTTGAGACTGGTTGAGACTGGTAGTGACTGGTTTAGACTGGTTTCGGCTGGTTTCGACTGGTTTCAGCTGGTTTCGAGTGATTTCGACCGGTTTTTACTTGTTTTTACTTGTTTCGACTCGTTTCGACTGGTAGAGACTGGTCGAGACTGGTAGTTGGTGGTAGAGACTGGTTTCGGCTCGTTTCGACTTGTTTCGACCGGTTTTTTACTGTTTTCGACTGGTTTCGACGGTGTAGAGACTGGTTGAGACTGGTAGAGACTGGTAGGGACTGGTTGAAAGTAGTTGAGACTTTCAGACTGATTTCGACTGGTTTCGAACGGTTTTTACTGGTTTCGACTCGTTTCGACTGGTAGAGACTGGTAGAGACTGGTAGAGACTGGTTTAGACTGGTAGTGACTCGTAGAGACTGGTTGAGACTGGTAGCGAATGGTTTAGACTGGTTTCGGCTCTTTTCGACTTGTTTCGACCGGTTTTTACTGTTTTCGACTGGTTTCGACTGGTAGAGACTGGTTGAGACGGGTAGAGACTGGTAGTGAGTGGTAGAGACTGGTTTAGACTAGTTTCGACTGGTTTCGACAGGTTTCGACCGGTTTTTACTGGTTTTTACTGGTTTAGACTCGTTTCGACTGGTAGAGACTGGAAGAGACTGGTTGAGACTGGTAGAGACTGGTAGGGACTGGTTGAAAGTAGTTGAGACTTTCAGACTGATTTCGACTGGTTTCGACCGGTTTTTACTGGTTTCGACTCGTTTCGACTGGTAAAGACTGGTAGAGACTGGTTTAGATTTGTAGTCACTCGTAGAGACTGGTTGAGACTGGTAGCGACTGGTTTAGACTGGTTTCGGCTCGTTTCGACTTGTTTCGACCGGTTTTTACTGTTTTCGACTGGTTTCGACTGGTAGAGACTGGTTGCGACGGGTAGAGACTGGTTGAGACTGTTAGAGACTGGTTGACACTAGTTTCGACTGGTTTCGACGGGTTTAGACCGGTTTTTACTGGCTTTTTACTGGTTTCGATTCGTTTCGACTGGTAGAGACTGCTTGTGACTGGTAGAGACTGGTAGGGACTGGTTGAAAGTAGTTGAGACTGTTTCAGACTGATTTCGACTGGTTTCGACTGGTTTTTACTGGTTTCGACTCGTTTCGACTGGTAGAGACTGGTAGAGACTGGTTTAGACTGGTAGAGACTGGTAGAGACTGGTTGAGACTGGTAGTGACTGGTTTAGACTGGTTTCGGCTGGTTTCGACTGGTTTCAGCTGGTTTCGAGTGATTTCGACCGGTTTTTACTTGTTTTTACTTGTTTCGACTCGTTTCGACTGGTAGAGACTGGTCGAGACTGGTAGTTGGTGGTAGAGACTGGTTTCGGTTCGTTTCGACTTGTTTCGACCGGTTTTTTTACTGTTTTCCACTGTTTTCGACTGGAAGAGACTGGTTGAGACTGGTAGAGACTGGTAGGAACTGGTTGAAAGTAGTTGAGACTTTCAGACTGATTTCGACTGGTTTCGACCGGTTTTTACTGGTTTCGACTCGTTTCGACTGGTAGAGACTGGTAGAGACTGGTAGAGACTGGTTTAGACTGGTAGTCACTCGTAGAGACTGGTTGAGACTGGTAGCGACTGGTTTAGACTGGTTTCGGCTCGTTTCGACTTGTTTCGACCGGTTTTTACTGTTTTCGACTGGTTTCGACTGGTAGAGACTGGTTGCGACGGGTAGAGACTGGTAGAGACTGTTAGAGACTGGTTGACACTAGTTTCGACTGGTTTCGACGGGTTTAGACCGGTTTTTACTGGCTTTTTACTGGTTTCGACTCGTTTCGACTGGTAGAGACTGGTTGTGACTGGTAGAGACTGGTAGAGACTGGTTGAGACTGGTAGTAGTGGTGAGACTGGTTTCAGACTGATTTCGACTGGTTTCGACCGGTTTTTACTGGTTTTTACGACTCGTTTCGACTGGTAGAGACTGGTAGAGACTGGTTTAGACTGGTAGTGACTCGTAGAGACTGGTTGAGACTGGTAGTGACTGGTTTAGACTGGTTTCGGCTCGTTTCGACTTGTTTCGACCGGTTTTTACTGTTTTCGACTGGTTTCGACTGGTAGAGACTGGTTGAGACGGGTAGAGACTGGTAGTGAGTGGTAGAGACTGGTTTAGACTAGTTTCGACTGGTTTCGACAGGTTTCGACCGGTTTTTACTGGTTTTTACTGGTTTAGACTCGTTTCGACTGGTAGAGACTGAAAGAGACTGGTTGAGACTGGTAGTGACTGGTTTCCACTGGTTTCGACTTGTTTCGACCGGTTTTTACTGTTTTCGACTGGTTTCGACTGGTAGAGACTGGTTGAGACGGGTAAAGACTGGTAGAGACTGTTAGAGTCTGGTTGACACTAGTTTCGACTGGTTTCAACGGATTTAGACCGGTTTTTACTGGCTTTTTACTGGTTTCGACAGGTTTCGACTGGTAGAGACTGGTCGAGACTGGTAGTGAGTGGTAGAGACTGGTTTCGACTGGTTTCGACAGGTTTCGACAGGTTTCAACCGGTTTTTACTGGTTTTTACTGGTTTTTACTGGTTTAGACTCGTTTCGACTGGTAGAGACTGGTAGAGACCGGTTTCGACTGGTAGTGACTGGTTTCCACTGGTTTCGGCTGGTTTCGACCGGTTTTTACTGGTTTCGACTCGTTTCGACTGGTAGAGACTGGAAGAGACTGGTAGTGAGTGGTAGAGACTGGTTTAGGCGTTTCGATTGGTTTCGACAGGTTTAGACCGGTTTTTAGTGGTTTTTACTGGTTCAGACTCGTTTCGACTGGTAGAGACTGGTAGAGACTCGTTTACACTGGTAGAGACTGGTTGCGACTGGTAGTGACTGGTTTAGACTTGTTTCGGCTCTTTTCGATTTGTTTCGACCGGTTTTTTACTGTTTTCGACTGGTTTCGACTGGTAGAGACTGGTTGAGACTGGTAGAGACTGGTAGAGACTGGTTGACACTAGTTTCGACTGGTTTAGACGAGTTTAGGCCGGTTTTTACTGGCTTTTTACTGGTTTCGACTCGTTTCGACTGGTAGAGACTGCTTGTGACTGGTAGAGACTGATAGGGACTGGTTGAAAGTAGTTGAGACTGTTTCAGACTGATTTCGACTGGTTTCGACTGGTTTTTACTGGTTTCGACTCGTTTCGACTGGTAGAGACTGGTTTAGACTGGTAGAGACTGGTAGAGACTGGTTGAGACTGGTAGTGACTGGTTTAGACTGGTTTCGGCTGGTTTCGACTGGTTTCAGCTGGTTTCGAGTGATTTCGACCGGTTTTTACTTGTTTTTACTTGTTTCGACTCGTTTCGACTGGTAGAGACTGGTCGAGACTGGTAGTTGGTGGTAGAGACTGGTTTCGGCTCGTTTCGACTTGTTTCGACCGGTTTTTTTACTGTTTTCGACTGTTTTCGACTGGTAGAGACTGGTTGAGACTGGTAGAGACTGGTAGGGACTGGTTGAAAGTAGTTGAGACTTTCAGACTGATTTCGACTGGTTTCGACCGGTTTTTACTGGTTTCGACTCGTTTCGACTGGTAGAGACTGGTAGAGACTGGTAGAGACTGGTTTAGACTGGTAGTCACTCGTAGAGACTGGTTGAGACTGGTAGCGACTGGTTTAGACTGGTTTCGGCTCGTTTCGACTTGTTTCGACCGGTTTTTACTGTTTTCGACTGGTTTCGACTGGTAGAGACTGGTTGCGACGGGTAGAGATGGTAGAGACTGTTAGAGACTGGTTGACACTAGTTTCGACTGGTTTCGACGGGTTTAGACCGGTTTTTACTGGCTTTTTACTGGTTTCGACTCGTTTCGACTGGTAGAGACTGCTTGTGACTGGTAGAGACTGGTAGGAACTGGTTGAAAGTAGTTGAGACTGTTTCAGACTGTTTTCGACTGGTTTCGACCGGTTTTTACTGGTTTCGACTCGTTTCGACTGGTAGAGACTGGTAGAGACTGGTTTAGACTGGTAGTGACTCGTAGAGACTGGTTGAGACTGGTAGTGACTGGTTTAGACTGGTTTCGGCTCGTTTCGAATTGTTTCGACCGGTTTTTACTGTTTTCGACTGGTTTCGACTGGTAGAGACTGGTTGAGACGGGTAGAGACTGGTAGTGAGTGGTAGAGACTGGTTTAGACTAGTTTCGACTGGTTTCGACAGGTTTCGACCGTTTTACTGGTTTTTACTGGTTTTTACTGGTTTGTACTGGTTTAGACTCGTTTCGACTGGTAGAGACTGGAAGAGACTGGTTGAGACTGGTAGTGACTGGTTTCCACTGGTTTCGACTTGTTTCGACCGGTTTTTACTGTTTTCGACTGGTTTCGACAGGTAGAGACTGGTTGAGACGGGTAGAGACTGGTAGAGACTGTTAGAGTCTGGTTGACACTAGTTTCGACTGGTTTCAACGGATTTAGACCGGTTTTTACTGGCTTTTTACTGGTTTCGACTGGTTTCGACTGGTAGGGACTGGTCGAGACTGGTAGTGAGTGGTAGAGACTGGTTTAGACTAGTTTCGACTGGTTTCGACAGGTTTCGACAGGTTTCAACCGGTTTTTACTGGTTTTTACTGGTTTAGACTCGTTTCGACTGGTAGAGACTGGTAGAGACCGGTTTCGACTGGGAGTGACTGGTTTCCACTGGTTTCGGCTGGTTTCGACCGGTTTTTACTGGTTTCGACTCGTTTCGACTGGTAGAGACTGGAAGAGACTGGTAGTGAGTGGTAGAGACTGGTTTAGGCGTTTCGATTGGTTTCGACAGGTTTAGACCGGTTTTTAGTGGTTTTTACTGGTTCAGACTCGTTTCGACTGGTAGAGACTGGTAGAGACTCGTTTACACTGGTAGAGACTGGTTGCGACTGGTAGTGACTGGTTTAGACTTGTTTCGGCTCTTTTCGATTTGTTTCGACCGGTTTTTTACTGTTTTCGACTGGTTTCGACTGGTAGAGACTGGTTGAGACTGGTAGAGACTGGTAGAGACTGGTTGACACTAGTTTCGACTGGTTTAGACGAGTTTAGGCCGGTTTTTACTGGCTTTTTACTGGTTTCGACTCGTTTCGACTGGTAGAGACTGCTTGTGACTGGTAGAGACTGATAGGGACTGGTTGAAAGTAGTTGAGACTGTTTCAGACTGATTTCGACTGGTTTCGACTGGTTTTTACTGGTTTCGACTCGTTTCGACTGGTAGAGACTGGTTTAGACTGGTAGAGACTGGTAGAGACTGAGACTGGTAGTGACTGGTTTAGACTGGTTTCGGCTGGTTTCGACTGGTTTCAGCTGGTTTCGAGTGATTTCGACCGGTTTTTACTTGTTTTTACTTGTTTCGACTCGTTTCGACTGGTAGAGACTGGTCGAGACTGGTAGTTGGTGGTAGAGACTGGTTTCGGCTCGTTTCGACTTGTTTCGACCGGTTTTTTTACTGTTTTCGACTGTTTTCGACTGGTAGAGACTGGTTGAGACTGGTAGAGACTGGTAGGGACTGGTTGAAAGTAGTTGAGACTTTCAGACTGATTTCGACTGGTTTCGACCGGTTTTTACTGGTTTCGACTCGTTTCGACTGGTAGAGACTGGTAGAGACTGGTAGAGACTGGTTTAGACTGGTAGTCACTCGTAGAGACTGGTTGAGACTGGTAGCGACTGGTTTAGACTGGTTTCGGCTCGTTTCGACTTGTTTCGACCGGTTTTTACTGTTTTCGACTGGTTTCGACTGGTAGAGACTGGTTGCGACGGGTAGAGATGGTAGAGACTGTTAGAGACTGGTTGACACTAGTTTCGACTGGTTTCGACGGGTTTAGACCGGATTTTACTGGCTTTTTACTGGTTTCGACTCGTTTCGACTGGTAGAGACTGCTTGTGACTGGTAGAGACTGGTAGGAACTGGTTGAAAGTAGTTGAGACTGTTTCATACTGTTTTCGACTGGTTTCGACCGGTTTTTACTGGTTTCGACTCGTTTCGACTGGTAGAGACTGGTAGAGACTGGTTTAGACTGGTAGTGACTCGTAGAGACTGGTTGAGACTGGTAGTGACTGGTTTAGACTGGTTTCGGCTCGTTTCGAATTGTTTCGACCGGTTTTTACTGTTTTCGACTGGTTTCGACTGGTAGAGACTGGTTGAGACGGGTAGAGACTGGTAGTGAGTGGTAGAGACTCGTTTAGACTAGTTTCGATTGGTTTCGACAGGTTTCGACCGATTTTTACTGGTTTTTACTGGTTTTTACTGGTTTGTACTGGTTTAGACTCGTTTCGACTGGTAGAGACTGGAAGAGACTGGTTGAGACTGGTAGTGACTGGTTTCCACTGGTTTCGACTTGTTTCGACCGGTTTTTACTGTTTTCGACTGGTTTCGACAGGTAGAGACTGGTTGAGACGGGTAGAGACTGGTAGAGACTGTTAGAGTCTGGTTGACACTAGTTTCGACTGGTTTCAACGGATTTAGACCGGTTTTTACTGGCTTTTTACTGGTTTCGACTGGTTTCGACTGGTAGGGACTGGTCGAGACTGGTAGTGAGTGGTAGAGACTGGTTTAGACTAGTTTCGACTGGTTTCGACAGGTTTCGACAGGTTTCAACCGGTTTTTACTGGTTTTTACTGGTTTAGACTCGTTTCGACTGGTAGAGACTGGTAGAGACCGGTTTCGACTGGGAGTGACTGGTTTCCACTGGTTTCGGCTGGTTTCGACCGGTTTTTACTGGTTTTGACTCGTTTCGACTGGTAGAGACTGGAAGAGACTGGTAGTGAGTGGTAGAGACTGGTTTAGGCGTTTCGACTGGTTTCGACAGGTTTAGATCGGTTTTTACTGGTTTTTACTGGTTCAGACTCGTTTCAACTGGTAGAGACTGGTAGAGACTGGTTTACACTGGTAGAGACTGGTTGCGACTGGTAGTGACTGGTTTAGACTTGTTTCGGCTCGTTTCGATTTGTTTCGACCGGTTTTTTACTGTTTTCGACTGGTTTCGACTGGTAGAGACTGGTTGAGACTGGTAGAGACTGGTAGAGACTGGTTGACACTAGTTTCGACTGGTTTAGACGAGTTTAGACCGGTTTTTACTGGCTTTTTACTGGTTTCGACTCGTTTCGACTGGTAGAGACTGGTCGAGACTGTTAGTGAGTGGTAGAGACTGGTTTAGATTAGTTTCGACTGGTTTCGACAGGTTTCGACAGGTTTCAACCGGTTTTTACTGGTTTTTACTGGTTTAGACTCGTTTCGACTGGTAGAGACTGGTAGAGACCGGTTTCGACTGGTAGTGACTGGTTTTCACTGGTTTCGGCTGGTTTCGACCGGTTTTTACTGGTTTCGACTCGTTTCTACTGGTAGAGACTGGAAGAGACTGGTAGTGAGTGGTAGAGACTGGTTTAGGCGTTTCGACTGGTTTCGACAGGTTTAGACCGGTTTTGACTGGTTTTTACTGGTTCAGACTCGTTTCGACTGGTAGAGACTGGTAGAGACTGGTTTACACTGGTAGAGACTGGTTGCGACTGGTAGTGACTGGTTTAGACTTGTTTCGGCTCATTTCGATTTGTTTCGACCGGTTTTTTACTTTTTTCGACTGGTTTCGACTGGTAGAGACTGGTTGAGACTGGTAGAGACTGGTAGAGACTGGTTGACACTAGTTTCGACTGGTTTAGACGAGTTTAGACCGGGTTTTACTGGCTTTTTACTGGTTTCGACTCGTTTCGACTGGTAGAGACTGCTTGTGACTGGTAGAGACTGATAGGGACTGGTTGAAAGTAGTTGAGACTGTTTCAGACTGATTTCGACTGGTTTCGACTGGTTTTTACTGGTTTCGACTCGTTTCGACTGGTAGAGACTGGTAGAGACTGGTTTAGACTGGTAGAGACTGGTAGAGACTGGTAGAGACTGGTTGAGACTGGTTGAGACTGGTAGTGACTGGTTTCGACTGGTTTCGGCTGGTTTCGACTGGTTTCAGCTGGTTTCGAGTGATTTCGACCGGTTTTTACTTGTTTTTACTTGTTTCGACTCGTTTCGACTGGTAGAGACTGGTCGAGACTGGTAGTTGGTGGTAGAGACTGGTTTCGGCTCGTTTCGACTTGTTTCGACCGGTTTTTTACTGTTTTCGACTGGTTTCGACGGTGTAGAGACTGGTTGAGACTGGTAGAGACTGGTAGGGACTGGTTGAAAGTAGTTGAGACTTTCAGACTGATTTCGACTGGTTTCGAACGGTTTTTACTGGTTTCGACTCGTTTCGACTGGTAGAGACTGGTAGAGACTGGTAGAGACTGGTTTAGACTGGTAGTGACTCGTAGAGACTGGTTGAGACTGGTAGCGAATGGTTTAGACTGGTTTCGGCTCTTTTCGACATGTTTCAACCGGTTTTTACTGTTTTCGACTGGTTTCGACTGGTAGAGACTGGTTGAGACGGGTAGAGACTGGTAGTGAGTGGTAGAGACTGGTTTAGACTAGTTTCGACTGGTTTCGACAGGTTTCGACCGGTTTTTACTGGTTTTTACTGGTTTAGACTCGTTTCGACTGGTAGAGACTGGAAGAGACTGGTTGAGACTGGTAGAGACTGGTAGGGACTGGTTGAAAGTAGTTGAGACTTTCAGACTGATTTCGACTGGTTTCGACCGGTTTTTACTGGTTTCGACTCGTTTCGACTGGTAAAGACTGGTAGAGACTGGTTTAGATTTGTAGTCACTCGTAGAGACTGGTTGAGACTGGTAGCGACTGGTTTAGACTGGTTTCGGCTCGTTTCGACTTGTTTCGACCGGTTTTTACTGTTTTCGACTGGTTTCGTCTGGTAGAGACTGGTTGCGACGGGTAGAGACTGGTTGAGACTGTTAGAGACTGGTTGACACTAGTTTCGACTGGTTTCGACGGGTTTAGACCGGTTTTTACTGGCTTTTTACTGGTTTCGATTCGTTTCGACTGGTAGAGACTGCTTGTGACTGGTAGAGACTGGTAGGGACTGGTTGAAAGTAGTTGAGACTGTTTCAGACTGATTTCGACTGGTTTCGACTGGTTTTTACTGGTTTCGACTCGTTTCGACTGGTAGAGACTGGTAGAGACTGGTTTAGACTGGTAGAGACTGGTAGAGACTGGTTGAGACTGGTAGTGACTGGTTTAGACTGGTTTCGGCTGGTTTCGACTGGTTTCAGCTGGTTTCGAGTGATTTCGACCGGTTTTTACTTGTTTTTACTTGTTTCGACTCGTTTCGACTGGTAGAGACTGGTCGAGACTGGTAGTTGGTGGTAGAGACTGGTTTCGGTTCGTTTCGACTTGTTTCGACCGGTTTTTTTACTGTTTTCGACTGTTTTCGACTGGAAGAGACTGGTTGAGACTGGTAGAGACTGGTAGGAACTGGTTGAAAGTAGTTGAGACTTTCAGACTGATTTCGACTGGTTTCGACCGGTTTTTACTGGTTTCGACTCGTTTCGACTGGTAGAGACTGGTAGAGACTGGTAGAGACTGGTTTAGACTGGTAGTCACTCGTAGAGACTGGTTGAGACTGGTAGCGACTGGTTTAGACTGGTTTCGGCTCGTTTCGACTTGTTTCGACCGGTTTTTACTGTTTTCGACTGGTTTCGACTGGTAGAGACTGGTTGCGACGGGTAGAGATGGTAGAGACTGTTAGAGACTGGTTGACACTAGTTTCGACTGGTTTCGACGGGTTTAGACCGGATTTTACTGGCTTTTTACTGGTTTCGACTCGTTTCGACTGGTAGAGACTGCTTGTGACTGGTAGAGACTGGTAGAGACTGGTTGAAAGTAGTTGAGACTGGTTTCAGACTGATTTCGACTGGTTTCGACTGGTTTTTACTGGTTTCGACTCGTTTCGACTGGTAGAGACTGGTAGAGACTGGTAGAGACTGGTTTCGACTGGTTTCGACTGGTTTCGACTGGTTTCGACTGGTTTCGACCGGTTTTTACTGGTTTTTACTGGTTTCGACTGGTTTCGACTGGTTTTTACTGACTGGTAGAGACTGGTAGAGACTGGTTTAGACTGGTTCGACTGGTTTCGACTGGTTTAGACTGGTTTTTACTGGTTTTTACTGGTTCGACTCGTTTCGACTGGTAGAGACTGGTAGAGACTGGTTTACACTGGTAGAGACTGGTTGCGACTGGTAGTGACTGGTTTAGACTTGTTTCGGCTCGTTTCGATTTGTTTCGACCGGTTTTTTACTGTTTTCGACTGGTTTCGACTGGTAGAGACTGGTTGAGACTGGTAGAGACTGGTAGAGACTGGTTGACACTAGTTTCGACTGGTTTAGACGAGTTTAGACCGGTTTTACTGGCTTTTTACTGGTTTCGACTCGTTTCGACTGGTAGAGACTGCTTGTGACTGGTAGAGACTGATAGGGACTGGTTGAAAGTAGTTGAGACTGTTTCAGACTGATTTCGACTGGTTTCGACTGGTTTTTACTGGTTTCGACTCGTTTCGACTGGTAGAGACTGGTAGAGACTGGTTTAGACTGGTAGAGACTGGTAGAGACTGGTTGAGACTGGTAGTGACTGGTTTAGACTGGTTTCGGCTGGTTTCGACTGGTTTCAGCTGGTTTCGAGTGATTTCGACCGGTTTTTACTTGTTTTTACGTTTCGACTCGTTTCGACTGGTAGAGACTGGTCGAGACTGGTAGTTGGTGGTAGAGACTGGTTTCGGCTCGTTTCGACTTGTTTCGACCGGTTTTTTTTACTGTTTTCGACTGTTTTCGACTGGTAGAGACTGGTTGAGACTGGTAGAGACTGGTAGGGACTGGTTGAAAGTAGTTGAGACTTTCAGACTGATTTCGACTGGTTTCGACCGGTTTTTACTGGTTTCGACTCGTTTCGACTGGTAGAGACTGGTAGAGACTGGTAGAGACTGGTTTAGACTGGTAGTCACTCGTAGAGACTGGTTGAGACTGGTAGCGACTGGTTTAGACTGGTTTCGGCTCGTTTCGACTTGTTTCGACCGGTTTTTACTGTTTTCGACTGGTTTCGACTGGTAGAGACTGGTTGCGACGGGTAGAGATGGTAGAGACTGTTAGAGACTGGTTGACACTAGTTTCGACTGGTTTCGACGGGTTTAGACCGGTTTTTACTGGCTTTTTACTGGTTTCGACTCGTTTCGACTGGTAGAGACTGCTTGTGACTGGTAGAGACTGGTAGGAACTGGTTGAAAGTAGTTGAGACTGTTTCAGACTGTTTTCGACTGGTTTCGACCGGTTTTTACTGGTTTCGACTCGTTTCGACTGGTAGAGACTGGTAGAGACTGGTTTAGACTGGTAGTGACTCGTAGAGACTGGTTGAGACTGGTAGTGACTGGTTTAGACTGGTTTCGGCTCGTTTCGAATTGTTTCGACCGGTTTTTACTGTTTTCGACTGGTTTCGACTGGTAGAGACTGGTTGAGACGGGTAGAGACTGGTAGTGAGTGGTAGAGACTGGTTTAGACTAGTTTCGACTGGTTTCGACAGGTTTCGACCGATTTTTACTGTTTTTACTGGTTTTTACTGGTTTAGACTCGTTTCGACTGGTAGAGACTGGAAGAGACTGGTTGAGACTGGTAGTGACTGGTTTCCACTGGTTTCGACTTGTTTCGACCGGTTTTTACTGTTTTCGACTGGTTTCGACTGGTAGAGACTGGTTGAGACGGGTAGAGACTGGTAGAGACTGTTAGAGTCTGGTTGACACTAGTTTCGACTGGTTTCAACGGATTTAGACCGGTTTTTACTGGCTTTTTACTGGTTTCGACTGGTTTCGACTGGTAGAGACTGGTCGAGACTGGTAGTGAGTGGTAGAGACTGGTTTAGACTGGTTTCGACTGGTTTCGACAGGTTTCGACAGGTTTTTACTGGTTTTTACTGGTTTTTACTGGTTTTTACTGGTTTAGACTCGTTTCGACTGGTAGAGACTGGTAGAGACCGGTTTCGACTGGTAGTGACTGGTTTCCACTGGTTTCGGCTGGTTTCGACCGGTTTTTACTGGTTTCGACTCGTTTCGACTGGTAGAGACTGGAAGAGACTGGTAGTGAGTGGTAGAGACTGGTTTAGGCGTTTCGACTGGTTTCGACAGGTTTAGACCGGTTTTTACTGGTTTTTACTGGTTCAGACTCGTTTCGACTGGTAGAGACTGGTAGAGACTGGTTTACACTGGTAGAGACTGGTTGCGACTGGTAGTGACTGGTTTAGACTTGTTTCGGCTCGTTTCGATTTGTTTCGACCGGTTTTTTACTGTTTTCGACTGGTTTCGACTGGTAGAGACTGGTTGAGACTGGTAGAGACTGGTAGAGACTGGTTGACACTAGTTTCGACTGGTTTAGACGAGTTTAGACCGGTTTTTACTGGCTTTTTACTGGTTTCGACTCGTTTCGACTGGTAGAGACTGCTTGTGACTGGTAGAGACTGATAGGGACTGGTTGAAAGTAGTTGAGACTGTTTCAGACTGATTTCGACTGGTTTCGACTGGTTTTTACTGGTTTCGACTCGTTTCGACTGGTAGAGACTGGTAGAGACTGGTTTAGACTGGTAGAGACTGGTAGAGACTGGTTGAGACTGGTAGTGACTGGTTTAGACTGGTTTCGGCTGGTTTCGACTGGTTTCAGCTGGTTTCGAGTGATTTCGACCGGTTTTTACTTGTTTTTACTTGTTTCGACTCGTTTCGACTGGTAGAGACTGGTCGAGACTGGTAGTTGGTGGTAGAGACTGGTTTCGGCTCGTTTCGACTTGTTTCGACCGGTTTTTTTACTGTTTTCGACTGGTTTCGACTGGTAGAGACTGGTTGAGACTGGTAGAGACTGGTAGGGACTGGTTGAAAGTAGTTGAGACTTTCAGACTGATTTCGACTGGTTTCGACCGGTTTTTACTGGTTTCGACTCGTTTCGACTGGTAGAGACTGGTAGAGACTGGTAGAGACTGGTTTAGACTGGTAGTCACTCGTAGAGACTGGTTGAGACTGGTAGCGACTGGTTTAGACTGGTTTCGGCTCGTTTCGACTTGTTTCGACCGGTTTTTACTGTTTTCGACTGGTTTCGACTGGTAGAGACTGGTTGCGACGGGTAGAGATGGTAGAGACTGTTAGAGACTGGTTGACACTAGTTTCGACTGGTTTCGACGGGTTTAGACCGGTTTTTACTGGCTTTTTACTGGTTTCGACTCGTTTCGACTGGTAGAGACTGCTTGTGACTGGTAGAGACTGGTAGGAACTGGTTGAAAGTAGTTGAGACTGTTTCAGACTGTTTTCGACTGGTTTCGACCGGTTTTTACTGGTTTCGACTCGTTTCGACTGGTAGAGACTGGTAGAGACTGGTTTAGACTGGTAGTGACTCGTAGAGACTGGTTGAGACTGGTAGTGACTGGTTTAGACTGGTTTCGGCTCGTTTCGACTTGTTTCGACCGGTTTTTACTGTTTTCGACTGGTTTCGACTGGTAGAGACTGGTTGAGACGGGTAGAGACTGGTAGTGAGTGGTAGAGACTGGTTTAGACTAGTTTCGATTGGTTTCGACAGGTTTCGACCGATTTTTACTGGTTTTTACTGGTTTCGACTCGTTTCGTCGACTGGTTTAGACTCGTTTCGACTGGTAGAGACTGGTGGAGACTGGTTGAGACTGGTAGTGACTGGTTTCCACTGGTTTCGACTTGTTTCGACCGGTTTTTACTGTTTTCGACTGGTTTCGACTGGTAGAGACTGGTTGAGACGGGTAGAGACTGGTAGAGACTGTTAGAGTCTGGTTGACACTAGTTTCGACTGGTTTCAACGGATTTAGACCGGTTTTTACTGGCTTTTTACTGGTTTCGACTGGTTTCGACTGGTAGAGACTGGTCGAGACTGGTAGTGAGTGGTAGAGACTGGTTTAGACTGGTTTCGACTGGTTTCGACAGGTTTCGACAGGTTTCAACCGGTTTTTACTGGTTTTTACTGGTTTAGAGACTCGTTTCGACTGGTAGAGACTGGTAGAGACCGGTTTCGACTGGTAGTGACTGGTTTCCACTGGTTTCGGCTGGTTTCGACCGGTTTTTACTGGTTTCGACTCGTTTCGACTGGTAGAGACTGGAAGAGACTGGTAGTGAGTGGTAGAGACTGGTTTAGGCGTTTCGACTGGTTTCGACAGGTTTAGACCGGTTTTTACTGGTTTTTACTGGTTCAGACTCGTTTCGACTGGTAGAGACTGGTAGAGACTGGTTTACACTGGTAGAGACTGGTTGCGACTGGTAGTGACTGGTTTAGACTTGTTTCGGCTCGTTTCGATTTGTTTCGACCGGTTTTTTACTGTTTTCGACTGGTTTCGACTGGTAGAGACTGGTTGAGACTGGTAGAGACTGGTAGAGACTGGTTGACACTAGTTTCGACTGGTTTAGACGAGTTTAGACCGGTTTTTACTGGCTTTTTACTGGTTTCGACTCGTTTCGACTGGTAGAGACTGCTTGTGACTGGTAGAGACTGATAGGGACTGGTTGAAAGTAGTTGAGACTGTTTCAGACTGATTTCGACTGGTTTCGACTGGTTTTTACTGGTTTCGACTCGTTTCGACTGGTAGAGACTGGTAGAGACTGGTTTAGACTGGTAGAGACTGGTAGAGACTGGTTGAGACTGGTAGTGACTGGTTTAGACTGGTTTCGGCTGGTTTCGACTGGTTTCAGCTGGTTTCGAGTGATTTCGACCGGTTTTTACTTGTTTTTACTTGACTCGTTTCGACTGGTAGAGACTGGTCGAGACTGGTAGTTGGTGGTAGAGACTGGTTTCGGCTCGTTTCGACTTGTTTCGACCGGTTTTTTTACTGTTTTCGACTGGTTTCGACTGGTAGAGACTGGTTGAGACTGGTAGAGACTGGTAGGGACTGGTTGAAAGTAGTTGAGACTTTCAGACTGATTTCGACTGGTTTCGACCGGTTTTTACTGGTTTCGACTCGTTTCGACTGGTAGAGACTGGTAGAGACTGGTAGAGACTGGTTTAGACTGGTAGTCACTCGTAGAGACTGGTTGAGACTGGTAGCGACTGGTTTAGACTGGTTTCGGCTCGTTTCGACTTGTTTCGACCGGTTTTTACTGTTTTCGACTGGTTTCGACTGGTAGAGACTGGTTGCGACGGGTAGAGACTGGTAGAGACTGTTAGAGACTGGTTGACACTAGTTTCGACTGGTTTCGACGGGTTTAGACCGGTTTTTACTGGCTTTTTACTGGTTTCGACTCGTTTCGACTGGTAGAGACTGCTTGTGACTGGTAGAGACTGGTAGGAACTGGTTGAAAGTAGTTGAGACTGTTTCAGACTGTTTTCGACTGGTTTCGACCGGTTTTTACTGGTTTCGACTCGTTTCGACTGGTAGAGACTGGTTGAGACTGGTTTAGACTGGTAGTGACTCGTAGAGACTGGTTGAGACTGGTAGAGACTGGTTTAGACTGGTTTCGGCTGTTTCGACTGGTTTCGACCGGTTTTTACTGGTTTCGACTGGTTTCGACTGGTAGAGACTGGTTGAGACTGGTAGAGACTGGTAGACTGGTAGAGACTGGTAGAGACTGGTTGAGACTGGTTTCGATTGGTTTCGACTGGTTTCGACCGATTTTTACTGGTTTTTACTGGTTTCGACTGGTTTGACTGGTTTAGACTGGTTTCGAGACTGGTAGAGACTGGTAGAGACTGGTTGAGACTGGTTTCGGTTGTTTTCGACTGGTTTCGACCGGTTTTTACTGGTTTCGACTGGTTTCGACTGGTAGAGACTGGTTGAGACTGGTAGAGACTGGTAGAGACTGGTAGAGACTGGTTGAGACTAGTTTCGACTGGTTTCAACGGATTTAGACCGGTTTTTACTGGCTTTTTACTGGTTTCGACTGGTTTCGACTGGTAGAGACTGGTCGAGACTGGTAGTGACTGGTAGAGACTGGTTTAGACTGGTTTCGACTGGTTTCGACAGGTTTCGACTGGTTTCGACCGGTTTTTACTGGTTTTTACTGGTTTAGACTCGTTTCGACTGGTAGAGACTGGTAGAGACTGGTAGAGACTTCGAGACTGGTAGAGACTGGTTTCCACTGGTTTCGGCTGGTTTCGACCGGTTTTTACTGGTTTCGACTCGTTTCGACTGGTAGAGACTGGTAGAGACTGGTAGAGACTGGTAGAGACTGGTTTAGGCGTTTCGACTGGTTTCGACAGGTTTAGACGGTTTTTTACTGGTTTTTACTGGTTTCAGACTCGTTTCGACTGGTAGAGACTGGTAGAGACTGGTAGAGACTGGTAGAGACTGGTTGAGACTGGTAGTGACTGGTTTAGACTTGTTTCGGCTCGTTTCGACTGGTTTCGACTGGTTTTTTACTGGTTTCGACTGGTTTCGACTGGTAGAGACTGGTTGAGACTGGTAGAGACTGGTAGAGACTGGTAGAGACTGGTAGAGACTTTGAGACTGGTTTCGGGTTTAGACTGGTTTTTACTGGTTTTTACTGGTTTCGACTCGTTTCGACTGGTAGAGACTGGTTGAGACTGGTAGAGACTGGTAGAGACTGGTAGAGACTGGTAGAGACTGGTTTCGGTTGGTTGAGACTGGTTTCGACTGGTTTCGACTGGTTTCGACTGGTTTCGACTGGTTTTTACTGGTTTCGACTCGTTTCGACTGGTAGAGACTGGTAGAGACTGGTTGAGACTGGTAGAGACTGGTTTCGACTGGTTTCGACTGGTTTCGACCGGTTTTTACTGGTTTCGACTCGTTTCGACTGGTAGAGACTGGTTGAGACTGGTAGAGACTGGTAGACTGAGTGGTAGAGACTGGTTTAGGCGTTTCGACTGGTTTCGACTCGTTTAGACTGGTAGAGACTGGTTTTTACTGGTAGAGACTGGTTTCGACTGGTAGAGACTGGTTGAGACTGGTAGAGACTGGTTTCGGTTGGTTTCGACTGGTTTCGACTGGTTTTTACTGGTTTCGACTCGTTTCGACTGGTAGAGACTGGTTGAGACTGGTAGAGACTGGTAGAGACTGGTAGAGACTGGTTGAGACTGGTTTCGACTGGTACTGGTTTCGACTGGTTTTTACTGGTTTCGACTGGTTTCGACTGGTAGAGACTGGTAGAGACTGGTAGAGACTGGTAGAGACTGGTAGAGACTGGTAGAGACTGGTTGAGACTGGTTTCGACTGTTTTCGACTGGTTTCGACCGGTTTTTACTGGTTTCGACTGGTTTCGACTGGTAGAGACTGGTAGAGACTGGTAGAGACTGGTAGAGACTGGTAGAGACTGGTTGAGACTGGTTTCGGTTGGTTTCGGTTGGTTTCGACCGGTTTTTACTGGTTTCGACTCGTTTCGACTGGTAGAGACTGGTTGAGACTGGTAGAGACTGGTAGAGACTGGTTGAGACTGTTTCGACTGGTTTCGACTGGTTTAGACCGGTTTTTACTGGTTTTTACTGGTTTCGACTCGTTTCGACTGGTAGAGACTGGTAGAGACTGGTGAGACTGGTAGAGACTGGTGGAGACTGGTAGAGACTGGTTGGTTGAGACTGGTTTCGGTTGTTTTCGACTGGTTTCGACCGGTTTTTTACTGGTTTCGACTGGTTTCGACTGGTAGAGACTGGTTGAGACTGGTAGAGACTGGTGGAGACTGGTAGAGACTGGTAGAGACTGGTTGAGATTAGTTTTCGACTGTTTTCAGACGGTTTTTTTTACTGGTTTTTACTGGTTTCGACTCGTTTCGACTGGTAGAGACTGGTTGAGACTGGTAGAGACTGGTGGAGACTGGTAGAGACTGGTAGAGACTGGTTTCGACTGGTTTCGACAGGTTTCGACTGGTTTCGACTGGTTTTTACTGGTTTCGACTCGTTTCGACTGGTAGAGACTGGTTGAGACTGGTTTCGACTGGTAGTGACTGGTTTCCACTGGTTTCGGCTGGTTTCGACCGGTTTTTACTGGTTTCGACTCGTTTCTACTGGTAGAGACTGGAAGAGACTGGTAGTGAGTGGTAGAGACTGGTTTAGGCGTTTCGACTGGTTTCGACAGGTTTAGACCGGTTTTTACTGGTTTTTACTGGTTCAGACTCGTTTCGACTGGTAGAGACTGGTAGAGACTGGTTTACACTGGTAGAGACTGGTTGCGACTGGTAGTGACTGGTTTAGACTTGTTTCGGCTCATTTCGATTTGTTTCGACCGGTTTTTTACTTTTTTCGACTGGTTTCGACTGGTAGAGACTGGTTGAGACTGGTAGGGACTGGTAGAGACTGGTTGACACTAGTTTCGACTGGTTTAGACGAGTTTAGACCGGGTTTTACTGGCTTTTTACTGGTTTCGACTCGTTTCGACTGGTAGAGACTGCTTGTGACTGGTAGAGACTGATAGGGACTGGTTGAAAGTAGTTGAGACTGTTTCAGACTGATTTCGACTGGTTTCGACTGGTTTTTACTGGTTTCGACTCGTTTCGACTGGTAGAGACTGGTAGAGACTGGTTTAGACTGGTAGAGACTGGTAGAGACTGGTAGAGACTGGTTGAGACTGGTTGAGACTGGTAGTGACTGGTTTCGACTGGTTTCGGCTGGTTTCGACTGGTTTCAGCTGGTTTCGAGTGATTTCGACCGGTTTTTACTTGTTTTTACTTGTTTCGACTCGTTTCGACTGGTAGAGACTGGTCGAGACTGGTAGTTGGTGGTAGAGACTGGTTTCGGCTCGTTTCGACTTGTTTCGACCGGTTTTTTACTGTTTTCGACTGGTTTCGACTGGTAGAGACTGGTTGAGACTGGTAGAGACTGGTAGGGACTGGTTGAAAGTAGTTGAGACTTTCAGACTGATTTCGACTGGTTTCGAACGGTTTTTACTGGTTTCGACTCGTTTCGACTGGTAGAGACTGGTAGAGACTGGTAGAGACTGGTTTAGACTGGTAGAGACTGGTAGAGACTGGTTGAGACTGGTAGCGACGGTTTTTATGGTTTAGACTGGTTTCGGCTGGTTTCGACTTGTTTCGACTGGTTTTTACTGTTTTCGACTGGTTTCGACTGGTAGAGACTGGTTGAGACTGGTAGAGACTGGTAGAGACTGGTAGAGACTGGTTTAGACTGGTTTCGACTGGTTTCGACAGGTTTCGACCGGTTTTTACTGGTTTTTACTGGTTTCGACTCGTTTCGACTGGTAGAGACTGGTAGAGACTGGTAGAGACTGGTTGAGACTGGTTGAGACTGGTTGAGACTGGTTTCGACTGGTTTCGACTGGTTTCGACTGGTTTTTACTGGTTTCGACTGGTAAAGACTGGTAGAGACTGGTTGAGACTGGTAGAGACTGGTAGAGACTGGTAGAGACTGGTAGAGACTGGTTTAGACTGGTTTCGGCTGTTTTCGACTGGTTTCGACCGGTTTTTACTGGTTTTCGACTGGTTTCGACTGGTAGAGACTGGTTGAGACTGGTAGAGACTGGTTGAGACTGGTTAGAGACTGGTTGAGACTGGTTTCGGTTGTGGTTTCGACTGGTTTCGACCGGTTTTTACTGGTTTTTACTGGTTTCGACTCGTTTCGACTGGTAGAGACTGGTCGAGACTGGTAGAGACTTAGAGACTGGTAGAGACTGGTTTCGGTTGTTTTCGACTGGTTTCGACCGGTTTTTTTTACTGGTTTCGACTGGTTTCGACTGGTAGAGACTGGTTGAGACTGGTAGAGACTGGTAGGAGACTGGTTGAGACTAGTTGAGACTGGTTCAGACTGGTTTCGACTGGTTTCGACCGGTTTTTACTGGTTTCGACTCGTTTCGACTGGTAGAGACTGGTTGAGACTGGTAGAGACTGGTTTAGACTGGTAGAGACTGGTAGAGACTGGTTGAGACTGGTAGCGACTGGTTTAGACTGGTTTCGGCTCGTTTCGACTGGTTTCGACCGGTTTTTACTGGTTTCGACTGGTTTCGACTGGTAGAGACTGGTTGAGACTGGTAGAGACTGGTAGAGACTGGTAGAGACTGGTTGACACTAGTTTCGACTGGTTTCGACGGGTTTAGACTGGTTTTTACTGGTTTTTACTGGTTTCGACTCGTTTCGACTGGTAGAGACTGCTTGTGACTGGTAGAGACTGGTAGGAGACTGGTTGAGACTGGTTGAGACTGTTTCAGACTGTTTTCGACTGGTTTCGACCGGTTTTTACTGGTTTCGACTCGTTTCGACTGGTAGAGACTGGTAGAGACTGGTTTAGACTGGTAGTGACTCGTAGAGACTGGTTGAGACTGGTAGTGACTGGTTTAGACTGGTTTCGGCTTGTTTCGACTTGTTTCGACCGGTTTTTACTGTTTTCGACTGGTTTCGACTGGTAGAGACTGGTTGAGACTGGTAGAGACTGGTAGTGAGTGGTAGAGACTGGTTTAGACTAGTTTCGACTGGTTTCGACAGGTTTCGACCGGTTTTTACTGGTTTTTACTGGTTTACTGGTTTACTGGTTTCGTTTCGACTGGTAGAGACTGGTTGAGACTGGTAGAGACTGGTAGAGACTGGTTGAGACTGGTTGAGACTGGTTTCAGTTGTTTTCGACTGGTTTCGACCGGTTTTTACTGGTTTCGACTCGTTTCGACTGGTAGAGACTGGTTGAGACTGGTAGAGACTGGTGGAGACTGGTAGAGACTGGTAGAGACTGGTTGAGACTGGTTTCGACTGGTAGAGACTGGTTTCGACTGGTTTTTACTGGTTTCGACTGGTTTCGACTGGTTTCGAGACTGGTTTCGAGACTGGTTTCGACTGGTTTTTACTGGAGACTGGTAGAGACTGGTAGAGACTGGTTGAGACTGGTAGAGACTGGTAGAGACTGGTTTCGGTTGGTTTCGACTGGTTTCGACTGGTTTTTACTGGTTTCGACTGGTTTCGACTGGTAGAGACTGGTTGAGACTGGTAGAGACTGGTAGGAGACTGGTAGAGACTGGTAGAGACTGGTTGAGACTGGTTTCGACTGGTTTCGACTGGTTTTTACTGGTTTCGACTGGTTTCGACTGGTAGAGACTGGTTTCGACTGGTAGAGACTGGTAGAGACTGGTAGAGACTGGTAGAGACTGGTAGAGACTGGTTGAGACTGGTTTCGACTGGTTTCGACTGGTTTCGACTTTTTTTACTGGTTTTTACTGGTTTCGACTGGTTTCGACTGGTAGAGACTGGTTGAGACTGGTAGAGACTGGTAGAGACTGGTAGAGACTGGTTGACTAGTTTCGACTGGTTTCGGGGTTTAGACTGGTTTTTACTGGTTTTTACTGGTTTCGACTCGTTTCGACTGGTAGAGACTGGTTGAGACTGGTAGAGACTGGTAGAGACTGGTAGAGACTGGTTGAGACTGGTTTCGACTGTTTTCGACTGGTTTCGACCGGTTTTTACTGGTTTTTACTGGTTTCGACTGGTTTCGACTGGTAGAGACTGGTAGAGACTGAGACTGGAGAGACTGGTAGAGACTGGTAGAGACTGGTTTAGACTGGTTTCGGTTGTTTTCGACTGGTTTCGACCGGTTTTTACTGGTTTCGACTGGTTTCGACTGGTAGAGACTGGTTGAGACTGGTAGAGACTGGTTTGGTAGAGACTGGTTGAGACTGGTTTCGACTGGTTTCGACTGTTTTCGACCGGTTTTTACTGGTTTTTACTGGTTTCGACTCGTTTCGACTGGTAGAGACTGGTAGAGACTGGTAGAGACTGGTAGAGACTGGTAGAGACTGGTTTCGAGACTGGTTTCGACTTGTTTTCGACTGGTTTTTACTGGTTTCGACTCGTTTCGACTGGTAGAGACTGGTTGAGACTGGTAGAGACTGGTAGGAGACTGGTAGAGACTGGTAGAGACTGGTAGAGACTGGTTTCGACTGGTTTCGACTGGTTTTTACTGGTTTCGACTGGTTTCGGTTTTTACTGGTTTCGACTGGTAGAGACTGGTTTCGACTGGTAGAGACTGGTTCACTGGTAGAGACTGGTTGAGACTGGTAGAGACTGGTTTAGACTGGTTTCGGCTCGTTTCGACTTGTTTCGACCGGTTTTTACTGTTTTCGACTGGTTTCGACTGGTAGAGACTGGTTGAGACTGGTAGAGACTGGTAGAGACTGGTTAGAGACTGGTTGACACTAGTTTCGACTGGTTTCGACGGGTTTAGACCGGTTTTTACTGGCTTTTTACTGGTTTCGACTCGTTTCGACTGGTAGAGACTGCTTGTGACTGGTAGAGACTGGTAGGGACTGGTTGAAAGTAGTTGAGACTGTTTCAGACTGATTTCGACTGGTTTCGACCGGTTTTTACTGGTTTCGACTCGTTTCGACTGGTAGAGACTGGTAGAGACTGGTTTAGACTGGTAGTGACTGGTAGAGACTGGTTGAGACTGGTAGTGACTGGTTTAGACTGGTTTCGGCTCGTTTCGACTTGTTTCGACCGGTTTTTACTGTTTTCGACTGGTTTCGACTGGTATGGTAGAGACTGGTTTAGACTAGTTTCGACTGGTTTCGACAGGTTTCGACCGGTTTTTACTGGTTTTTACTGGTTTACTGACTCGTTTCGACTGGTAGAGACTGGAAGAGACTGGTTGAGACTGGTAGTGACTGGTTTCCACTGGTTTCGACTTGTTTCGACCGGTTTTTACTGTTTTCGACTGGTTTCGACTGGTAGAGACTGGTTGAGACGGGTAGAGACTGGTAGAGACTGTTAGAGTCTGGTTGACACTAGTTTCGACTGGTTTCAACGGATTTAGACCGGTTTTTACTGGCTTTTTACTGGTTTCGACTGGTTTCGACTGGTAGAGACTGGTCGAGACTGGTAGTGAGTGGTAGAGACTGG
>CBDHHR010001011.1:0-5969 GCA_965263245.1 Metamycoplasmataceae bacterium | reverse complement strand
CCTTTGCCGTCTAGTCACCCTCTGCCGTCTAGTCGCACTCTCCCATCCAGTCTCCATCTCTAGTCTCATTCTCCCGTCTTGTCGCCCTGTCTAAACGCCCTCTCCCATCTAGTCGCTCTCTCTCTCGTCTTACCGCCCTCTCCCGTCTGGTCGTCCTCTCCCGTTTAGTCTCCTCTTACGTCTACCCCCTCTGCTGTCTAGTCGTCATCTCTCGTCCATTCGCCCTCTCCCGTCTATGCGCCCTCTCCCTTCTAATCGCCCTCTCCCGTCTAGTCGCCTTCTCACGTCTAGTCGCCCTCTCCCGTTTAGTCGCCCTCTCCCCTATAGTCGCCCTATCCCTTGCAGCCGTCCTTTCCCGTCTGATCGCCCTCTCCCATCTCGTCGTCGTCTCATTCTAGCCGCTCTCTCACGTCTAGTCGCCCTCTCCCATCTAGTCGCCCTCTCCCTTCTAGTCGTCCTCTCACGTCTAGCCGCCCTATGCCGTCTAGTCTCATTCTCCCGTCTTGTCGTCCTGTCTAAACGCCCTCTCCCATCTAGTCGCCCTCTCTCGTCTTACCGCCCTCTCCCGTCTGGTCGTCCTCTCCCCTTTAGTCTCCTCTCACGTCTACCCCCTCTGCCGTCTAGTCGCCATCTCTCGTCCATTCGCCCTCTCCCGTCTATGCGCCCTCTCCCTTCTAATCGCCCTCTCCCGTCTAGTCGCCCTCTCCCGTCTAGTCGCCCTCTCCCCTATAGTCGCCCTATCCCTTGCAGCCGCCCTCTGCCGTCTAGTCGGCCTCTCCCGTCTAGTCGCCCTCTTCCTTCTAGTCGCCCTCTCCCTTCTAGTCGTCCTATCACGACTAGCCTCCGTTTGCCCTCGAGTCGCCCTCACCCGTCTAATCGCCCACTCACTTCTAGTCGTCCTGTCACGACTAGCCTCCCTCTGCCGTCTAGTCGCACTCTCCCATCTAGTCGCCATATCCCTCTAGTCGCCCTTCGCCATCTAGTCGCCCTCTCTCGACTAGTCGCCTTCTCCAATCTAGCCGCCGTATCCTGCCTTGTCGCCTTCTCCCGTCCAGTCGCCCTCTCTAGCCGCCCTCTACGGTCTGGCCGTCTTTTCCCGACTAGCCTCCCTCTCTCTTCTTTCCGCCTTCTCCCGACTAGTCGCACTCTCCCTTTTATTTTACATCTCTAAACGCCCTGTCCCGACTAGCCGCCCTGTCCCTCTAGTCGCACTCTCTTGTCAAGTCGCCCTCTCTCGTCTATTCGCCCTGTCCCCTCTAGTCGCCCTCTCCATTCTATTCGCCGTCTCCCGTCTAGTCGCCCTCTCCCTTTTTCGCCTTCTCTAAACGCCCTGTCCAGTCTCCCGTCTAGTCGTCCTCTGCCGTCTACTCGCCCTGTCTCGTTTTGTCGCCTTCTTCCGTCCAGTCGCCCTCTCTGGCCGCCCTCTGCGGTCTTCTCTAAACGCCCTGTCCCGTCCAACCGCCTTCTCCCATCTAGCCGCCCTGACCCCACTAGCCGCACTATGCCGTCTTGTCACATTCTCCCGTCTTGTCGCCCTGTCTAAACGCCCTCTACCGTCTATTCGCCTTTCCCGTCTTGCCGCCCTCTCCCGTCTTGTCGACCTCTCCATTCTAGTCGCCCTCTCCCGTTAAGTCGTCCTCTCCCGTCTAGTCGCCCTCTCCATTCTAGCCGCGCTCTCCCGTCTAGTCGCCCTCTCCCGTCCAGTCGCACTCTCAAATCTATTCGCCCTCTCCCGTCTAGTCGTCCTCCGCCGTCTAGTCGCCTTCTCCCGGATAGTCGCCTTCCCCAATGTAGCCGCCGTATCCTATCTAGTCGCCCTGTCTCGTTTTGTCGCCTTCTCCCGTCCAGTCGCCCTCTCTGGCCGCCCTCTACGGTCTACCCGCCTTCTCCCGACTAGCCTCCCTCTCCATTCTTGCCGCCTTCTCCAGTCTAGTCGCACTCTCCCTTTTTCGCCTTCTCCAAGCGCCCTGTCCCGTCTAACCGCCTTCTCCCGTCTAGCCGCCCTGCCCCCACTAGCCGTCCTATCCCGTTTGATCGCCCTCTACCATCTCGTCGTCGTCTCATTCTAGGCTCTCTCTCACGTCTAGTCGCCCTCTCCCATCTAGTCGCCCTCTCCCTTCTAGTCGTCCTGTCACCCCTAGCCGCCCTATACCGTCTAGCCTCATTTTCCCATCTAGTCGCCCTCTCTCGTCTTACCGCCCTCTCCCGACTGGTCGTCCTCTCCCGTTTAGTCTCCTCTCACGTCTACCCCCTCTGCCGTCTAGTCGCCATCTCTCGTCCATTATCCCCTCTCCCGTCTATGCGCCCTCTCCCTTCTAATCGCCCTCTCCCGTCTAGTCGCCCTCTCACGTCTAGTCGCCCTCTCCCGTCTAGTCGCCCTCTCCCCTATAGTCGCCCTATCCCTTGCAGCCACCCTATGCCGTCTAGTCGGCCTCTCCCCTCTAGTCGCCCTCTTCCGTCTAGTCGCCCTCTCCCGTCTAGTTGTCCTATCACGACTAGCCTCCCTTTGCCGTCTAGTCGCCCTCTCCCGTCTAATCGCACACTCCCTTCTAGTCGTCCTGTCACGACTAGCCTCCCTCTGCCGTCTAGTCGCACTCTCCCATCTAGCCGCCCTGCCCCCACTAGCCGCACTATGCCGTCTTGTTGCATTCTCCCGTCTTGTCGCCCTGTCTAAACGCCCTCTACCGTCTAGTCGCCTTTCCCGTCTTGCCGCCCTCTCCCGTCTTGTCGAACTCTCCATTCTAGTCGCCCTCTCCCGTTAAGTCGTCCTCTCCCGTCTAGTCGCCCTCTCCCTTCTAGCCGCGCTCTCCCGTCTAGTCGCCCTCTCCCGTCCAGTCGCACTCTCAAATCTATTCGCCCTCTCCCGTCTAGTCGCCCTCTGCCGTCTAGTCGCACTCTCCCATCTAGTCTCCATATCCCGTCTAGTCGTCCTCCGCCGTCTAGTCGCCTTCTCCTGGATAGTTGCCTTCTCCAGTGAAGCCGCAGTATCCTATCTAGTCACCCTTTCTCCTTTTGTCGCCTTCTCCCGTCCAGTCGCCCTCTGTGGCCTCCCTCTACGGTCTACCCGCCTTCTCCCGACTAGCCTCCCTCTCCATTCTTGCTGCCTTCTCCAGTCTAGCCGCCCTCTCCCGTCTAGTCGCACTCTGCCGTTTAGCCGCTCTCTCCGGTCTAGGCTCCCTCTCCCGTCTAGTTGCCCTCTGTAGCCGCTCTCTCCCGTCTAGCTGTCTTCTCCCATCTAGCCGCCGTCTCCCGCTTAGTCGCCCTGTCCCGTCTTCTCGCCTTCTCCCGTCCAGTCGCCCTCTGTGGCCTCCCTCTACGGTCTACCCGCCTTCTCCCGACTAGCCTCCCTCTCCATTCTTGCCGCCTTCTCCAGTCTAGCCGCCCTCTCCCGTCTAGTCGCACTCTGCCGTTTAGCCGCTCTCTCCGGTCTAGGCTCCCTCTCCCGTCTAGTTGCCCTCTGTAGCCGCTCTCTCCCGTCTAGCTGTCTTCTCCCATCTAGCCGCCGTCTCCCGCTTAGTCGCCCTGTCCCGTCTTCTCGCCTTCTCCCGTCCAGTAGCTCTCTCTGGCCGCCCTCCACCGTCACCCGCCTGCTCCCATCTACCCTCCCTCTCTCATCTTGCCGCACTCTCCTGTCTTGTCGCACTCTCACGTCCAGTCGCACTCTCCCGTCTAGTAGCCCTCTCCCGTCTAGTCGCACTCTCAAATCTATTCGCCCTCTCCCGTCTAGTCGCCCTCTGCCGTCTAGTCGCACTCTCCCATCTAGTCTCCATATCCCGTCTAGTCGTCCTCCGCCGTCTAGTCGCCTTCTCCCGGATAGTCGCCTTCCCCAATGTAGCCGCCGTATCCTATCTAGTCGCCCTGTCTCGTTTTGTCGCCTTCTCCCGTCCAGTCGCCCTCTCTGGCCGCCCTCTACGGTCTACCCGCCTTCTCCCGACTAGCCTCCCTCTCCATTCTTGCCGCCTTCTCCAGTCTAGTCGCACTCTCCCTTTTTCGCCTTCTCCAAGGGCCCTGTCCCGTCTAACCGCCTTCTCCCGTCTAGCCGCCCTGCCCCCACTAGCCGTCCTATCCCGTTTGATCGCCCTCTACCATCTCGTCGTCGTCTCATTCTAGCCGCTCTCTCACGTCTAGTCGCCCTCTCCCATCTAGTCGCCCTCTCCCTTCTAGTCGTCCTGTCACCCCTAGCCGCCCTATACCGTCTAGTCTCATTCTCCCGTCTAGTCGCCCTGTCTAAACGCCCTTTCCCATCTAGTCGCCCTCTCTCGTCTTACCGCCCTCTCCCGACTGGTCGTCCTCTCCCGTTTAGTCTCCTCTCACGTCTACCCCCTCTGCCGTCTAGTCGCCATCTCTCGTCCATTATCCCCTCTCCCGTCTATGCGCCCTCTCCCTTCTAATCGCCCTCTCCCGTCTAGTCGCCCTCTCACGTCTAGTCGCCCTCTCCCGTCTAGTCGCCCTCTCCCCTATAGTCGCCCTATCCCTTGCAGCCACCCTATGCCGTCTAGTCGGCCTCTCCCCTCTAGTCGCCCTCTTCCGTCTAGTCGCCCTCTCCCGTCTAGTCGTCCTATCACGACTAGCCTCCCTTTGCCGTCTAGTCGCCCTCTCCCGTCTAATCGCACACTCCCTTCTAGTCGTCCTGTCACGACTAGCCTCCCTCTGCCGTCTAGTCGCACTCTCCCATCTAGCCGCCCTGCCCCCACTAACCGCACTATGCCGTCTTGTCGCATTCTCCCGTCTTGTCGCCCTGTCTAAACGCCCTCTACCGTCTAGTCGCCTTTCCCCTCTTGCCGCCCTCTCCCGTCTTGTCGAACTCTCCATTCTAGTCGCCCTCTCCCGTTAAGTCGTCCTCTCCCATCTAGTCGCCCTCTCCCTTCTAGCCGCGCTCTCCCGTCTAGTCGCCCTCTCCCGTCCAGTCGCACTCTCAAATCTATTCGCCCTCTCCCGTCTAGTCGCCCTCTGCCGTGTAGTCGCACTCTCCCATCTAGTCTCCATATCCCGTCTAGTCGTCCTCCGCCGTCTAGTCGCCTTCTCCTGGATAGTTGCCTTCTCCAATGAAGCCGCAGTATCCTATCTAGTCACCCTTTCTCGTTTTGTCGCCTTCTCCCGTCCAGTCGCCCTCTGTGGCCTCCCTCTACGGTCTACCCGCCTTCTCCCGACTAGCCACCCTCTCCATTCTTGCCGCCTTCTCCAGTCTAGCCGCCCTCTTCCGTCTAGTCGCACTCTGCCGTTTAGCCGCTCTCTCCGGTCTAGGCTCCCTCTCCCGTCTAGTTGCCCTCTGTAGCTGCTCTCTCCCGTCTAGCTGTCTTCTCCCATCTAGCCGGCGTCTCCCGCTTAGTCGCCCTGTCCCGTCTTGTCGCCTTCTCCCGTCCAGTAGCTCTCTCTGGCCGCCCTCCACCGTCACCCGCCTGCTCCCATCTACCCTCCCTCTCTCATCTTGCCGCACTCTCCTGTCTTGTCGCACTCTCACGTCCAGTCGCACTCTCCCGTCTAGTAGCCCTCTCCCGTCTAGTCGCACTCTGCTTCTAGCGCCGCCCTCTCCCGTCTATCCGCCCTCTCCTGTGTAGCCGCCCTCTCCCGTCTAGTCGCCCTCTCCCGCCTAGACGCCCTCTCCCGACTAGTCGCACTCTGCTTCTAGCCGAACTCTCCCCTCTATCCGCCCTCTCCTGTGTAGCCGCCCTCTCCCGTCTAGTCGCCCTCTCCCGTCTAGCCGCCATCTCCCGTCTAGTCTCACTCTACCGTCTAGTCGCCCTCTCTAGTCGCCCTCTTCCGCGTACCGCCTTCTCCCGTCTAATAGCCTCTTCCGTCTAGGTGCCCTCTCCTGTCTAGCCGCTTTTTCCCCTCTAGCCACCCTCTCCCGTCTAGCCGCCCTCTCCAGTCTAGTCGCCCTCTCCCGTCTGAACCGCCCTCTCCCCTCCAGCCGCACTTTCTGGCCGCGATCTACCATATAGCCGCCCTGTCCCGTCTTGTAGCTTTCT
>CBDHHR010001010.1:0-6002 GCA_965263245.1 Metamycoplasmataceae bacterium | reverse complement strand
ACAATTAAATCTTCTGAAACAATAGACACATTCGAATTTGTTTGGAATTGCATTTCCATGCTAAATATTTCAATGTTCCTTGACCTCTTTCTTGTCTGTCCCTGTTTATGATCAAGTCTAATTATTTTGTTTGTTGCACCTCTAAGCTTGAATTTTCAATGATATAGGCACAATGCAAGTGTCATATACATAGTAAATACATGTTACTTTTGTTTTGATACAAACTCAATATTTTACAAATATTTGTTGTTGTAGCCTTCAATATGCACAATGTGTCTTGTCAGCCATTTGGGAAACAATCAGCTGTGACTAATCCTTGTTCTGCTAGCTAATCTGTTATGGACTTAACTAATTCAGGTTAAACTGTTTTGTGGCGTGACCAATGCCTGATTGGTCAACTCAGACCAGACAAACCACCAGTGTATGCATGGGGTAACCACTGACCACTCATCTGGACAATGGGTGACCCATTTGAAAAAAATCTATCAATTCCACCAAGCAGTTAAACTATTGACTATTGAGACAGTGGGGTAAAAATACAATGACGCTTCATTGGTCAACTATGCAGTTGATCGGGCTATTGTGTCATTGAAATAAATAATCTAAAATTGTCAAGGTATGTATAATTTAGCAATGTTATGCTTCTAAATATATTACTAGTTGTATTTACTACCAATTAATATACAGTTTTGTGTTTAAGTCAATGCTGTTGGAATTTAACAGACCAGATAAATATATTTAAATTGATTGATCATGGTCACAATGAAATTTATTTTATTCTACAGTTGTTGAATGAGAAGTTGACCTGTAAAATATATATCTGACTACATTCAGTACTGACTGTTTTCAGTCCAAAACATTATTTATTATTTATGTGCCCTGTATGTTTTTGGAGAGCCAAGAATTTAAAATATATTGAAACTGAATACACACAGTCATTACACTGAATAATGGTTTGTATTATTCAGCTGATATACCTTTATTCCCAGCCAAAATATGCTATATAAATTTAATTCATTTTTAGGTAACACAAGTTATAAATAGAAGTTTATAGGTTCATAAAAATTACATATTAATCATCGAGTATTGTGTTTTACAATTACACGTTTGAATAAAATAGGTAAGAAATATGGCCATATTTGGTAAAAAAAATTCTAAACATTTGTTTGAAATTTTGTTGCCACCATAAACGTTCGGCAGTTCCATGCTCCAATGAAGATTTTTACCTGTCCCTATTTATGACTACGCCAAATGATTTTCGTTTGTTCACCTCTGAGTTTGAATTCACAAGGATATAGGGATTATAGGTGCCATAGAACAATTACTATTGTTATTGCAGTCCTAAGGTACGGTAATGGAAACTCATCACAAAAAACAGTCGCTCAGTTAAACATTGATTTCCATTGTATGTCGGTTGTATAATCGTCACGCCCCGACAGATAATGAGATCAAAGTATGTATTGATGAATAAGCAGGCATTAGCAAGGTGCCACTTAGGCATAGTGATGTGGGTCCCAGTTCTCCGGCAATTACAACGTCTATTCAGTTGATTTTAATCGTACAAAGACAGCCTCTTGTTCATGTTGAGGTACCACTTTGTGAGACTTTGCTGTGTGCTGAAGTATTCATAACATATTCTGCTGCAAACACACGGCTCACTTCAGTAACAATGGTCTCTAGGTGAGTTTGCAGAGTTAACACCTCCGTCTGTAAGGCGGCTATTTTGTCAACAATTATACTGTTTTGTATTTACACGAGTGCACCATGTGACCAGAGAGTGAGGTCACGCATACTGGAGTGTCTACTACTGAGACATGCCTTGTCATATAGGCTTCTTTTGAGATGTGAATTTGGTATTTCATTACATATTTGTCTGAAATGGAAACATCTTAATAAATACAAGGAGCTCTTTTATGTTCCTGACAATATCTAACAATATCAACATTGGGGACTGTATCCCTCGTGACACGGAGATCACATTAATTCTGGTCCGTGTCTGTCTGTGACACAAGAGAACATAGCTTTATGCAGAGCCCTGCCCACCCATCATTTGGACGGGTAAAACCTCTTTTAACAGTTGATATCCAAGTGTCCACCAAACATTGTGTGACTGGCAAAATGTGATCCTGCATAAAGCCCTGAAACAGATTCATTAACAGAACAACTGACAGACATGTACCTTCACAGTGTCCACCCTCACTGACAGACATGTACCTTCACAGTGTCCACCCTCACTGACAGACATGTACCTTCACAGTGTCCACCCTCACTGACAGGCATGTACCCACACAGGGTCCACCCTCACTGACAGACATGTACCTTCACAGTGTCCACCCTCACTGACAGACATGTACCTTCACAGTGTCCACCCTCACTGACAGACATGTACCTTCACAGTGTCCACCCTCACTGACAGGCATGTACCCACACAGTGTCCACCCTCACTGACAGACATGTACCTTCACAGTGTCCACCCTCACTGACAGACATGTACCCACACAGTGTCCACCCTCAATGACAGACATGTACCTTCACAGTGTCCACCTTCACTGACAGACATGTACCTTCACAGTGTCCACCCTCACTGACAGACATGTACCTTCACAGTGTCCACCCTCACTGACATACATGTACCTTCACAGTGTCCACCCTCACTGACAGACATGTACCTTCACAGTGTCCACCCTCACTGACAGACATGTACCTTCACAGTGTCCACCCTCACTGACAGACATGTACCTTCACAGTGTCCACCCTCACTGACAGACATGTACCTTCACAGTGTCCACCCTCACTGACAGACATGTACCTTCACAGTGTCCACCCTCACTGACAGACATGTACCTTCACAGTGTCCACCCTCACTGACAGACATGTACCTTCACAGTGTCCACCCTCACTGACAGACATGTACCTTCACAGTGTCCACCCTCACTGACACACATGTACCTTCACAGTGTCCACCCTCACTGACAGACATGTACCTTCACAGTGTCCACCCTCACTGACAGACATGTACCTTCACAGTGTCCACCCTCACTGACAGACATGTACCTTCACAGTGTCCACCCTCACTGACACACATGTACCTTCACAGTGTCCACCCTCACTGACAGGCATGTACCCACACAGTGTCCACCCTCACTGACAGACATGTACCTTCACAGTGTCCACCCTCACTGACAGACATGTACCTTCACAGTGTCCACCCTCACTGACAGGCATGTACCCACACAGTGTCCAACCTCACTGACAGACATGTACCTTCACAGTGTCCACCCTCATTGACAGACATGTACCCTCACAGTGTCCACCCTCACTGACAGACATGTACCTTCACAGTGTCCACCCTCACTGACAGACATGTACCTTCACAGTGTCCACCCTCACTGACAAACATGTACCTTCACAGTGTCCACCCTCACTGACAGACATGTACCTTCACAGTGTCCACCCTCACTGACAGACATGTACCTTCACAGTGTCCACCCTCACTGACAGACATGTACCTTCACAGTGTCCACCCTCACTGACAGACATGTACCTTCACAGTGTCCACCCTCACTGACAGACATGTACCTTCACAGTGTCCACCCTCACTGACAGACATGTACCTTCACAGTGTCCACCCTCATTGACAGACATGTACCTTCACAGTGTCCACCCTCACTGACAGACATGTACCTTCACAGTGTCCACCCTCACTGACAAACATGTACCTTCACAGTGTCCACCCTCACTGACAGACATGTACCTTCACAGTGTCCACCCTCACTGACAGACATGTACCTTCACAGTGTCCACCCTCACTGACAGGCATGTACCCACACGGTGTCCATCCTCACAGTGTCCACCCTCACTGACAGGCATGTACCCTCACAGTGTCCACCCTTACTGACAGACATGTACCGTCACAGTGTCCGCCCTCACTGACAGGCATGTACCCACACAGTGTCCACCCTCACTGACAGGCATGTACCCACACAGTGTCCACCCTCACTGACAGACATGTACCCACACAGTGTCCACCCTCACTGACAGACATGTACCCACACAGTGTCCACCCTCACTGACAGGCATGTACCCACACAGTGTCCACCCTCACTGACAGACATGTACCCACACAGTGTCCACCCTCACTGACAGGCATGTACCCACACAGTGTCCACCCTAACAGTGTCCACCCTCACTGACAGGCATGTACCCTCACAGTGTCCACCCTCACTGACAGGCATGTACCCACACAGTGTCAACCCTCACTGACAGACATGTACCGTCCCAGTGTCCACCCTCACTGACAGGCATGTACCCACACAGTGTCCACCCTCACTGACAGGCATGTACCCACACAGTGTCCACCCTCACTGACAGACATGTACCGTCCCAGTGTCCACCCTCACTGACAGGCATGTACCCACACAGTGTCCACCCTCACTGACAGGCATGTACCCTCACAGTGTCCATGCTTACAGTGTCCACCCTCACTGACAGACATGTACCGTCCCAGTGTCCACGCTTACAGTGTCCACCCTCACTGACAGACATGTATGCTTACAGTGTCCACCCTCACTGACAGACATGTACCGTCCCAGTGTCCATGCTTACAGTGTCCACCCTCACTGACAGACATGTACGCTTACAGTGTCCACCCTCACTGACAGACATGTATGCTTACAGTGTCCACCCTCACTGACAGACATGTACCGTCCCAGTGTCCACCCTCACTGACAGACATGTACGCTTACAGTGTCCACCCTCACTGACAGACATGTACCGTCCCAGTGTCCATGCTTACAGTGTCCACCCTCACTGACAGACATGTACCGTCCCAGTGTCCACGCTTACAGTGTCCACACTCACTGACAGACATGTACCGTCCCAGTGTCCATGCTTACAGTGTCCACCCTCACTGACAGACATGTACCTTCACAGTGTCCACCCTCACTGACAGACATGTACCTTCACAGTGTCCACCCTCACTGACAGACATGTACCTTCACAGTGTCCACCCTCACTGACAGGCATGTACCCACACAGTGTCCACCCTCACTGACAGACATGTACCCACACAGTGTCCACCCTCACTGACAGGCATGTACCCACACAGTGTCCACCCTAACAGTGTCCACCCTCACTGACAGGCATGTACCCTCACAGTGTCCACCCTCACTGAGAGGCATGTACCCACACAGTGTCAACCCTCACTGACAGACATGTACCGTCCCAGTGTCCACCCTCACTGACAGGCATGTACCCACACAGTGTCCACCCTCACTGACAGGCATGTACCCACACAGTGTCCACCCTCACTGACAGACATGTACCGTCCCAGTGTCCACCCTCACTGACAGGCATGTACCCACACAGTGTCCACCCTCACTGACAGGCATGTACCCTCACAGTGTCCATGCTTACAGTGTCCACCCTCACTGACAGACATGTACCGTCCCAGTGTCCACGCTTACAGTGTCCACCCTCACTGACAGACATGTACGCTTACAGTGTCCACCCTCACTGACAGACATGTACCGTCCCAGTGTCCATGCTTACAGTGTCCACCCTCACTGACAGACATGTACGCTTACAGTGTCCACCCTCACTGACAGACATGTACGCTTACAGTGTCCACCCTCACTGACAGACATGTACCGTCCCAGTGTCCACCCTCACTGACAGACATGTACGCTTACAGTGTCCACCCTCACTGACAGACATGTACGCTTACAGTGTCCACCCTCACTGACAGACATGTACCTTCACAGTGTCCACCCTCACTGACAGACATGTACGCTTACAGTGTCCACCCTCACTGACAGACATGTACCTTCACAGTGTCCACCCTCACTGACAGACATGTACGCTTACAGTGTCCACCCTCACTGACAGACATGTACCGTCCCAGTGTCCACCCTCACTGCCAGCATTGAACAATCATGTTGGCGATAATGTTGTGACAAAGGCTGACTATTTCAATGAGACCTGAGAAGATCAACATTATAACT
>CBDHHR010001009.1:15000-20778 GCA_965263245.1 Metamycoplasmataceae bacterium | reverse complement strand
AAGTACTACGGCAATATATGTCAGCAGCAAATACACTTTTAGGCGTATTCAAGTATGTGCATCTAACAAATGCGTCATCTGTTTTTAAATCTCATTGCATCCAGAAACTTCACTGCGCTTTCGTAATTACACATTCTGAACTTTCCCTCACTCTTTTCGTTTGAACCCGAATCCTATCACTCCCACATATGGTATAATCACTGTAGTCCGGATAAACACGAATCCTGGTAGAGGAGAGCTTGTGCAACGTGTGGAAAGATTGTTGGTTGCTTCTGATAGTTACCCCGGGTTCCTCCAAAATGGGTCGGAGATTGCGTTTACCAGTTTATCGTTTATAACAAGCATGCGTATTTTGTATACTTGAATGCAGTCAGGTTCGTTATTCCTGATTATTGTGTTTAACAATATCATTTTTGAGCTAAGCTACGTCATTGACACGTTTCCTGCTAGTCTCCCCACTATAAAGTGGCTCGACGGTCTCGCCCAATATGCAAATAATACATTAAGTTCAGGACAGGCAGGAGCAGACTTGAAAATCCGAAGTTATTATGTATTTTGTTGTCCATAGCCATGTTTATTTTCAATCATTTGAAATATGGCAAGACAAGAAAGAAACGGATTTGAAATAATAGTAGGGTAATATACTCGTGTGTTGATGTATAATAGAAATGTCTTCATTCAAAGAGGCAACCTTGGCTTATTGTAAACAAACACATCATTAATACTTTTCGTTTAGGATAGTTATGTCAGTGGGGATATATCTCGTAGGCAATTACCACCTGCTTTAAAACATCATTTGACTCATCAATAACTGATAATCTAAATAGACCGATGGTAGTCCTGGCCTGAGTGACGCAGGCTTTAATCTATAAACATGTTTTTCACAAGCATCTTTCCATCTGTAATGTGTTCTAGTGATGACACTTTTGAAACATACAGGAGATTCATGAATTAAATCAGTGTTATATTGACATTTGGTTGAATACAGATGACACATCGATTAATATGATCTCATGTATACTGAGCGATAACAGGGACCATATAAGGCGTTGAACTCGTCTCAAACTTATAACTAATGGCAACAGTGGGTCAAACAGGTCTCCACTGTACATCAGCTACATCCTTCGACGATATAAAGCACTTAAAAGGTGGTGAAAGATGGATCTAAATATCGTATTTCTTAAATACGGAAATAATAGGCTTTGACAGACGACATCTTTAAAAATGGCACGAATTGTTATGTTTTTGAAGAAGACCAATAACATGGATGGTATCGCTATTCACCAAGCTAGCCAACAACGTCAAAAAAATTGCTCTAGGTTACGTAGTGTTTGAGATATTGTAACATTAGTATTGACGACAGCCATCTTTACAAATGGCTGAAATAAATGCCGGAAGAGCAGAAAAATTATATATTTGAAATCGGAATACCCTAAAACATATACTAGCATACTACAATTATTGCTCTACAACACCGTTTTTCAGAAACTAGATATCAAGGTGGTCCAAATGAGACCGGTTCCAGCTTGTTATACCTCCGGTAGGGGTGCATCTCATTTACTTGTTCCCGGCCACTGCACTACAACAACTAAACACCTCGAGTGAAGCGTGACACCAAAAGTGACAATATCATCTCAACAGAGAATTAGGTCAAACAAAGACTTCCATAATCATGCCTCAGGATAAAAGATTATTTGGGGAAACAGATATTATGGTGAATATAAAAACGAATGATCACGTGGGGCAACATCTTGTCTACCTCACTATAAGCAAGAGGCGCTGCTGTTAACAATATCGCTCTGCAGTTTGACCGCATTACCTATCATATGATAATGAACGCGGCTGGGTGTCCGTATACATGTAACAGAGTATCTGTGTAATAGTGTGTCTATTTAGTACGGCATCTGTATTACGGTGTGTGTGTGTGTGTGTGTGTGTGTGTGTGTGTGTGTGTGTGTGTGTGTGTGTGTGTGTGTGTGAGTGTGTGTGTGTTTGTGTGTGTGTGTGTGTGTGTGTGTGTGTGTGTGTGTGTGTGTGTGTGTGTGTGTGTGTGTGTGTGTGTGTGTGTGTGTGTGTGTGTGTGTGTGTGTGTGTCTGTGTGTCTGTGTGTCTGTGTGTCTGTGTGTCTGTGTGTCTGTGTGTCTGTGTAAGGGTGACCGTATGTACGCTAATTCGTCAGTGCACCTTGGGACATTAAGAATTAATGGACTGGGCCGTCGAATGACTGATATGGTCCAGATTCAATTGTGCGTCTATTGATTACTGTATAGGCCAGCGTTTCTCGAACGGTGGGTCGCGACACCTGGCGGGCAGGGTGCCAGGGCGTCTGCCACTGTCAGTCCAAGGAAGAGGACTGTAGGCTGTCACACTTCGCAAGCCCTCCCGTAGCCACAGGTCATACGATACTGTAAGACCTCTACATATATCATAATCAATCATAAGAGTGGGCCTATGTTAAAATTCGTTTCCAGTAAAAATATATCTGAAGCTATCTAGCTAGCCGCATTTCGCCCCTCACACCCCATTGCGCTACTGCAGCATAATTGTCGCCTGGATACATAAACCCAGCCCATAAACAGTCGCTTGTCAAGTATATATATATATATATATATATATATATATATATATATATATATATATATATATATATATATATATATATATATATATATATAATTCTAATCCGGAGTGGTGGTTCGCAACATACTTTCAGCTCTACGAACGAGAGCACAACCAGTATCTCTGTTGAAGATCTGATTGCGTTTGTTCGTGATCCTGATGGGAGCGTCATGAAAGGGTTTTTTGTTTACGAGAGGCGACATTTTTCGGGTGGTGCAATATTTTGCTAGTCAACATGAAGCGTCATGGGGGGAGATGTCTGGCGTATTTCAACTCTTACTACGCATGATTGCTCACTGGGCAGCCTTGCACTTTGCACCGAGAATTTCTTGCAAAGATGACTTTACCGGAAGATCTCAAGGCAGTGTTTGACACGTGTGTGAAGACTATGAACGATATGAAGGCGAATGCCTCAAGACCGTGTCTGTTTAGTCTGCTGTGTCAGAATATGGAAGTTAAATATGGGATGCTTCTCATCCATAAAATAGTGCGCTGGCTTTTTACAGGCAAAGTTCTTTACTTATGTTCACACTACGAGCTACCTGGGCTCAGTTCCCGGGGGACCAGAAGAAGATGGAACTGTTTCCGAATTTGGTGAACGCTAAAGTTAGCGTATTCGGTAGACAATACAGGCAGAACCAACGCGGTGAATACATCGCCTCAGTGACGAGAGATGCCCGCAGTCGAAACAACAGAAAATGGTATGATTCTAAGGACAAACCTTGCTGTGTGGGTCACGAAAGTGATGTCCTCCCACTGTGCTGCCGTCCCTGTGCCGGCACAGTTGGCAGAAGAGCTGGATCTCAGCCAGATAATGAACATGGTTTTTCTGCACATATCCAGAAGTGTGTGAAGCAAGTCGTAGTGAGATTCTCAGCCAGCTAGGCCTACGTGTGTGAAATTTCTTTCTTAAATTTAGTAATTCTAGTTATAGTGTAATGATCAAAACCAAAGCGAGAAACAGGTCGGCCAATGTTGAGGACGAGGTCAATGAGTAAGACCTAACTCCATATGGATTCAACTGTGCGCACAACGGACATGACAGTGGCATCGAGTCTTGCCTTAGCTTTCCACTGAGGGAATGGTTGGGGGGTCGCGGCGACAAAAGGCTACGATGAGAATAACCTCGATTAACTATACTCCGTGAGGTGGCAGCACTTTTCAGCCCCTGAACTCCGCCTGGAATATTAATGACCTGCCGATGTAACCGACAGGGCGGCCTTACCCCAGATTAGGGTAGAAACGCTGATTGAGTCTCAGGCCAACTATGAAATAAAAATTTAAATAACGATATGCTTTTACACGATATTTATATCCTATGAAAAGAATTCAACACTGAACTTATATTCAAACAGAAATAAGCATAAATAAATATTTGCAATTGTTTATAAAGCATGAATTAGACATGCCGACTGGCTGTCACGCGAACATAAAATAAAAAGAATAAATTCGAATAAGTGTGTATAAAGCGATACTGTTTCCGAGTGTACTTTAATTATTGGCTATATCGACACAATTAATTATTTAGAAATAATTAAATGTATTTTTTGAGAATTTATAATACATAATTCATTCTGCCTCTAACGGGTAATATTCAAAAGTGCTTTAAACCACCAGACTGTTGTCTCGGCGTTGTTACGCAGCCGGCCGACAGTCGGTTAAACGAGACTACAACGAGGGGGTCTCCGGGTAAATCCGGTTGAGAAACACTGGTGTAGACTGTTGCGCGAAGGGCATTGGCGACCACAGATGGCATCGTCAAAGGTGGCCGGCCATACGTCCAGGCGGAGGTTGACCATTCTTCCGCAGTATTCTCTTGTGCCTGAGTTGTTGACGCCATGTATGTCAAAGTCGTACAGACCAGTCATGCAGGTCCACAGGTGTGCCGCGAGAGCAGTCGATGTGTTGCACATGTCGTAGGAGATAGAACATGACTCCAGTGTCCCTGTTAGAACGTCTTTGAGACATTTTCGTTGCCCACCTCGTGAATGCCAACCAGTCATCATTGTTTATCCAACATCACAGCATAACAACGTCTCTAGACACACGTTCCGGTCATCCTTGTTTATCCCACATCACAGCATAACAACGTCTCTAGACACACGTTCCGGTAATCCTTGTTTATCCAACATCACAGCATAACAACGTCTCTAGACACACGTTCCGGTCATCCTTGTTTATCCAACATCACAGCATAACAACGTCTCTAGACACACGTTCCGGTAATCCTTGTTTATCCAACATCACAGCATAACAACGTCTCTAGACACACGTTCCGGTCATCCTTGTTTATCCAACATCACAGCATAACAACGTCTCTAGACACACGTTCCGGTAATCCTTGTTTATCTAACATCACAGCATAACAACGTCTCTAGACACACGTTCCGGTCATCCTTGTTTATCCCACATCACAGCATAACAACGTCTCTAGACACACGTTCCGGTAATCCTTGTTTATCTAACATCACAGCATAACAACGTCTCTAGACACACGTTCCGGTCATCCTTGTTTATCCAACATCACAGCATAACAACGTATCTAGACACACGTTCCGGTAATCCTTGTTTATCTAACATCACAGCATAACAACGTCTCTAGACACACGTTCCGGTCATCCTTGTTTATCCCACATCACAGCATAACAACGTCTCTAGACACACGTTCCGGTCATCCTTGTTTATCTAACATCACAGCATAACAACGTCTCTAGACACGTTCCGGTCATCCTTGTTTATTCAACATCACAGCATAACAACGTCTCTAGACACACGTTCCGGTCATCCTTGTTTATCCAACACCACAGCGTATGTCACGAATAAAATGTATTTACGTCATGACGATGTGTCCAGTGACACGTGTGGTTGCTTGTCTTCACGGCTTACGTTTCACCATATCTACGACCTCCTTAACAGTAGTCATAATTCTGTTCATGACAAAGTGTTTCCTTACGTCGACTCGGCTACTGGAAACTCTAAAAGGGGTGCAGTTTCACAGAGATCGTGACGGACATTGAACAAATAAGTCACCACCAGATAGGACGAGTGTACATGAGAGTGCACACATTTGTGCAAAAACATGAGATTTGTAACTTGCCAACGATGTTGATGGGAAGGTAGTCTAAAATGGTGACACCTAAAGTTCACAATAGTTGTCAG
>CBDHHR010001009.1:2500-10000 GCA_965263245.1 Metamycoplasmataceae bacterium | reverse complement strand
CTTTACGATCCTTTCCAGATACTCGTTTATCGTATCGTAGTTTCGTAGAACCACGAGGTCACAGCATTTTGTTGCCACACAAAAATAAATGTTTTAAAATGTTAGGCGATAGACAGCCTTACCTCAAAACTAGGTAGATACCACGATTAGTCGTGACGGTAGCTACATTAATGTGCAAAACATTAAAACCGACTCAACTATTATCATATTGTGCCAAGGTGTTTTCATTATTCAATATTAATTCTTATTGAAACATGTCACACAATAAAATAAACCGAAAAGAGACTTGTTTACTGTTGCATTGTCCGCCACATCATTAGAATAGTCGCTAGGGTATCGCACAATGGAAATGTGTTGGTGTTCTACTTTTGTTTAGCCATTTTTAACGTAACTTACGTTAAAAATCGAAAACAAATACGATGCATACAGATTAATAATTGTTACATCCAAAACAGTGATGCCATCTGCCGGCAGAGGCCAGTCAAAATACGTGACCAGATACTAATATTTGCTGTAGTCCGTTTTTAGTAGCATTAAATTGTATAATCAATTAAAAGTAGTTTTGTGAAGGCCACGAATTGAAAGAGTTCAAATTTAACCCCGAACTCGGCATTTGATCAGTTATGCTACAGTCGTGTCTGACTCAGTCGGTGTGAGTCGGTGAAGTGTTTACACTTCAGTCGGAATGAGTCTGGTCTCGTTTGGTTGTGTGTAGTCTGCTCTAATTTGGTAGTAGCCTCAATTACTCAGGCTCAGTGAGGTAGCAGTACCTTATAGCCTCTCACGTCCGACTGGTATGTTAATGCTCTGCCAATCTTGCCGTCAGGATGGCAAGATTGGCAGAACATTAGTATGGACCAGGCGGTCTTATCGCAGAATAGGGTAGATTCTCTGATTGGCTATCAGGCCAACTATGAAATAATAACTAAAATAAGGATATACTTTTATAAGATGCTACTATGCTATTAAAAATATTCAACATTAAACAAATATCCACACAAAATAAACATAAATACAAAATAATATACAACTATTTATTAAGCAAGAGTTATGGCAGGGTTAGCCTCCATTACCGTGAGATGGCAGCATTTGTTACCTCCTTACGCGGATAACATTCAAAAGCCGGCTAAGTAACCAAACTATCTTCTCAGCGAAGGTACGCTGTGTGTGTGTGTGTGTGTGTGTGTGTGTGCGTGTGCGTGTGCGTGTGCGTGTGCGTGTGCGTGTGCGTGTGCGTGTGCGTGTGCGTGTGCGTGTGCGTGTGCGTGTGCGTGTGCGTGTGCGTGTGCGTATGCTAACGCAAGAGTTTGTAGTGCTTCTTGGGCGCATGCGTTAGGTAGTGTTTTTGTTTGTTTGTTTGTTTGTCTGTCTGTTTGTCTGTCTGTCTGTCTGTCTGTCTGTCTGTCTGTCTGTCTGTCTGTCTGTCTGTCTGTCTGTCTGTCTGTCTGTCTGTCTGTCTGTCTGTCTGTCTGTCTGTCTGTCTGTCTGTCTGTCTGTCTGTCTGTCTGTCTGTCTGTCTGTATGTCTGTCTGTCTGTCTGTCTGTCTGTCTGTCTGTCTGTCTGTCTGTCTGTCTGTCTGTATGTCTGTCTGTCTGTCTGTCTGTCTGTCTGTCTGTCTGTCTGTCTGTCTGTCTGTCTGTCTGTCTGTCTGTCTGTCTGTCTGTCTGTCTGTCTGTCTGTCTGTCTGTCTGTCTGTCTGTCTGTCTGTCTGTCTGTCTGTCTGTCTGTCTGTCTGTCTGTCTGTCTGTCTGTCTGTCTGTCTGTCTGTCTGTCTGTCTGTCTGTCTGTCTGTCTGTCTGTCTGTCTGTCTGTCTGTCTGTCTGTCTGTCTGTTGTTTGTTTGTTTTACCGCCAATTTAGGTGACACGGTGTCACGAAAGGGAGGTTCGTGATTGCTGTTTGAAAAGCTGTGGGGTTTTCTACTTCAGTAATATGTGGTGGGATCTATTTCCACATGCGATTTGTTCAGGGGTAGAAAGAGAACACTGCACCAGGTGGCTATGTAATGACCACGGTTTTTTTACGGTTTTAATAGGCCCGGTCATGGTGTGATGTTGATTATGATATTTATTATTTTGTAGAATGTCATGGCTTGTTTAATAATCCTGCGTTGCTCAAGAGTCGGCCATCCAAGGGTGGCTATTAGGTCTCTTGAGACTATTTGGTGTCTATGGTCGTTTTTGACAAATCTGGCGGCAAAGTGCTGTACTTTTTCAAGACGTTTAATTTTTGGGTGGTGGTGTGTGGAATCCATATAGGAGAGACATGTTCAACTAACATGTTATAGGCAGTTTCATTTACATCAGGTTTGCATGGTCCAAGGGTTCGTGTGATCATACCTAAGACCTTTAAAACCTTTGAAATTATGCCACTGATATCATTCGCCCAGGTTAGTTTAATATAAAATTTTATTCCAAGGGAATAACGAATGTAGCCTTGGTTTTGTTTTGTTTGTTATTGGGAGATGCACACATTTGGAGTTGGTAAAGGCCATATATGCCATTTGTTGGACAATGTTTATATTTTGATCAGGTCAGATAGGAGGATGTTGCTACCAGTTTCAGATGTGATTTTGCGATATACAGCTGTATGATGTTTTCATCAGCAAATAGCCGTATGGGGGATTGAATGTTGTTGTTTATATATATATATATATATATATATATATATATATATATATATATATATATATATATATATGTGTGTGTGTGTGTGTGTGTGCGTGTTTGTGTGTGTGTATGTGTGTGTGTATGTGTGTGTGTGTGTGTGTGTGTGTGTGTGTGTGTGTGTGTGTGTGTGTGTGTGTGTGTGTGTGTGTGTGTGTGTGTGTGTGTGTGTGTGTATGTGTGTGTGTGTGTGTGTGTGTGTGTGTGTGTGTGTGTGTGTGTGTGTGTGTGTGTGTGTGTGTGTGTGTGTGTGTGTGTGTATACGTCAACACGTAACACCCGTCGTTTGAAGTCATGTTTCTGTATGATAACATGTTCCTATATTATATCATGTTCATATGTCATAACAGCTGAACACCAGGCAATTGTATTGCATTAATATCGACCTCATGACCATTTATTGGTACGGCAGATTTACAAACGCACACAACTCATCTAGAGAAATTTAATGTGCACGGATCTTCAGACTAAGGCATCACTTCTGATAGCACGATCGTTCGAACGTGTTCCAACGCAATCATACAACTATCCCGATCGGAATCGATGACGTTGTACAAGTTCATCTCCTTACACCAATGGGTAATATGCGTGGCTGCCGATCCCGCACACCTGGTTGGCATCTCGGGCCAGCTTCATGTACCCGTTGATGCCCCACAACTCGCTCCAGCTGAAAACAAAACAAAAACGAAACTTGACAAACTGTATTTGGCCATAGTTCAATTGGCGCTGCATGCACACAGACGCAGAACATAGTTTCCGAAATACGTGTGGGACACCTATTACGATGTCAATGGCGTTGGTGTAGTTAGTATTGCTATGTACGATTTGGGCGCACGCACCAACCGATTAGTCGGCGTAAAAGCAGTCGGCCGACTGCAGTCGGTTGGTGTGTGCGCAACTTTACGCCGACGGTCGGCCTTATAGCGCCGATTCAAATGTTGAATCGGCGGTCGGCGTAAATCCGCAGTCGGCGTAAGATAAGGAGGTATCCGGTGACAACTTGGCGCCACAGCCGCATATCCGATGACGAGTCGGCTGGTGCGTGCAGGGTTTTTTTCATAACCCGACCTTAGGCGGTAAGTTGGCTAGTAAAAAATCATTGGGCGATCATGTGATAGACCTCGATATATCTAAATCTAAGCTCGGCGTAACTTTTTAATTTTAAAGCCAACTTTGTTCATAAGGTTAAATTTTTACATTCCCATTTTATTCACCCTGGCAGGTAACACATTTTTTAGAGAGTGGTATAATTATGTTAGCCCAATTCCTTCACCACTTTGTATTGCTTGTTCTTAAAACCGGCGCCACAAATGTATGTAATTTTGCCTGACTTCGTTTCAATAGGATTCGCAATTTTTCTTGGAAAAAAACCGCTGCCGCTGGTTGCGCCGCTGCCGGGCGCATAAATTGTAAGCCTTAAAAATCCGCAAAGCGTCGTCGGATGCGACTGATTAAATTTCAAGATTTATTGGAACAAGGTTAATTGGAACGGATAAATATTAGCTTCTTTACACATATATAAAACATAGTTCCCCGCTATGCATTTGTTTGCTGGAACATTGGTCAAATGCTCAAACCATTTCATCGTGAAGGTTGACGGCGAAGCTGTGACTTCAAAAGTAACAAATATCGTTTTCCGGATTGCCGTGTCGCCTACCTTTTACAAATATTCCATGCGTTTTGTGTACTGAAAGACATGTGTTAAGCTATTGGTAACGTTCCTATTCCATAAAATTTGCTTCAAATTAATGCGCAATTCTTCAATTATAATTTATGTGGCCCCTGGCGCCTCTTCCGTCGCTCTGCGAGGACATGCCTGGATTGTTTTCGTGGAAATAATTAAAAAATAAGCAGATTGAGAAATAACAGTTTGTAGCGCATACCTGTTCTTAATGAGCCAGTATTTCTGTCCGTTCTCAGTGCCATAGCCGACGACCAACACAGCGTGGTCGAGCTGTTGGTTGCACGCTGGGTCGTTGTAGATGCCGCCTCTGTACCCCCTAATAACAACAATATACACTGACGATTTACTGGCGAGAGTCTTAATCGTATGTCTGATGTTCCATTCCCTTTTAACTATACCCAAAACAAGGTGTGTGTATGTGTGTGCGTGCGTGCGAGTATGTATGTATGTATGTATGTGTGTGTGTGTGTGTGTGTGTGTGTGTGTGTGTGTGTGTGTGTGTGTGTGTGTGTGTGTGTGTGTGTGTGTGTGTGTGTGTGTGTTTGTGTGTGTGTGTGTGTGTGTGTGTGTGTGTGTGTGTGTGTGTGTGTGTGTGCGCGCGCGTGTGTGTGCGTGCATGCGTGCGTGCGTGTGTGCGTGCGTGCGTGTGTGTACATAGGTGTGTGCGCAATATACTAAAGTTGCGTGTTTTGGGCAAGTAATGACGAGAGCGACACGATATTACCTATTGGTCTTCACCGCTACTTACAAGAATGACTGCAGATTGGAGTGGATGGCAACAGCAATGGGACCCACATTAGCGACGGCTTCTTTCAACGCTGCCTCGGTACTTTGTACCATCCTGAAGCCGGCACAAGTGCCAGCCACAGTGTTGGGATTGAAGCGACATGCACCTTGCTGAAATGACGACGAACCACATTGTTGCAATGTTTGTGGTCATTCAAGGGGTGCGAACTTCAATAGCATAACATTCCTGTGCAGTCTTAGCATAACTTTCCTGTGCAGTCTTTGTGAAAATAACGAATACAGTTTTCGTTGAACCAATTTAAAAGTAACGGTAACGACATAGTACTGTTTCGTAGTTTCGGTGACTGTGATGTATACTGGCAGTGATAACACTATTAGTTTCTTATATTGGTATTTATTTATTTTATTATAACTAACCGTAGATTTTTAAACCTATTTTTGTGTAGCGCATTGTCCAATCCTCAGGAATGCTCAAAGCGCTTTACACTTTACTTCCCTAGCAGACCTGTTAACTCATATGCTACAATTAATGCTTGAAGACTGCTCATACACATATCCACCACTATCTATAGTCAGGTACTCATTTATACAGCTGAGTGAACTGGACCAATGTAGAGTGAAAAAACTTGCCCAAGGTTTTAACACCGCAGCACAGGGTTCGAACCCGGGTCCTCTTAGTCGAGAGTCCGAAACTCTACCCCTGAGCCACTGCGCTCTACACCTGCCAGCTGCAGATCTACTGACGTTTTACTTCAGTGCAGCATTCAAGACAGCCACAGCAAACAGTACAAATTACTTCGTGCCAAGAGAACCTTAATGCGTTTGCCTAAAAAAGCTTGTGAAATAGCAAGTTCAAAGGACGATTACGATTAGTGAACATAAGAGGTAATTCCATGCTTACCTGGCCTTCGTACGGGTACGGCCTATCGATGCCCTGGTTGTCCACAACGTACATGTAGCCGGAAATAAGCCAACCCCCGTTACAGCCATTTCCACCTTTAAAAAAGTGAATATTTCATCGTGTGTGTGTGTGTGTGTGTGTGTGTGTGTGTGTGTGTGTGTGTGTGTGTGCGTGCGTGCGTGCGTGCGTGCGTGCGTGTGTGTGTTTATGTGTGTGTGTGTGTGTGTGTGTGTGTGTGTGTGTGTGTGTGTGTGTGTGTGTGTGTGTGTGTGGATGCGCGCGTACATGCGTGCGTGCGTGCTTGTGTGTGTGTGTGTGTGTGTGTGAGTGTGTGTGTGTGAGTGTGTGTGTGTGTGTGTGTGTGTGTGTGTGTGTATGTGTGTGTGTGTGTGTGTGTGTGTGTGTGTGTGTGTGTGTGTGTGTGTGTGTGTGTGTTTATGTGTGTGTGTGTGTGTGTGTGTGTGTGTGTGGATGCGCGCGTACATGCGTGCGTGCGTGTGTGTGTGCGTGTGTGTGTGTGTGTGTTTATGTGTGTGTGTGCTTGTGTGTGTGAGTGTGTGTGTGTGTGTGTGGATGCGCGCGTACATGCGTGCGTGCGTGTGTGTGTGCGTGCGTGTGTGTGTGTGTGTTCGTGTGTGTGTATGTGTGTGTGTGCGTGTGTTTGTGTGTGTGTGTGTGTGTGTGTGTGTTTGTGTGATCGTGTGTGTGTGTTCGTGTGTGCGCGCGTGCGTGCATGATAGAGCTTGTGATAACGCGTAAGAAGTTTCACAATTCAATTCAATAAGCTCTACGTTCACCCTTGATTCAGGATTATTACCAGTTATTATCAGTTGGATGGCTCGCACTTGATGTTAACAGCCGTAGATAGATGGTACAACACGTGTCTCTGGTCATTTATGGCCGTCATACAAACTTGCGTTGCGATTACTCATTGGGGTCGGCTACAATGGATTTTGTGGAACCGAGATCCCTGTGTTTAGGTTGAGCTGGATAAAAGATTAGGTCCCAATATCTAAGGAAGGGATGTCATTAGTTACATAAAAATATGACAGTGCTTAGTTTGTTCGCTTTCGAGATCTAGGGGCTGCAAATAAATGTTTTTGAAGATCTTAAAGAAGTGGACACATTATGTGAAGAACACCGAACTAATTGAACAGCTCTCCGCACCTCTCCCGTCTGTCTATGTCTGACACAGACTGACACCGGCCCGACATGGTGCTGAAGATCAGGTGCAGTTCCCAATATTATAATATTTATTTATTTATTTTATTAGCTTAACATGACAATTTAATAGATCATTTACAAAATACATTTTACATATATTTTGTATTTATTTATTAGCTTAACATAATATTTTTAATGTATAATTGATCATTTTAAAGGATATTTTACATATATTTATTTACTAGTTTAACGTAATTGTTTTAAATAGATAATCTACCATTTTTAAGGACATATTAGATATGCTATATATTTAGTAGATCCAACTAAGCATTTCTTTT
>CBDHHR010001007.1:0-5000 GCA_965263245.1 Metamycoplasmataceae bacterium | reverse complement strand
GATTGATGATATCAACAACTGTCGACACATTTGGGTACACCATTGACAATATCTAAATAAGGAGAGTTGGCCATTATTTAGTGTTAGTGTTTTCAAATAATGTTTTTCCTAATTAACCATTCACATCCACAATTGTCATTTAATTATTAATTTTTGTTTTATTATTATTGACACTGCACTGAATACATTATCAGAACATAACATATTTGCCTTCGCAGTAGGCTCCAATGAATTGCCACGGGCATTCACAATGGAAGTCATTGTCGTCCCCATGACATGTACCGCCGTTTTGGCAAGGACCCTTCAGGCAGGCTTTGGGCGTAGCTGCAATGACATTAAAAGCCATCATACATCATGTTCAAGTTCAAATAATGTATCTCAAAACACACATGAAAAGCACATTTACACATGTCAACTAAATATTAAGTTACATGATATGATGTACAATCATGAAGAACTATGAAAAGGAGTAGACGTGAAGATATACACTTAAATTAGTGGTCATACTTATTATTATTAGTTATAACTATACAGTTACACTAGTGATAGACACGTATACATAACAATGATTCACTGGCCGTGCTATCTATGTAGTTCTGTGTTAAAGATGAAATTAATAATAACAATAATTATTATTATTAATATTTATAAAGCCCAATATCCAAATATGCTCAAAGTGCTGTACAATAAAATAAAAAGCTATTTATTACGTGTTAAAACTTATATTAATAATAATAAATACAACTGTAAACTTAACTTTCAAATAAAACAAATGTAGAAACATTAAATTATTCATATTAAAACTGTTAATTAAATAGTATATACAATTAACGACGATGAGTAAAATAAATAAATAAATAAATAAAACTAATTAATACTCTATTTACATGCAAAAGCACATACTAATATAAGCGGTGGCATACATATAGGTCAGTACATATGTGTGAAAATAAGATAAGATGAAATATTTGTAACAACATTTTCTAAAATGTCATTGAATATTTAAAATGTCAGCAGTAATATCCTTTGAAAATGTACGTTTTTAGTGCCTTTCTGAAAGCGACAAAGTTCCACAGGACTTGATATCAATGGGCAATGCGTTCCATAAGCGAGGTCCCACCATAAGAAAGGACCGGTCACCAAAACTGGCCAGCAAAAATGTCGAACAAATGTTGTTCAGATGAACGCGTGCGTCCTGGACTCTGTCTCTTTACCAGGTTTGCCAGATACAGGGGAGCCATCCCATTCTGACATCGGTACACATGGAGAAGTATTTTATATTCGATGCGGCATTTAACTTAAATTGTACATAATAATAATAATACAATTTATTTGTATAGCGCCCGAACCAAAAGTATTGCTCTCAGGCGCTTTACATAAATGAACAAATAGTAACTAAAATTGGATGATAAATTATTATTAAAATAGATATATGTATATATGGATGATAAATTAATTTTAAAATAACTATATACATATGTATATATGCATATATATATATATATATATATATATATATATATATATATATATATGTATATACATATATATATTATAAATATATATATATATATATATATATATATATATTATAAATATAAGCCTATACATGAAACATAAAAATAAAATAATACAGTTATTACATAATAAAATAAAAATAAAAAAATAAAAAATAAAAAGTACCAAACATTACCAAAAATAACATAGCTAACCTATCATAAATATTATCATACTAAAATGCTAATAATACTAATTGCGTAATAAAGATGTGTAACTGTGTAAATGTGTAAATTGTATAACTTATAGGTAAATGCATGTAATTAAAGTCCACATGATCACGTCACAGAAGGCTAATCTAAAAGTGTGTCTTCAGAAGTGTTTTATACTGTGGCTGTGTCATTGCCGTCCTAACACTGTCCGGCAGTCCATTCCACAGAGCGGCTGCTGCTACGGCAAAACGGCGATCACCGTGAGTGACTGTCTGCGAAGCAGGTAATGTCAATAGGGGCAAAGACGCAGACCTTAGTCGACGATTTGGTTGACGACGTGATAGTAGTTCCGCGAGGTAACACGGTGCTTGGTCATGCATCACCGAATAAGCAAACAGACGCACTTTATATGTTAGGCGCACACAAATATCGCAGTACTGGCGTGATGTGGTCGTATTTTCTAGTACGGCTGACGAGCCGGGCAGCGCAGTTTTGCCACGTTGCAAACGCTGCAGCGTTGTCTGCGGAAGGCCGTATAGCAGCGCATTCGCGTAGTCGAGGCGTGCAGTAACAAGCGCGTACACCAGGGTGTTGCACGCATCATCAGTGATGCTTGACCGGATTTGTCCAATGTTGCGTATCTGGTGATAGCAAGACTTTGCTATCTGAGAAACCTGCGCTTTCATAGTCAGTCCACTGTCGAGTAAGAGTTTTAAGTTTCGTACATATAGCTTTGGCACAAATATCAGAAGGAAAATCGTTTCGTTGTTTTAATGTTAGGAAGATGACTGCCTCTGACTTCTCAGAGTTCAACTTCAGAGTTATTTTGCAAATTTCGTTTTTTAATGGAATATCCCCCTGAAAATATGGACATGTTATGCTAGAGTACAAAAACGAAATTTCTTGACCGTTCGTCTGATCCTAACCCCCCTGTACCTACCCTCTGAAAGTCATGCCCCTTAAAATGTTGTCGAAAATGGTTTAATAGTGTGGTATTGGTCTCATTCAATAGAGTTTCATGGTGTGTTTCACATTAAAATTATTATCAAAGCAATACTATTAATTATTTATAATACCCACATGAAGTCTCTTTCAGAAACAACTTTCAGTTTGTCAATATTATGTTCGATATGAATTTTGTAGCCTTTTTTAATCGAAACTGAAGATATGTTAAGTGATTTTGTATGTGGGGTGATACATTCCACACACAAATTATGTTGATATCCTTGATAATGTAAATGTCCCAGATTCTGACAAAACCTGATGGTAAATGATAGCCAATCTGAACTGGCCAATCATACTTCCTCACTCGTTGAGATAATTAACATAATTTACGTGAGTCGCTTAGAAATTAAGATATGTTATTTGGTATGGCAAATAACTTTAAAATATAGACTGATATGGCAAATGTTGCATCCAATCAGTTTGAGTGAATTTTATGGGACCGTTGATAAGCTAACGAGCTGCTACCAGATCGTTGATCCCCAAGCTGTAGCAGCTGTCATCCCTCAAAAAGGAAACACATGGTTTGGAATAATTTGGAAACAACAAGACTACCCAGATTATGAACGACGGTTATTTCCTCACCCAGGAAGACCACGTCCATCTTTTGGAGGGTGTACGTAACAATATTTGATCTAACACCACCCCCTACTTTGAAATTGCTTCTGTGATTGGCTGGTTATGTTTCACTGCCATATATATTTGTTTGTCATCAGCATAACAATGGTATTGCAGGCCATATCGTGCAACGATGTCACCGATGGCTGTTGTGTATATACAGTACAGAATGGCTCCATGTGCTGACGCCACAATTCATGACACAATCAGCTGTCCACGGCGACTCTCTGGTAACGTTCGGTGATGTACGAATGGAGCCATGAAAGTGCTGTGTCTGTAATGCCGACTGAGTGTTGCAGTCGATTCTTCAAGATGTCGTGATTGATTGTGTCGAATGCACTGGACAAATCGAGCATCACAAGTACAACCTTGCCCTTCTCATCTAACGTCGCGGCGATGTCGTTCTTCACTCGCAGTAGTGCCGTTGAGTATCCATGACGGTAGGCTGAGTGAAATGGATCGCTTAAGGGTTTCATGTCGAGGTGAATGTTCAGTTATATTGCATCACTTTTTCAACAAACTTTGACAAAAATTGTAAGTTCGAAATTGCACAGGTAGCTGCATAAAGCATCTGCATCAAGCGTAACCTTTTCCTTAGGACATGGAGGAGTTTATTATAGCTGTAATCATATCTACAAGTTCAGATGACCATAGTTTCAGGAGCCATGTAGGCAGTGGGTCTAGTTCGTATGACTTGCACGATGAGTCTGCGATCAACTTTGAAGCGTGTCAACTGAGCATCGCGGAAAGCAGCGTCATCACTGAATACAGCGGCAATACCATAAGAACGATCACCGCTACGGTGAGTTTTGATTTTTTGAATGTCACTTACTTTCTTCTCCAAGTGGCTGCTGAACTGTCGGGCTAGATCATTTGAAGACACATGTGACGGTAGTTGTGCGCGGCAACTTACTCCAATTAGGCTTTTCGTGTTAATAAAGAGCTGCTTTTGGTTACTCCCACAACTCGCGATCTTGTCAGTGTAGAAATCACGTTTCGCGGCGAGTAGCATACGGTTTACCACCACACATTGCGCCCGATACACTTGCCTGTGTATGACAAGGCCAGTGCGTAGCCATGTCCGCTCCGCTCGTCGTCTGTTATGCTTCTCGCGTCGCAGCTCGTCGGTATACCACGGCGAGTTAGGTCTCAGTGTTACTGTTTTCACGACCAACGGAGCGTGGTAGTCAACAACGCGACGTAATCCGATGTCGTACTATTGCCCCAACTGGTCCGTCGACAAGAAGATTTGTTTTTGTTGTCCGCACCCCAGATGGCTTCCTTGCGTTTACGTCAAAACTTATGGCTAGATGGTCTCCGGACGAGTTGCCATGTGTATTGCATAAACATGGGTCGTACACATTTGGCAGTGCATGTACTATGAAGTATTGTTTCTAACAATGACCACATCCAAAATAGGCCCCTTACTGTGGGTGGCTTCATTCACGAGTTGTTTCATTCCACGGTCGCAGAGTGTCTCATAAATACATTGCACGTCCAGTTGTGTGGGGATGTCCCAATGAAAGTTCAAATCATCAGTGAGACTATTCCTGTCCAGCATTATATCGTCTAAAAACGAAGACCATTGGTCTAAGAAAACGGTGTTAAAAACCGTTTCGCTTCGATGGCGGCGGACGATACACAACGCACAGCCTGAACGTGACACTACGT
>CBDHHR010001006.1:0-5000 GCA_965263245.1 Metamycoplasmataceae bacterium | reverse complement strand
GTGATAACGAAATTAAGTAACAATTATCTATAGATTAAACAAAAAGAAGAAGAAAAAATGATATGAAAACTATAAAAAAAGTGTCATTTATGTTTATTTTTGTTTGACATGCTTAAGTATAAGTTTAATTATGAATACTTTTTATAGTATAGCATTACCTGATGAAAGTGTATCTTTATTTAAATTGTTATTTGAAATTCGGACTGAGAGCCAATTATCATATCTACCTTTTTCTGTGATAAAGCTGTCCTGGCGGTCACAAACGCAGAGCATAATTCCCCAGGCCATAATGAGGGGCTTCAAAATGGCAGCCTCTTCACGACGCCTGGGTAAACGTAGGCTCGGTTACCCAGGCTCCGTGAGGTAGCAACACTTTTAAGCCCCTCAACTCTGCTTGTGTTAGGCTTTACCCCAGTTTAGGGTAGAGACGCTTATTGGCTCTCAGGCCAACTACAAAATAAAAATTCAAATAACGATATACTTTTACAAGATAATGATATCTTATGAAAAGTATTCAACATTGAACTGATATTAATACAAAAATAATTAAAAATTCAAATTTACCGTATTTTATAAAATAAGAATTACGGCAGGATTAATCAGTATCCGTGAGGTGGCAGCATTGTTTAGCCACACACAAATAATATACAAATTAAATAAGGATACCATTTTATCAAAAAATGCTCTATTATAAAACTATTCAAAATTAAACTTAACACAAAATAAATAGAAATACAAATTTGCAGTTGTTTATAAAAAATATAAATTACGGCAGGATTAACCAGTGTCCGTGAGGTGGCAGCATTGTACAGATCACGCGGATAAACAAACAAAAGCCGACTAAGTAACCAGACTGTCTTCTCGGCGTAGTTCCGCAGCCGACCGACAGTCGGTTAAGCGAGACTAGGGTAACCGAGGCTAAATCATATCCGCGATCGTGCAACCTCATCCAACTCCCCATCAGAAAGGACAGCTGCTGAAACGGTTTTAGTATGTTAGGTGAGACCACAATTAATAGATCTCCCCACACTACGTTAATGTCATAAATTACATTTTTGTATTATGTATTTTTTGGTTTTCCAAATATTTGTAATGTTCTACTGGTTTCAGCAAAAGTATACATTACGATCCAATCCGTGTGATCACAATCACTGCGAATCATTGTTGAACAATCCATGGAATGGGACTCATCCCTGTACTGAGACAGACTCATTCACATACCTGGGCAGTACAATCAACAAACGTGGAGGCACAATAGAAGACTTCAAAGCAAGGATACAGAAAGCAAGAGTTGCATTCATCATGTTGAGAAAAATTTGGACCGCAAAACAAATCAAAACTAACACCAAACTGAGAATATTCAATTCAAATGTCAAGGCAGTTTTACTCTATGGATCGGAGACATGGCGAAGTACACAGAAGACACTAAAAAAGAATACAGACCTTCATCAACAAATGCCTGCGTAGAATCCTACACCTGAAGTGGACAGACAAGATATCCAACACTACACTCTGGAAAATGACCAAGCAACTACCCATAGAAAATGAAATAAAGAAGAGAAAATGGAGGTGGATAGGACATACACTCAGGAAACCACAAAAAACCATCATCCGTCAAGCCATCACATGGAACCCCCTAGGGAAGAGGGGAAGAGGTAGGCCACGAAACACATGGCAAAGAGACACGGAAAAAGAAACCAAGCAGATGGGATACACCAGGAGAGAAATGGAGAGGATGGCCACGGACAGAAAACAGTGGCGTTCCTTGGTCGATGGCCTATGCTCCCAGCGAGCAAACAGGCATAAGTAAGTAAGTAAGTCGTTGGGAGAGAACTTGAGTTGTCTTTGTTTGTTTGTTTGTTTCAAAGTTAGCCGCACGTTGTAATTTATTTATGTGCAATTCGTCTAGACTTGTCGAATGTGCATCGAATCATGTGAGGAACAAGTGAAAACAAAACATATAAATTATCGATGCCACGTCTATATGAGATGTAAATTAATCACTGAAAACTAAACTATATCCAGTCGCAACTGACATATCTCAAAAAGAACAGACAAGTGTTTTGCGCTCACGTTTTTATTAAAACTGGAGTAAAATATGCAGCCTCTAGTGCAATCGTCTCGACAAGACGGCAAAGTTGGGTCAGGCGACCTGGGCGCGCGAGGACATGCCTTCATGTGCGTGCGTGGGCGCGTGCGTGCTTACGTGAGTGTAGGTGTGTGTGTAACTGTGTGTGTAAATGTGTGTGAGTATGTGTGTATGTATGTATGTGTACGTGCTGTGTGTATGTGTGTATGCAGGTTTTACGCGGGTGCCTGTGATTAATGCAGATACCTTTTCATAATATTGCTTTAGAGTGTGATTCGATTACATTCACCATTACGACGATGACATAGTGTTGCACTATTCAGACAATTCTATAAAGCAACGATGCAGAAGACTATTGTCTATGAAAATATCCATATTTCGCGGGTTCTTTGTGTTCTGTTCCGATACGACAACCACCATCGCATTTAATAATCATTAAGCAAACCCAAACAAGTGAATAGATAAATATAGCGTGTCCTATCTTACATATTGAGTGATACATATTTTCAATGATCAATCTTTTTTGCTTGACCGTTGTTCTTGGGTGTTTAGTTGTCATTGTGCATCGCTCGTTGGTGATGCGCGGCTCGGCGGCTGGGCGGCTGGGCGGCTGGGCGGCTCGGCGGCTGGGCGGCTGGGCGGCTGGGCGGCTGGGCGGCTGGGCGGCTGGGCGGCTGGGCGGCTGGGCGGCTGGGCGGCTGGGCGGCTGGGCGGCTGGGCGGCTGGGCGGCTGCAGCAAAACAAACACGAAATATCATTCCATTATTCAGACATACGACACATGATGATTTAATGCTGGATTAGAGGCACAACGCCACCCTTAGCTACACGGCTCGAAATGAGATTGATATTATACTGGCAATTCTTATGTTGTAACATTTATCACAATGTTGATTCGAAACCGCATCCATCCACGTCTGAATGATGGAATTGTTTCGAACGTAACACTCATGAAAAATAACTTTGTGAAAGTACTTGGAAGCACAGTCACTCGGCGATATGTCATATTGAAATAGAACAGACCACGCCATCTGTTGATTGGAATTGGTATTGTAACATCATATTAAAAAACATTTTTTTATTGAACCGGCGAGAAGTGTTGTGGTTTTTTCTGATGTATAGTTATGTCGGAAAACATCAGAATAACATGTACGGTTGGTCGATTACCGTGATGCGACTGATGCGGATTAATGCAGAATTTCATATCAAAATAGTTCACGTTTGAACGTAAAGATCGCACACACGTTTCGGAAATTCACAAAGTTTTGTAATTTACTGTATTGCTGTAAATATACACAAATTGTTTCGAGAATCTGCGCCTGAATATTAACTTTACAAGTTACATTACATTACATGTATCCACATATTATGGGTGTAACGATATCGTATTAATCCAGGCGACAAGTCATTTATTGGCATATATGTTCACTTGATCACGATCTTGTATTTTAGGGGAAGCATTCAGCCACGATTTGACGCAGTTCCTGCAAAGTATATTGTTACACAAAACACTTCTGTTGTTAAATATGTAAATATTAATAGTTGAGAATATCGAAGTACTCAATATTAACTATTATCTGTAAGGATATCCATTATCTAAGATATTACTTTCTCAAATGTAAAAAATAATAGGCGCTTTTAATTATAGTCACAATATGCCAGGCGGTAAAGCATGGAGCGCGTTGAGCAATTCAGTACATGCTGTCGGCGCTATTGAAGTAATATTCAGTGAGTGAATATTGATACTAATATTATTAGTATCAATATATTCATTCACGTATAAATTACCTGCAGTGCATTCTTCGCTGTTTCTACAGATCAGACTTTGTTTGGTGGCTGAAGAACCCCATCTGCGACTTGTGCCGCGGCCTGCTGTTGATTCAACTGATAAGCTCCTTGGCCTGAGGCGACTTGGAGGAGATACGGGCCCTGTGGCATCAACTGCGTCGCTTGCATTGGTGCCACGCCTGGGACCGTCACCATGATGACTGGCTGACTAACATTCTGTAATAATAATAATAATAATAGTCATGTTTTTAGTTCAGACAAACAACCCATATGTCCGTATGGTTACTAATAAAGACATACACATACACACACACACACATATATATATATATATATATATATATATATATATATATATATATATATACATATACATATACATATACATATACATATACATATACATATACATATACATATACATATACATATACATATACATATACATATACATATACATATACATATACATATACATATACATGTATTATAAAAATAAATTATCAAGCCGCAATTTGCAGGTGCTGTACGCTTCACGACACATAATGAGAAGCATATCAATTCTATTCATCATTATGAAGCTACACTTCCTTTTACATGTTTACATATATATATTAGTTGGCTTCTCTTCCCGAGTCTTCCATGTGGTTTTGCTGGTAACTTGCGCTGTAACCAGTAGACTATATCATAAGTTGTATCTACCAGCATGCACCAGTGACACAGGTCAAAAATAACGTACATACATCGATGAGATTTGAAACTGTCTTTCAGATGAGGTTGTAAATCCGTAGGATTACGCAGGTCGATGAGAAAGTACAGTACAAACCTACATGCGACGGTAAATGGTTCACAGGTTGGCATTGAACGCACTTATGGGTAATAAGAATACGTTACAAAATAATACTCTCGAGGTTAAACGCCGCAAATGAAGATGGATCGGCCACGCGCCGGACTCCTGGTACCAAGAGAGCACGGGAGACCGAAGGAGACGTGGAGAAGATCAGTGGAGCGGGAGATGAAAACACTCGGATAGAGTTGGGGTCAAGTGACGAAGTTGGCAGCGGACAGAAAAACATTGGCGTCCTTTGGTTGGATTAAGTAAGTAATAAGTAAGTACGTTAGT
>CBDHHR010001005.1:0-5421 GCA_965263245.1 Metamycoplasmataceae bacterium | reverse complement strand
ACAAATGTCTTACAATACCCTATATTTGAATCCCACCGCAAACTCAATCGAAATGTGACCAGCCTACTGGCATTGATATAATTTACTGGACATATATACGCATACATCTATACAGCTATACGTACGTACATACGTACATACGTACACACGTACACACGTACACACGCACACACGTACACACGTACACACGTACACACGTACACACCTACACACCTACACACCTACACACCTACACACCTACACACCTACACACCTACACACGTACACATCTACACACCTACACACCTACACACATACACACATACACACGTACACACACACCCACACACACACACACACACACACACACACACACACACACACACACACACACACACACACACACACACACACACACACACACACACACACACACACACACACACACACACACACACACACACACACACACACACACACACACACACACACACACACACACACACACACACACACACACACACACACACACACACACACACACACACACACACACACACACACACACACACACACACACACACACACACACACACACACACACACACACACACACACACACACACACACACACACACACACACACACACACACACACACACACACACACACACACACACACACACGCATCATCATCATTGTGCAGCCATAGTGTCCCATGGTTGGGCGAAGACTTCAACATGCTGCTTCCACATCGGCCTAACTTGAGCCGGATGATACCCGTCCAATAGTCGTCTAGTTCGTCTCTCCATTGTCTCGCCGGTCTTCCACTAGGACTTTTCCTTTCGTAGGGTTTCCAAGTGATGATATGCAGTGTCCATCGGTTATCTTGTATCCTACTAATGTGATCTGCACAGGTCCTCTTCTGTCTTCTGACTTGTTCATTCACGTTTGTGACCTTTATCTTGTCGAATGTGTTTTTCGTAGTCGACGAATGCGATGCAGAGTGCGATATTATGTTCTCTGAACTTCTCCTTCAGTTGGTTTCCGATTTGGATATGGCCTGTTGTTGAGTATCTAATTCTGAAAGCAGCTTGCTCTCGTGGTTGGTTTTCGTCGAATGTCTTCTCTAGCGTTTTCGTTAGTACTTTCGTGAGTACTTTATAGATGTTTGATAGTAGACATATCGGTCTGTAATTATTGAGGTCTTTTGTATTTCTTTTCTTGAAGATTATAACCATCCTAGCGTTGTTCCACGCTGCGGCTATTCGTCTTTCTTATAAGCATTTAGTGTACAGCTTAGTGTCATCGAAATGGTAACTTCTCCTGGTTTCAATGTCTCAATGGTTATATGGTTGTTGCCTGTTGCTGTCCCATTCTTCATATCTCGTAGTGTTTGTTCCATCTCCCTTGATGTTATCTCTTGTACCTCTTTTGGCTCAGTGTGGAAAATGATACTATGTTCACTGGCGTATAACTCGATGTAGAATTCCTCTATTCGTACTAAGATGTTATCTTGATCACGGATTCCTCTATCCTGCTCGCAAAGGAATGTACAGGGAGATGGGATCAGTGTTCTCTTCAAAGCGGCTGTAAAAGTAATTCAGTGTGTCGGGATGAGCAGTGTCGGTAGTGGTAGTATTTGTGGGAGACGGTTTGTAGTTGGTTATGGCCTTCAGACCCTGCCGTATGTTCTTAGAATTGTTGGTGGTGAGATTCTCCTCAAGCTTGTCCTGGTGTTTGGCCTTATTGGTCTTGATGGCCTTTTTCCGCTGCATATCTCGCTTTCTTGTATTTGCATTTGTCACTGTTTTTGTACGCATCTTCTTTCGTCTGTAGCTTGTGTTTGATATAAGTATTAAATCAAGATTTTTCGTTGGGGTAGCTTGTTATTGTTTTCGTTGGAATGCACAGGCCTCCGCAAAAGGTGATGTAATCGCTGAATGTCTCTGTGTATTCCTGAATGTAAGTTGCGGCCCCTTTAAAAACAGAGTGCATTCAAAGCAGCCGCGAAGTGTCTCCACCGCAATAACTGACCACTGTTTCACGGTGGGTTTAACACATTTCAATTGTTATCTGTGCGTCGGCACAAGGTAAACCATGGCACAGTCCGACCAGCCGAGTGGTGCGCGAGGAACAGAACGATAGGCGCCTTTGATTGTTGCATAACTGTGGTCAAACATTCTACCATCCCTAGTTGCACATGTGCCCTGCTGTATAAACTTCGCTATCTCTTCCTTCGGAATAGTCTTATTGAAATCACCTATCACAATAACAACTGAGTCTGTGTGAGAATGTTCTGAATAAATGACGATGTCAGATAGTTGAATCACAGCGGCATTCATGTAAGCTTGGGGGTATATCCGCGGCAGTCCGAATTGTGCTTAAAAACTCCCTGGATAAGTAGAAAGGCCGACTGATAATTGTGAGAGTTTCAGAGTAAGCTGAGCACGTTTTTGACAGAAGATTCACATCGGTAGCCCAGCTAAGATGCAAACAACCTCTCCGCGAGCGAGGTCTTCCAGTCTCATCGCGAAACCGGTCACTTCTGTAGGTGGTTAGTCCGGGGGGTTGCACGGCTGAATCAGGAATGGAGGCGTAACGCCATGTTTCTGTGAAGCAAAATGTAGAGCAATCTTTGTTGTCTCTTTTAGTTTGTAGAGTACAAAGAAACTCGTCGGTCTTGTTGCGTAGAGAGCGAATGTTCCACAGAAAGATGGTAATGGGGGACGTAAATTGCAACGGCGTAGCTCACATGGGCACCACCTCGTCTACCCCGTTACATACATACGTACATACGTACATACGTACATACGTACATACGTACATACGTACATACGTACATACGTACATACGTACATACGTACATACGTACATACGTACATACGTACATACGTGCATACGTACATACGTGCATACGTACATACGTACATACGTGCATACGTGCATACGTGCATACATGCATACATGCATACATGCATACATGCATACATGCATACATGCATACATGCATACATGCATACATGCATATACATACATACATACATACATACATACATACATACATACATACATACATACATACATACATACATACATACATACATACATACATACATACATACATACATACATACATACATACATACATACATGCATATATGCCTACATTCATACATTCATACATTCGTACATTCGTACATTCGTACATTCGTACATTCGTACATTCGTACATTCGTACATTCGTACATTCGTACATTCGTACATTCGTACATTCGTACATTCGTACATACGTACATACGTACATACGTACATACGTACATACGTACATACGTACATACGTACATACGTGCATACGTACATACGTGCATACGTACATACGTGCATACGTACATACGTGCATACGTACATTCGTGCATACGTACATACGTGCATACGTGCATACGTACATACGTGCATACGTACATACGTGCATACGTACATACGTGCATACATACATACATACATACATACATACATACATACATACATACATACATACATACATACATACATACATACATACATACATACATACATACATACATACATACATACATACATACATACATACATACATACATACATGCATACATGCATATATGCCTACATTCATACATTCATACATTCATACATTCATACATTCATACATTCATACATTCATACATTCATACATTCATACATTCATACATTCATACATTCATACATTCATACATTCATACATTCATACATTCATACATTCATACATTCATACGTTCATACGTGCATACGTGCATACATACATATATACTTACAAACATACATACATACATACACTAAAATATACGTACATACATACACACATGCACACATGGACACATGGACACATGCACACATGTACACATGCTCTCATGCACACATGCACACATGCACACATGCACACATGCACACATGCACACATGCACACATGCACACATGCACACATGCACACATGCACACATGCACACATGCACACATGCACACATGCACACATGCACACATGCACACATGCACACATGCACACATGCACACAGTCACACATGCACACATGCACACATGCACACATGCACACATGCACACATGCACACATGCACACATGCACACATGCACACTTGCACACATGCACACATGCACACATGCACACATGCACACATGCACACATGCACACATGCACACTTGTACACATGCACACATGCACACATGCACACATGCACACATGCACACATGCACACATGCACACATGCACACATGCACACATGCACACATGCACACTTGCACACTTGCACACATGCACACATGCACACATGCACACATGCATACATGCATACATACGTACGTTCGTACGTACGTACGTAAGTACATACAGTGAACAACTATTATATAATATACATGTTTGGTTCTCAGTATCTAACGATCCGTAGATTTTACCCACCGCACTGTTTCCAAACACTAACGACAGCGACGGTAGATTTCATTGCGTTGACGATATGACTCTGGAAGGAAACGTTGAACTGTGACAGTGAACGGGCGGAGGAATTACGTGTTAGCTGCTGGCTGAGAAAACTCGATTTTAGCTTGAACAATTATACATGTTGTGTCTTGCGAACCTACAATCGGGAAAAATACAATTTATACCATGGCACTGGCTGCCAGGTGGCCTAGATTGTATGTATATAGACGTTTTTAACATCTAATTATGGGGTATGTGCGAAATAGTTACATAACAAGTATATTACATCATACATAGTATATTACAGACTTGGTGGTCAAAAATATAAATGCTTAAATTAAATAGCTGAAATAGCAACAAAACGTGCACACTCAACATAGCACAAACGTCTTCGTTTAGTACAGCACAAGTTTGTAAAAGAAGATGTCCATATTTCTCGATGGGATCAAAATGCACGTTGTTGACGATTTTGTCTTATCTAGAAAACATATACGTCAACGGTTCTATTGAAGATATGCATTCTAATATATATACATATATATATATAGGTAACTCACTGTTAATGTCACCCACAATCCACATGCGGAATAGGGTCATGTTTGTAAACTATAGTTGTAATCAGTACAAGTATGTAATTGCTTACCTTGTTCAACAACACGTCTCAACCCTTCTCTAAGTTTCTTTTCTCTCCGACTTGTAAGACACCAAGTTCATAGCGGATATATACGCTTCTAGCCTGCGTGTCAAGATTGAACACGGTGACGTCAGCCTTTCAAAATATAAGCTCGTAAATAGTTCGTGTTTTTTTCTATTACTTTATTAACTCGTCCTTAACATGACCTTATTTTGAATATGTCGTGTGAAAACACACCCGATTCATTAGACATGTTGTCCATTTAGCATGACCTTGTTGTGCCTAGTGCATAACATGACTG
>CBDHHR010001004.1:0-5923 GCA_965263245.1 Metamycoplasmataceae bacterium | reverse complement strand
ATGTCTACATTCTTAGATATGTTTGTACATGTATATTATATCTGTTCATTCCAATCGATTTTATATATCTATTATCACTCCCAGAAATGAGTGTGTGTGTGTGTGTGTGTGTGTGTGTGTGTGTGTGTGTGTGTGTGTGTGTGTGTGTGTGTGTGTGTGTGTGTGTTTGTGTGTGTGTGTGTGTGTGTGTGTGTGTGTGTGTGTGTGTGTGTGTGTGTGTGTGTGTGTGTGTGTGTGTGTGTGTGTGTGCACTCCCAGAAATGAGTGTGTGTGTGTGTGTGTGTGTGTGTGTGTGTGTGTCCGTGCGCGTGTGTGTGCGCGTGTGTGTGCGCGTATGTGTGTGTGTGTGTGTGTGTGTGTGTGTATGCGCGTGTGTGTAAGTGCATATGTGCGTGTGTGTATGTGTGTGCGTGCGTGTGCGTGCGTGTGTGTGGTTAACAGTGTCTATTTGAGTTCCATGTATATAAATGTTGTTGATTCTGTTTCTTTCACTAGGAATATTGCTAAATGTCACTGTACATGTTTTATTAACATTTAACTAAAGCTTATTAGTGTTAAGCCAAGGTGAATGTTTTTGATTGATTTGATTTGATTGGCACTACATTAGCTATTTTTTTATTCGTATCCTTTGTCAAACTATAAATTTATAATAGGGCATGATGGTTTAATCATACAAGAATATGTTTGTTTGATGATGTCTGATTTTATACCATCCCGTCCAAGACTGCAGTTTTTTTTTATTTCTCTAGAATTATCCATACCTCATCTGTGGTTGTAGGTGCTAAAACATTGAGTCTTTATAAATACAAGTTCTTATCTCGTGTTAGAATGCCATTAATTAAGAAATCTTGGTTTTGCTGTGATGATGTCTTCTTGCCAATAATTTCTCTTATCATTTGTAAATGTTAACTTTTGCAATACATATTTGCTTACAGTATACTTACAAACACACGTGTCCAATCTTTAATACTTCGAGTTGTCAGTAAATGTCCCTTGTAGTCAGTATTGATTCAAAAGAAGAACTGTGCTGTAATGAATATGTGAACCTGTTCATCTTCTAGGACCAGATACAGCTGCTGGTGGAGAAGAAGCAAGGCAAGAGTCCTACGGTAGGCGACACTTATTTATCCCAGGCTGTCACGTAACTGCGTTTCTACCGTGTAATGTTTCAACTAATTTCAACTGCTCAATCAAACATGATTAGACCTTTATAATGGGGTATGTGCACACGCACCTATACGCACTAGCGCGCATACACAATAAGGATGGCGTCACTGGCATCTTGTTGTACGCGGATGATTGCAAGCTGAAGTTTAATTAATATAGACAAAACATACCTCAGTTTGTTATCAGCACGAAACAGTGAACACCTGACAGTGGTGTCAGCTTCAGGCAGCACATTTGTGCACATCATCAAAATATATAATGATTATATATAACAACGTGTGTCCTAAATTAATATACTGATTGGCCATGCATGGCGAACACGAACCGGATGTGACACGGACAGGCATGACTGCACATGTGTGACCGGTAGTGACGGACAGGCATGACCGGACATGACGCACAGGCGTGACCTGACGTGCACCTTTACCTTTGTCTGAATGCATGGCGTTCGTTTCAGATTGAGAAGATCAAGAAGATCTTACAGGAGCCTGTCAGTGTCGGCAGCGGTGACACATACGTTGTCAGGCCTTAGGAACAACCCGTGGACCAGGGTGTAGGGCTTATACTGACAAAATTTAGGAACGTTTTAACGGGTCCGGTGTTATTTGTAAAATTCTTACAATTTGTTATGTGCGTCCACGCATGCACACACACAGAGGCGCTTTTGGTTGCAATGATGTCGATCGTCATGCTCTATATCGTTCGTTGTAATTCATGTATCAGATTAGCTTTACACGGGCAGTCCAAATTTAACAACATTAACCGTCCAGTTAACAATTTAAAGTTTATTAAAAATATTCTTTGTTATAAAAGCTATATAAAACATGACAGTTAGTCAATTTTCCAAGTGGAATTCATTTTGTTCACGGGCTCAAATTTATATCTTCCCAGAATAAATCTGTGGAGAGCACAAAAGTGACTCGTTTCTGATGTGGACATAAGTTGGTATGTCCTGGCTATAGCTCATCTGAACCCGGTGCATACGACCAACAGGCTTATACAGAAACCCACAGATTTTTCTATGAATTAAATATATGTGTATATATATATATATATATATATATATATATATATACAGGCTGTATATATATATATATACCATAGACATCATTCTGCCTTGCTAATATATATATATATATATATGAATGACACCCACCTAGGGTTGTTGTACTTTGTAGAAGCCCGACTTCCTATTATTGGGTCGCTATCAGTGCCAGTTTGAGTAACTTAGGCCTACTATAGTGCTATTTTGTCGCTGCACAAATTCACTATAAAATGTTTATTTACAACTACCACAATGGTCCAAGTGTTTCCACCTCAGACATGAGAAAGAGGACGCAATAATTAGAAACAAGATCACACACTGTATGCGACCTCACTGCGTGTTCATTGGTACGATTACAAACGCGCAAGATCTCAGAAGCAAGAGTTTAGTACATGTTTAGTGATGGATAGGATAACCATCATATTGTAGGAGCTTCAATGTGTACTGCTACAGATTGTGCCATAAGTTTGGTTGTCTGAATGTCTGCATTTATTTTAAACAACCGCAGCACAAAGTATGAAGATGTGGCATGCAACACAAAACAGATTAATTTATATGAGACTCCATGTATACGGACACATGTGTGTTTTATCACCAGTTTTACCATTCGAAAAATCCCAACACTGCTATGGAGACTTTTCCATGGTCAAACTTATTTACTGTTGCAGTTTCTCTCAGCAAGTTGTCACTCAGGTGCCAGGTGACACAACTGTGTGCTCCAAGTTGTTACTCTGGGGCCAGGTGACACAACTGTGTGCTCCAAGTTGTCACTCAGGGGCCAGGTGACACAACTGTGTGCTCCAAGTTGTTACTCTGGGGCCAGGTGACACAACTGTGTTCTCCAAGTTGTCACTCAGGGGCCAGGTGACACAACTGTGTTCTCCAAGTTGTTACTCTGTGGCCAGGTGACACAACTGTGTGCTCCAAGTTGTCACTCAGGGGCCAGGTGACACAACTGTGTGCTCCAAGTTGTTACTCTGTGGCCAGGTGACACAACTGTGTGCTCCAAGTTGTCACTCAGGGGCCAGGTGACACAACTGTGTTCTCCAAGTTGTTACTCTGTGGCCAGGTGACACAACTGTGTGCTCCAAGTTGTCACTCAGGGGCCAGGTGACACAACTGTGTGCTCCAAGTTGTCACTCAGGGGCCAGGTGACACAACTGTGTGCTCCAAGTTGTCACTCAGGGGCCAGGTGACACAACTGTGTGCTCCAAGTTGTTACTCTGGGGCCAGGTGACACAACTGTGTGCTCCAAGTTGTCACTCTGGGGCCAGGTGACACAACTGTGTGCTGCAAGTTGTTACTCGGGGGCCAGGTGACACAACTGTGTGCTCCAAGTTGTCACTCAGGGGCCAGGTGACACAACTGTGTGCTCCAAGTTGTCACTTTGTGGCCAGGTGATACAACTGTGTGCTCTAAGTTGTCACTCTGTGGCCAGGTGACACAACTGTGTGCTCCAAGTTGTCACTCAGTGGCTAGGTGACACAACTGTGTGCTCCAAGTTGTCACTCAGGGGCCAGGTGACACAACTGTGTGCTGCAAGTTGTTACTCGGGGGCCAGGTGACACAACTGTGTGCTCCAAGTTGTCACTCAGGGGCCAGGTGACACAACTGTGTGCTCCAAGTTGTCACTTTGTGGCCAGGTGATACAACTGTGTGCTCTAAGTTGTCACTCTGTGGCCAGGTGACACAACTGTGTGCTCCAAGTTGTCACTCAGTGGCCAGGCGACACAACTGTGTGCTGCAAGTTGTTACTCGGGGGCCAGGTGACACAACTGTGTGCTCCAAGTTGTCACTCAGTGGCCAGGTGACACAACTGTGTGCTGCAAGTTGTTACTCGGGGGCCAGGTGACACAACTGTGTGCTCCAAGTTGTCACTCAGGGGCCAGGTGACACAACTGTGTGCTGCAAGTTGTTACTCGGGGGCCAGGTGACACAACTGTGTGCTCCAAGTTGTCACTCAGGGGCCAGGTGACACAACTGTGTGCTCCAAGTTGTCACTTTGTGGCCAGGCGACACAACTGTGTGCTGCAAGTTGTTACTCGGGGGCCAGGTGACACAACTGTGTGCTCCAAGTTGTCACTCTGTGGCCAGGCGACACAACTGTGTGCTCCAAGTTGTCACTCAGTGGCCAGGTGACACAACTGTGTGCTCCAAGTTGTCACTCTGTGGCCAGGTGATACAACTGTGTGCTCCAAGTTGTCACTCTGTGGCCAGGTGACACAACTGTGTGCTCCAAGTTGTCACTCAGGGGCCAGGTGACACAACTGTGTGCTCCAAGTTGTCACTCAGGGGCCAGGTGACACAACTGTGTGCTCCAAGTTGTCACTCAGGGGCCAGGTGACACAACTGTGTGCTCCAAGTTGTCACTCAGGGGCCAGGTGACACAACTGTGTGCTCCAAGTTGTCACTCAGTGGCCAGGTGATACAACTGTGTGCTCCAAGTTGTCACTCTGTGGCCAGGTGACACAACTGTGTGCTCCAAGTTGTCACTCAGGGGCCAGGTGACACAACTGTGTGCTCCAAGTTGTCACTTTGTGGCCAGGTGATACAACTGTGTGCTCTAAGTTGTCACTCTGTGGCCAGGTGACACAACTGTGTGCTCCAAGTTGTCACTCAGTGGCTAGGTGACACAACTGTGTGCTCCAAGTTGTCACTCTGTGGCCAGGCGACACAACTGTGTGCTGCAAGTTGTTACTCGGGGGCCAGGTGACACAACTGTGTGCTCCAAGTTGTTACTCTGTGGCCAGGCGACACAACTGTGTGCTCCAAGTTGTCACTCAGTGGCCAGGTGACACAACTGTGTGCTCCAAGTTGTCACTCTGTGGCCAGGCGACACAACTGTGTGCTCCAAGTTGTCACTCTGTGGCCAGGTGACACAACTGTGTGCTCTAAGTTGTCACTCTGTGGCCAGGTGACACAACTGTGAGCTCCAAGTTGTCACTCTGTGGCCAGGTGATACAACTGTGTGCTCCAAGTTGTCACTCTGTGGCCAGGTGACACAACTGTGAGCTCCAAGTTGTCACTCTGTGGCCAGGTGATACAACTGTGTGCTCCAAGTTGTCACTCTGTGGCCAGGTGACACAACTGTGAGCTCCAAGTTGTCACTCTGTGGCTAGGTGATACAACTGTGTGCTCCAAGTCAATGCGTTATGGGCCAGTCTAAAGGTCTTTTCAGTTCCTAACAACTGACATGCTGTGCAATAGTTATTGGTGTTAAATCACTAATTCATTTGTTAGGAATGGCATAGCAGCACAGAAGCAAACCACACAGCATTCCGTATCTCTGGAATCATGGTGTTGTCCATGTATCACATCCACACACAAGATAGAATCTTAACGGTTTACAGGCACGACTGTTTTATGATGTGTTAAATTATTAGCCACCTCGACTAATTAAAGTACTTGAAAGGTGCAAACAGAACATCCTGGTTGTCATAGCTGGGACATAGATTCAGTAAGCTAAATGACAGGTAATTTATCTGATGTGATAAAGAGTATGCGTTTATTATCATGTGTGTTACAACGATTTATAATACCAATGTGTGATCTGCTATCACTGATATGAACATAAATATCTGAAAGTGCAAATAAACTAGGTAAATGAAGCAGAGAATCACACAACTATGGTGCAGCCAGCAAGGCACACATAAACCGGCGTCCGTGTTCTCTATGGAAAATGTGTATCATTTGTTGGCAAAAGTATATAAA
>CBDHHR010001003.1:10000-12566 GCA_965263245.1 Metamycoplasmataceae bacterium | reverse complement strand
ATTTCCTGCAAATACAATGCCGACAAGAGTGCTATAAAGACAGAGGTTGTTCCGCTGGTGATATCGACGGAAAATGTCGGCCATCTTACCTTGCCTACCTCGCCTGACACTCTGGCCGAAATGTCCGTCTTGCCGTCAGGATACATGGGTGCGGTGAGGGTACGGGAGGCAGCGACCAGTGGTCAGGGGTGAGCTCAGTTATGCAAAAATAAATGTTCTTGTCGCACACGCACGCAACCCACACGCATGTACACACGTACGCGCATACAAACACAATCACACATATATACATTCCCAGATATTCATACACCACAGACACACAGACACACATATATACAGAAACACAGAAACACAGAAACACAGACACACAGACACACAGACACACAGACACACAGACACACAGACACACAGACACACAGACACACAGACACACAGACACACAGACACACAGACACACAGACACACAGACACACAGACACACAGACACACAGACACACAGACACACAGACACACAGACACACAGACACACAGACACACAGACACACAGACACACAGACACACAGACACACAGACACACAGACACACAGACACACAGACACACAGACACACAGACACACAGACACACAGACACACAGACACACAGACACACAGACACACAGACACACAGACACACAGACACACAGACACACAGACACACAGACACACAGACACACATACACACAGACACACAGACACACAGACACACAGACACACAGACACACAGACACACAGACACACAGACACACAGACACACAGACACACAGACACACAGACACACAGACACACAGACACACAGACACACAGACACACAGACACACAGACACACAGACACACAGACACACAGACACACAGACACACAGACACACAGACACACAGACACACAGACACACAGACACACAGACACACAGACACACAGACACACAGACACACAGACACACAGACACACAGACACACAGACACACAGACACACAGACACACAGACACACAGACACACAGACACACAGACACACAGACACACAGACACACAGACACACAGACACACAGACACACAGACACACAGACACACAGACACACAGACACACAGACACACAGACACACAGACACACAGACACACAGACACACAGACACACAGACACACAGACACACAGACACACAGACACACAGACACACAGACACACAGACACACAGACACACAGACACACAGACACACAGACACACAGACACACAGACACACAGACACACAGACACACAGACACACAGACACACAGACACACAGACACACAGACACACAGACACACAGACACACAGACACACAGACACACAGACACACAGACACACAGACACACAGACACACAGACACACAGACACACAGACACACAGACACACAGACACACAGACACACAGACACACAGACACACAGACACACAGACACACAGACACACAGACACACAGACACACAGACACACAGACACACAGACACACAGACACACAGACACACAGACACACAGACACACAGACACACAGACACACAGACACACAGACACACAGACACACAGACACACAGACACACAGACACACAGACACACAGACACACAGACACACAGACACACAGACACACAGACACACAGACACACAGACACACAGACACACAGACACACAGACACACAGACACACAGACACACAGACACACAGACACACAGACACACAGACACACAGACACACAGACACACAGACACACAGACACACAGACACACAGACACACAGACACACAGACACACAGACACACAGACACACAGACACACAGACACACAGACACACAGACACACAGACACACAGACACACAGACACACAGACACACAGACACACAGACACACAGACACACAGACACACAGACACACAGACACAGACACACAGACACACAGACACACAGACACACAGACACACAGACACACAGACGCACAGACGCACAGACGCACAGACGCACAGACGCACAGACGCACAGACGCACAGACGCACAGACGCACAGACGACGCACACAGACGCACAGACGCACAGACGCACAGACGCACAGACGCACAGACGCACAGACGCACAGACGCACAGACGCACAGACGCACAGACGCACAGACGCACAGACGCACAGACGCACAGACGCACAGACGCACAGACGCACAGACGCACAGACGCACAGACGCACAGACGCACAGACGCACAGACGCACAGACGCACAGACGCACAGACGCACAGACGCACAGACGCACAGACGCACAGACGCACAGACGCACAGACGCACAGACGCACAGACGCACAGACGCACAGACGCACAGACGCACAGACGCACAGACGCACAGACGCACAGACGCACAGACGCACAGACGCACAGACGCACAGACGCACAGACGCACAGACGCACAGACGCACAGACGCACAGACGCACAGACGCACAGACGCACAGACGCACAGACGCACAGACGCACAGACGCACAGACGCACAGACGCACAGACGCACAGACGCACAGACGCACAG
>CBDHHR010001002.1:0-7500 GCA_965263245.1 Metamycoplasmataceae bacterium | reverse complement strand
GCCCGTTTGGTGTGTCTCTGGTACAGAGATCCGTGGCCAACCATGAGGGTGGATAAGATCCAGACGTGAATCGCTCAACAGGGTCATGAGGTAGATAATACGAACAGTTGGCTAGCTGACATTTAACAAGATTTAACAAGATTGCCACCTAGAGATTCAACTCTAGATGGCAGGTGGACTAGAAAGCCATTTGGCTTATCGAGAGTCCAACCTATCTATCTAAGTCTTAGGTATATGTCGATTTTATTTTTAAATATATTAACACTACTAGCACCTACACAATCAGCTGATAATCTGTTCCATTCGTTTACTGTTCTTTGTGAAAACGAAATTTTCTAATATCTAGTCTACACTGCTTCTTTGCTCCATGTCCTCTAGTTCTTCTCTCTTCCTTGACTGTGAAAAAAATATTTCTGTCAATATTTTCATATCCATTCAATATTTTAAACACCTCAATCTGATCTCCTCTCAATCTTCTGGTTTCTAGTGTTGTTAAACCACATTCTTTTAGACGCATTTCATAACTAATATTCCTGAGTTTTGGTATCGTTTTGGTTGCTCTCCTTTGTACTCTTTCTAGCATATCAATATCCTTCTTGCGATATGGCCTCCATGCTTGTAAACAATATTCTAAGTGAGGCCTAACTATTGTTTTATACAGCGATATTATTAGTTCTTTTTCTTTGTACACTATATTTCGCCTAATTAATCCAAGAATTTGGTTTCCCTTCGCTGCTGCAATTCCACACTGCTCTGATACCTTCATGTCAGCACTAATAGTTAACCCTAAGTCCTTTTCCTTTAAGGTAGTATTTAGTACAGTACCACCCATTGTATATTGTGCATCTTCATTCCCATGTCCTGTGTGAAGGCACTTACACTTTTCAAAATTAAACAGCATTTGCCACTTCTCAGACCATTCTATCAACTTATTAAGATCATCTTGTAAATGCTGTCTATCTGCATCACTTTTAATTTTCCTAAACACTTTTGTGTCGTCCGCAAACTTCAACACCTTGCTTGTTATGTCATCATCCAAATAAAATAGGTCCCAGTACTGATCCCTGCGGTACTCCACTCAAAACCGCTTTCCAGTTTGAAACCTCCCCATCAACTACTACTCTTTGTCTTCTATCAATAAGCCATTTTTCTATCCAGTTGATCATTCCATTTCCTATGCCATGGGCCTTTAGTTTAAGTAGTAGTCTTTGGTGTGGCACTTTGTCAAAGGCTTTTTTAAAATCTAAGTAGATTATATCTACTGGTGATCCCTCATCTACCCACTTTGTGACATCTTCCAAAAAACATATTTGTTAAGCATGACCTCGCTTTTAAAAACCCATGTTGAGATGGGTTTATCAATTTATTTTTAACAAGAAAATCAACCAGGTGATCTTTAATTAGTTTTTCTAATAGTTTGCAAATCACCGCGGTTAAACTCACTGGTCTATAGTTCTCTGACTTGTTTCTGGAACCTTTTTTTAAATAATGGTATAATGTTTGCTTCTTTCCATTCTAACTGAACTATTCCCTCCTCTAATGACAAATTGAACACTGTTGCAAGCGGTATGCTGATTTGTTCTACAATTTCCAATAGTAATTTGGGAGGAATCCCATCCACTCCAGGTGATTTATTATCCTTCATATCTCTTATTTTCATAGCTACCATTGTTGGGGTTACAATTAGTTGTCCTAAATAGTCAAACTCTCTCCCTTCGAACTTAGTCTCAAGTACTGGTAATATACTAATATCTTCCCTGGTAAACACCGAACTAAAGTACTCATTTAGGTTTTCTGCCATTAAGAATCCCTCTGTTATTATGTTTCCATCACTACCTTCTAGAGGACCGACCTTATCCTGAACTTTCTGTTTACTTCGAACATACGCATAACAACTCTTGCTGTCATGTTTTATATTAAAAGCTATTTTTTGTTCGTAGCTTCTCTTTGAATTTCTAATTTCAGCTGTAGCTTGATTAAGTGCTTCTTTATAAATGCTATAGTCTTCTTCACTTCCGGTATGTCTATATGTCTTCCACATCATTTGCTAGTACTTGATTTTTCTAATGGCTTCCTTCCATAAGTGTTTCTTCTTTGACTGTTTCCCCTGTTTTTTCAAGGGGACAAATTTGTCAACGACGCAGTCAATTTCACTCTTTAAAATATTCCAGCATTCTGTTGCTGTCTTATTCTTCAGTGTGTTATTCCAGTCTATCTTTGCTAAATATTCCCTCATGTCCTTATATCTTCCTTTGTGAAATTATTTCCTGTACCTTATTTTTCTATTCCGTTCTCCCTTTACTTTGATGATAAAATGTATCTGGTTGTGATCACTACATCCCAGTGGCTCACATATCTTGACATTATCAAAAAATTCCTTCTGTGAGCTCAATACTATGTCTAACACGTTCTCGCCCCTGGTTGCTTCTAACACATGTTGAGAAAGGAAACTATCTTGTACTAAATTTAACAACTCTTGATCCTCTCTCCCGGTACTCTGTAGAGATGTCCACTGTATATGCCCATGGTTAAAATCCCCCATAATAATACAGTCCCGTTTACTCACTTCTTTGATAGCGTTATGTATTTTTTCATTCTCTTCCATGCTTATGTTTGGACTCCGATACACTAACCCAACAGTTAATGTTGACTTTCCTGTAACTATGTTACACCAGACAGCTTCTTCACATTCTGCTTCTTTTTCTAATTTTATTTCATAAGCTTGGATGGATTCTTTAATATGTAAAATAACTTCGCCTCCTCTTCTTCCTAATCTATCTTTCCTAAACATTACATACCCTGTCATTCCTAATTCGGCATCTGATATATCGGGTGTGGCCCAAGATTCAGTTATACCTATTATGTGAGGGTCAATATCTTCTACCATAATGTTTAGTTCATTTCTTTTGTTTACTATGCTCCTTGCATTTAAACAAACACATTTATAACCAAATTCCGTAGGGCTTTCAAGGCTGTTCTTTGCTGATGTCTTTTTGCTATCTTTATCTATACCTCTAGTATTTGGCTTTCTCTGTGTATCCCCCTGCGAAACTAGTTTAAAAAGTTGCAACCTGTACCATTGTCCATCGATCGAAGCAGGTTCTCGGAGAACACTGCTGCGCCCTTTCCGCTTAGAGCACACATACTCGATTTGCGAATTATGCGAATCCCAAAGCTAGAATGTAAAGACCCCCCCATGTTTTTGTAAGGCTATAAAGGACACAATGATATCACCGATGGACTAAATGACTACTCTGCACGAATAACTACTGACACAAGCAAATGACAAGCTTGGGAAATAGTTTGCATTACGTGTTTTCCTGCATGTTTGATATAACATTTGCTGTAATTGTAAAAGCTTACACAAATATGCGGATAGCGCTTAAGGACTTGCAACTTTTTTTATATAACTTTAGTATATGCAACTTTATACACTATAACAAATGCTAGTATAATTAGTATTAGCGCTGGAATTAACATTTGTCTATATCGTGCATGCTTGGGGATTTTTTTTCACTATATATTGCTCTATTTCACTCAACTGTTTGAATAAATACCTGGCAATACACAGTGGTGGATGTGTGCACGATGTTTCCCAGATAAGTTGAGATGGTGTTTGATTGAACAGGTCTGCCAAGGATGTCAACTGTAAACCAACCTGAACAGTCTTGTGCTGTGTAAGAACTTATCTTGTATCTGTTTTATATCAACCACGGCAGAGGAACCACTGCTTATGTAAAAAAAAGTAAAGGTAAGTTCTTATATAGCGCAGAATCCAGTCCTCAGGACCGTTCAAAGCTCTTTACACTTTACTTCCCTTACAGACCTGTGCTACAATTAATGCGCGAACGCTGGTCGTACACATATCCACCACTGTCTATAGCCAGGTACTCATTTATACAGCTGAGTGAACAGGAGCAATGTAGAGTGAACAAACTTGCCCAAAGTTTTAACACCGCAGTACAGGATTCGAACCCGGGTTCTCTTAATGGAAAGTCCGAAGCTCTACCTCTGAGCCATTGCACTCTTATGACGTCATCTCCTGTCGCTGCGTTTCCTCACGAGGACGGCCTGGAGTGTACAAATTGTCGCCACTTGTTTCCGTCTTTAATATCTTCCACTTTCAGCCTCTTCAGCGCCATGTCTTTCTTACCACTGTCATTCCATTTGTTTGGTCTTTTTTTGTCTGTCTAGGGACTGGCAATACTGCAGCTTTACTCAGGTAGTGATATATTTCTCTACTCTGTATGTGGCCAAGCCGTCGCTCAATATCTCCTCTATTCTGTCAACTGCTACTAGCTGCGCACTCCCAGGTTAGTTATATGTTCACTCAGCAAGACGTTGAAGCACTGCTTAGAGTTGGCACCGGTATTCACAAAGGCCGTCCTGCGATCCGATACATTAGATACCGGATACCAGTTTTTCTTACTTATCGATTCATAAATATATCTTTATGAAATGTCACCCATTCTTTGTGAATACATAGCATAACCATAAGACAATAGCAGAACATCACCAGCATTTTGAAATTACAAGTTTGAATAACTATGTCCTCGCCTCTTGAGGGGCGCTTTATGTCCTACCATAAATTTCGTCGACAAAAACTCGACATGAAGTAAATATATGTTTCATCGCTGTAGACGTACGTGATAAATATACATGTTTACGCACTGAAGTAAACCACGTCAAGAGTTCGTGTCCGCCTGCAATAAAACTACAGCAACCCGCTCTGTGTGTGGCGTGTCTAAATCTGATTGGTTACTTTCTAGGTGGGTGATTAATCACCGTTAACACTCCGATGAACACGTCCGGCAACATGGAAACATGTCCACGCAGCCCGGCCGTCCAGTTAAAGCTTTCACACAACTCGTAAATACCACAAACCGAACTCAATCACCTTTTGCACTTAACTACATAAAACTCAACCTCGACATATATCAACCGCCGTACCCCGGTCACGCCCGAAGCACATTTCCCAGGCCTCTAATTTGGCGGCAGTTATCCAGCTATTTTCAGTGCTGGCCGCAACAGACATTGATGACTCAAGTACAATAAATGGCTCACGACCATACTGAACTTGTTTCCTTAGTGGGTACACACTATTCTAACTTACCCTACGTTAATATTCCTTGTTCTAGAGTATACACAATTAATTGTTATCATGCATCATCGCTTTTTGCATAATATTGAACATTGCCTTTACAAACCCTGGCCGTGGTTTCACATAGTAATTTTGGTTCCGTGGAAGCGCCGCTATTATTATGCCGTTTTATTCAGTTGTAATAGCATAATATGATTCAGCATTGGATAACCTATCAACATCAAAGACAATATTGCAGACACTAAACGACGTTTACCCTCGATGCAATGTATTGCCGTATTACACCCTGCCGTGCACAAACATTGGTCTAATATCAAACGTGTGGACTCCCACACAATTCTTCGAATGAGGAGCCGTATTTTTGCATCTCCACTTGGTTCGGTTTCAAAACACAACACATTTGGATGAGGGCAAAAAAGGGTGTTGCTAATTCGACACTCTTCGTAAACCGTTGCGGTACTAAGTTTGTTGTTGTGCGACCCAACGTTTTGCCTGCAAATTGTTCGGCGACCCGTACATTATTAAATTATACTATTTAAACGAGGAATGGTTATTTCAACTCTGCACCGTTTATTGGTCGATTGATTGCTGACCTACAAACGAAGCAAAGATGGCGGATGGAGTTAGGAAGTCTTACGATTTCAACAACCTTTTGAAGGTTAATTTGCTGGTAATAATCAGGAGGCAGTCAACCACATAGACAATATAATGCGCTTAGACATGCTGCGCCATTGTTTCCGTAAAAAGTTTACTTTCAAATCTTTCGACAATTTCGAGCAATGTTACGGTGCCAAGCAAAATACGCAATCTCACACAATTGGTGCGCAGTGGCGCCACTAGTGGCGATGTGGAGCAGTGGGGGAGAAATACATACACCCCGATGGTCCAGCAACATATGTCAGTACACAACACTGTTATCAGCCGATACTCCCGTTCCCGCGTTAACTTCCGTGATTTGCTCGTGTTAAGACAAAAGACATTCCCAACCAGCATCATTCGTGGTAACGTTTACAAGTTGTAATGTAAACATAAAAATGGAATATACCAGCAACGCGGTCGTAAACTGTAAGACCATATGCACGCACTCACACACGCACGCACTCACGCACGCACGCACACACGCACGCACGCACGCAGAAGTGCGAACACTCAAAACGAAAAGAACTGCTATATATCTACTTTATTCAGTAATGTTGTTACAAATTAGTAAAGTAAGCTTGTTAGTAAATTCAACAGTACTACATGGTAACGCCAACGTTTTGTGTAGAGATTTTGATTGGTTTTAGTAATATCATTCGTGAGTCCCGCCATCTGGCGAATGAAGTAGACGGCGCCGTGGAGACTGACGTATACGACCTGTGAAGCGATTCACCGCCGGTCTGCGAAGTTCCGGTGTTAGGTCTAGCCTTTGACAGACGGGCCACCTGCTGCAGGCTTGGCTGCGTCCTTGGCTTTTGCCGCCACACTTGTATCTACAACTAAGACAACACCAAGAGCTTGACACTACGGTTGACGAATTTATATGGATATGTCAGACTTAGCTATCAGTTTATAATAGGTGTTGTTAAAAAGAATATATATATATATATATATATATATATATATATATATATATATAATTATATATATATATATATATATATATATATATATATATATATATATATAACATATTATATGTAATATATGTAATATATATATATATATATATATATATGTATATTACATATATTACATATATTACATATAATATGTTATATGTAATATATGTAATATATATATATATATATATATATATATATATATATGACATATTATATGTTTTATATATATATAATTATATAATTATATATATAAATATATATATATATTTTATTTTTAACAACACCTATAATAAACTGATAGCTAAGTCTGACATATCCATACAAATTCGTATATATATATATATATATATATATATATATATATATATATATATATATATGTATATATATATATATATATATATATATATAATAATTTTGCATTTAATTTCTTAGTAAAAAAGAAGAAACAACATTACTCTACAGTTGGTTATGACAATAACTAGGTTAGAATAACTATACGAACTAAGATGGTGGAGAACAAAGGAAGATAGTCTGGTGGGGTGCAGCCTCGTTGGAACAGTAGTGTTGAACTGGATAACGTGGGCAGGTGACTTGGCGTGAGGAGAGTCTGGCCTGAAATAACATTACGCATGACTGGTGACAGCGAGGTCGCAGTACAAGTGGCAGTTACACCGGAGACACGGTATCTGCTAAAGGCAAGTTTTAGAAATATAGAATAAGGAGAATTATGACAACAAATGTGGAAAGGAATCGCCAAATACAAAGGGCAGAACAGTATTATATCTCGTGAAG
>CBDHHR010001001.1:0-10404 GCA_965263245.1 Metamycoplasmataceae bacterium | reverse complement strand
ACTGATAGGATTCTTGGACTGTACATAGTGGACATGTGGTCAGTGTTGTTTGTTATATATGAGGGTGGTATGTTCTAATATAGTGATTGGACTGTACATACTGGACATGTGGTCAGTGTTGTTTGTTATGTATGACGGTGGTATGTTCTAATATAGTGATTGGACTGTACATGCTGGACATGTGGTCACTGTTGTGTGTTCCGTATGTGTATGGTGGAATCTAATATACTGATAGGACTGTACGTACTGGACATGTGGTCAGTGTTGTTTGTTATGTATGTGGGTGGTATGTTCTAATATAGTGATTGGACTGTACATACTGGACATGTGGTCAGTGTTGTTTGTTCCGTGTGTGTATGGTGGAATCTAATATACTGATAGGATTGTACGTACTGGACATGTGGTCAGTGTTGTTTGTTATGTATGAGGGTGGTATGTTCTAATATAGTGATTGGACTGTACATACTGGACATGTGGTCAATGTTGTGTGTTTCGTATGTGTATGGTGGAATCTAATATACTGTCAGGACTGTACGTATTGGACATGTGGTCAGTGTCGTGTGTTATGTATGTGGGTGGTGGGATCTAAAATAGTGATAGGACTGTACATACTGGACATGTGGTCAGTGTTGTTTGTTATGTATGAGGGTGGTATGTTCTAATATAGTGATTGGACTGTACATATGTCCAGTACGTACAGTCCTGTCAGTATATTAGATTCCACCATACACATACGAAACACACAACACTGACCACATGTCCAGTATGTACAGTCCAATCACTATTTTAGACCACACCACCCACATATGGAACACACAACACTGACCACATGTCCAGTATGTACAGTCCAATCACTATATTAGAACATACCACCCTCATACATAACAAACAACACTGACCACATGTCCAGTATGTACAGTCCTATCACTATATTAGATCCCACCACCCACATACATAACACACAACACTGACCACATGTCCAGTACGTACAGTCCTGATCAGTATATTAGAACATACCATACACATACGAACACACAACACTGACCACATGTCCAGTATGTACAGTCCAATCACTATATTAGAACATACCACCCTCATACATAACAAACAACACTGACCACATGTCCAGTACGTACAGTCCTATCAGTATATTAGATTCCACCATACACACACGGAACAAACATGATTGGACGGTACATACTGGACATATGGTCAGTGTTGTGTGTTCCGTATGTGGGTGGTGTGGTCTAAAATAGTGATTGGACTGTACATACTGGATATGTGGTCAGTGTTGTTTGTTATGTATGAGGGTGGTATGTTCTAAAATAGTGATTGGACTGTACATACTGGACATGTGGTCAGTGTTGTGTGTTATGTATGTGGGTGGTGGGATCTAAAATAGTGATAGGACTGTACATAGTGGACATGTGGTCAGTGTTGTTTGTTATGTATGAGGGTGGTATGTTCTAATATAGTGATTGGACTGTATATACTGGACATGTGGTCAGTGTTGTGTGTTCCATATGTCGGTGGTAGGGTCTAAAATAGTGATAGGACTGTACGTACTGGACATGTGGTCAGTGTTGTGTGTTCTGTATGTGGGTGGTGGGGTCTAAAATAGTGATAGGACTGTACATACTGGACATGTGGTCAGTGTTGTGTGTTATGTATGTGGGTGGTATGTTCTAATATAGTGATTGGACTGTACGTACTGGACATGTGGTCAGTGTTGTTTGTTATGTATGTGGGTGGTATGTTCTAATATAGTGATAGGACTGTACATACTGGACATGTGGTCAGTGTTGTTTGTTCCGTGTGTGTATGGTGGAATCTAATATACTGATAGGACTGTACGTACTGGACATGTGGTCAGTGTTGTTTGTTATGTATGTGGGTGGTGTGGTCTAAAATAGTGATTGGACTGTACATACTGGACATGTGGTCAGTGTTGTGTGTTCCGTATGTGTATGGTGGAATCTAATATACTGATAGGACTGTACGTACTGGACATGTGGTCAGTGTTGTTTGTTATGTATGTGGGTGGTGTGTTCTAAAATAGTGATTGGACTGTACATACTGGACATGTGGTCAGTGTTGTTTGTTATGTATGAGGGTGGTATGTTCTAATATAGTGATTGGACTGTACATACTGGACATGTGGTCAGTGTTGTTTGTTATGTATGACGGTGGTATGTTCTAATATAGTGATTGGACTGTACATGCTGGACATGTGGTCACTGTTGTGTGTTCCGTATGTGTATGGTGGAATCTAATATACTGATAGGACTGTACGTACTGGACATGTGGTCAGTGTTGTTTGTTATGTATGTGGGTGGTATGTTCTAATATAGTGATTGGACTGTACATACTGGACATGTGGTCAGTGTTGTTTGTTCCGTGTGTGTATGGTGGAATCTAATATACTGATAGGATTGTACGTACTGGACATGTGGTCAGTGTTGTTTGTTATGTATGAGGGTGGTATGTTCTAATATAGTGATTGGACTGTACATACTGGACATGTGGTCAATGTTGTGTGTTTCGTATGTGTATGGTGGAATCTAATTTAGACCACACCACCCACATATGGAACACACAACACTGACCACATGTCCAGTATGTACAGTCCTATCACTATATTATATTCCACCATACACATACGGAACACACAACACTGACCACATGTCCAGTATGTACAGTCCAATCACTATATATAGTGATACCACCCTCATACATAACAAACACACTGACCACATGTCCAGTACGTACAGTCCTATCAGTATGGTAGATTCCACCATATACATACATAACACACAACACTGACCACATGTCCAGTATGTACAGTCCAATCACTATATTAGACCATCCACCCACATGACATAACAAACAACACTGACCACATGTCCAGTATGTACAGTCCTATCATATATTAGATGGTGGACCCACATACATAACACACAACACTGACCACATGTCCAGTACATACAGTCCTATCAGTATATTAGATTCCACCATACACATACAGGACACACAACACTGACCACATGTCCAGTATGTACAGTCTAATATACTGATGTATGATGTTTGTATGTTCTAATATAGTGATTGGACGGTACATACTGGACATGAGGTCAATGTTGTGTGTTTCGTATGTGTATGGTGGAATCTAATATACTGACAGGACTGTACGTACTGGACATGTGGTCAGTGTTGTTTGTTATGTATGATGTTAGTATGTTATAATATAGTGATTGGACGGTACATACTGGACATGAGGTCAATGTTGTGTGTTTCGTATGTGTATGGTGGAATCTAATATACTGACAGGAACGTACTGGACATGTGGTCAGTGTTGTTTGTTATGTATGATGTTGGTATGTTATAATATAGTGATTGGACGGTACATACTGGACATGATGGTCAGTGTTGTGTGTTCATTATGTGTATGGTGGAATCTAATATACACATACATAACAAACATACTGGACATGTGGTCAGTGTTGTTTGTTATGTATGATGTTGGTATGTTCTAATATAGTGATTGGACGGTACATACTGGACATATGACCACATGTCCAGTGTTGTGTGTTCCGTATGTGTGTGGTGGAATATAATATAGTGATAGGACTGGACGTAGTGGACATGTGGTAAGTGTTGTGTGTTCCGTATGTGTATGGTGGAATCTAATATACTGATAGGACTGTACGTACTGGACATGTGGTCAGTGTTGTTTGTTATGTATGATGTTGGTATGTTCTAATATAGTGATTGGACGGTACATACTGGACATGTGGTCAGTGTTGTGTGTTCCGTATGTGTATGGTGGAATCTAATATACTGATAGAACTGTACGTAATGGACATGTGGTCAGTGTTGTTTGTTATGTATGTGGGTGGTGTGGTCTAAAATAGTGATAGGACTGTACATACTGGACATGTGGTCAGTGTTGTGTGTTATGTATGAGGGTGGTGGGATCTAAAATAGTGATAGGACTGTACATTGTGGACATGTGGTCAGTGTTGTTTGTTATGTATGAGGGTGGTGGAATCTAATATACTGATAGGACTGTACGTACTGGACATGTGGTCAGTGTTGTTTGTTATGTATGATGTTGGTATGTTCTAATATAGTGATTGGACGGTACATACTGGACATGTGGTCAGTGTTGTGTGTTCCGTATGTGTATGGTGGAATCTAATATACTGATAGAACTGTACGTAATGGACATGTGGTCAGTGTTGTTTGTTATGTATGTGGGTGGTGTGGTCTAAAATAGTGATAGGACTGTACATACTGGACATGTGGTCAGTGTTGTGTGTTATGTATGAGGGTGGTGGGATCTAAAATAGTGATAGGACTGTACATTGTGGACATGTGGTCAGTGTTGTTTGTTATGTATGAGGGTGGTGTGTTCTAATATAGTGATTGGACTGTACATAATGGATATATGGTCAGTGTTGTCTGTTCCGTATGTGGGTGGTGTGGTCTAAAATAGTGATTGGACTGTACATTCTGGATATGTGGTCAGTGTTGTGTGTTCCATATGTGGGTAGTGAGGTCTAAAATAGTGATTGGACTGTACATACTGGACATGTGGTCAGTGTTGTGTGTTCTGTATGTGGGTGGTGGGGTCTAAAATAGTGATAGGACTGTACATACTGGACATGTGGTCAGTGTTGTGTGTTATGTATGTGGGTGGTGGGATCTAAGATAGTGATTGGACTGTACATACTGGATATGTGGTCAGTGTTGTATGTTCCATATGTGGGTAGTGAGGTCTAAAATAGTGATTGGACTGTACATACTGGACATGTGGTCAGTGTTGTGTGTTCCGTATGTGTATGGTGGAATCTAATATACTGATAGGATTGTACGTACTGGACATGTGGTCAGTGTTGTTTGTTATGTATGAGGGTGGTATGTTCTAATATAGTGATTGGACTGTATATACTGGACATGTGGTCAGTGTTGTGTGTTCCATATGTCGGTGGTAGGGTCTAAAATAGTGATAGGACTGTACGTACTGGACATGTGGTCAGTGTTGTGTGTTCTGTATGTGGGTGGTGGGGTCTAAAATAGTGATAGGACTGTACATACTGGACATGTGGTCAGTGTTGTGTGTTCCGTATGTGTATGGTGGAATCTAATATACTGATAGGACTGTACATACTGGACATGTGGTCAGTGTTGTGTGTTCCGTATGTGTATGGTGGAATCTAATATACTGATAGGACTGTACATACTGGACATGTGGTCAGTGTTGTGTGTTATGTATGTGGGTGGTGGGATCTAAAATAGTGATAGGACTGTACATGCTGGACATGTGGTCACTGTTGTGTGTTCCGTATGTGTATGGTGGAATCTAATATACTGATAGGACTGTACGTACTGGACATGTGGTCAGTGTTGTGTGTTCCATATGTGGGTAGTGGAATCTAATATACTGATAGGACTGTACGTACTGGACATGTGGTCAGTGTTGTTTGTTATGTATGAGGGTGGTACGTTCTAATATAGTGATTGGACGGTACATACTGGACAGGTGGTCAGTGTTGTTTGTTATGTATGATGTTGGTATGTTCTAATATAGTGATTGGACGGTACATACTGGACATGTGGTCAGTGTTGTGTGTTCCGTATGTGTATGAATGGTGGAATCTAATATACTGACAGGACTGTACGTACTGGACAAGTGGTCAGTGTTGTTTGTTATGCATGTGGGTGGTACGTTCTAATATAGTGATAGGACTGTACATACTGGACACGTGGTCAGTGTTGTTTGTTATGTATGCGGGTGGTATGTTCTAATATAGTGATTGGACGGTACATACTGGACAGGTGGTCAGTGTTGTTTGTTATGTATGATGTTGGTATGTTCTAATATAGTGATTGGACGGTACATACTGGACATGTGGTCAGTGTTGTGTGTTCCGTATGTGTATGAATGGTGGAATCTAATATACTGACAGGACTGTACGTACTGGACAAGTGGTCAGTGTTGTTTGTTATGCATGTGGGTGGTGTGGTCTAAAATAGTGATTGGACTGTACATACTGGACATGTGGTCAGTGTTGTGTGTTCCGTATGTGTATGGTGGAATCTAATATACTGATAGGACTGTACGTACTGGACATGTGGTCAGTGTCGTGTGTTATGTATGTGGGTGGTGGGATCTAAAATAGTGATAGGACTGTGCGTACTGGACATGTGGTCAGTGTTGTTTGTTATGTATGTGGGTGGTGTGGTCTAAAATAGTGATTGGACTGTACATACTGGACATGTGGTCAGTGTTGTTTGTTATGTATGTGGGTGGTGTGGTCTAAAATAGTGATTGGACTGTACATACTGGACATGTGGTCAGTGTTGTTTGTTATGTATGAGTGTGGTATGTACTAATATAGTGATTGGACTGTACATAGTGGACATGTGGTCAGTGTTGTTTGTTATATATGAGGGTGGTATGTTCTAATATAGTGATTGGACTGTACATACTGGACATGTGGTCAGTGTTGTTTGTTATGTATGACGTGGTATGTTCTAATATAGTGATTGGACTGTACATACTGGACATGTGGTCAGTGTTGTTTGTTCCGTATGTGTATGGTGGAATCTAATATACTGATAGGACTGTACGTACTGGACATGTGGTCAGTGTTGTTTGTTATGTATGTGGGTGGTATGTTCTAATATAGTGATTGGACTGTACATACTGGACATGTGGTCAGTGTTGTTTGTTCCGTATGTGTATGGTGGAATCTAATATACTGATAGGACTGTACGTACTGGACATGTGGTCAGTGTTGTTTGTTATGTATGTGGGTGGTGGGTTCTAATATAGTGATAGGACTGTACATACTGGACATGTGGTCAGTGTTGTTTGTTATGTATGAGGGTGGTATGTTCTAATATAGTGATTGGACTGTACATACTGGACATGTGGTCAGTGTTGTGTGTTATCCATATGTGGGTGGTGGGATCTAAAATAGTGATAGGACTGTTGTACATACTGGACATGTGGTCAATGTTGTGTGTTTCGTATGTGTATGGTGGAATCTAATATACTGACAGGACTGTACGTACTGGACATGTGGTCAGTGTTGTTTGTTATGTATGATGTTTGTATGTTCTAATATAGTGATTGGACGGTACATACTGGACATGAGGTCAATGTTGTGTGTTTCGTATGTGTATGGTGGAATCTAATATACTGACAGGACTGTACGTACTGGACATGTGGTCAGTGTTGTTTGTTATGTATGATGTTGGTATGTTATAATATAGTGATTGGACGGTACATACTGGACATGAGGTCAATGTTGTGTGTTTCGTATGTGTATGGTGGAATCTAATATACTGACAGGATTGTACGTACTGGACATGTGGTCAGTGTTGTTTGTTATGTATGATGTTGGTATGTTCTAATATAGTGATTGGACGGTACATACTGGACATATGGTCAGTGTTGTGTGTTCCGTATGTGGGTGGTGTGGTCTAAAATAGTGATTGGACGGTACATACTGGACATATGGTCAGTGTTGTGTGTTCCGTATGTGGGTGGTGTGGTCTAAAATAGTGATTGGACTGTACATACTGGATATGTGGTCAGTGTTGTTTGTTATGTATGAGGGTGGTATGTTCTAAAATAGTGATTGGACTGTACATACTGGACATGTGGTCAGTGTTGTGTGTTATGTATGTGGGTGGTGGGATCTAAAATAGTGATAGGACTGTACATAGTGGACATGTGGTCAGTGTTGTTTGTTATGCATGAGGGTGGTATGTTCTAATATAGTGATTGGACTGTATATACTGGACATGTGGTCAGTGTTGTGTGTTCCGTATGTGTATGGTGGAATCTAATATACTGATAGGACTGTACGTACTGGACATGTGGTCAGTGTTGTTTGTTATGTATGTGGGTGGTATGTTCTAATATAGTGATTGGACTGTACATACTGGACATGTGGTCAGTGTTGTGTGTTATGTATGAGGGTTGTATGTTCTAATATAGTAATTGGACTGTACATACTGGACATGTGGTCAGTGTTGTGTGTTCCGTATGTGTGTGGTGGAATATAATATAGTGATAGGACTGGACGTAGTGGACATGTGGTAAGTGTTGTGTGTTCCGTATGTGTATGGTGGAATCTAATATACTGATAGGACTGTACGTACTGGACATGTGGTCAGTGTTGTTTGTTATGTATGATGTTGGTATGTTCTAATATAGTGATTGGACGGTACATACTGGACATGTGGTCAGTGTTGTGTGTTCCGTATGTGTATGGTGGAATCTAATATACTGATAGAACTGTACGTAATGGACATGTGGTCAGTGTTGTTTGTTATGTATGTGGGTGGTGTGGTCTAAAATAGTGATAGGACTGTACATACTGGACATGTGGTCAGTGTTGTGTGTTATGTATGAGGGTGGTGGGATCTAAAATAGTGATAGGACTGTACATTGTGGACATGTGGTCAGTGTTGTTTGTTATGTATGAGGGTGGTGTGTTCTAATATAGTGATTGGACTGTACATAATGGATATATGGTCAGTGTTGTCTGTTCCGTATGTGGGTGGTGTGGTCTAAAATAGTGATTGGACTGTACATTCTGGATATGTGGTCAGTGTTGTGTGTTCCATATGTGGGTAGTGAGGTCTAAAATAGTGATTGGACTGTACATACTGGACATGTGGTCAGTGTTGTGTGTTCTGTATGTGGGTGGTGGGGTCTAAAATAGTGATAGGACTGTACATACTGGACATGTGGTCAGTGTTGTGTGTTATGTATGTGGGTGGTGGGATCTAAGATAGTGATTGGACTGTACATACTGGATATGTGGTCAGTGTTGTATGTTCCATATGTGGGTAGTGAGGTCTAAAATAGTGATTGGACTGTACATACTGGACATGTGGTCAGTGTTGTGTGTTCCGTATGTGTATGGTGGAATCTAATATACTGATAGGATTGTACGTACTGGACATGTGGTCAGTGTTGTTTGTTATGTATGAGGGTGGTATGTTCTAATATAGTGATTGGACTGTATATACTGGACATGTGGTCAGTGTTGTGTGTTCCATATGTCGGTGGTAGGGTCTAAAATAGTGATAGGACTGTACGTACTGGACATGTGGTCAGTGTTGTGTGTTCTGTATGTGGGTGGTGGGGTCTAAAATAGTGATAGGACTGTACATACTGGACATGTGGTCAGTGTTGTGTGTTCCGTATGTGTATGGTGGAATCTAATATACTGATAGGACTGTACGTACTGGACATGTGGTCAGTGTTGTTTGTTATGTATGTGGGTGGTATGTTCTAATATAGTGATTGGACTGTACATACTGGACATGTGGTCAGTGTTGTTTGTTCCGTGTGTGTATGGTGGAATCTAATATACTGATAGGATTCTACGTACTGGACATGTGGTCAGTGTTGTTTGTTATGTATGTGGGTGGTGTGGTCTAAAATAGTGATTGGACTGTACATACTGGACATGTGGTCAGTGTTGTGTGTTCCGTATGTGTATGGTGGAATCTAATATACTGATAGGACTGTACGTACTGGACATGTGGTCAGTGTCGTGTGTTATGTATGTGGGTGGTGGGATCTAAAATAATGATAGGACTGTACATACTGGACATGTGGTCAGTGTTGTTTGTTATGTATGAGGGTGGTATGTACTTATATAGTGATTGGACTGTACATACTGGACATGTGGTCAGTGTTGTGTGTTCCGTATGTGTGTGGTGGAATATAATATAGTGATAGGACTGTACATACTGGACATGTGGTCAGTGTTGTGTGTTCCATATGTGGGTGGTGTGGTCTAAAATAGTGATTGGACTAAAATACTGGACATGTGGTCAGTGTTGTTTGTTATGTATGAGGGTGGTATGTTCTAATATACTGACAGGACTGTGCGTACTGGACATGTGGTCAGTGTTGTTTGTTATGTATGTGGGTGGTGTGGTCTAAAATAGTGATTGGACTGTACATACTGGACATGTGGTCAGTGTTGTGTGTTCCGTATGTGTATGGTGGAATCTAATATACTGATAGGACTGTACGTACTGGACATGTGGTCAGTGTCGTGTGTTATGTATGTGGGTGGTGGGATCTAAAATAATGATAGGACTGTACATACTGGACATGTGGTCAGTGTTGTTTGTTATGTATGAGGGTGGTATGTACTTATATAGTGATTGGACTGTACATACTGGACATGTGGTCAGTGTTGTGTGTTCCGTATGTGTGTGGTGGAATCTAATATACTGATAGGACTGTACGTACTGGACATGTGGTCAGTGTTGTTTGTTATGTATGTGGGTGGTATGTTCTAATATAGTGATTGGACTGTACATACTGGACATGTGGTCAGTGTTGTTTGTTCCGTGTGTGTATGG
>CBDHHR010001000.1:0-6514 GCA_965263245.1 Metamycoplasmataceae bacterium | reverse complement strand
TCCAAACCCAGGTTCCCTCCCACTCAACATCCCAGCTTCAATGCTCACAAAAAGAAGGATCCAAACCCAGGTTCTCTCCCACTCAACATCCCAGCTTCAATGCTCACAAAAAGAAGGATCCAAACCCAGGTTCTCTCCCACTCAACATCCGAGCTTCAATGCTCACAAAAAGAAGGATCCAAACCCAGGTTCTCTCCCACTCAACATCCCAGCTTCAGTGAATACAAAAAGAAGGATCCAAACCCAGGTTCTCTCCCACTCAACATCCCAGCTTCAATGCTCACAAAAAGAAGGATCCAAACCCAGGTTCTCTCCCACTCAACATCCCAGCTTCAATGCTCACAAAAAGAAGGATCCAAACCCAGGTTCTCTCCCACTCAACATCCCAGCTTCAATGCTCACAAAAAGAAGGATCCAAACCCAGGTTCTCTCCCACTCAACATCCCAGCTTCAATGCTCACAAAAAGAAGGATCCAAACCCAGGTTCTCTCCCACTCAACATCCCAGCTTCAATGCTCACAAAAAGAAGGATCCAAACCCAGGTTCTCTCCCACTCAACATCCCAGCTTCAATGCTCACAAAAAGAAGGATCCAAACCCAGGTTCTCTCCCACTCAACATCCCAGCTTCAATGCTCACAAAAAGAAGGATTCAAACCCAGGTTCCCTCCCACTCAACATCCCAGCTTCAATGCTCACAAAAAGAAGGATCCAAACCCAGGTTCTCTCCCACTCAACATCCCAGCTTCAATGCTCACAAAAAGAAGGATTCAAACCCAGGTTCTCTCCCACTCAACATCCAAGCTTCAGTGCTCACAAAAAGAAGGATTCAAACCCAGGTTCTCTCCCACTCAACATCCCAGCTTCAATGCTCACAAAAAGAAGGATCCAAACCCAGGTTCTCTCCCACTCAACATCCCAGCTTCAATGCTCACAAAAAGAAGGATCCAAACCCAGGTTCTCTCCCACTCAACACCCCAGCTTCAATGCTCACAAAAAGGATTCAAACCCAGGTTCTCTCCCGCTCAACATCCCAGCTTCAATGCTCACAAAAAGAAGGATCCAAACCCAGGTTCTCTCCCGCTCAACATCCCAGCTTCAATGCTCACAAAAAGAAGGATCCAAACCCAGGTTCTCTCCCACTCAACATCCCAGCTTCAATGCTCACAAAAAGAAGGATTCAAACCCAGGTTCTCTCCCACTCAACATCCCAGCTTCAATGCTCACAAAAAGAAGGATCCAAACCCAGGTTCTCTCCCACTCAACATCCCAGCTTCAATGCTCACAAAAAGAAGGATCCAAACCCAGGTTCTCTCCCACTCAACATCCCAGCTTCAATGCTCACAAAAAGAAGGATTCAAACCCAGGTTCTCTCCCGCTCAACATCCCAGCTTCAATGCTCACAAAAAGAAGGATCCAAACCCAGGTTCTCTCCCGCTCAACATCCCAGCTTCAGTGCTCACAAAAAGAAGGATCCAAACCCAGGTTCTCTCCCACTCAACATCCCAGCTTCAGTGCTCACAAAAAGAAGGATCCAAACCCAGGTTCTCTCCCACTCAACATCCCAGCTTCAATGCTCACAAAAAGAAGGATCCAAACCCAGGTTCTCTCCCACTCAACATCCCAGCTTCAATGCTCACAAAAAGAAGGATCCAAACCCAGGTTCTCTCCCACTCAACATCCCAGCTTCAATGCTCACAAAAAGAAGGATCCAAACCCAGGTTCTCTCCCACTCAACATCCCAGCTTCAATGCTCACAAAAAGAAGGATCCAAACCCAGGTTCTCTCCCACTCAACATCCCAGCTTCAATGCTCACAAAAAGAAGGATCCAAACCCAGGTTCTCTCCCACTCAACATCCCAGCTTCAATGCTCACAAAAAGAAGGATCCAAACCCAGGTTCCCTCCCGCTCAACATCCCAGCTTCAATGCTCACAAAAAGAAGGATCCAAACCCAGGTTCTCTCCCACTCAACATCCCAGCTTCAATGCTCACAAAAAGAAGGATTCAAACCCAGGTTCTCTCCCACTCAACATCCCAGCTTCAATGCTCACAAAAAGAAGGATTCAAACCCAGGTTCTCTCCCACTCAACATCCCAGCTTCAATGCTCACAAAAAGGATTCAAACCCAGGTTCTCTCCCACTCAACATCCCAGCTTCAATGCTCACAAAAAGAAGGATCCAAACCCAGGTTCTCTCCCACTCAACATCCCAGCTTCAATGCTCACAAAAAGAAGGATCCAAACCCAGGTTCTCTCCCACTCAACATCCCAGCTTCAATGCTCACAAAAAGAAGGATCCAAACCCAGGTTCTCTCCCACTCAACATCCCAGCTTCAATGCTCACAAAAAGAAGGATCCAAACCCAGGTTCTCTCCCACTCAACATCCCAGCTTCAATGCTCACAAAAAGAAGGATCCAAACCCAGGTTCTCTCCCACTCAACATCCCAGCTTCAATGCTCACAAAAAGGATTCAAACCCAGGTTCTCTCCCACTCAACATCCCAGCTTCAATGCTCACAAAAAGAAGGATCCAAACCCAGGTTCTCTCCCACTCAACATCCCAACTTCAATGCTCACAAAAAGAAGGATCCAAACCCAGGTTCTCTCCCACTCAACATCCCAGCTTCAATGCTCACAAAAAGAAGGATCCAAACCCAGGTTCTCTCCCACTCAACATCCCAACTTCAATGCTCACAAAAAGAAGGATCCAAACCCAGGTTCTCTCCCACTCAACATCCCAACTTCAATGCTCACAAAAAGAAGGATCCAAACCCAGGTTCTCTCCCACTCAACATCTCAGCTTCAATGCTCACAAAAAGAAGGATCCAAACCCAGGTTCTCTCCCACTCAACATCCCAGCTTCAATGCTCACAAAAAGAAGGATTCAAACCCATGTTCTCTCCCACTCAACATCCCAGCTTCAATGCTCACAAAAAGAAGGATCCAAACCCAGGTTCTCTCCCACTCAACATCCCAGCTTCAATGCTCACAAAAAGAAGGATCCAAACCCAGGTTCTCTCCCACTCAACATCCCAGCTTCAATGCTCACAAAAAGAAGGATCCAAACCCAGGTTCTCTCCCACTCAACATCCCAGCTTCAATGCTCACAAAAAGAAGGATCCAAACCCAGGTTCTCTCCCACTCAACATCCCAGCTTCAATGCTCACAAAAAGGATTCAAACCCAGGTTCTCTCCCGCTCAACATCCCAGCTTCAATGCTCACAAAAAGGATTCAAACCCAGGTTCTCTCCCACTCAACATCCCAGCTTCAATGCTCACAAAAAGAAGGATCCAAACCCAGGTTCTCTCCCACTCAACATCCCAGCTTCAATGCTCACAAAAAGAAGGATTCAAACCCAGGTTCTCTCCAAATCAACATCCCAGCTTCAATGCTCACAAAAAGAAGGATCCAAACCCAGGTTCTCTCCCACTCAACATCCCAGCTTCAATGCTCACAAAAAGAAGGATCCAAACCCAGATTCTCTCCCACTCAACATCCCAGCTTCAATGCTCACAAAAAGAAGGATTCAAACCCAGGTTCTCTCCCACTCAACATCCCAGCTTCAATGCTCACAAAAAGAAGGATCCAAACCCAGGTTCTCTCCCACTCAACATCCCAACTTCAATGCTCACAAAAAGAAGGATCCAAACCCAGGTTCTCTCCCACTCAACATCCCAGCTTCAATGCTCACAAAAAGAAGGATCCAAACCCAGGTTCTCTCCCACTCAACATCCCAGCTTCAATGCTCACAAAAAGAAGGATCCAAACCCAGGTTCTCTCCCACTCAACATCCCAGCTTCAATGCTCACAAAAAGAAGGATCCAAACCCAGGTTCTCTCCCACTCAACATCCCAGCTTCAATGCTCACAAAAAGAAGGATCCAAACCCAGGTTCTCTCCCACTCAACATCCCAGCTTCAATGCTCACAAAAAGGATTCAAACCCAGGTTCTCTCCCACTCAACATCCCAGCTTCAATGCTCACAAAAAGAAGGATCCAAACCCAGGTTCTCTCCCACTCAACATCCCAGCTTCAATGCTCACAAAAAGAAGGATCCAAACCCAGGTTCTCTCCCACTCAACATCCCAGCTTCAATGCTCACAAAAAGAAGGATCCAAAACCAGGTTCTCTCCCACTCAACATCCCAGCTTCAATGCTCACAAAAAGAAGGATCCAAACCCAGGTTCTCTCCCACTCAACATCCCAGCTTCAATGCTCACAAAAAGAAGGATCCAAACCCAGGTTCTCTCCCACTCAACATCCCAGCTTCAATGCTCACAAAAAGGATTCAAACCCAGGTTCTCTCCCACTCAACATCCCAGCTTCAATGCTCACAAAAAGAAGGATCCAAACCCAGGTTCTCTCCCACTCAACATCCCAGCTTCAATGCTCACAAAAAGAAGGATCCAAAACCAGGTTCTCTCCCACTCAACATCCCAGCTTCAATGCTCACAAAAAGAAGGATCCAAACCCAGGTTCTCTCCCACTCAACATCCCAGCTTCAATGCTCACAAAAAGAAGGATCCAAACCCAGGTTCTCTCCCACTCAACATCCCAGCTTCAATGCTCACAAAAAGAAGGATCCAAACCCAGGTTCTCTCCCACTCAACATCCCAGCTTCAATGCTCACAAAAAGAAGCAGGTTCTCTTTAGTCAAGAGTTGGAAGAATAAACGTCGTACCTTAAATTCCTTTGGTGTCTTTGGTGCTGTGGGCGTTGTCTTCTCCAACTCAGTCTGACTCTCCATGCGGTTGAGATGCCTCGCCCGCTCCTTCACACTCATCGGTGTGTTTGTCGTTCCCTCCTCCCCAGCCTACGGGACACACAATGACCGGTGACCATCCCAACATAATGTCTGATAACATTTATCCCACCACCTCATGAGTTATAAAACAGTTATAAATTTCCATCTACAATAACATCACACCAAATATAATCAATAGAGCATTTTATAATTTGCTACTTTATAAAGTATGTTGTTGAAGTAACTTTTATTACATTCATTCAAATATGCATAACTATCTTTCCATGACCACTGTAGACTATTAGCAATTCTAGGGCAATTTGAAGCCTAAACCAATTAAAACGTGCGTGAATATAAGTTAAATTTATAAGTAGGTCCTAGTCATTATAAAAGGCAAGGGTTGATAACATTTTGCCTAAACTCACAAATCTGGAAATGTGCATAATTATATAACATCGGACATTATGAGTCTTAAGAACACATTTATGACATATTATTACAATGCACAACAACCAGAATCCATTGCAACTGATGTATCCAGATTGTTTAGCAAAACCTCCGTCAAGCGATCAGAAAATTCAGTGCCTGAACATGTGCTTTTTATCATCTATTGTTTTGAAAGTTTGGTTTCAGAAGATCATTCTTACGACAAAAGCTATGGGAAAATTGTTAAAGTGTCAAATTATCAATATATATGCACTGTATGTATAATATATATATATATATATATATATATATATATATATATATATATATATATATATATATATATTGATAATAAAAAATTATGATTAATTGACTACTTTTTCACTTCACAGAATATAACCAAAGCAACATAAAACAAATGTTTTCAGTCTCTGCTACATGAGACCTTCTGAGGCTGTTCAGGGAATATCACCCAGTCAAATAGAAGAAAATAATGTCAAAATGTCAACAGCTTCCACACACTGACTACACTGGGCAAGGCCTCTTCCTCAGGGCACGACTAAATGTAACAAAAAACTGTTGCACAACCATGCACATTTGAGATCAATACTCAGTGATGCGGGAACGCATTGCCACTTCTACTTTCTCCGCATCATAACATTCCCATAGTGCATACGATCCCCCAGTGGTGTCAAACAAAACTAAATGCCCGCTCGGAAGAATGGCACCGAGGATCAGATTTAATTTACTCTGACTGACGTCTACATCTCAAGAGATGACATGACAAGCACTCTAATTAGACAATTTTGGGTGTCGTCAACCGCCAGTGACGGCTTAAAAGAGTTTCTGTGTATGTAGCAACACGCATTTTACCCTTTACAAGGTTCCTAAAGCAGGAACGCAGGCAGAAAGCGCCAGACATCTCTGTTAATGTAGTCAACACTGTTGACTACGATGACGTCGGCTCAGCACACAACGGATGGACAAAGACATCGTTCGTGGTTGCTCTAGCAGAAACGTGATCTGTGACACTCCATCGCAACCCTTCAAATGAGCTCCATTAGCGCATGGCGGCAGGCCGATTCCAGACAATGTTTCCACCAGTCTGAACACCGGCTGATCCATCATGAGAATGTGTGCAGTGAATGTCGTAACACCGGGACGATATCGAGCCAACCGATCGGAAGAGATCTTCTGACCAAGGTTTCTGTGCCCCAGTCACAGGGAACACCCTAGACCACTCCGTCTGTTTGTGTATTCTGATTGTACCCTTCACTCACATAATGTGCCAGACAGTTCACACTATACCTCTCTTATGTTCTCAAAACATTATAGTTTTCTAACT
>CBDHHR010000999.1:0-7592 GCA_965263245.1 Metamycoplasmataceae bacterium | reverse complement strand
GCTAACAGTGGCTTGCTATGCAAAAGGAATTCATATATGAGGAAACAGAAGGCATTGTTAGGATAATTTAATTATGCATCTAAAATGTACAAAGAAGCTAACCGTTTGCAACGACTTGTACAGCGATTATGCGAGTGGATTAGTAGAATAACGTTGTTGTTGTTGACGAAACATAAGTTGTAGGAACAGCGTCGTTGTCATAGAAAGGTCAAGATGATCTAGATGCTGGAACATTATCTTGTTGCCTATACATGATCTAATGCCACAACATGATACTGTTGCTTATACATGATCTAGATGCTACACCATGATCTTGTTGCCAATACATGATCTAGATGTCACAACATGATCTTGTTACCTATACATGATATAAATGCTACACAATGATCTTGTTGCCTATGCATGATCTAATGCCACAACATGATACTGTTGCCTATACATGATCTAGATGCTACAACATGATACTGTTGCCTATACATGATCTAGATGCTACAACATGATACTGTTGCCTATACATGATCTAGATGCCACAACATGATCTTGTTGCCTATACATGATCTAATGCCACAACATGATACTGTTGCCTATACATGATCTAATGCCACAACATGATACTGTTGCCTATACATGATCTAGATGCCACAACATGATCTTGTTGCATATACATGATCTAGATGCCACAACACGATCTAAATTCCACAACATGACCATGCACAGACAAATAAATGTAAATAACACGCGACGTTACACAATGGTCTCGCATGGAACTGAATATCTAGTAGCGTCATCGAAAAAACAACAGATGCCTAAATGGATATCATTGCATTTCTCCGTAGTGAATAGCTTAGTTTGAATAATTAATCATCATTCTATGGTATTGGATGTCTCCGGACACCACATTCGGACACACGCATCTTAGATGATCCATATCATTCACGCACGGACAGTCTTAGTCACTCGCACAGACGTTTCGCTCGAGTTGTGTTTTATCCGGCTTTTTAGGAAGAAAGCTTCTGTTTTGCTATATTCTAAGCGAGGATGTCTGTTTTATTAGTGTTAACATACTATTCGTAATATTACAGTATAAATATATTCAAGATATATTGTCCGACAAATTGCATTAACATAAATCCCCAAAACTGTTTGCAATTTGAAACTCGTGTTGTTTATGTTAGAGGCATAAGAACATTTTATTAATTAATAAATAACAAACTATGAACATACGCCATCCCTTTTAAATTCTACAGGCATTATGATACCTGTAGTATGCCTATCCAGAAACTGGTTTGGAAGAGGAGAAAATAATGGCGCCTCATTATAGAAACTTGTGCAATCGAGACCTGTTTAAACGCGTGACGTCACAGCACGTCGTCGCCTTTACATTGTATCAGCGCGCGTACGCATGTTGCCTTTAGGCTGCAGGTCTGTCACTTCAATGTGAAGATTGTCACAAATCAGTTTGATGCACGCTTTCTTCTGCTTCTATCTGTTTGTCTCGCCACGAATGGGTGTCCATAGGATGAATGACCTTCGGGTTTTGCCAATTAAAACATAGACATAGACGTGAACAATGCCACTGGTTCGTCTGTGTTTTAACACCAGTGACCAGTCAGTTATAGACGTCTAATACGAATCGTGTTGTGTATTTGTCCATATCCCCGTGAAGTTGTTTATTTGGCACCAACTGTTCCAGTTGATGTTTAGACGCTTCATTGGCCTAACGTTCTGGTCTAACTTCCGTCAGGTTTTCTTTCCAGTTTTATTTGGTTAGGGTTTATTTGTATTAGGGAATTAGTTCCAGAAAACACATATTGTCAACGATGGCACTGACGTTTAAGCAGCTTGGTTGATCTTTTATCTTTGTTTTCCATACTTGGTCCAGCTTGTTATATGCTTTCCAGGCTAAGGCAATGGGCTGGTAGAGTTGTGTGCTTGTACTGCGAAATCAGAAACCTAGATACCGGAAGTCTGCCACTTCCTCTACTGTTTTGTCACTTGTTGTACTTTACAATTTACATTCATCTCTTATGTTGATGGTGATGTGATGTCTCGGGATGGCATCGTTTGCAAATAAAAAGTATATATTATTTATTCTCTTGGAAACTACCTATTTCTCCGCTCTCTGTTGGCAAAATCTTACAATCTTCCATGACAGGTATTAAATCATAGAGACATTATTCTGGGCTCTCGCCTCCGTCACTCTATAAAGCGAATCACTTGCTGATCAACAATAGCGATGTTTTGCGTCAGTTTGCTGCACACTACGCAGGTCCCGCGGCACTGTCCTGTATCACGACAGTGAACGGTGTCGCTAATTGGATCAGACGATGTCGTATGACCGCGGCACGTGTCTCCGAGGGAGATTGCACGCAGTGACACGACGTAGCTGTATGTGACACACATGTCGGGGACACGGCTATACATATAGTTGCACACTTTATAGGAAGTGACCGTGACTTAATACTTCCTTCTGAGCTATTAATGCGAGGGTGTATGTTCTTCTAATCGGAATTAGTGGCGTGGTATGGTAGTTTGGTCCTCTTGTAAGTGTGGTGTGTTGAACATGTAACAGAGGACGTGCGTAAACACCGAACGTCCTGCGGTAAATTCAGCCAGCCTCAACGGCCAATTTTCCGAACATTTGTACCGGCTTCCTAATGTAACCGGACACACTTTGGCGGACTGTCAGCATATAGATTACAACCTTAAGGTCTTGTATTATATTAATTAATAGTTAATTATTAATTAATAAATAAATAAATTAATTAAGAACAAGGTGCAAATTATTTAGCAAATGATTTACCTCTCAAGAAAGGTACAGATTGTCTGCTCTTACTACAAGCTAATTATAGGGGCAGTCTGCATGTTTGGCAGCCCACTGGCTCTCTCTATCAATACAGTAATAACATTACTGCTACCTTGGCTTGTCGCTCAATGTTCAGTCCAAGCCAGCGTAGACGGCATTCCAAACGCGACTGTTTGCGTGGATGATATATAAGACGAAATACTTACTCACAATTACTTCAGAATAATTTGCATGGGTGTGTCACGAACGAGAACGTTTGTGATAACCAAACAAAACACGAAAGTCTCACGTTGGCTTGGCATTACGAAAGATAAAAGAAAGAGAGAGAGGGGGGGGTGCGAGAGGAAGAGAGGGAGAGAGGGAGAGAGGGAGAGAGAGAAAGAGAGTGAGAGAGAGAGAGAGAGAGAGAGAGAGAGAGAGAGAGAGAGAGAGAGAGAGAGAGAGAGAGAGAGAGAGAGAGAGAGAGAGAGAGAGAGAGAGAAAAGACAGAGACAGAGTCAGACACAGAGACAGAGACAGAGACAGAGACAGAGACAGAGACAGAGACAGAGACAGAGACAGAGACAGAGACAGAGACAGAGACAGAGACAGAGACAGAGAGAAAGAGAAAGAGAGAGAAGAAGGGGCGAGAGGAAGAAGAGAGAGAGAGAGAAAGAGAGAGAGAGAGAGAGAGAGAGAGAGAGAGAGAGAGAGAGAGAGAGAGAGAGAGAGAGAGAGAGAGAGATAGAAAGTGAGAGAGAGAGAGAGAGAGAGAGAGAGAGAGAGGGAGGGAGAGAGAGAGAGAGATAGAAAGTGAGAGAGAGAGAGAGAGAGAGAGAGAGAGAGAGAGAGAGAGAGAGAGAGAGAGGGAGGGAGGGAGGGAGGGAGAGCTGATCAGCATTGGACAGGTAATGCCATTTCTATAGCGAGCGTCAAAATGGTTGGAGGTGTCCGAATAGCCACCTCACTTACTGACAAGGGCTGAGGACAATTAAGCCAATACACTTTTCCCAATTATCTTGCTAAATAGTGAATGCGCCTCATTCAAGACTCTACTAAAGCGCGCTTGGTCCGAATTACGCCAGTGTTGGATTGACACAAACAAAGGACAACTAGTGAGCAGAAGGACACACTTATGCATCAGGGGATGGATGTCGTAGAAAATAGTCATTGACGTCATCAACCTCTCCATGATCATCATCCCCGGGAGGCTAAATCATCATCAGCAGCAACATCAGCAGTCGCCGCATCTACTCTAGGCGTGGGCGACCATGACCTTTAATTTCCTATATACGATCATTGGTTTCTTGAAATAGTCTCTTTCCTGGACAGACTGCGATATCATCAAGGATCGTCGATATCTGTCGACCTGATTCCTCCTCTTCAAACTCTTCGGTTATCACAAGATGCTGATATGATTATATGGGTCACGTAGTTGCACTTTTGACCTGTGCATCGTCTGTCTAGGGTACGTAGTGACAGCGCAGTAGCGCAGTGGGTAGAGCTTCGAACTCTGTGTAAGAGCATTCGGGTTCCAACCCTGTGCTGCCGTGTGAAACCTTTGGCAAGTTTTTTCACTCTAAGGTGTTCCAGTTCACTCAGCTGTATGAACGAGTACCTGGCTATAGACAATGATGGACATTTGCGTACGAATAGTCTTCGCGCGTCAATTGCTGCATGGCTGGATACCACTAAGAGAAGTCGAGGTGGAGTTAGATTGAGCAGGTTTATTAGGGAGTGAAGTTTAGCACCCTTTGAGCAATCCTGATGATTGTCTACTGCGCTATGTAAGAACTTAACTTACCTTTATAAATCTCGGACTCAGTCAAGTCGCGGTACTCGAGTCTCCTGGTGTTTTGCAATAAAACTAATAATTAAAGCAAAGAGCAGGAACTACAGATGTCCTTAAAACTCGAACTCATTTCGACCTACTCGTCTCACGTGCACAAATAAGTGAATCAGAAGCCAACGCAATAACGGACTGGTGGAGAGTCAATTCAAAACACACCGCTAAAATACACCGTGGACAGGAAACATACCGAACACATGTTCATAAATGTTTCGCCTTTTCCATTATGAATAATTTGCGACTGCTCCCGTTCATTTCTAATAACCAGTTAAGTTGGTAGGCTATGCACGTGTTGATGTTGGAAGGTTCTTCGATTTGTGTGTGTGAAGATGAAGCAATCCAATGTTTTTGATTGACGCATTATGGAAACTATCTACCAGACTCTCGCTTTCGGAAACAACATTGCAGAATTTGACAAAACACTGTTGCACGACTGTGGACGTACAAACAGTGTAGTGGCGGGACTGTTCCCATCGAGGAGGGAATAGTACGTTTCACATCTCTCATATTGCATACTGGAATGTCATGTCAATACAGGTGCATGCATTACCAGGCGTGAAAGCGAAAGCCTATGAGAACTGTGCTCTGCATTCTGGTCACTCACTAGGCGTCTCTTTGCCTCCACGTCCCCGGTCATTTAGCCTCCACGTCCCCTTTCATTTAGCCTCCACGTTCCCTGTCACTTAGCCTCCACGTTCCCTCACGAATACCCTTCTTTTCCCAGCTTCGCAGATGTTAATTTCCACAAGGTTCCGATTTGACCAGCGCGCGTGAGCATTTAGCGAATAGGCAGAGGAGGTGCGAGGCTCCGTCAGCACGCCCGAGGGAGATGACGTTCACAGGCGGCAAAGTTTTGCTCGGAGACGCTGCCAATGTGACCCGCTTCGGTAACGTTTGCCAGGATGACTCAACCGATTGCGGCAATTGGACAAAGAGCAATCTCGACGGAATGATTGAGTGCTACCATGACAACAGTCGTACTTAGTCGCGGTCACAGTCGCGTATGAGTGCGTAGTTAGGTCGGAGTTCGTGAACCGAAAGGAACACAAAAAAGTGGAATGTAGCGTTAACTTGAAGACACAGTTTTAGTGTCACAATGTTTTGTTTTTAATATTGCTTCACACCGCGAACGGTGACACAACATGCGTCCGACACAAGCCTGTTTGTTAGATGGATGCCACGGCGACACACACACACACACACACACACACACACACACACACACACACACACACACACACACACACACACACACACACACACACACACACACACACACACACACACACACACACACACACACACACACACACACACACACACACACACACACACACACACACACACACACACACACACACACACACACACACACACACACACACACACACACACACACACACACACACACACACACACACACACACACACACACACACACACACACACACACACACACACACACACACACACACACACACACACACACACACACACACACACACACACACACACACACACACACACACACACACACACACACACACACACACACACACACACACACACACACACACACACACACACACACACACACACACACACACACACACACACACACACACACACACACACACACACACACACACACACACACACACACACACACACACACACACACACACACACACACACACACACACACACACACACACACACACACACACACACACACACACACACATAATATAATATTATATATATATATATATATATATATATATATATATATATACATATATATATATGCGCCAATCACTACCTTGCACACATGCTAGTATGCCGCATACTGGCTAACATAAACACTTTTATAATAAGTAATGCGACGCACACGGGCGTCGATAGGTGGAAGGCGGGGGGACGCGTCCCCCTCACTTTTTCAGCATAGGAATTGTCCCCCCACTTTTCAGCTCAGAAAAATTGCGAGGCATGTAGCCTGACTCACCACTCCTCTGTCTTAAAAGCCGCTACACAAGACTAGCTAGACTATAAACTCGCGATATGAAGGTCCGACCACCCATTAGAAAATCGACTAGATAAATTGCTTGGCTGGCCACAACGCGCAACTTGATCTTACTTTAGGAAATGATCATCATGCCGGGCTGCGCCGCTGCCGGGCTTTATCAGTTTGCAACCTTGTGTTGATATTGTTTATAGGCTCTAGCCATCAAGCACATTGTATTATTTGTAAATGATGAAATTTGTGTTGCACTTTCACCCCTCGCCTAGCTGCTTGATGCTTATCGCCTACGACAGAAGCGGCGGAATACTGCACTTTGTGTAACTTATTCCCATTTGAGTGATGACAGATTTCTTTGCCAAAATGTTGGATTGGGATGTTCTACACAGCATGGGCGTCGATCGGTGGGGGACGAGGGGGACGCGTCCCCCACTTTTCAGCCTGAGGGGGTCAGCATAGGAAATGTCCTCACACTTTCTTTAGTTCATACAACAAATTTAAAGGCATATATAGTGAGACTGGTCACTCCCTTCTCTTAAAGACCCTATATCGGTCTAGTAGTAAAATTTATAAAAATTATACGAGTTCAGATATAAACTTCCGACTACCTAGTGGAAAATCACTAGATAAATTGCTTGGTTGGCCACAGCCCGCAACTTGATCTTAGTCCAGTAAATATTCATCATGCCGGGCTCTGTCATTTTTTGCCCTGTCACCCCTTGGATTGCAGCCTGGTCCCCTGGTGGATACTTATATCGTCCACGGCGGAACCAGCGGATTCCTGCACTTGTGTAATTTGATCCCATTTTGAGTGATGACAAATTTCTTTGCGAAAAGGTGGGTTTGGGAAGTCACACACAGGCATCCCTGTAACCTCTGCATCGTGTCACTCTATGAATCAGGCAATCAGTGTTGGGTCCAAAGTCTACCCCCGCAAA
>CBDHHR010000998.1:0-2500 GCA_965263245.1 Metamycoplasmataceae bacterium | reverse complement strand
GTGGTTGTGCTGAGGTTGTGGTTGTTGTGTTGATATTGTGGTTGTGCTGAGGTTGTGGTTGTTGTGCTGATATTGTGGTTGTGCTGAGGTTGTGGTTGTTGTGCTGATATTGTGGTTGTGCTGAGGTTGTGGTTGTTGTGCTGCAGACATCGACAAACTGGTAGGAGAGGAAGTGGTTGACAATCTGGACAAGAAGGGACATGCCAAAGAAGCTATTGACAACATCATTACCTTTGATGACAGTAAGCATGCACATTTATATACACATTCTGGGGTAAACAGTGTTAAAACGTCTTCAACATATCTGCGTCACTTATCAGCCTGTCTTCAATATGTCTGGGTCAGTTATCTGTCTGTCTTCAAGATGTCTGGGTCACTTATCTGCCTATCTTCAAGATGTCTGGGTCACTTACCTGCCTATCTTCAAGATGTCTGGGTCAGTTATCTGTCTGTCTTCAAGATGTCTGGGTCACTTATCTGTCTGTCTTCAATATGTCTGGGTCAGTTATCTGTCTATCTTGAAGATGTCTGGGTCACTTATCTGTCTGTCTTCAATATGTCTGGGTCAGTTATCTGTCTGTCTTCAAGATGTCTGGGTCACTTATCTGCCTATCTTCAAGATGTCTGGGTCACTTACCTGCCTATCTTCAAGATGTCTGGGTCAGTTATCTGTCTGTCTTCAAGATGTCTGGGTCACTTATCTGTCTGTCTTCAATATGTCTGGGTCAGTTATCTGTCTATCTTGAAGATGTCTGGGTCACTTATCTGTCTGTCTTCAATATGTCTGGGTCAGTTATCTGTCTGTCTTCAAGATGTCTGGGTCACTTATCTGCCTATCTTCAAGATGTCTGGGTCACTTATCTGCCTACCTTCAAGATGTCTGGGTCAGTTATCTATCTGTCTTCAAGATGTCTGGGTCACTTATCTGCCTATCTTGAAGATGTCTGGGTCAGTTATCTGTCTGTCTTCAAGATGACTGGGTCAGTTATCTGTCTGTCTTCAAGATGTCTGGGTCACTTATCTGTCTGTCTTCAAGATGTCTGGGTCAGTTATCTGTCTGTCTTCAAGATGTCTGGGTCCTTATCTGCCTATCTTCAAGATGTCTGGGTCACTTATCTGCCTATCTTCAAGATGTCTGGGTCACTTATCTGCCTATCTTCAAGATGTCTGGGTCACTTATCTGTCTGTCTTCAAGATGTCTGGGTCAGTTATCTGTCTATGTTCAAGATGTCTGGGTCAGTTATCTGTCTATCTTGAAGATGTCTGGGTCAGTTATCTGTCTATCTTCAAGATGTCTGGGTCATTTATCTGCCTATCTTCAAGATGTCTGTGTCAGTTATCTGCCTGTCTTCAAAAAAAGATGTCTGGGTCACTTATCTGCCTATTTTCAAGATGTCTGGGTCACTTATATGTCTATCTTCAAGATGTCTGGGTCACTTATCTGTCTGTCTGTCTTCAAGATGTCTGAGTCACTTATCTACCTATCTTCAAGATGTCTGGGTCAGTTATCTGTCTATCTTGAAGATGTCTGGGTCAGTTATCTGTCTATCTTCAAGATGTCTGGGTCAGTTATCTGTCTATCTTCAAGATGTCTGGGTCACTTATCTGCCTATCTTCAAGATGTCTGGGTCAGTTATCTGTCTATCTTCAAGATGTCTGGGTCACTTATCCGCCTATCTTCAAGATGTCTGGGTCAGTTATCTGTCTATCTTCAAGATGTCTGGGTCAGTTATCTGTCTATCTTCAAGATGTCTGGGTCAGTTATCTGTCTATCTTGAAGATGTCTGGGTCAGTTATCTGCCTATCTTCAAGATGTCTGGGTCACTTATCTGTCTATCTTCAAGATGTCTGGGTCAGTTATCTGTCTATCTTAAAGATGTCTGGGTCAGTTATCTGTCTGTCTTCAAGATGTCTGGATCAGTTATCTGTCTATCTTCAAGATGTCTGTGCCACTTATCTGTCTGTCTTCAAAATGTCTGGGTAAGTTATCTGTCTATCTTCAAGATGTCTGTGCCACTTATCTGTCTGTCTTCAAAATGTCTGGGTAAGTTATGTGTCTATCTTCAAGATGTCTGGGTCAGTTATCTGTCTGTCTTCAAGATGTCTGGGTCACTTATCTGTCTGTCTGTCTTTAAGATGTCTGGGTCACTTATCTGTCTGTCTTCAAGATGTCTGAGTCACTTATCTGCTTATCTTGAAGATGTCTGGGTCACTTATCTGCCTATCTTCAAGATGTCTGTGCCACTTATCTGTCTGTCTTCAAAATGTCTGGGTAAGTTATCTGTCTATCTTCAAGATGTCTGGGTCAGTTATCTGTCTGTCTTCAAGATGTCTGGGTCACTTATCTGTCTGTCTGTCTTTAAGATGTCTGGGTCACTTATCTGTCTGTCTTCAAGATGTCTGAGTCACTTATCTGCTTATCTTGAAGATGTCTGGGTCACTTATCTGCCTATCTTCAAGATGTCTGAGTCAGTTAACTGTCTGTCTTCAAGATGTCTGG
>CBDHHR010000997.1:5000-16446 GCA_965263245.1 Metamycoplasmataceae bacterium | reverse complement strand
ACGTTGGGAAAGGTAAGTTACTGAAAACGTTGTGGCGCTTACATTTTTCCGGTGTTATAAACGTTTCGATTGACGTTTCTACGCATGCGCGTTAAATGTTCAAACATAAGTGTGCAGCGAAAGAACAAAGCATTTATGGTATAAATACTATGGGTTATTCGTTAGGATGCATATAACCTCTCAGCAAAGTTAGTTGCCGCATATTAACATGACGCAAACAAGTTTTGAAGCATGTTTTGATAGCAAGCGTAAATCACGTGACTGTATTGCGCCATAATCCGTAACAGTGATTTAAACAAGTGTAATATGTTATTGTATTTAACCCAATTTTAAGCAACTCTTCACAGTGATCATCACAGGTGAGTTATCGAACAGCCCGTGGCATTTATACACAAAATGCTTTGTAGTTTTGCTGCACATTGATGATTTTACATTTATCGCCCATGCGCAAAAACGTCAATCGGAAAGTCTATAACTACCGGGAAATGTAAGCGCGACACTGTAACTAAGTTCGTTGCCGTCAGCTATTCATAATTTCTCTTTTACTATCGTTGTTGCTAGGTAGGCTAATCACAGAACATCACACTATTATATATTTTTTATTTTGGAAATGTGATTTCATAGAAATATTGCAAAATAAATATATTCACAACATACATCATTGTATTTTTGTTTCGTTGTTTAATGTATGTGACATTAATATAATTATGTGTTTTGGTTTGTTCGGCACTATTAGGTTGCAGGAAATTCCATAATAACAACATTTGTAACCATGATTTGCTATGTCTAAAACATTTGCTAAAACATGACAGATGTAGTTCTGACTCCTCTACAAACTACGTTGGCGTCAGCGGGGCTCTCAACGGATAAGGCTTCCGTCTTGGGGACGCCAGTGTGGATCGGAATAGCGGCGGGGGCGTCAGTGCTTGGCATGGCGATTATGGCAATCCTCATGCTATGCATCCTGAGGTGAGTGACTGAACACGGAATATTCACAATACGTTGATATTAATATTATACCAGAGTTAATAAATCACAGAGCTGGTTCTCTTCTAGGCGCGGTTATCCAGACTCCGTGAGTCTTTTCAGCCCTTTTTTTCCAGATAATGCTATATTATAAAAATTAACTATTCAAAATTAAACTTATACTAACACAAAAATAAATATAAATTTTCAGTTGTTTATAAAATAGGAATTACGGCAGGAGTAACCAGTATCGATGAGGTGGCAACAATGTTTAGCCGCACACATATAATATTCAAAAGCCGGCAAAGTTACCAGACTGCCTTCTCGGCGTAGTTATGCAGCCGACCGACAGTCGGTTAAGCGAGACTAGTTCTCTTAGCACCAGCGCCATCTTGTGCATATTGATAGCGCCCTCACACGGACGGAACAAATGTGTTGAGCTTACCTTGTGTTCATTATTACGAAAAAGTAAAATTATTTGTTAACACCGTTTTACTTCTGATGAGTGTTGCGAATGCAATAGCTTATGACAAATGAAAAAGGAATATCATTGGGAGATAAAAGTTCTGCCACAGACTAGATATGCTGATAACTGATTACGTCGCGTATTGCTTCCGTCACAATAAAAATTACGCCCAAGCTCTTCGTCAGACTTTGCCTTTTGCTAGAAATAGTTACATAATAACGGTTAAATATATGAATATATTACATTATCCTCGACATAGCATATCCTACAACAAACCATTTCATTTGTGACATTTGTGAGACTGTTCATGAGGTGGTTTTCCGTTGAACAATGGCGCTAAATCGACGAGACTTCCGAGATTGAGCGAGATCTGAGAGTGAGATAGAACGCAATGAGGTCCACAATAACTAATCCGACAGAGGGCGCTCTAACTCAACTTTGTGCTGCCTTTTATATATTCTTGACGTTTAGAGACGCCAGTGCATTTTATGCGGTCATGTCAACTTTGAGATTTGGTTATATGATAAGTATTTTACAGAAACACCTGCTCAGTTGTACTGGGAAAGGACAGTCACACGCCCAAAGCCGGTAGAGACGCGACAGAAAAGAAGAATTATTGTTCTTACAAAAGTAACGAAATATAATCAGTATTTAACAAGATTTAACAAGATTTAACAAGATTTAACAAGATTTAACAAGATTTAACAAGATTGCCACCTAGAGATTCAACTCTAGATGGCAGGTGGACTAGGAAGCCATTTGGCTTATCGAGAGTCCAACCTATCTATCTAAGTATACCCCGCCCCTCTTAGGTATATGTCGATTTTATTTATAAATATATTAACACTTCTAGCACCTACACAATCAGCTGATAATCTGTTCCATTCGTTTACTGTTCTTTGTGAAAATGAAAATTTTCTAATATCTAGTCTACACTGCTTCTTTGCTAATGTAACTCCATGTCCTCTAGTCCTTCTCTCTTCCTTGAGTGTGAAAAAAATATTTCTGTCAATATTTTCATATCCATTCAATATTTTAAACACCTCAATCTGATCTCCTCTCAATCTTCTGTTTCTAGTGTTGTTAAACCACATTCTTTTAGACGCATTTCATAACTAATATTCCTGAGTTTTGGTATCATTTTGGTTGCTCTCCTTTGTACTCTTTCTAGCATATCAATATCCTTCTTGCGATATGGCCTCCATGCTTGTATACAATATTCTAAGTGAGGCCTAACTATTGTTTTATACAGCGGTATTATTAGTTCTTTTTCTTTGTACACTATATTTCGCCTAATTAATCCAAGAATTTGGTTTCCCTTCGCTGCTGCAATTCCACACTGCTCTGATACCTTCATGTCAGCACTAATAGTTAACCCTAAGTCCTTTTCCTTTAAGGTAGTATTTAGTACAGTATCACCCATTGTATATTGTGCATCTTCATTCCCATGTCCTGTGTGAAGGCACTTACACTTTCCAAAATTAAACAGCATTTGCCACATCTCAGACCATTCTATCAACTTATTAAGATCATCTTGTAAATGCTGTCTATCTGCATCACTTTTAATTTTCCTAAACACTTTTGTGTCGTCCGCAAACTTCAACACCTTGCTTGTTATGTCATCATCCAAATCATTGATATATATTAAGAATAAAATAGGTCCCAGTACTGATCCCTGCGGTACTCCACTCAAAACCGTTTTCCAGTTTGAAACCTCCCCATCAACTACTACTCTTTGTCTTCTATCAATAAGCCATTTTTCTATCCAGTTGATCATTCCATTTCCTATGCCATGGGCCTTTAGTTTAAGTAGTAGTCTTTGGTATGGCACTTTGTCAAAGGCTTTTTTAAAATCTAAGTAGATTATATCTACTGGTGATCCCTCATCTAGCCACTTTGTGACATCTTCCAAAAAACATAACATATTTGTTAAGCATGACCTCGCTTTTAAAAACCCATGTTGAGATGGGTTTATCAATTTATTTTTAACAAGAAAATCAACCAGGTGATCTTTAATTAGTATTTCTAATAGTTTGCAAATCACCGATGTTAAACTCACTGGTCTATAGTTCTCTGACTTGTTTCTCGAACCTTTTTTAAATAATGGTATAATGTTTGCTTCTTTCCATTCTAACGGAACGATTCCCTCCTCTAATGACAAATTGAACACTGTTGCAAGCGGTATGCTGATTTGTTCTACAATTTCCAATAGTAATTTGGGAGGAATCCCATCCACTCCAGGTGATTTATTATCCTTCATATCTCTTATTTTCATAGCTACCGTTGTTGGGGTTACAATTAGTTGTCCTAAATAGTCAAACTCTCTCCCTTCGAACTTAGTCTCAAGTACTGGTAATATACTAATATCTTCCCTGGTAAACACCGAACTAAAGTACTCATTTAGGTTTTCTGCCATTAAGAATCCCTCTGTTATTATGTTTCCATCACTACCTTCTAGAGGACCGACCTTATCCTGAACTTTCTGTTTACTTCGAACATACGCATAAAAACTCTTGCTGTCATGTTTTATATTAAAAGCTTTTTTTTTTCATAGCTTCTCTTTGAATTTCTAATTTCAGCTGTAGCTTGATTAAGTGCTTCTTTATAAATGCTATAGTCTTCTTCACTTCCGGTATGTCTATATGTCTTCCACATCATTTGCTTGTACTTGATTTTTCTAATGGCTTCCTTCGATAAGTGTTTCTTCTTTGACCGTTTCCCCTGTTTTTTCAAGGGGACAAATTTGTCAACGACGCAGTCAATTTCACTCTTTAAAATATTCCAGCATTCTGTTGCTGTCTTATTCTTCAGTGTGTTATTCCAGTCTATCTTTGCTAAATATGCCCTCATGTCCTTATATCTTCCTTTGTGAATTTTTTCCTGTACCTTATTTTTCTATTCCGTTCTCCCTTTACTTTGATGATAAAATATATCTGGTTGTGATCACTACACCCAAGTGGCTCACATATCTTGACATTATCAACAAATTACTTTCGGTATGGAAAAGACATGACATTGGTCGATCCGTATGGAAAAGACATGACGTTGGTCGATCCGTTGGCATGTTTTGTTCGGAATTGTGTTATATAAATATCTGCATTTGGCTGTATTATTTTATGTAACTGTTTTAATATAATTGCAAACTGAACTGAATGTCAGCAGGTGGGTCCATGCCATCTTACAAAGTAGGCTTACATAAGTCATAACATTCATACGTTGCATTTTGAATGCATTCTGATCGTATAGTATTAGACCAGTAAATGCAACATAGTCTGATACATGCATGTGGTATCAAAATGTGTAAACACTGCTGATTTTATATTCATGAATAAAAGTGAAACTTTCAGAGAAATAATCTCCGACGTATTGTCATTTAGTATGACATGTTTTAATTTGTATGTGAATTGCATAACTACTGCAACATGACATATCCATGCAAAACCTACTGCATGCTTTTGGCACTTTAGGCACTTTTCCTTTTTGTTTATCATAACGATAATATTCTGAACCAACATATCGAAAAAGTAAATTCCGTTCGAAAAAGGTAAATCGGCAAAAACCTCGATTCCATGAATTTAGAAAATGATGCAATTATATTTTCTTTTAGAATGCGTCGGAGCAAACCGAAAGTAGAGAACCAACGAGAGGGTACAGAAATGTCCACACAGAACAGAGACGGTGAGAGATTTACTTGTTTCACTAATACGTCAGCTGTTTGAGTTAAGCAAAATGTTGTACAACGTATGACGTTAATAGTTACTCCTACGATATCATCACCTATGTTTTTTATGCTTTTGGTCGCATGTCTGTGTGGAAGGGATGGAGACTGAATAAACACTGACATCGCCACTTTCACTAATAGCCATACATCTGCATTTAAAAATAAATGTGGTGCAGTTTATCGTTAAACACTGCAACCATGCAGAAGACGGCACCATGACCGAGGTGGCAGATGGTGTACATCATATTGGCTCGGTTCAAGAACGTATCCAATAGAAGACATGGATATTATCTTCCATTCCACGATTTGTTGAAGCCAATTATACAAGTCTGTGTACGTCTAATCAGTGTTGAACGTAATTTCGATAGAAACAAATTGTTTTGCAAATACACTATATCACCATATTTTACAATCACGGAAACATAATTATGTAAACATAACATAAATATTGTCGTTCTTTGTTTCTGTACTCGAGTGCAACTGAAATAGCCGCATTGTCTATCATCGAAGGTTATTCATACACTTAAACGATAAACACACACACACACACACACACACACACACACACACACACACACACACACACACACATATATATATATATATATATATATATATATATATATATATATATATATATATATATATATATACTAACAAACCTGTTTGTATGCTCACCTACATACATACGCTAGCAGGCAAACTACGGGAATTCCATACATGCGCTAGCACACACACAGACACACACACACATACATACATATACAAACATACACATACACATACACACATACATACACATACATACATACACACACGCATACACACACGCATACACACACATACATACACATACACACACGCACATACATATATATATATATACACGCATACACACACATACATACACACACGCCCCCCCCCCCCCCACACACACACACACACATGGGGTGCACGCACGCAATAATCCACGCGACCACAAACAGGCATCAAACGAAACGGAAGTTAGTTAAATTGATTAATTCACTGATATTAACATTGTACTTGTTTTGTTAACTTTTTCGCAGAATTCTTGGAAGATGAAAGCGGCTACTACATACCACCGAGGATGCCCGGAGAACAGGAAGGTAAATGGAATGATCCGCATACCATTACACAGAAAGAATTTATTCAAACTTATAATTTAAAACATAAGAAAGGTCTGGGTGATTCCAGTGTTGTATGATACCATTGGCTTGTTTGTGGTTATACAAGATACGTATTTTACGCTTTCCAGTAACCTCATTACAGTATGTACTACATAAGACTTGAAAGCTATCGCTTTGATACCGCATATTACGCTACTCCATAGTATTATTAGTAATCACATAAATGCGTATTAATTTTAATCTGGAGCTAATCACAGAAATGGAGGTGGTTCACCGAAAGTTTGGTTTCCAGCTTTCGTTTTCACCTTCCTCTGGTGAAAACGAAATCTGGAACCCAAACATTCTCGATTACAGCACCAACTGTGTGGAATTCGCTTCCTGCCGGTGTTAAATTAGAATTAATATAATTTCATTCCGCCGGCATCTAAAAAACAATCTATTTAATGCAGTCTATCCTCTTTAGCTTCCTAGCACCGACATCCATCCGCCAACGACTCGCGCATTGTTTTACGATTACGAGATTGCTTAATCCCTGGGTTTATCGAGCCACTGAGCTTGATCTTCGAGAATATTGCCGCATAAGAAGTCGTTATTATTATTATTAGTAGTAGTGTTACTATTATTGTTATTATTATTATTTTAAATTACTTTCACCAATAACGATGTCGAGTTGTGTTTTAAAATTGACAGACGGATTAAGTTAAAAATGAATACGTAAATACTATTTTTTACCCTTGGCACATCCGTCTCAAAAACGCTTCTTTCGTTTAACCTCTGCCAATGAAATCCTGTAATGGGACACGATATGTATCTGGTGATTTCTGCCACTCGCTGCTCGTGTCAGATGCAATGTTTAGGATGTAAATGGGTCAGTATATTGGGATTCCCTCCAGTCGTATCCTTCTTCAAATTTGGATGGGTATTTGCGCTGTTCTTACGGTTGATGCAGTAGCAACTGAGAAGTCTATTGCTATAATTATATAGTACGAATGTGATCACTTTCACCGTTTGTGGAGAAAATCAATCAGGGATTCGGTAGCACAGCGCAACGACCCCTGGCTGTCGAGGATAAACAATTGCTTAAAACACGTGTTTGTTTTCAGGAGTCGACGAGGAGCCCTGTCGCTATGTGAACGTAAAGAGTGTTTCGCGGCAACAACAAAACCAGAACATTTACGAAGTGATACAAACCTAAACGAGCACAACAGGTTTGGTCAAGTATGGTTCAAGCAAACACAGACATGTCTGCCAATACGACAACCAACTGTTTCCTTTTTAAATAGGCTGACAATACCATTTCTCTTTCATTTTGAGACACTTCATATCGATATATTAATATGCCAGCTTTGGATGTTCTGGTGCGTCGGTTAGTGTGCGGCTCTCTCCGGTCATAAAGGCCGCTTTCGAAACCCGTGCAGCATTGGCACGTTATTGCACTATAGGTTACTTCGGTTCGGCTAACTCTATGAAAAACTCTATGTGTGTAGGGATATATTAATATACAATATTTCAATTAATGAATCGATTGATTTGTATATATATATATATATATATATATATATATATATATATATATATATATATATATATATATATAGAATTAATGAATGAATATATTTCGCTTATCAACTATCACGTGGCTGAATGTTTCCCAGCAAGTCGATTTGTTGTTTGGTTGAAGAGATCAGCCAGTAGTTTGAGTACTTCCAAAACTGGATATTGCGCTCTGCAAAAATGCCACCTTTACTTGCCTACGTAGAGCAGAAAGTTAGTTATTATGGTCAAGAACAATTTATCGCGGTATAGTTCTAATTGTGGAAAGCAACAAGCGATGGGCTATTGTCTGGATGATGCGCAATGACACTTGGCGGCCATAACATCGCACATAGAACTGTCCGTCGCCCCCGACATTGCTCTTGGCATAGGCCATCGCCCATGACATCGCCCCTGACATTGCTCTTAGCATAGCCCATTGCCCATGATATCGCCCCTGACATTGCTCTTGGCATAGCCCATAGCCCATAGCCCATCGGATCTACATAGACCGTAATCCAATATTCATGGATATGTACAGCAACCATTATCGTTTGAACACTACATTATCACAATCGTACCAAGTAGGTGTATGTCTTTTAAGGCTAGGACGAATGTGTCATTAATTTCAATTGAATCAAATATCAGGCCGAATTTTTCGAACAGCAATCGAATAGATAATATTTATTATATCGAAAGCTAATATTCTGTAGTTTCAATTAGAACTCATGGCACATCAAATTAAATAATTAAGTAGATGCATTTACATATTTGGTGTCTGGCGTTTTATATTCGCGTTATATATGCTCGCTCGAAAGAACATCATGCAACGTGGAGACAATTTACCTGCAATTCGACCAAATACTATAACAATGTCTTAATTGTTCACTTCATATGCCTATGTTATTCATAAAATATTGAAACATTAATAAGAATTAGATACATATCAAATAGGTCGCGTATATTACACTTGTGTGTCAAAATACATGTACATTGATAACTACATATTCAGGTTGATGGATATGCTAAGTATTTAAATTTGGTGATTACAGTTAAGTGACTAAACTACAGGTGATGATAACTAACTAATACTAACTAACTAATTACAGTATTACGAATGTGTTGTAGAACATACATTCCACATCGGTGGTTAGATGCAATTAAAAAATTAATTATAAGATAACAGTGCCAACATTAAAACATATTAAACTCAGCATGAATTTTCAATTATATTAGGCATGCAATAATTATATTAATCGATATTTACCCAACGTTATATCAAACTTGCAACAGTAACCACACACGTACGTAAGCTGTCGTATGGACAACCTATGGTAAGCTCATATTTTAAGTCTTACATTATTTACCCCAGCTTTCCTTATTATCATATGATGTTTTTATTGTTCTCCTTTTTGCCAAAGCACGTACATTCCGTTAATATTAGCGTTCTTCATATTTGTCTTGGCCTTCTTCTTGACAGTATAATACAGTTTCTATTCAACTAAACCTCTTCCGCATAGTACGTTGCATTGCGAAGTCATTCATAATTATAATTTATCAGTAAGTGTTTTGTGAAACACATCTTAGAAAATATTATCAATATCTTGGTAATAGGCTTTCCTGTTTCAAGAAGGTTGTAAGGTTGTTCTCTCCTTTCCTTATTATGAATATAGCAGATGTTTGTTACTAATGTTTTACACACAAAAAACAGGTTAGCAAAGAGTGTGTTAATGTACATATATATCAAGAAAGGCACACTGACTATGCATAGTGACAGTCGGCATTTACATTTAAACATACTGAATATCCTGTAGACCGATAACGGCATGGTTTGGTTGGAAGCTTGCATTTGTACTGATGTCCTAAAGTTTACATACACTTTTGACGTTGACAGGCACCGGAATGCTTATTGGTTTCACAAATTAATATGTCGTTTAATATGTCATCAATGTCTGACAGTGAGATACGGGTATATATATATTTGTATGTATGTATATATATATATATATATATATATATATATATATATATATATGTATGTATATATATGTATATATATATGTATATACATATATATATATATATATATATATATATATATATATACATACATACATACATACATACATACATACATACATACATACATACATACATACATACATACATACATACATACATACATACATACATACATACATACATACATACATACATACATACATACATACATACATACATACATACATACATACATACATACATACATACATACATACATACATACATACATACATACATACATACATACATACATACATACATACATACATACATACATACATACATACATACATACATACATACAAATGTATAATCCTGTTATGTCATACAACATCACGTATGTTTATCGAACAATTTGATTTTCTAATGTATTGTATTTCCATGGTATGTTTGGTCTTAATCCAAAACACATTTGTATCTTACCTCAGTTTGTTGCCGTGTTTGTGTTTCATATTTCTATATTAAAATGTATGTGTAAACCTGGAAATATGTTTTATTATTTCTTCATAGACAATTCGTCACAATTTGTTCGGAACAGGAGGCGTAAAAAATGACGGTGCGATTTCTACCTCGACTTGGCGTGCGATAGAACAACGGAAAAAGTGCAATCCCCAGTTACTTAGTATGAACATAACTTCTTCATATGTGATATGCGTGCACATTTATCATAGACGACTATTTGAGGAATCGTGATTAGCAAGATGATTGATCACTATGTTTAACTACAACAAGCTTTAGCGGTTACCTGTCCATAACGATAACCTGAATATTTGCGTTAACGCTCTGACGTAGTTGGAGGGACTGCCTATGTAAATATGACAATGGCTCGTTACCAACTGAACATGCGCATTGCTTGATTGAGTTTATGGTGAACTTCGACGCTGGTGCTGATCTCTTGGCCGAAGGCATATATTTAATTCACCACCGTTGTTTACGGTCTACATTCAAATAATAGTTGAAGTAGTAATAGATGTGAATACATGTGGACATGCTAATCTTAAGCATAATTAGCTTACGGTGTAATAAACGCGCCACAATTTCCGTTAATTCTACCACTTCTATTTGCTCAAATTGTGTTCATTATCCCCCAATCACCTTCGACACTATCCGTAGCGACAAGTTACTTGACACGCTGCAGACATTTCTTGGAGATTTGGAATTGAGGATGATTCGCCTTCTTCTCGCCGATATCTTATTCGAACAGCGCTTCTGACTCTCAACAGCGATCGCCCCACATTCTCGACTTGCAAAGCAGACAGCCTCAGTCCTGTTCACTTCACAGTTTACTTCCAAACTGCTCTACGTGGCCTTCGGTTACGCCTCGCGACGCGCCCGCCAGCAGATGCCACCATAGCCATCGACGCTGAATATGTCGACGACACAGACTTCATAAGCTCACCTGGTGCATTCCTCGACGACATCGAACGCATACCCCCAGACTGTTTGGCGGAGTGGTCGTTCAACCTCAATACGTCGAAAACAGAACGTACGAACATCAGCTGAAATGCAGACCGGGTACATGACGAATACCGTATGACGTACACACTG
>CBDHHR010000996.1:0-115654 GCA_965263245.1 Metamycoplasmataceae bacterium | reverse complement strand
TCTAGCGGGTACAGACAGCGGATTACAGTGTCAAATAAATCTAGCGTGTACAGACAGTGGACTACAGTGTCAAATAAATCTAGCGTGTACAGACAGTGGACTACAGTGTCAAATAAATCTAGCATGTACAGACAGTGGATTACAGTGTCAAATAAATCTAGCATGTACAGACAGTGGATTACAGTGTCAAATAAATCTAGCGTGTACAGACAGTGGATTACACTCAAATAAATCTAGCGTGTACAGACAGTGGACTACAGTGTCAAATAAATCTGGCGTGTACAGACAGTGGATTACAGTGTCAAATAAATCTAGCGTGTACAGACAGCGGACTACAGTGTCAGATAAATCTAGTGTGTACAAACAGTGGATTACAGTGTCAAATAAATCTAGCGTGTACAGACAGTGGATTACAGTGTCAAATAAATCTAGCGTGTACAGACAGTGGATTACAGTGTCAAATAAATCTAGCGTGTACAGACAGTGGATTACAGTGTCAAATAAATCTAGCGTGTACAGACAGTGAATTACAGTGTCAAATAAATCTAGCGTGTACAGACAGTGGATTACAGTGTCAAATAAATCTAGCGTGTACAGACAGTGGATTACAGTGTCAAATAAATCTAGTGTGTACAGACAGTGGATTACAGTGTCAAATAAATCTAGCGTGTACAGACAGTGGATTACAGTGTCAAATAAATCTAGCGTGTACAGACAGTGAATTACAGTGTCAAATAAATCTAGCGTGTACAGACAGTGGATTACAGTGTCAAATAAATCTAGCGTGTACAGACAGTGGATTACAGTGTCAAATAAATCTAGCGTGTACAGACAGTGGATTACAGTGTCAAATAAATCTAGCGTGTACAGACAGTGGATTACAGTGTCAAATAAATCTAGCGTGTACAGACAGTGAATTACAGTGTCAAATAAATCTAGCGTGTACAGACAGTGGATTACAGTGTCAAATAAATCTAGCGTGTACAGACAGTGGATTACAGTGTCAAATAAATCTAGCGTGTACAGACAGTGGATTACAGTGTCAAATAAATCTAGCGTGTACAGACAGTGAATTACAGTGTCAAATAAATCTAGCGTGTACAGACAGTGGATTACAGTGTCAAATAAATCTAGTGTGTACAGACAGTGGACTACAGTGTCAAATAAATCTAGCGTGTACAGGTACAGACAGTGAATTACAGTGTCAAATAAATCTAGCGTGTACAGACAGTGGATTACAGTGTCAAATAAATCTAGTGTGTACAGACAGTGGATTACAGTGTCAAATAAATCTAGCGTGTACAGACAGTGGATTACAGTGTCAAATAAATCTAGCGTGTACAGACAGTGGATTACAGTGTCAAATAAATCTAGTGTGTACAGACAGTGGATTACAGTGTCAAATAAATCTAGCTTGTACAGACAGCGGACTACAGTGTCAAATAAATCTAGCTTGTACAGACAGCGGACTACAGTGTCAAATAAATCTAGCTTGTACAGACAGCGGACTACAGTGTCAAATAAATCTAGCTTGTACAGACAGCGGATTACAGTGTCAAATAAATCTAGCGTGTACAGACAGTGGACTACAGTGTCAAATAAATCTAGCGTGTACAGACAGTGGACTACAGTGTCAAATAAATCTAGCGTGTACAGACAGCGGACTACAGTGTCAAATAAATCTAGCGTGTACAGACAGTGGATTACAGTGTCAAATAAATCTAGCGTGTACAGACAGCGGACTACAGTGTCAAATAAATCTAGCGTGTACAGACAGCGGATTACAGTGTCAAATAAATCTAGCGTGTACAGACAGTGGATTACAGTGTCAAATAAATCTAGTGTGTACAGACAGTGGATTACAGTGTCAAATAAATCTAGCGTGTACAGACAGCGGACTACAGTGTCAAATAAATCTAGCGTGTACAGACAGCGGATTACAGTGTCAAATAAATCTAGTGTGTACAGACAGCGGATTACAGTGTCAAATAAATCTAGTGTGTACAGACAGTGGACTACAGTGTCAAATAAATCTAGCGTGTACAGACAGTGGATTACAGTGTCAAATAAATCTAGCGTGTACAGACAGTGGATTACAGTGTCAAATAAATCTAGCGTGTACAGACAGTGGATTACAGTGTCAAATAAATCTAGCGTGTACAGACAGCGGACTACAGTGTCAAATAAATCTAGCGTGTACAGACAGTGGATTACAGTGTCAAATAAATCTAGCGTGTACAGACAGTGGATTACAGTGTCAAATAAATCTAGCGTGTACAGACAGTGAATTACAGTGTCAAATAAATCTAGTGTACAGACAGAGGACTACAGTGTCAAATAAATCTAGCGTGTACAGAAATAAATCTAGCGGATTACAGTGTCAAATAAATCTAGTGTGTACAGACAGTGGATTACAGTGTCAAATAAATCTAGTGTGTACAGACAGTGGATTACAGTGTCAAATAAATATAGCGTGTACAGACAGTGGACTACAGTGTCAAATAAATCTAGCGTGTACAGACAGTGGATTACACTGTCAAATAAATCTAGCGTGTACAGACAGCGGATTACAGTGTCAAATAAATCTAGTGTGTACAGACAGTGGATTACAGTGTCAAATAAATCTAGTGTGTACAGACAGTGGATTACAGTGTCAAATAAATATAGCGTGTACAGACAGTGGACTACAGTGTCAAATAAATCTAGCGTGTACAGACAGTGGATTACAGTGTCAAATAAATCTAGCGTGTACAGACAGTGGATTACAGTGTCAAATAAATCTAGTGTGTACAGACAGTGGATTACAGTGTCAAATAAATCTAGCGTGTACAGACAGTGGATTACAGTGTCAAATAAATCTAGCGTGTACAGACAGTGGATTACAGTGTCAAATAAATCTAGCGTGTACAGACAGTGGATTACAGTGTCAAATAAATCTAGCGTGTACAGACAGTGGATTACAGTGTCAAATAAATCTAGCGTGTACAGACAGTGGATTACAGTGTCAAATAAATCTAGCGTGTACAGACAGTGGATTACAGTGTCAAATAAATCTAGCGTGTACAGACAGTGGATTACAGTGTCAAATAAATCTAGCGTGTACAGACAGTGGATTACAGTGTCAAATAAATCTAGCGTGTACAGACAGTGGATTACAGTGTCAAATAAATCTAGCGTGTACAGACAGTGGATTACAGTGTCAAATAAATCTAGCGTGTACAGACAGTGAATTACAGTGTCAAATAAATCTAGCGTGTACAGACAGTGAATTACAGTGTCAAATAAATCTAGCGTGTACAGACAGTGGATTACAGTGTCAAATAAATCTAGCGTGTACAGACAGTGGATTACAGTGTCAAATAAATCTAGCGTGTACAGACAGTGGATTACAGTGTCAAATAAATCTAGCGTGTACAGACAGTGGATTACAGTGTCAAATAAATCTAGCGTGTACAGACAGTGGATTACAGTGTCAAATAAATCTAGCGTGTACAGACAGTGGATTACAGTGTCAAATAAATCTAGCGTGTACAGACAGTGGATTACAGTGTCAAATAAATCTAGCGTGTACAGACAGTGGATTACAGTGTCAAATAAATCTAGCGTGTACAGACAGTGGATTACAGTGTCAAATAAATCTAGCGTGTACAGACAGTGGATTACAGTGTCAAATAAATCTAGTGTGTACAGACAGCGGATTACAGTGTCAAATAAATCTAGCGTGTACAGACAGTGGATTACAGTGTCAAATAAATCTAGCGTGTACAGACAGTGGATTACAGTGTCAAATAAATCTAGCGTGTACAGACAGTGGATTACAGTGTCAAATAAATCTAGCGTGTACAGACAGTGGATTACAGTGTCAAATAAATCTAGCGTGTACAGACAGTGGATTACAGTGTCAAATAAATCTAGCGTGTACAGACAGTGGATTACAGTGTCAAATAAATCTAGCGTGTACAGACAGTGGACTACAGTGTCAAATAAATCTAGCGTGTACAGACAGTGGATTACAGTGTCAAATAAATCTAGCGTGTACAGACAGCGGACTACAGTGTCAAATAAATCTAGTGTGTACAAACAGTGGATTACAGTGTCAAATAAATCTAGCGTGTACAGACAGTGGATTACAGTGTCAAATAAATCTAGCGTGTACAGACAGTGGATTACAGTGTCAAATAAATCTAGCGTGTACAGACAGTGGATTACAGTGTCAAATAAATCTAGCGTGTACAGACAGTGGATTACAGTGTCAAATAAATCTAGCGTGTACAGACAGTGGATTACAGTGTCAAATAAATCTAGCGTGTACAGACAGTGGATTACAGTGTCAAATAAATCTAGTGTGTACAGACAGTGGATTACAGTGTCAAATAAATCTAGCGTGTACAGACAGTGGATTACAGTGTCAAATAAATCTAGTGTGTACAGACAGTGGATTACAGTGTCAAATAAATCTAGCGTGTACAGACAGTGGACTACAGTGTCAAATAAATCTAGTGTGTACAGACAGTGGATTACAGTGTCAAATAAATCTAGCGTGTACAGACAGTGGATTACAGTGTCAAATAAATCTAGTGTGTACAGACAGTGGATTACAGTGTCAAATAAATCTAGCGTGTACAGACAGTGGATTACAGTGTCAAATAAATCTAGCGTGTACAGACAGTGGACTACAGTGTCAAATAAATCTAGCGTGTACAGACAGCGGATTACAGTGTCAAATAAATCTAGCTTGTACAGACAGCGGACTACAGTGTCAAATAAATCTAGCTTGTACAGACAGCGGACTACAGTGTCAAATAAATCTAGCTTGTACAGACAGTGGATTACAATGTCAAATAAATCTAGCGTGTACAGACAGTGGATTACAGTGTCAAATAAATCTAGCGTGTACAGACAGTGGATTACAGTGTCAAATAAATCTAGCGTGTACAGACAGTGGATTACAGTGTCAAATAAATCTAGCGTGTACAGACAGTGGATTACAGTGTCAAATAAATCTAGCGTGTACAGACAGTGGATTACAGTGTCAAATAAATCTAGCGTGTACAGACAGTGGATTACAGTGTCAAATAAATCTAGTGTGTACAGACAGTGGATTACAGTGTCAAATAAATCTAGCGTGTACAGACAGTGGATTACAGTGTCAAATAAATCTAGCGTGTACAGACAGTGGATTACAGTGTCAAATAAATCTAGCGTGTACAGACAGTGGATTACAGTGTCAAATAAATCTAGCGTGTACAGACAGTGGATTACAGTGTCAAATAAATCTAGCGTGTACAGACAGTGGATTACAGTGTCAAATAAATCTAGCGTGTACAGACAGTGGATTACAGTGTCAAATAAATCTAGCGTGTACAGACAGTGGATTACAGTGTCAAATAAATCTAGCGTGTACAGACAGTGGATTACAGTGTCAAATAAATCTAGCGTGTACAGACAGTGGATTACAGTGTCAAATAAATCTAGCGTGTACAGACAGTGGATTACAGTGTCAAATAAATCTAGCGTGTACAGACAGTGGATTACAGTGTCAAATAAATCTAGCGTGTACAGACAGTGGACTACAGTGTCAAATAAATCTAGCTGTACAGACAGTGGATTACAGTGTCAAATAAATCTAGCGTGTACAGACAGTGGATTACAGTGTCAAATAAATCTAGCGTGTACAGACAGTGGATTACAGTGTCAAATAAATCTAGCGTGTACAGACAGTGGATTACAGTGTCAAATAAATCTAGCGTGTACAGACAGTGGATTACAGTGTCAAATAAATCTAGCGTGTACAGACAGTGGATTACAGTGTCAAATAAATCTAGTGTGTACAGACAGCGGATTACAGTGTCAAATAAATCTAGTGTGTACAGACAGTGGATTACAGTGTCAAATAAATCTAGCGTGTACAGACAGTGGACTACAGTGTCAAATAAATCTAGCGTGTACAGACAGCGGATTACAGTGTCAAATAAATCTAGTGTGTACAGACAGTGGACTACAGTGTCAAATAAATCTAGCGTGTACAGACAGTGGACTACAGTGTCAAATAAATCTAGTGTGTACAGACAGCGGATTACAGTGTCAAATAAATCTAGCTTGTACAGACAGCGGACTACAGTGTCAAATAAATCTAGCGTGTACAGACAGTGGATTACAGTGTCAAATAAATCTAGTGTGTACAGACAGTGGATTACAGTGTCAAATAAATCTAGCGTGTACAGACAGCGGATTACAGTGTCAAATAAATCTAGCGTGTACAGACAGTGGATTACAGTGTCAAATAAATCTAGTGTGTACAGACAGTGGATTACAGTGTCAAATAAATCTAGCGTGTACAGACAGCGGATTACAGTGTCAAATAAATCTAGCGTGTACAGACAGTGGATTACAATGTCAAATAAATCTAGTGTGTACAGACAGTGGATTACAGTGTCAAATAAATCTAGTGTGTACAGACAGTGGATTACAGTGTCAAATAAATCTAGTGTGTACAGACAGTGGATTACAATGTCAAATAAATCTAGTGTGTACAGACAGTGGACTACAGTGTCAAATAAATCTAGTGTGTACAGACAGTGGATTACAGTGTCAAATAAATCTAGCGTGTACAGACAGTGGACTACAGTGTCAAATAAATCTAGTGTGTACAGACAGCGGATTACAGTGTCAAATAAATCTAGTGTGTACAGACAGTGGATTACAGTGTCAAATAAATCTAGCGTGTACAGACAGTGGACTACAGTGTCAAATAAATCTAGCGTGTACAGACAGCGGATTACAGTGTCAAATAAATCTAGCTTGTACAGACAGCGGACTACAGTGTCAAATAAATCTAGCTTGTACAGACAGCGGACTACAGTGTCAAATAAATCTAGCTTGTACAGACAGTGGATTACAATGTCAAATAAATCTAGCGTGTACAGACAGTGAATTACAGTGTCAAATAAATCTAGCGTGTACAGACAGCGGATTACAGTGTCAAATAAATCTAGCTTGTACAGACAGCGGACTACAGTGTCAAATAAATCTAGCTTGTACAGACAGCGGACTACAGTGTCAAATAAATCTAGCTTGTACAGACAGCGGACTACAGTGTCAAATAAATCTAGCTTGTACAGACAGCGGATTACAGTGTCAAATAAATCTAGCGTGTACAGACAGTGGACTACAGTGTCAAATAAATCTAGCGTGTACAGACAGTGGACTACAGTGTCAAATAAATCTAGCGTGTACAGACAGCGGACTACAGTGTCAAATAAATCTAGCGTGTACAGACAGTGGATTACAGTGTCAAATAAATCTAGCGTGTACAGACAGCGGACTACAGTGTCAAATAAATCTAGCGTGTACAGACAGCGGATTACAGTGTCAAATAAATCTAGCGTGTACAGACAGTGGATTACAGTGTCAAATAAATCTAGTGTGTACAGACAGTGGATTACAGTGTCAAATAAATCTAGCGTGTACAGACAGCGGACTACAGTGTCAAATAAATCTAGCGTGTACAGACAGCGGATTACAGTGTCAAATAAATCTAGTGTGTACAGACAGCGGATTACAGTGTCAAATAAATCTAGTGTGTACAGACAGTGGACTACAGTGTCAAATAAATCTAGCGTGTACAGACAGTGGATTACAGTGTCAAATAAATCTAGCGTGTACAGACAGTGGATTACAGTGTCAAATAAATCTAGCGTGTACAGACAGTGGATTACAGTGTCAAATAAATCTAGCGTGTACAGACAGCGGACTACAGTGTCAAATAAATCTAGCGTGTACAGACAGTGGATTACAGTGTCAAATAAATCTAGCGTGTACAGACAGTGGATTACAGTGTCAAATAAATCTAGCGTGTACAGACAGTGAATTACAGTGTCAAATAAATCTAGCGTGTACAGACAGAGGACTACAGTGTCAAATAAATCTAGCGTGTACAGACAGTGGATTACACTGTCAAATAAATCTAGCGTGTACAGACAGCGGATTACAGTGTCAAATAAATCTAGTGTGTACAGACAGTGGATTACAGTGTCAAATAAATCTAGTGTGTACAGACAGTGGATTACAGTGTCAAATAAATATAGCGTGTACAGACAGTGGACTACAGTGTCAAATAAATCTAGCGTGTACAGACAGTGGATTACACTGTCAAATAAATCTAGCGTGTACAGACAGCGGATTACAGTGTCAAATAAATCTAGTGTGTACAGACAGTGGATTACAGTGTCAAATAAATCTAGTGTGTACAGACAGTGAATTACAGTGTCAAATAAATCTAGCGTGTACAGACAGTGAATTACAGTGTCAAATAAATCTAGCGTGTACAGACAGTGGATTACAGTGTCAAATAAATCTAGCGTGTACAGACAGTGGATTACAGTGTCAAATAAATCTAGCGTGTACAGACAGTGGATTACAGTGTCAAATAAATCTAGCGTGTACAGACAGTGGATTACAGTGTCAAATAAATCTAGCGTGTACAGACAGTGGATTACAGTGTCAAATAAATCTAGCGTGTACAGACAGTGGATTACAGTGTCAAATAAATCTAGCGTGTACAGACAGTGGATTACAGTGTCAAATAAATCTAGCGTGTACAGACAGTGGATTACAGTGTCAAATAAATCTAGCGTGTACAGACAGTGGATTACAGTGTCAAATAAATCTAGCGTGTACAGACAGTGGATTACAGTGTCAAATAAATCTAGTGTGTACAGACAGCGGATTACAGTGTCAAATAAATCTAGCGTGTACAGACAGCGGATTACAGTGTCAAATAAATCTAGCGTGTACAGACAGTGGACTACAGTGTCAAATAAATCTAGCGTGTACAGACAGTGGACTACAGTGTCAAATAAATCTAGCATGTACAGACAGTGGATTACAGTGTCAAATAAATCTAGCATGTACAGACAGTGGATTACAGTGTCAAATAAATCTAGCGTGTACAGACAGTGGATTACAGTGTCAAATAAATCTAGCGTGTACAGACAGTGGACTACAGTGTCAAATAAATCTAGCGTGTACAGACAGTGGATTACAGTGTCAAATAAATCTAGCGTGTACAGACAGTGGATTACAGTGTCAAATAAATCTAGCGTGTACAGACAGTGGATTACAGTGTCAAATAAATCTAGCGTGTACAGACAGTGGATTACAGTGTCAAATAAATCTAGCGTGTACAGACAGTGGATTACAGTGTCAAATAAATCTAGCGTGTACAGACAGTGGATTACAGTGTCAAATAAATCTAGCGTGTACAGACAGTGGATTACAGTGTCAAATAAATCTAGCGTGTACAGACAGTGAATTACAGTGTCAAATAAATCTAGCGTGTACAGACAGTGGATTACAGTGTCAAATAAATCTAGCGTGTACAGACAGTGGATTACAGTGTCAAATAAATCTAGTGTGTACAGACAGTGGATTACAGTGTCAAATAAATCTAGCGTGTACAGACAGTGGATTACAGTGTCAAATAAATCTAGCGTGTACAGACAGTGAATTACAGTGTCAAATAAATCTAGCGTGTACAGACAGTGGATTACAGTGTCAAATAAATCTAGCGTGTACAGACAGTGGATTACAGTGTCAAATAAATCTAGCGTGTACAGACAGTGGATTACAGTGTCAAATAAATCTAGCGTGTACAGACAGTGGATTACAGTGTCAAATAAATCTAGCGTGTACAGACAGTGAATTACAGTGTCAAATAAATCTAGCGTGTACAGACAGTGGATTACAGTGTCAAATAAATCTAGCGTGTACAGACAGTGGATTACAGTGTCAAATAAATCTAGCGTGTACAGACAGTGGATTACAGTGTCAAATAAATCTAGCGTGTACAGACAGTGAATTACAGTGTCAAATAAATCTAGCGTGTACAGACAGTGGATTACAGTGTCAAATAAATCTAGTGTGTACAGACAGTGGACTACAGTGTCAAATAAATCTAGCGTGTACAGACAGTGGACTACAGTGTCAAATAAATCTAGCATGTACAGACAGTGGATTACAGTGTCAAATAAATCTAGTGTGTACAGACAGTGGATTACAGTGTCAAATAAATCTAGCGTGTACAGACAGTGGACTACAGTGTCAAATAAATCTAGCGTGTACAGACAGCGGATTACAGTGTCAAATAAATCTAGCGTGTACAGACAGTGAATTACAGTGTCAAATAAATCTAGCGTGTACAGACAGTGGACTACAGTGTCAAATAAATCTAGCTTGTACAGACAGCGGACTACAGTGTCAAATAAATCTAGCTTGTACAGACAGCGGACTACAGTGTCAAATAAATCTAGCTTGTACAGACAGCGGACTACAGTGTCAAATAAATCTAGCTTGTACAGACAGCGGATTACAGTGTCAAATAAATCTAGCGTGTACAGACAGTGGACTACAGTGTCAAATAAATCTAGCGTGTACAGACAGTGGACTACAGTGTCAAATAAATCTAGCGTGTACAGACAGCGGACTACAGTGTCAAATAAATCTAGCGTGTACAGACAGTGGATTACAGTGTCAAATAAATCTAGCGTGTACAGACAGCGGACTACAGTGTCAAATAAATCTAGCGTGTACAGACAGCGGATTACAGTGTCAAATAAATCTAGCGTGTACAGACAGTGGATTACAGTGTCAAATAAATCTAGTGTGTACAGACAGTGGATTACAGTGTCAAATAAATCTAGCGTGTACAGACAGCGGACTACAGTGTCAAATAAATCTAGCGTGTACAGACAGCGGATTACAGTGTCAAATAAATCTAGTGTGTACAGACAGCGGATTACAGTGTCAAATAAATCTAGTGTGTACAGACAGTGGACTACAGTGTCAAATAAATCTAGCGTGTACAGACAGTGGATTACAGTGTCAAATAAATCTAGCGTGTACAGACAGTGGATTACAGTGTCAAATAAATCTAGCGTGTACAGACAGTGGATTACAGTGTCAAATAAATCTAGCGTGTACAGACAGTGGACTACAGTGTCAAATAAATCTAGCGTGTACAGACAGTGGATTACAGTGTCAAATAAATCTAGCGTGTACAGACAGTGGAAATAAATCTAGCACAGACAGAGGACTTCAAATAAATCAGCGTGTACAGACAGTGGATTACACTGTCAAATAAATCTAGCGTGTACAGACAGCGGATTACAGTGTCAAATAAATCTAGCGTGTACAGACAGTGGATTACAGTGTCAAATAAATCTAGTGTGTACAGACAGTGGATTACAGTGTCAAATAAATATAGCGTGTACAGACAGTGGACTACAGTGTCAAATAAATCTAGCGTGTACAGACAGTGGATTACACTGTCAAATAAATCTAGCGTGTACAGACAGCGGATTACAGTGTCAAATAAATCTAGTGTGTACAGACAGTGGATTACAGTGTCAAATAAATCTAGTGTGTACAGACAGTGGATTACAGTGTCAAATAAATATAGCGTGTACAGACAGTGGACTACAGTGTCAAATAAATCTAGCGTGTACAGACAGTGGATTACAGTGTCAAATAAATCTAGCGTGTACAGACAGTGGATTACAGTGTCAAATAAATCTAGCGTGTACAGACAGTGGATTACAGTGTCAAATAAATCTAGCGTGTACAGACAGTGGATTACAGTGTCAAATAAATCTAGCGTGTACAGACAGTGGATTACAGTGTCAAATAAATCTAGCGTGTACAGACAGTGGATTACAGTGTCAAATAAATCTAGTGTGTACAAACAGTGGATTACAGTGTCAAATAAATCTAGCGTGTACAGACAGTGGATTACAGTGTCAAATAAATCTAGCGTGTACAGACAGTGGATTACAGTGTCAAATAAATCTAGCGTGTACAGACAGTGGATTACAGTGTCAAATAAATCTAGCGTGTACAGACAGTGGATTACAGTGTCAAATAAATCTAGCGTGTACAGACAGTGGATTACAGTGTCAAATAAATCTAGCGTGTACAGACAGTGAATTACAGTGTCAAATAAATCTAGCGTGTACAGACAGTGAATTACAGTGTCAAATAAATCTAGCGTGTACAGACAGTGAATTACAGTGTCAAATAAATCTAGCGTGTACAGACAGTGGATTACAGTGTCAAATAAATCTAGCGTGTACAGACAGTGGATTACAGTGTCAAATAAATCTAGCGTGTACAGACAGTGGATTACAGTGTCAAATAAATCTAGCGTGTACAGACAGTGGATTACAGTGTCAAATAAATCTAGCGTGTACAGACAGTGGATTACAGTGTCAAATAAATCTAGCGTGTACAGACAGTGGATTACAGTGTCAAATAAATCTAGCGTGTACAGACAGTGGATTACAGTGTCAAATAAATCTAGCGTGTACAGACAGTGGATTACAGTGTCAAATAAATCTAGCGTGTACAGACAGTGGATTACAGTGTCAAATAAATCTAGCGTGTACAGACAGTGGATTACAGTGTCAAATAAATCTAGTGTGTACAGACAGCGGATTACAGTGTCAAATAAATCTAGCGTGTACAGACAGCGGATTACAGTGTCAAATAAATCTAGCGTGTACAGACAGTGGACTACAGTGTCAAATAAATCTAGCGTGTACAGACAGTGGACTACAGTGTCAAATAAATCTAGCATGTACAGACAGTGGATTACAGTGTCAAATAAATCTAGCATGTACAGACAGTGGATTACAGTGTCAAATAAATCTAGCGTGTACAGACAGTGGATTACACTCAAATAAATCTAGCGTGTACAGACAGTGGACTACAGTGTCAAATAAATCTAGCGTGTACAGACAGTGGATTACAGTGTCAAATAAATCTAGCGTGTACAGACAGCGGACTACAGTGTCAGATAAATCTAGTGTGTACAGACAGTGGATTACAGTGTCAAATAAATCTAGCGTGTACAGACAGTGGATTACAGTGTCAAATAAATCTAGCGTGTACAGACAGTGGATTACAGTGTCAAATAAATCTAGCGTGTACAGACAGTGGATTACAGTGTCAAATAAATCTAGCGTGTACAGACAGTGGATTACAGTGTCAAATAAATCTAGCGTGTACAGACAGTGGATTACAGTGTCAAATAAATCTAGCGTGTACAGACAGTGGATTACAGTGTCAAATAAATCTAGCGTGTACAGACAGTGGATTACAGTGTCAAATAAATCTAGCGTGTACAGACAGTGGATTACAGTGTCAAATAAATCTAGCGTGTACAGACAGTGGATTACAGTGTCAAATAAATCTAGCGTGTACAGACAGTGGACTACAGTGTCAAATAAATCTAGCGTGTACAGACAGTGGATTACAGTGTCAAATAAATCTAGCGTGTACAGACAGTGGATTACAGTGTCAAATAAATCTAGTGTGTACAGACAGTGGATTACAGTGTCAAATAAATCTAGCGTGTACAGACAGTGGATTACAGTGTCAAATAAATCTAGCGTGACAGTACACAGTGTCAAATAAATCTAGCGTGTACAGACAGTGGATTACAGTGTCAAATAAATCTAGCGTGTACAGACAGTGGACTACAGTGTCAAATAAATCTAGCACAGACAGTGGACTACAGTGTCAAATAAATCTAGCTTGTACAGACAGTGGATTACAGTCAAATAAATCTAGTGTACAGACAGTAAAAATCTAGCGTGTACAGACAGTGGATTACAGTGTCAAATAAATCTAGCGTGTACAGACAGTGGATTACAGTGTCAAATAAATCTAGCGTGTACAGACAGTGGATTACAGTGTCAAATAAATCTAGCGTGTACAGACAGTGGATTACAGTGTCAAATAAATCTAGCGTGTACAGACAGTGGATTACAGTGTCAAATAAATCTAGCGTGTACAGACAGTGGATTACAGTGTCAAATAAATCTAGCGTGTACAGACAGCGGACTACAGTGTCAAATAAATCTAGCGTGTACAGACAGTGGATTACAGTGTCAAATAAATCTAGCGTGTACAGACAGTGGATTACAGTGTCAAATAAATCTAGCGTGTACAGACAGTGGATTACAGTGTCAAATAAATCTAGCGTGTACAGACAGTGGATTACAGTGTCAAATAAATCTAGCGTGTACAGACAGTGGACTACAGTGTCAAATAAATCTAGCGTGTACAGACAGTGGATTACAGTGTCAAATAAATCTAGCGTGTACAGACAGTGGATTACAGTGTCAAATAAATCTAGCGTGTACAGACAGTGGATTACAGTGTCAAATAAATCTAGCGTGTACAGACAGTGGATTACAGTGTCAAATAAATCTAGCGTGTACAGACAGTGGATTACAGTGTCAAATAAATCTAGCGTGTACAGACAGCGGACTACAGTGTCAAATAAATCTAGCGTGTACAGACAGTGGATTACAGTGTCAAATAAATCTAGCGTGTACAGACAGCGGACTACAGTGTCAAATAAATCTAGCGTGTACAGACAGCGGATTACAGTGTCAAATAAATCTAGCGTGTACAGACAGTGGACTACAGTGTCAAATAAATCTAGCGTGTACAGACAGTGGATTACAGTGTCAAATAAATCTAGCGTGTACAGACAGTGGATTACAGTGTCAAATAAATCTAGCGTGTACAGACAGTGGATTACAGTGTCAAATAAATCTAGCGTGTACAGACAGTGGATTACAGTGTCAAATAAATCTAGTGTGTACAGACAGCGGATTACAGTGTCAAATAAATCTAGTGTGTACAGACAGTGGATTACAGTGTCAAATAAATCTAGCGTGTACAGACAGTGGACTACAGTGTCAAATAAATCTAGCGTGTACAGACAGCGGATTACACAGTACAGTGTCAAATAAATCTAGTGTGTACAGACAGTGGACTACAGTGTCAAATAAATCTAGCGTGTACAGACAGTGGACTACAGTGTCAAATAAATCTAGTGTGTACAGACAGCGGATTACAGTGTCAAATAAATCTAGCTTGTACAGACAGCGGACTACAGTGTCAAATAAATCTAGCGTGTACAGACAGTGGATTACAGTGTCAAATAAATCTAGTGTGTACAGACAGTGGATTACAGTGTCAAATAAATCTAGCGTGTACAGACAGCGGATTACAGTGTCAAATAAATCTAGCGTGTACAGACAGTGGATTACAGTGTCAAATAAATCTAGTGTGTACAGACAGTGGATTACAGTGTCAAATAAATCTAGCGTGTACAGACAGCGGATTACAGTGTCAAATAAATCTAGCGTGTACAGACAGTGGATTACAATGTCAAATAAATCTAGTGTGTACAGACAGTGGATTACAGTGTCAAATAAATCTAGTGTGTACAGACAGTGGATTACAGTGTCAAATAAATCTAGTGTGTACAGACAGTGGATTACAATGTCAAATAAATCTAGTGTGTACAGACAGTGGACTACAGTGTCAAATAAATCTAGTGTGTACAGACAGTGGATTACAGTGTCAAATAAATCTAGCGTGTACAGACAGTGGACTACAGTGTCAAATAAATCTAGTGTGTACAGACAGCGGATTACAGTGTCAAATAAATCTAGTGTGTACAGACAGTGGATTACAGTGTCAAATAAATCTAGCGTGTACAGACAGTGGACTACAGTGTCAAATAAATCTAGCGTGTACAGACAGCGGATTACAGTGTCAAATAAATCTAGCTTGTACAGACAGCGGACTACAGTGTCAAATAAATCTAGCTTGTACAGACAGCGGACTACAGTGTCAAATAAATCTAGCTTGTACAGACAGTGGATTACAATGTCAAATAAATCTAGCGTGTACAGACAGTGAATTACAGTGTCAAATAAATCTAGCGTGTACAGACAGCGGATTACAGTGTCAAATAAATCTAGCTTGTACAGACAGCGGACTACAGTGTCAAATAAATCTAGCTTGTACAGACAGCGGACTACAGTGTCAAATAAATCTAGCTTGTACAGACAGCGGACTACAGTGTCAAATAAATCTAGCTTGTACAGACAGCGGATTACAGTGTCAAATAAATCTAGCGTGTACAGACAGTGGACTACAGTGTCAAATAAATCTAGCGTGTACAGACAGTGGACTACAGTGTCAAATAAATCTAGCGTGTACAGACAGCGGACTACAGTGTCAAATAAATCTAGCGTGTACAGACAGTGGATTACAGTGTCAAATAAATCTAGCGTGTACAGACAGCGGACTACAGTGTCAAATAAATCTAGCGTGTACAGACAGCGGATTACAGTGTCAAATAAATCTAGCGTGTACAGACAGTGGATTACAGTGTCAAATAAATCTAGTGTGTACAGACAGTGGATTACAGTGTCAAATAAATCTAGCGTGTACAGACAGCGGACTACAGTGTCAAATAAATCTAGCGTGTACAGACAGCGGATTACAGTGTCAAATAAATCTAGTGTGTACAGACAGCGGATTACAGTGTCAAATAAATCTAGTGTGTACAGACAGTGGACTACAGTGTCAAATAAATCTAGCGTGTACAGACAGTGGATTACAGTGTCAAATAAATCTAGCGTGTACAGACAGTGGATTACAGTGTCAAATAAATCTAGCGTGTACAGACAGTGGATTACAGTGTCAAATAAATCTAGCGTGTACAGACAGCGGACTACAGTGTCAAATAAATCTAGCGTGTACAGACAGTGGATTACAGTGTCAAATAAATCTAGCGTGTACAGACAGTGGATTACAGTGTCAAATAAATCTAGCGTGTACAGACAGTGAATTACAGTGTCAAATAAATCTAGCGTGTACAGACAGAGGACTACAGTGTCAAATAAATCTAGCGTGTACAGACAGTGGATTACACTGTCAAATAAATCTAGCGTGTACAGACAGCGGATTACAGTGTCAAATAAATCTAGTGTGTACAGACAGTGGATTACAGTGTCAAATAAATCTAGTGTGTACAGACAGTGGATTACAGTGTCAAATAAATATAGCGTGTACAGACAGTGGACTACAGTGTCAAATAAATCTAGCGTGTACAGACAGTGGATTACACTGTCAAATAAATCTAGCGTGTACAGACAGCGGATTACAGTGTCAAATAAATCTAGTGTGTACAGACAGTGGATTACAGTGTCAAATAAATCTAGTGTGTACAGACAGTGGATTACAGTGTCACAGTGTCAAATAAATCTAGCGTGTACAGACAGTGAATTACAGTGTCAAATAAATCTAGCGTGTACAGACAGTGGATTACAGTGTCAAATAAATCTAGCGTGTACAGACAGTGGATTACAGTGTCAAATAAATCTAGCGTGTACAGACAGTGGATTACAGTGTCAAATAAATCTAGCGTGTACAGACAGTGGATTACAGTGTCAAATAAATCTAGCGTGTACAGACAGTGGATTACAGTGTCAAATAAATCTAGCGTGTACAGACAGTGGATTACAGTGTCAAATAAATCTAGCGTGTACAGACAGTGGATTACAGTGTCAAATAAATCTAGCGTGTACAGACAGTGGATTACAGTGTCAAATAAATCTAGCGTGTACAGACAGTGGATTACAGTGTCAAATAAATCTAGCGTGTACAGACAGTGGATTACAGTGTCAAATAAATCTAGCGTGTACAGACAGTGGATTACAGTGTCAAATAAATCTAGCGTGTACAGACAGTGGATTACAGTGTCAAATAAATCTAGCGTGTACAGACAGTGGATTACAGTGTCAAATAAATCTAGCGTGTACAGACAGTGGACAGTGGATACAGTGTCAAATAAATCTAGCATGTACAGACAGTGGATTACAGTGTCAAATAAATCTAGCGTGTACAGACAGTGGATTACAGTGTCAAATAAATCTAGCGTGTACAGACAGTGGATTACACTCAAATAAATCTAGCGTGTACAGACAGTGGACTACAGTGTCAAATAAATCTAGCGTGTACAGACAGTGGATTACAGTGTCAAATAAATCTAGCGTGTACAGACAGCGGACTACAGTGTCAGATAAATCTAGTGTGTACAAACAGTGGATTACAGTGTCAAATAAATCTAGCGTGTACAGACAGTGGATTACAGTGTCAAATAAATCTAGCGTGTACAGACAGTGGATTACAGTGTCAAATAAATCTAGCGTGTACAGACAGTGGATTACAGTGTCAAATAAATCTAGCGTGTACAGACAGTGAATTACAGTGTCAAATAAATCTAGCGTGTACAGACAGTGGATTACAGTGTCAAATAAATCTAGCGTGTACAGACAGTGGATTACAGTGTCAAATAAATCTAGTGTGTACAGACAGTGGATTACAGTGTCAAATAAATCTAGCGTGTACAGACAGTGGATTACAGTGTCAAATAAATCTAGCGTGTACAGACAGTGAATTACAGTGTCAAATAAATCTAGCGTGTACAGACAGTGGATTACAGTGTCAAATAAATCTAGCGTGTACAGACAGTGGATTACAGTGTCAAATAAATCTAGCGTGTACAGACAGTGGATTACAGTGTCAAATAAATCTAGCGTGTACAGACAGTGGATTACAGTGTCAAATAAATCTAGCGTGTACAGACAGTGAATTACAGTGTCAAATAAATCTAGCGTGTACAGACAGTGGATTACAGTGTCAAATAAATCTAGCGTGTACAGACAGTGGATTACAGTGTCAAATAAATCTAGCGTGTACAGACAGTGGATTACAGTGTCAAATAAATCTAGCGTGTACAGACAGTGGATTACAGTGTCAAATAAATCTAGCGTGTACAGACAGTGGATTACAGTGTCAAATAAATCTAGTGTGTACAGACAGTGGAACAGTGTCAAATAAATCTAGCGTGTACAGACAGTGGACTACAGTGTCAAATAAATCTAGCATGTACAGACAGTGGATTACAGTGTCAAATAAATCTAGTGTGTACAGACAGTGGACTACAGTGTCAAATAAATCTAGCGTGTACAGACAGCGGACTACAGTGTCAAATAAATCTAGCGTGTACAGACAGCGGACTACAGTGTCAAATAAATCTAGCGTGTACAGACAGTGAATTACAGTGTCAAATAAATCTAGCGTGTACAGACAGTGGATTACAGTGTCAAATAAATCTAGCTTGTACAGACAGCGGACTACAGTGTCAAATAAATCTAGCTTGTACAGACAGCGGACTACAGTGTCAAATAAATCTAGCTTGTACAGACAGCGGACTACAGTGTCAAATAAATCTAGCTTGTACAGACAGCGGATTACAGTGTCAAATAAATCTAGCGTGTACAGACAGTGGACTACAGTGTCAAATAAATCTAGCGTGTACAGACAGTGGACTACAGTGTCAAATAAATCTAGCGTGTACAGACAGCGGACTACAGTGTCAAATAAATCTAGCGTGTACAGACAGTGGATTACAGTGTCAAATAAATCTAGCGTGTACAGACAGCGGACTACAGTGTCAAATAAATCTAGCGTGTACAGACAGCGGATTACAGTGTCAAATAAATCTAGCGTGTACAGACAGTGGATTACAGTGTCAAATAAATCTAGTGTGTACAGACAGTGGATTACAGTGTCAAATAAATCTAGCGTGTACAGACAGCGGACTACAGTGTCAAATAAATCTAGCGTGTACAGACAGCGGATTACAGTGTCAAATAAATCTAGTGTGTACAGACAGCGGATTACAGTGTCAAATAAATCTAGTGTGTACAGACAGTGGACTACAGTGTCAAATAAATCTAGCGTGTACAGACAGTGGATTACAGTGTCAAATAAATCTAGCGTGTACAGACAGTGGATTACAGTGTCAAATAAATCTAGCGTGTACAGACAGTGGATTACAGTGTCAAATAAATCTAGCGTGTACAGACAGCGGACTACAGTGTCAAATAAATCTAGCGTGTACAGACAGTGGATTACAGTGTCAAATAAATCTAGCGTGTACAGACAGTGGATTACAGTGTCAAATAAATCTAGCGTGTACAGACAGTGAATTACAGTGTCAAATAAATCTAGCGTGTACAGACAGCGGATTACAGTGTCAAATAAATCTAGCGTGTACAGACAGTGGATTACAGTGTCAAATAAATCTAGCGTGTACAGACAGTGGATTACAGTGTCAAATAAATCTAGCGTGTACAGACAGTGGACAGACAGTGGATTACAGTGTCAAATAAATCTAGCGTGTACAGACAGTGGATTACAGTGTCAAATAAATCTAGCGTGTACAGACAGTGGATTACAGTGTCAAATAAATCTAGCGTGTACAGACAGTGGATTACAGTGTCAAATAAATCTAGTGTGTACAGACAGTGGACTACAGTGTCAAATAAATCTAGCGTGTACAGACAGTGGATTACAGTGTCAAATAAATCTAGCGTGTACAGACAGTGGATTACAGTGTCAAATAAATCTAGCGTGTACAGACAGTGGATTACAGTGTCAAATAAATCTAGCGTGTACAGACAGTGGATTACAGTGTCAAATAAATCTAGCGTGTACAGACAGTGGATTACAGTGTCAAATAAATCTAGCGTGTACAGACAGTGGATTACAGTGTCAAATAAATCTAGCGTGTACAGACAGTGGATTACAGTGTCAGATAAATCTAGTGTGTACAAACAGTGGATTACAGTGTCAACATAAATCTAGCGTGTACAGACAGTGGATTACAGTGTCAAATAAATCTAGCGTGTACAGACAGTGGATTACAGTGTCAAATAAATCTAGCGTGTACAGACAGTGGATTACAGTGTCAAATAAATCTAGCGTGTACAGACAGTGGATTACAGTGTCAAATAAATCTAGCGTGTACAGACAGTGAATTACAGTGTCAAATAAATCTAGCGTGTACAGACAGTGAATTACAGTGTCAAATAAATCTAGCGTGTACAGACAGTGAATTACAGTGTCAAATAAATCTAGCGTGTACAGACAGTGAATTACAGTGTCAAATAAATCTAGCGTGTACAGACAGTGGATTACAGTGTCAAATAAATCTAGCGTGTACAGACAGTGGATTACAGTGTCAAATAAATCTAGCGTGTACAGACAGTGGATTACAGTGTCAAATAAATCTAGCGTGTACAGACAGTGGATTACAGTGTCAAATAAATCTAGCGTGTACAGACAGTGGATTACAGTGTCAAATAAATCTAGCGTGTACAGACAGTGGATTACAGTGTCAAATAAATCTAGCGTGTACAGACAGTGGATTACAGTGTCAAATAAATCTAGCGTGTACAGACAGTGGATTACAGTGTCAAATAAATCTAGCGTGTACAGACAGTGGATTACAGTGTCAAATAAATCTAGCGTGTACAGACAGTGGATTACAGTGTCAAATAAATCTAGTGTGTACAGACAGCGGATTACAGTGTCAAATAAATCTAGCGTGTACAGACAGCGGATTACAGTGTCAAATAAATCTAGCGTGTACAGACAGTGGACTACAGTGTCAAATAAATCTAGCGTGTACAGACAGTGGACTACAGTGTCAAATAAATCTAGCATGTACAGACAGTGGATTACAGTGTCAAATAAATCTAGCATGTACAGACAGTGGATTACAGTGTCAAATAAATCTAGCGTGTACAGACAGTGGATTACACTCAAATAAATCTAGCGTGTACAGACAGTGGACTACAGTGTCAAATAAATCTAGCGTGTACAGACAGTGGATTACAGTGTCAAATAAATCTAGCGTGTACAGACAGCGGACTACAGTGTCAGATAAATCTAGTGTGTACAAACAGTGGATTACAGTGTCAAATAAATCTAGCGTGTACAGACAGTGGATTACAGTGTCAAATAAATCTAGCGTGTACAGACAGTGGATTACAGTGTCAAATAAATCTAGCGTGTACAGACAGTGGATTACAGTGTCAAATAAATCTAGCGTGTACAGACAGTGGATTACAGTGTCAAATAAATCTAGCGTGTACAGACAGTGGATTACAGTGTCAAATAAATCTAGCGTGTACAGACAGTGGATTACAGTGTCAAATAAATCTAGCGTGTGTACAGACAGTGGATTACAGTGTCAAATAAATCTAGCGTGTACAGACAGTGGATTACAGTGTCAAATAAATCTAGCGTGTACAGACAGTGGATTACAGTGTCAAATAAATCTAGCGTGTACAGACAGTGGATTACAGTGTCAAATAAATCTAGCGTGTGTACAGACAGTGGATTACAGTGTCAAATAAATCTAGCGTGTACAGACAGTGGATTACAGTGTCAAATAAATCTAGTGTGTACAGACAGTGGATTACAGTGTCAAATAAATCTAGCGTGTACAGACAGTGGATTACAGTGTCAAATAAATCTAGCGTGTACAGACAGTGGATTACAGTGTCAAATAAATCTAGCGTGTACAGACAGTGGATTACAGTGTCAAATAAATCTAGCGTGTACAGACAGCGGACTACAGTGTCAAATAAATCTAGCTTGTACAGACAGCGGACTACAGTGTCAAATAAATCTAGCGTGTACAGACAGTGGATTACAGTGTCAAATAAATCTAGCGTGTACAGACAGTGGATTACAGTGTCAAATAAATCTAGCGTGTACAGACAGTGGATTACAGTGTCAAATAAATCTAGCGTGTACAGACAGTGGATTACAGTGTCAAATAAATCTAGCGTGTACAGACAGTGGATTACAGTGTCAAATAAATCTAGCGTGTACAGACAGTGGATTACAGTGTCAAATAAATCTAGCGTGTACAGACAGCGGACTACAGTGTCAAATAAATCTAGCGTGTACAGACAGTGGATTACAGTGTCAAATAAATCTAGCGTGTACAGACAGTGGATTACAGTGTCAAATAAATCTAGCGTGTACAGACAGTGGATTACAGTGTCAAATAAATCTAGCGTGTACAGACAGTGGATTACAGTGTCAAATAAATCTAGCGTGTACAGACAGTGGATTACAGTGTCAAATAAATCTAGCGTGTACAGACAGTGGATTACAGTGTCAAATAAATCTAGCGTGTACAGACAGTGGATTACAGTGTCAAATAAATCTAGCGTGTACAGACAGTGGATTACAGTGTCAAATAAATCTAGCGTGTACAGACAGTGGATTACAGTGTCAAATAAATCTAGCGTGTACAGACAGTGGACTACAGTGTCAAATAAATCTAGCGTGTACAGACAGTGGATTACAGTGTCAAATAAATCTAGCGTGTACAGACAGTGGATTACAATGTCAAATAAATCTAGCGTGTACAGACAGCGGACTACAGTGTCAAATAAATCTAGTGTGTACAGACAGCGGATTACAGTGTCAAATAAATCTAGCGTGTACAGACAGTGGACTACAGTGTCAAATAAATCTAGCGTGTACAGACAGTGGATTACAGTGTCAAATAAATCTAGCGTGTACAGACAGTGGATTACAGTGTCAAATAAATCTAGCGTGTACAGACAGTGGATTACAGTGTCAAATAAATCTAGCGTGTACAGACAGTGAATTACAGTGTCAAATAAATCTAGTGTGTACAGACAGCGGATTACAGTGTCAAATAAATCTAGTGTGTACAGACAGTGGATTACAGTGTCAAATAAATCTAGCGTGTACAGACAGTGGACTACAGTGTCAAATAAATCTAGCGTGTACAGACAGCGGATTACAGTGTCAAATAAATCTAGTGTGTACAGACAGTGGACTACAGTGTCAAATAAATCTAGCGTGTACAGACAGTGGACTACAGTGTCAAATAAATCTAGTGTGTACAGACAGCGGATTACAGTGTCAAATAAATCTAGCTTGTACAGACAGCGGACTACAGTGTCAAATAAATCTAGCGTGTACAGACAGTGGATTACAGTGTCAAATAAATCTAGTGTGTACAGACAGTGGATTACAGTGTCAAATAAATCTAGCGTGTACAGACAGCGGATTACAGTGTCAAATAAATCTAGCGTGTACAGACAGTGGATTACAGTGTCAAATAAATCTAGTGTGTACAGACAGTGGATTACAGTGTCAAATAAATCTAGCGTGTACAGACAGCGGATTACAGTGTCAAATAAATCTAGCGTGTACAGACAGTGGATTACAATGTCAAATAAATCTAGTGTGTACAGACAGTGGATTACAGTGTCAAATAAATCTAGTGTGTACAGACAGTGGATTACAGTGTCAAATAAATCTAGTGTGTACAGACAGTGGATTACAATGTCAAATAAATCTAGTGTGTACAGACAGTGGACTACAGTGTCAAATAAATCTAGTGTGTACAGACAGTGGATTACAGTGTCAAATAAATCTAGCGTGTACAGACAGTGGACTACAGTGTCAAATAAATCTAGTGTGTACAGACAGCGGATTACAGTGTCAAATAAATCTAGTGTGTACAGACAGTGGATTACAGTGTCAAATAAATCTAGCGTGTACAGACAGTGGACTACAGTGTCAAATAAATCTAGCGTGTACAGACAGCGGATTACAGTGTCAAATAAATCTAGCTTGTACAGACAGCGGACTACAGTGTCAAATAAATCTAGCTTGTACAGACAGCGGACTACAGTGTCAAATAAATCTAGCTTGTACAGACAGTGGATTACAATGTCAAATAAATCTAGCGTGTACAGACAGTGAATTACAGTGTCAAATAAATCTAGCGTGTACAGACAGCGGATTACAGTGTCAAATAAATCTAGCTTGTACAGACAGCGGACTACAGTGTCAAATAAATCTAGCTTGTACAGACAGCGGACTACAGTGTCAAATAAATCTAGCTTGTACAGACAGCGGACTACAGTGTCAAATAAATCTAGCTTGTACAGACAGCGGATTACAGTGTCAAATAAATCTAGCGTGTACAGACAGTGGACTACAGTGTCAAATAAATCTAGCGTGTACAGACAGTGGACTACAGTGTCAAATAAATCTAGCGTGTAGAGACAGCGGACTACAGTGTCAAATAAATCTAGCGTGTACAGACAGTGGATTACAGTGTCAAATAAATCTAGCGTGTACAGACAGCGGACTACAGTGTCAAATAAATCTAGCGTGTACAGACAGCGGATTACAGTGTCAAATAAATCTAGCGTGTACAGACAGTGGATTACAGTGTCAAATAAATCTAGTGTGTACAGACAGTGGATTACAGTGTCAAATAAATCTAGCGTGTACAGACAGCGGACTACAGTGTCAAATAAATCTAGCGTGTACAGACAGCGGATTACAGTGTCAAATAAATCTAGTGTGTACAGACAGCGGATTACAGTGTCAAATAAATCTAGTGTGTACAGACAGTGGACTACAGTGTCAAATAAATCTAGCGTGTACAGACAGTGGATTACAGTGTCAAATAAATCTAGCGTGTACAGACAGTGGATTACAGTGTCAAATAAATCTAGCGTGTACAGACAGTGGATTACAGTGTCAAATAAATCTAGCGTGTACAGACAGCGGACTACAGTGTCAAATAAATCTAGCGTGTACAGACAGTGGATTACAGTGTCAAATAAATCTAGCGTGTACAGACAGTGGATTACAGTGTCAAATAAATCTAGCGTGTACAGACAGTGAATTACAGTGTCAAATAAATCTAGCGTGTACAGACAGAGGACTACAGTGTCAAATAAATCTAGCGTGTACAGACAGTGGATTACACTGTCAAATAAATCTAGCGTGTACAGACAGCGGATTACAGTGTCAAATAAATCTAGTGTGTACAGACAGTGGATTACAGTGTCAAATAAATCTAGTGTGTACAGACAGTGGATTACAGTGTCAAATAAATATAGCGTGTACAGACAGTGGACTACAGTGTCAAATAAATCTAGCGTGTACAGACAGTGGATTACACTGTCAAATAAATCTAGCGTGTACAGACAGCGGATTACAGTGTCAAATAAATCTAGTGTGTACAGACAGTGGATTACAGTGTCAAATAAATCTAGTGTGTACAGACAGTGAATTACAGTGTCAAATAAATCTAGCGTGTACAGACAGTGAATTACAGTGTCAAATAAATCTAGCGTGTACAGACAGTGGATTACAGTGTCAAATAAATCTAGCGTGTACAGACAGTGGATTACAGTGTCAAATAAATCTAGCGTGTACAGACAGTGGATTACAGTGTCAAATAAATCTAGCGTGTACAGACAGTGGATTACAGTGTCAAATAAATCTAGCGTGTACAGACAGTGGATTACAGTGTCAAATAAATCTAGCGTGTACAGACAGTGGATTACAGTGTCAAATAAATCTAGCGTGTACAGACAGTGGATTACAGTGTCAAATAAATCTAGCGTGTACAGACAGTGGATTACAGTGTCAAATAAATCTAGCGTGTACAGACAGTGGATTACAGTGTCAAATAAATCTAGCGTGTACAGACAGTGGATTACAGTGTCAAATAAATCTAGTGTGTACAGACAGCGGATTACAGTGTCAAATAAATCTAGCGTGGTACAGACAGCGGATTACAGTGTCAAATAAATCTAGCGTGTACAGACAGTGGACTACAGTGTCAAATAAATCTAGCGTGTACAGACAGTGGACTACAGTGTCAAATAAATCTAGCATGTACAGACAGTGGATTACAGTGTCAAATAAATCTAGCATGTACAGACAGTGGATTACAGTGTCAAATAAATCTAGCGTGTACAGACAGTGGATTACACTCAAATAAATCTAGCGTGTACAGACAGTGGACTACAGTGTCAAATAAATCTAGCGTGTACAGACAGTGGATTACAGTGTCAAATAAATCTAGCGTGTACAGACAGCGGACTACAGTGTCAGATAAATCTAGTGTGTACAAACAGTGGATTACAGTGTCAAATAAATCTAGCGTGTACAGACAGTGGATTACAGTGTCAAATAAATCTAGCGTGTACAGACAGTGGATTACAGTGTCAAATAAATCTAGCGTGTACAGACAGTGGATTACAGTGTCAAATAAATCTAGCGTGTACAGACAGTGAATTACAGTGTCAAATAAATCTAGCGTGTACAGACAGTGGATTACAGTGTCAAATAAATCTAGCGTGTACAGACAGTGGATTACAGTGTCAAATAAATCTAGTGTGTACAGACAGTGGATTACAGTGTCAAATAAATCTAGCGTGTACAGACAGTGGATTACAGTGTCAAATAAATCTAGCGTGTACAGACAGTGAATTACAGTGTCAAATAAATCTAGCGTGTACAGACAGTGGATTACAGTGTCAAATAAATCTAGCGTGTACAGACAGTGGATTACAGTGTCAAATAAATCTAGCGTGTACAGACAGTGGATTACAGTGTCAAATAAATCTAGCGTGTACAGACAGTGGATTACAGTGTCAAATAAATCTAGCGTGTACAGACAGTGAATTACAGTGTCAAATAAATCTAGCGTGTACAGACAGTGGATTACAGTGTCAAATAAATCTAGCGTGTACAGACAGTGGATTACAGTGTCAAATAAATCTAGCGTGTACAGACAGTGGATTACAGTGTCAAATAAATCTAGCGTGTACAGACAGTGGATTACAGTGTCAAATAAATCTAGCGTGTACAGACAGTGGATTACAGTGTCAAATAAATCTAGTGTGTACAGACAGTGGACTACAGTGTCAAATAAATCTAGCGTGTACAGACAGTGGACTACAGTGTCAAATAAATCTAGCGTGTACAGACAGTGGATTACAGTGTCAAATAAATCTAGCGTGTACAGACAGTGGACTACAGTGTCAAATAAATCTAGCGTGTACAGACAGCGGACTACAGTGTCAAATAAATCTAGCGTGTACAGACAGTGGATTACAGTGTCAAATAAATCTAGCGTGTACAGACAGTGGATTACAGTGTCAAATAAATCTAGCGTGTACAGACAGCGGACTACAGTGTCAAATAAATCTAGCTTGTACAGACAGCGGACTACAGTGTCAAATAAATCTAGCTTGTACAGACAGCGGACTACAGTGTCAAATAAATCTAGCTTGTACAGACAGCGGACTACAGTGTCAAATAAATCTAGCTTGTACAGACAGCGGATTACAGTGTCAAATAAATCTAGCGTGTACAGACAGTGGACTACAGTGTCAAATAAATCTAGCGTGTACAGACAGTGGACTACAGTGTCAAATAAATCTAGCGTGTACAGACAGCGGACTACAGTGTCAAATAAATCTAGCGTGTACAGACAGTGGATTACAGTGTCAAATAAATCTAGCGTGTACAGACAGCGGACTACAGTGTCAAATAAATCTAGCGTGTACAGACAGCGGATTACAGTGTCAAATAAATCTAGCGTGTACAGACAGTGGATTACAGTGTCAAATAAATCTAGTGTGTACAGACAGTGGATTACAGTGTCAAATAAATCTAGCGTGTACAGACAGCGGACTACAGTGTCAAATAAATCTAGCGTGTACAGACAGCGGATTACAGTGTCAAATAAATCTAGTGTGTACAGACAGCGGATTACAGTGTCAAATAAATCTAGTGTGTACAGACAGTGGACTACAGTGTCAAATAAATCTAGCGTGTACAGACAGTGGATTACAGTGTCAAATAAATCTAGCGTGTACAGACAGTGGATTACAGTGTCAAATAAATCTAGCGTGTACAGACAGTGGATTACAGTGTCAAATAAATCTAGCGTGTACAGACAGCGGACTACAGTGTCAAATAAATCTAGCGTGTACAGACAGTGGATTACAGTGTCAAATAAATCTAGCGTGTACAGACAGTGAATTACAGTGTCAAATAAATCTAGCGTGTACAGACAGCGGATTACACAGACAGTGTCAAATAAATCTAGCGTGTACAGACAGCGGATTACAGTGTCAAATAAATCTAGTGTGTACAGACAGTGGATTACAGTGTCAAATAAATCTAGTGTGTACAGACAGTGGATTACAGTGTCAAATAAATCTAGCGTGTACAGACAGTGGATTACAAAATAAATCTAGCGTGTACAGACAGTGGATTACAGTGTCAAATAAATCTAGCGTGTACAGACAGTGGATTACAGTGTCAAATAAATCTAGTGTGTACAGACAGTGGATTACAGTGTCAAATAAATCTAGTGTGTACAGACAGTGGATTACAGTGTCAAATAAATCTAGCGTGTACAGACAGTGGATTACAGTGTCAAATAAATCTAGCGTGTACAGACAGTGGATTACAGTGTCAAATAAATCTAGCGTGTACAGACAGTGGATTACAGTGTCAAATAAATCTAGCGTGTACAGACAGTGGATTACAGTGTCAAATAAATCTAGCGTGTACAGACAGTGGATTACAGTGTCAAATAAATCTAGCGTGTACAGACAGTGGATTACAGTGTCAAATAAATCTAGCGTGTACAGACAGTGGATTACAGTGTCAGATAAATCTAGTGTGTACAAACAGTGGATTACAGTGTCAAATAAATCTAGCGTGTACAGACAGTGGATTACAGTGTCAAATAAATCTAGCGTGTACAGACAGTGGATTACAGTGTCAAATAAATCTAGCGTGTACAGACAGTGGATTACAGTGTCAAATAAATCTAGCGTGTACAGACAGTGGATTACAGTGTCAAATAAATCTAGCGTGTACAGACAGTGGATTACAGTGTCAAATAAATCTAGCGTGTACAGACAGTGAATTACAGTGTCAAATAAATCTAGCGTGTACAGACAGTGAATTACAGTGTCAAATAAATCTAGCGTGTACAGACAGTGGATTACAGTGTCAAATAAATCTAGCGTGTACAGACAGTGGATTACAGTGTCAAATAAATCTAGCGTGTACAGACAGTGGATTACAGTGTCAAATAAATCTAGCGTGTACAGACAGTGGATTACAGTGTCAAATAAATCTAGCGTGTACAGACAGTGGATTACAGTGTCAAATAAATCTAGCGTGTACAGACAGTGGATTACAGTGTCAAATAAATCTAGCGTGTACAGACAGTGGATTACAGTGTCAAATAAATCTAGCGTGTACAGACAGTGGATTACAGTGTCAAATAAATCTAGCGTGTACAGACAGTGGATTACAGTGTCAAATAAATCTAGCGTGTACAGACAGTGGATTACAGTGTCAAATAAATCTAGCGTGTACAGACAGTGGATTACAGTGTCAAATAAATCTAGCGTGTACAGACAGCGGATTACAGTGTCAAATAAATCTAGCGTGTACAGACAGTGGATTACAGTGTCAAATAAATCTAGCGTGTACAGACAGTGGACTACAGTGTCAAATAAATCTAGCGTGTACAGACAGTGGATTACAGTGTCAAATAAATCTAGCATGTACAGACAGTGGATTACAGTGTCAAATAAATCTAGCGTGTACAGACAGTGTACAGACAGTGGATTACAGTGTCAAATAAATCTAGCGTGTACAGACAGTGGATTACAGTGTCAAATAAATCTAGCGTGTACAGACAGTGGACTACAGTGTCAAATAAATCTAGCGTGTACAGACAGTGGATTACAGTGTCAAATAAATCTAGCGTGTACAGACAGCGGACTACAGTGTCAGATAAATCTAGTGTGTACAAACAGTGGATTACAGTGTCAAATAAATCTAGCGTGTACAGACAGTGGATTACAGTGTCAAATAAATCTAGCGTGTACAGACAGTGGATTACAGTGTCAAATAAATCTAGCGTGTACAGACAGTGGATTACAGTGTCAAATAAATCTAGCGTGTACAGACAGTGGATTACAGTGTCAAATAAATCTAGCGTGTACAGACAGTGGATTACAGTGTCAAATAAATCTAGCGTGTACAGACAGTGGATTACAGTGTCAAATAAATCTAGCGTGTACAGACAGTGGATTACAGTGTCAAATAAATCTAGCGTGTACAGACAGTGGATTACAGTGTCAAATAAATCTAGCGTGTACAGACAGTGGATTACAGTGTCAAATAAATCTAGCGTGTACAGACAGTGGACAGTACAGTGTCAAATAAATCTAGCGTGTACAGACAGTGGATTACAGTGTCAAATAAATCTAGCGTGTACAGACAGTGGATTACAGTGTCAAATAAATCTAGCGTGTACAGACAGCATGGATTACAGTGTCAAATAAATCTAGTGTGTACAGACAGTGGATTACAGTGTCAAATAAATCTAGCGTGTACAGACAGTGGACTACAGTGTCAAATAAATCTAGCGTGTACAGACAGCAGGAAATAAATACAGTGTCAAATAAATCTAGCGTGTACAGACAGCGGACTACAGTGTCAAATAAATCTAGCTTGTACAGACAGCGGACTACAGTGTCAAATAAATCTAGCGTGTACAGACAGTGGATTACAGTGTCAAATAAATCTAGCGTGTACAGACAGTGGATTACAGTGTCAAATAAATCTAGCGTGTACAGACAGTGGATTACAGTGTCAAATAAATCTAGCGTGTACAGACAGTGGATTACAGTGTCAAATAAATCTAGTGTGTACAGACAGTGGATTACAGTGTCAAATAAATCTAGCGTGTACAGACAGTGGATTACAGTGTCAAATAAATCTAGCGTGTACAGACAGCGGACTACAGTGTCAAATAAATCTAGCGTGTACAGACAGTGGATTACAGTGTCAAATAAATCTAGCGTGTACAGACAGTGGATTACAGTGTCAAATAAATCTAGCGTGTACAGACAGTGGATTACAGTGTCAAATAAATCTAGCGTGTACAGACAGTGGATTACAGTGTCAAATAAATCTAGCGTGTACAGACAGTGGATTACAGTGTCAAATAAATCTAGCGTGTACAGACAGTGGATTACAGTGTCAAATAAATCTAGCGTGTACAGACAGTGGATTACAGTGTCAAATAAATCTAGCGTGTACAGACAGTGGATTACAGTGTCAAATAAATCTAGCGTGTACAGACAGTGGATTACAGTGTCAAATAAATCTAGCGTGTACAGACAGTGGATTACAGTGTCAAATAAATCTAGCGTGTACAGACAGTGGATTACAGTGTCAAATAAATCTAGCGTGTACAGACAGTGGATTACAGTGTCAAATAAATCTAGCGTGTACAGACAGCGGACTACAGTGTCAAATAAATCTAGCTTGTACAGACAGTGGATTACAGTGTCAAATAAATCTAGCGTGTACAGACAGTGGATTACAGTGTCAAATAAATCTAGCGTGTACAGACAGTGGATTACAGTGTCAAATAAATCTAGCGTGTACAGACAGTGGATTACAGTGTCAAATAAATCTAGCGTGTACAGACAGTGGATTACAGTGTCAAATAAATCTAGCGTGTACAGACAGTGGATTACAGTGTCAAATAAATCTAGTGTGTACAGACAGCGGATTACAGTGTCAAATAAATCTAGTGTGTACAGACAGTGGATTACAGTGTCAAATAAATCTAGCGTGTACAGACAGTGGACTACAGTGTCAAATAAATCTAGCGTGTACAGACAGCGGATTACAGTGTCAAATAAATCTAGTGTGTACAGACAGTGGACTACAGTGTCAAATAAATCTAGCGTGTACAGACAGTGGACTACAGTGTCAAATAAATCTAGTGTGTACAGACAGCGGATTACAGTGTCAAATAAATCTAGCTTGTACAGACAGCGGACTACAGTGTCAAATAAATCTAGCGTGTACAGACAGTGGATTACAGTGTCAAATAAATCTAGTGTGTACAGACAGTGGATTACAGTGTCAAATAAATCTAGCGTGTACAGACAGCGGATTACAGTGTCAAATAAATCTAGCGTGTACAGACAGTGGATTACAGTGTCAAATAAATCTAGTGTGTACAGACAGTGGATTACAGTGTCAAATAAATCTAGCGTGTACAGACAGCGGATTACAGTGTCAAATAAATCTAGCGTGTACAGACAGTGGATTACAATGTCAAATAAATCTAGTGTGTACAGACAGTGGATTACAGTGTCAAATAAATCTAGTGTGTACAGACAGTGGATTACAGTGTCAAATAAATCTAGTGTGTACAGACAGTGGATTACAATGTCAAATAAATCTAGTGTGTACAGACAGTGGACTACAGTGTCAAATAAATCTAGTGTGTACAGACAGTGGATTACAGTGTCAAATAAATCTAGCGTGTACAGACAGTGGACTACAGTGTCAAATAAATCTAGTGTGTACAGACAGCGGATTACAGTGTCAAATAAATCTAGTGTGTACAGACAGTGGATTACAGTGTCAAATAAATCTAGCGTGTACAGACAGTGGACTACAGTGTCAAATAAATCTAGCGTGTACAGACAGCGGATTACAGTGTCAAATAAATCTAGCTTGTACAGACAGCGGACTACAGTGTCAAATAAATCTAGCTTGTACAGACAGCGGACTACAGTGTCAAATAAATCTAGCTTGTACAGACAGTGGATTACAATGTCAAATAAATCTAGCGTGTACAGACAGTGAATTACAGTGTCAAATAAATCTAGCGTGTACAGACAGCGGATTACAGTGTCAAATAAATCTAGCTTGTACAGACAGCGGACTACAGTGTCAAATAAATCTAGCTTGTACAGACAGCGGACTACAGTGTCAAATAAATCTAGCTTGTACAGACAGCGGACTACAGTGTCAAATAAATCTAGCTTGTACAGACAGCGGATTACAGTGTCAAATAAATCTAGCGTGTACAGACAGTGGACTACAGTGTCAAATAAATCTAGCGTGTACAGACAGTGGACTACAGTGTCAAATAAATCTAGCGTGTACAGACAGCGGACTACAGTGTCAAATAAATCTAGCGTGTACAGACAGTGGATTACAGTGTCAAATAAATCTAGCGTGTACAGACAGCGGACTACAGTGTCAAATAAATCTAGCGTGTACAGACAGCGGATTACAGTGTCAAATAAATCTAGCGTGTACAGACAGTGGATTACAGTGTCAAATAAATCTAGTGTGTACAGACAGTGGATTACAGTGTCAAATAAATCTAGCGTGTACAGACAGCGGACTACAGTGTCAAATAAATCTAGCGTGTACAGACAGCGGATTACAGTGTCAAATAAATCTAGTGTGTACAGACAGCGGATTACAGTGTCAAATAAATCTAGTGTGTACAGACAGTGGACTACAGTGTCAAATAAATCTAGCGTGTACAGACAGTGGATTACAGTGTCAAATAAATCTAGCGTGTACAGACAGTGGATTACAGTGTCAAATAAATCTAGCGTGTACAGACAGTGGATTACAGTGTCAAATAAATCTAGCGTGTACAGACAGCGGACTACAGTGTCAAATAAATCTAGCGTGTACAGACAGTGGATTACAGTGTCAAATAAATCTAGCGTGTACAGACAGTGGATTACAGTGTCAAATAAATCTAGCGTGTACAGACAGTGAATTACAGTGTCAAATAAATCTAGCGTGTACAGACAGAGGACTACAGTGTCAAATAAATCTAGCGTGTACAGACAGTGGATTACACTGTCAAATAAATCTAGCGTGTACAGACAGCGGATTACAGTGTCAAATAAATCTAGTGTGTACAGACAGTGGATTACAGTGTCAAATAAATCTAGTGTGTACAGACAGTGGATTACAGTGTCAAATAAATATAGCGTGTACAGACAGTGGACTACAGTGTCAAATAAATCTAGCGTGTACAGACAGTGGATTACACTGTCAAATAAATCTAGCGTGTACAGACAGTGGATTACAGTGTCAAATAAATCTAGTGTGTACAGACAGTGGATTACAGTGTCAAATAAATCTAGTGTGTACAGACAGTGGATTACAGTGTCAAATAAATCTAGCGTGTACAGACAGTGAATTACAGTGTCAAATAAATCTAGCGTGTACAGACAGTGGATTACAGTGTCAAATAAATCTAGCGTGTACAGACAGTGGATTACAGTGTCAAATAAATCTAGCGTGTACAGACAGTGGATTACAGTGTCAAATAAATCTAGCGTGTACAGACAGTGGATTACAGTGTCAAATAAATCTAGCGTGTACAGACAGTGGATTACAGTGTCAAATAAATCTAGCGTGTACAGACAGTGGATTACAGTGTCAAATAAATCTAGCGTGTACAGACAGTGGATTACAGTGTCAAATAAATCTAGCGTGTACAGACAGTGGATTACAGTGTCAAATAAATCTAGCGTGTACAGACAGTGGATTACAGTGTCAAATAAATCTAGCGTGTACAGACAGTGGATTACAGTGTCAAATAAATCTAGTGTGTACAGACAGCGGATTACAGTGTCAAATAAATCTAGCGACAGTGTACAGACAGCGGATTACAGTGTCAAATAAATCTAGCGTGTACAGACAGTGGACTACAGTGTCAAATAAATCTAGCGTGTACAGACAGTGGACTACAGTGTCAAATAAATCTAGCATGTACAGACAGTGGATTACAGTGTCAAATAAATCTAGCATGTACAGACAGTGGATTACAGTGTCAAATAAATCTAGCGTGTACAGACAGTGGATTACACTGTCAAATAAATCTAGCGTGTACAGACAGTGGACTACAGTGTCAAATAAATCTAGCGTGTACAGACAGTGGATTACAGTGTCAAATAAATCTAGCGTGTACAGACAGCGGACTACAGTGTCAAATAAATCTAGTGTGTACAGACAGTGGATTACAGTGTCAAATAAATCTAGCGTGTACAGACAGTGGATTACAGTGTCAAATAAATCTAGCGTGTACAGACAGTGGATTACAGTGTCAAATAAATCTAGCGTGTACAGACAGTGGATTACAGTGTCAAATAAATCTAGCGTGTACAGACAGTGGATTACAGTGTCAAATAAATCTAGCGTGTACAGACAGTGGATTACAGTGTCAAATAAATCTAGCGTGTACAGACAGTGGATTACAGTGTCAAATAAATCTAGTGTGTACAGACAGTGGATTACAGTGTCAAATAAATCTAGCGTGTACAGACAGTGGATTACAGTGTCAAATAAATCTAGCGTGTACAGACAGTGAATTACAGTGTCAAATAAATCTAGCGTGTACAGACAGTGGATTACAGTGTCAAATAAATCTAGCGTGTACAGACAGTGGATTACAGTGTCAAATAAATCTAGCGTGTACAGACAGTGGATTACAGTGTCAAATAAATCTAGCGTGTACAGACAGACAGTGTCAAATTACAGTGTCAAATAAATCTAGCGTGTACAGACAGTGGATTACAGTGTCAAATAAATCTAGCGTGTACAGACAGTGGATTACAGTGTCAAATAAATCTAGCGTGTACAGACAGTGGATTACAGTGTCAAATAAATCTAGCGTGTACAGACAGTGGATTACAGTGTCAAATAAATCTAGCGTGTACAGACAGTGGATTACAGTGTCAAATAAATCTAGTGTGTACAGACAGTGGATTACAGTGTCAAATAAATCTAGCGTGTACAGACAGTGGACTACAGTGTCAAATAAATCTAGCGTGTACAGACAGTGGATTACAGTGTCAAATAAATCTAGCAGACAGTGTACAGACAGTGAATTACAGTGTCAAATAAATCTAGCGTGTACAGACAGTGGATTACAGTGTCAAATAAATCTAGCGTGTACAGACAGCGGACTACAGTGTCAAATAAATCTAGCGTGTACAGACAGCGGATTACAGTGTCAAATAAATCTAGCGTGTACAGACAGTGAATTACAGTGTCAAATAAATCTAGCGTGTACAGACAGTGGATTACAGTGTCAAATAAATCTAGCTTGTACAGACAGCGGACTACAGTGTCAAATAAATCTAGCTTGTACAGACAGCGGACTACAGTGTCAAATAAATCTAGCTTGTACAGACAGCGGACTACAGTGTCAAATAAATCTAGCTTGTACAGACAGCGGATTACAGTGTCAAATAAATCTAGCGTGTACAGACAGTGGACTACAGTGTCAAATAAATCTAGCGTGTACAGACAGTGGACTACAGTGTCAAATAAATCTAGCGTGTACAGACAGCGGACTACAGTGTCAAATAAATCTAGCGTGTACAGACAGTGGATTACAGTGTCAAATAAATCTAGCGTGTACAGACAGCGGACTACAGTGTCAAATAAATCTAGCGTGTACAGACAGCGGATTACAGTGTCAAATAAATCTAGCGTGTACAGACAGTGGATTACAGTGTCAAATAAATCTAGTGTGTACAGACAGTGGATTACAGTGTCAAATAAATCTAGCGTGTACAGACAGCGGACTACAGTGTCAAATAAATCTAGCGTGTACAGACAGCGGATTACAGTGTCAAATAAATCTAGTGTGTACAGACAGCGGATTACAGTGTCAAATAAATCTAGTGTGTACAGACAGTGGACTACAGTGTCAAATAAATCTAGCGTGTACAGACAGTGGATTACAGTGTCAAATAAATCTAGCGTGTACAGACAGTGGATTACAGTGTCAAATAAATCTAGCGTGTACAGACAGTGGATTACAGTGTCAAATAAATCTAGCGTGTACAGACAGCGGACAGACAGTACAGTGTCAAATAAATCTAGCGTGTACAGACAGTGGATTACAGTGTCAAATAAATCTAGCGTGTACAGACAGTACAGTGTCAATTACACAGACAGTGTCAAATAAATCTAGCGTGTACAGACAGCGGATTACAGTGTCAAATAAATCTAGTGTGTACAGACAGTGGATTACAGTGTCAAATAAATCTAGTGTGTACAGACAGTGGATTACAGTGTCAAATAAATATAGCGTGTACAGACAGTGGACTACAGTGTCAAATAAATCTAGCGTGTACAGACAGTGGATTACACTGTCAAATAAATCTAGCGTGTACAGACAGCGGATTACAGTGTCAAATAAATCTAGTGTGTACAGACAGTGGATTACAGTGTCAAATAAATCTAGTGTGTACAGACAGTGGACTACAGTGTCAAATAAATATAGCGTGTACAGACAGTGGACTACAGTGTCAAATAAATCTAGCGTGTACAGACAGTGGATTACAGTGTCAAATAAATCTAGCGTGTACAGACAGTGGATTACAGTGTCAAATAAATCTAGCGTGTACAGACAGTGGATTACAGTGTCAAATAAATCTAGCGTGTACAGACAGTGGATTACAGTGTCAAATAAATCTAGCGTGTACAGACAGTGGATTACAGTGTCAAATAAATCTAGCGTGTACAGACAGTGGATTACAGTGTCACTAGTGTGTACAAACAGTGGATTACAGTGTCAAATAAATCTAGCGTGTACAGACAGTGGATTACAGTGTCAAATAAATCTAGCGTGTACAGACAGTGGATTACAGTGTCAAATAAATCTAGCGTGTACAGACAGTGGATTACAGTGTCAAATAAATCTAGCGTGTACAGACAGTGGATTACAGTGTCAAATAAATCTAGCGTGTACAGACAGTGGATTACAGTGTCAAATAAATCTAGCGTGTACAGACAGTGAATTACAGTGTCAAATAAATCTAGCGTGTACAGACAGTGAATTACAGTGTCAAATAAATCTAGCGTGTACAGACAGTGAATTACAGTGTCAAATAAATCTAGCGTGTACAGACAGTGGATTACAGTGTCAAATAAATCTAGCGTGTACAGACAGTGGATTACAGTGTCAAATAAATCTAGCGTGTACAGACAGTGGATTACAGTGTCAAATAAATCTAGCGTGTACAGACAGTGGATTACAGTGTCAAATAAATCTAGCGTGTACAGACAGTGGATTACAGTGTCAAATAAATCTAGCGTGTACAGACAGTGGATTACAGTGTCAAATAAATCTAGCGTGTACAGACAGTGGATTACAGTGTCAAATAAATCTAGCGTGTACAGACAGTGGATTACAGTGTCAAATAAATCTAGCGTGTACAGACAGTGGATTACAGTGTCAAATAAATCTAGCGTGTACAGACAGTGGATTACAGTGTCAAATAAATCTAGTGTGTACAGACAGCGGATTACAGTGTCAAATAAATCTAGCGTGTACAGACAGCGGATTACAGTGTCAAATAAATCTAGCGTGTACAGACAGTGGACTACAGTGTCAAATAAATCTAGCGTGTACAGACAGTGGACTACAGTGTCAAATAAATCTAGCATGTACAGACAGTGGATTACAGTGTCAAATAAATCTAGCATGTACAGACAGTGGATTACAGTGTCAAATAAATCTAGCGTGTACAGACAGTGGATTACACTCAAATAAATCTAGCGTGTACAGACAGTGGACTACAGTGTCAAATAAATCTAGCGTGTACAGACAGTGGATTACAGTGTCAAATAAATCTAGCGTGTACAGACAGCGGACTACAGTGTCAGATAAATCTAGTGTGTACAAACAGTGGATTACAGTGTCAAATAAATCTAGCGTGTACAGACAGTGGATTACAGTGTCAAATAAATCTAGCGTGTACAGACAGTGGATTACAGTGTCAAATAAATCTAGCGTGTACAGACAGTGGATTACAGTGTCAAATAAATCTAGCGTGTACAGACAGTGGATTACAGTGTCAAATAAATCTAGCGTGTACAGACAGTGGATTACAGTGTCAAATAAATCTAGCGTGTACAGACAGTGGATTACAGTGTCAAATAAATCTAGCGTGTACAGACAGTGGATTACAGTGTCAAATAAATCTAGCGTGTACAGACAGTGGATTACAGTGTCAAATAAATCTAGCGTGTACAGACAGTGGATTACAGTGTCAAATAAATCTAGCGTGTACAGACAGTGGATTACAGTGTCAAATAAATCTAGTGTGTACAGACAGTGGATTACAGTGTCAAATAAATCTAGCGTGTACAGACAGTGGACTACAGTGTCAAATAAATCTAGCGTGTACAGACAGTGGATTACAGTGTCAAATAAATCTAGTGTGTACAGACAGTGGATTACAGTGTCAAATAAATCTAGCGTGTACAGACAGTGGACTACAGTGTCAAATAAATCTAGCGTGTACAGACAGTGGATTACAGTGTCAAATAAATCTAGCGTGTACAGACAGTGGACTACAGTGTCAAATAAATCTAGCAGACAGTTGTACAGACAGCGGACTACAGTGTCAAATAAATCTAGCGTGTACAGACAGTGGATTACAGTGTCAAATAAATCTAGCGTGTACAGACAGTGGATTACAGTGTCAAATAAATCTAGCGTGTACAGACAGTGGATTACAGTGTCAAATAAATCTAGCGTGTACAGACAGTGGATTACAGTGTCAAATAAATCTAGCGTGTACAGACAGTGGATTACAGTGTCAAATAAATCTAGCGTGTACAGACAGTGGATTACAGTGTCAAATAAATCTAGCGTGTACAGACAGCGGACTACAGTGTCAAATAAATCTAGTGTGTACAGACAGTGGATTACAGTGTCAAATAAATCTAGCGTGTACAGACAGTGGATTACAGTGTCAAATAAATCTAGCGTGTACAGACAGTGGATTACAATGTCAAATAAATCTAGCGTGTACAGACAGTGGATTACAGTGTCAAATAAATCTAGCGTGTACAGACAGTGGATTACAGTGTCAAATAAATCTAGCGTGTACAGACAGTGGATTACAATGTCAAATAAATCTAGCGTGTACAGACAGTGGATTACAGTGTCAAATAAATCTAGCGTGTACAGACAGTGGATTACAGTGTCAAATAAATCTAGCGTGTACAGACAGTGGATTACAGTGTCAAATAAATCTAGCGTGTACAGACAGTGAATTACAGTGTCAAATAAATCTAGCGTGTACAGACAGTGACTACAGTGTCAAATAAATCTAGCGTGTACAGACAGTGGATTACAGTGTCAAATAAATCTAGCGTGTACAGACAGCGGACTACAGTGTCAAATAAATCTAGTGTGTACAGACAGCGGACTACAGTGTCAAATAAATCTAGCTTGTACAGACAGCGGATTACAGTGTCAAATAAATCTAGCGTGTACAGACAGTGGATTACAGTGTCAAATAAATCTAGTGTGTACAGACAGTGGATTACAGTGTCAAATAAATCTAGCGTGTACAGACAGCGGATTACAGTGTCAAATAAATCTAGCGTGTACAGACAGTGGACTACAGTGTCAAATAAATCTAGTGTGTACAGACAGCGGATTACAGTGTCAAATAAATCTAGTGTGTACAGACAGTGGATTACAGTGTCAAATAAATCTAGCGTGTACAGACAGTGGACTACAGTGTCAAATAAATCTAGCGTGTACAGACAGCGGATTACAGTGTCAAATAAATCTAGTGTGTACAGACAGTGGACTACAGTGTCAAATAAATCTAGCGTGTACAGACAGTGGACTACAGTGTCAAATAAATCTAGTGTGTACAGACAGCGGATTACAGTGTCAAATAAATCTAGCTTGTACAGACAGCGGACTACAGTGTCAAATAAATCTAGCGTGTACAGACAGTGGATTACAGTGTCAAATAAATCTAGTGTGTACAGACAGTGGATTACAGTGTCAAATAAATCTAGCGTGTACAGACAGCGGATTACAGTGTCAAATAAATCTAGCGTGTACAGACAGTGGATTACAGTGTCAAATAAATCTAGTGTGTACAGACAGTGGATTACAGTGTCAAATAAATCTAGCGTGTACAGACAGCGGATTACAGTGTCAAATAAATCTAGCGTGTACAGACAGTGGATTACAATGTCAAATAAATCTAGTGTGTACAGACAGTGGATTACAGTGTCAAATAAATCTAGTGTGTACAGACAGTGGATTACAGTGTCAAATAAATCTAGTGTGTACAGACAGTGGATTACAATGTCAAATAAATCTAGTGTGTACAGACAGTGGACTACAGTGTCAAATAAATCTAGTGTGTACAGACAGTGGATTACAGTGTCAAATAAATCTAGCGTGTACAGACAGTGGACTACAGTGTCAAATAAATCTAGTGTGTACAGACAGCGGATTACAGTGTCAAATAAATCTAGTGTGTACAGACAGTGGATTACAGTGTCAAATAAATCTAGCGTGTACAGACAGTGGACTACAGTGTCAAATAAATCTAGCGTGTACAGACAGCGGATTACAGTGTCAAATAAATCTAGCTTGTACAGACAGCGGACTACAGTGTCAAATAAATCTAGCTTGTACAGACAGCGGACTACAGTGTCAAATAAATCTAGCTTGTACAGACAGTGGATTACAATGTCAAATAAATCTAGCGTGTACAGACAGTGAATTACAGTGTCAAATAAATCTAGCGTGTACAGACAGCGGATTACAGTGTCAAATAAATCTAGCTTGTACAGACAGCGGACTACAGTGTCAAATAAATCTAGCTTGTACAGACAGCGGACTACAGTGTCAAATAAATCTAGCTTGTACAGACAGCGGACTACAGTGTCAAATAAATCTAGCTTGTACAGACAGCGGATTACAGTGTCAAATAAATCTAGCGTGTACAGACAGTGGACTACAGTGTCAAATAAATCTAGCGTGTACAGACAGTGGACTACAGTGTCAAATAAATCTAGCGTGTACAGACAGCGGACTACAGTGTCAAATAAATCTAGCGTGTACAGACAGTGGATTACAGTGTCAAATAAATCTAGCGTGTACAGACAGCGGACTACAGTGTCAAATAAATCTAGCGTGTACAGACAGCGGATTACAGTGTCAAATAAATCTAGCGTGTACAGACAGTGGATTACAGTGTCAAATAAATCTAGTGTGTACAGACAGTGGATTACAGTGTCAAATAAATCTAGCGTGTACAGACAGCGGACTACAGTGTCAAATAAATCTAGCGTGTACAGACAGCGGATTACAGTGTCAAATAAATCTAGTGTGTACAGACAGCGGATTACAGTGTCAAATAAATCTAGTGTGTACAGACAGTGGACTACAGTGTCAAATAAATCTAGCGTGTACAGACAGTGGATTACAGTGTCAAATAAATCTAGCGTGTACAGACAGTGGATTACAGTGTCAAATAAATCTAGCGTGTACAGACAGTGGATTACAGTGTCAAATAAATCTAGCGTGTACAGACAGCGGACTACAGTGTCAAATAAATCTAGCGTGTACAGACAGTGGATTACAGTGTCAAATAAATCTAGCGTGTACAGACAGTGGATTACAGTGTCAAATAAATCTAGCGTGTACAGACAGTGAATTACAGTGTCAAATAAATCTAGCGTGTACAGACAGAGGACTACAGTGTCAAATAAATCTAGCGTGTACAGACAGTGGATTACACTGTCAAATAAATCTAGCGTGTACAGACAGCGGATTACAGTGTCAAATAAATCTAGTGTGTACAGACAGTGGATTACAGTGTCAAATAAATCTAGTGTGTACAGACAGTGGATTACAGTGTCAAATAAATATAGCGTGTACAGACAGTGGACTACAGTGTCAAATAAATCTAGCGTGTACAGACAGTGGATTACACTGTCAAATAAATCTAGCGTGTACAGACAGCGGATTACAGTGTCAAATAAATCTAGTGTGTACAGACAGTGGATTACAGTGTCAAATAAATCTAGTGTGTACAGACAGTGAATTACAGTGTCAAATAAATCTAGCGTGTACAGACAGTGAATTACAGTGTCAAATAAATCTAGCGTGTACAGACAGTGGATTACAGTGTCAAATAAATCTAGCGTGTACAGACAGTGGATTACAGTGTCAAATAAATCTAGCGTGTACAGACAGTGGATTACAGTGTCAAATAAATCTAGCGTGTACAGACAGTGGATTACAGTGTCAAATAAATCTAGCGTGTACAGACAGTGGATTACAGTGTCAAATAAATCTAGCGTGTACAGACAGTGGATTACAGTGTCAAATAAATCTAGCGTGTACAGACAGTGGATTACAGTGTCAAATAAATCTAGCGTGTACAGACAGTGGATTACAGTGTCAAATAAATCTAGCGTGTACAGACAGTGGATTACAGTGTCAAATAAATCTAGCGTGTACAGACAGTGGATTACAGTGTCAAATAAATCTAGTGTGTACAGACAGCGGATTACAGTGTCAAATAAATCTAGCGTGTACAGACAGCGGATTACAGTGTCAAATAAATCTAGCGTGTACAGACAGTGGACTACAGTGTCAAATAAATCTAGCGTGTACAGACAGTGGACTACAGTGTCAAATAAATCTAGCATGTACAGACAGTGGATTACAGTGTCAAATAAATCTAGCATGTACAGACAGTGGATTACAGTGTCAAATAAATCTAGCGTGTACAGACAGTGGATTACACTCAAATAAATCTAGCGTGTACAGACAGTGGACTACAGTGTCAAATAAATCTAGCGTGTACAGACAGTGGATTACAGTGTCAAATAAATCTAGCGTGTACAGACAGCGGACTACAGTGTCAGATAAATCTAGTGTGTACAAACAGTGGATTACAGTGTCAAATAAATCTAGCGTGTACAGACAGTGGATTACAGTGTCAAATAAATCTAGCGTGTACAGACAGTGGATTACAGTGTCAAATAAATCTAGCGTGTACAGACAGTGGATTACAGTGTCAAATAAATCTAGCGTGTACAGACAGTGAATTACAGTGTCAAATAAATCTAGCGTGTACAGACAGTGGATTACAGTGTCAAATAAATCTAGCGTGTACAGACAGTGGATTACAGTGTCAAATAAATCTAGTGTGTACAGACAGTGGATTACAGTGTCAAATAAATCTAGCGTGTACAGACAGTGGATTACAGTGTCAAATAAATCTAGCGTGTACAGACAGTGAATTACAGTGTCAAATAAATCTAGCGTGTACAGACAGTGGATTACAGTGTCAAATAAATCTAGCGTGTACAGACAGTGGATTACAGTGTCAAATAAATCTAGCGTGTACAGACAGTGGATTACAGTGTCAAATAAATCTAGCGTGTACAGACAGTGGATTACAGTGTCAAATAAATCTAGCGTGTACAGACAGTGAATTACAGTGTCAAATAAATCTAGCGTGTACAGACAGTGGATTACAGTGTCAAATAAATCTAGCGTGTACAGACAGTGGATTACAGTGTCAAATAAATCTAGCGTGTACAGACAGTGGATTACAGTGTCAAATAAATCTAGCGTGTACAGACAGTGAATTACAGTGTCAAATAAATCTAGCGTGTACAGACAGTGGATTACAGTGTCAAATAAATCTAGTGTGTACAGACAGTGGACTACAGTGTCAAATAAATCTAGCGTGTACAGACAGTGGACTACAGTGTCAAATAAATCTAGCATGTACAGACAGTGAATTACAGTGTCAAATAAATCTAGTGTGTACAGACAGTGGACTACAGTGTCAAATAAATCTAGCGTGTACAGACAGCGGACTACAGTGTCAAATAAATCTAGCGTGTACAGACAGTGGACTACAGTGTCAAATAAATCTAGCGTGTACAGACAGTGAATTACAGTGTCAAATAAATCTAGCGTGTACAGACAGTGGACTACAGTGTCAAATAAATCTAGCTTGTACAGACAGCGGACTACAGTGTCAAATAAATCTAGCTTGTACAGACAGCGGACTACAGTGTCAAATAAATCTAGCTTGTACAGACAGCGGACTACAGTGTCAAATAAATCTAGCTTGTACAGACAGCGGATTACAGTGTCAAATAAATCTAGCGTGTACAGACAGTGGACTACAGTGTCAAATAAATCTAGCGTGTACAGACAGTGGACTACAGTGTCAAATAAATCTAGCGTGTAGAGACAGCGGACTACAGTGTCAAATAAATCTAGCGTGTACAGACAGTGGATTACAGTGTCAAATAAATCTAGCGTGTACAGACAGCGGACTACAGTGTCAAATAAATCTAGCGTGTACAGACAGCGGATTACAGTGTCAAATAAATCTAGCGTGTACAGACAGTGGATTACAGTGTCAAATAAATCTAGTGTGTACAGACAGTGGATTACAGTGTCAAATAAATCTAGCGTGTACAGACAGCGGACTACAGTGTCAAATAAATCTAGCGTGTACAGACAGCGGATTACAGTGTCAAATAAATCTAGTGTGTACAGACAGCGGATTACAGTGTCAAATAAATCTAGTGTGTACAGACAGTGGACTACAGTGTCAAATAAATCTAGCGTGTACAGACAGTGGATTACAGTGTCAAATAAATCTAGCGTGTACAGACAGTGGATTACAGTGTCAAATAAATCTAGCGTGTACAGACAGTGGATTACAGTGTCAAATAAATCTAGCGTGTACAGACAGCGGACTACAGTGTCAAATAAATCTAGCGTGTACAGACAGTGGATTACAGTGTCAAATAAATCTAGCGTGTACAGACAGTGGATTACAGTGTCAAATAAATCTAGCGTGTACAGACAGTGAATTACAGTGTCAAATAAATCTAGCGTGTACAGACAGCGGATTACAGTGTCAAATAAATCTAGTGTGTACAGACAGTGGATTACAGTGTCAAATAAATCTAGTGTGTACAGACAGTGGATTACAGTGTCAAATAAATCTAGCGTGTACAGACAGTGGACTACAGTGTCAAATAAATCTAGCGTGTACAGACAGTGGATTACACTGTCAAATAAATCTAGCGTGTACAGACAGCGGATTACAGTGTCAAATAAATCTAGTGTGTACAGACAGTGGATTACAGTGTCAAATAAATCTAGTGTGTACAGACAGTGGATTACAGTGTCAAATAAATCTAGCGTGTACAGACAGTGGACTACAGTGTCAAATAAATCTAGCGTGTACAGACAGTGGATTACAGTGTCAAATAAATCTAGCGTGTACAGACAGTGGATTACAGTGTCAAATAAATCTAGCGTGTACAGACAGTGGATTACAGTGTCAAATAAATCTAGCGTGTACAGACAGTGGATTACAGTGTCAAATAAATCTAGCGTGTACAGACAGTGGATTACAGTGTCAAATAAATCTAGCGTGTACAGACAGTGGATTACAGTGTCAGATAAATCTAGTGTGTACAAACAGTGGATTACAGTGTCAAATAAATCTAGCGTGTACAGACAGTGGATTACAGTGTCAAATAAATCTAGCGTGTACAGACAGTGGATTACAGTGTCAAATAAATCTAGCGTGTACAGACAGTGGATTACAGTGTCAAATAAATCTAGCGTGTACAGACAGTGGATTACAGTGTCAAATAAATCTAGCGTGTACAGACAGTGAATTACAGTGTCAAATAAATCTAGCGTGTACAGACAGTGAATTACAGTGTCAAATAAATCTAGCGTGTACAGACAGTGAATTACAGTGTCAAATAAATCTAGCGTGTACAGACAGTGAATTACAGTGTCAAATAAATCTAGCGTGTACAGACAGTGGATTACAGTGTCAAATAAATCTAGCGTGTACAGACAGTGGATTACAGTGTCAAATAAATCTAGCGTGTACAGACAGTGGATTACAGTGTCAAATAAATCTAGCGTGTACAGACAGTGGATTACAGTGTCAAATAAATCTAGCGTGTACAGACAGTGGATTACAGTGTCAAATAAATCTAGCGTGTACAGACAGTGGATTACAGTGTCAAATAAATCTAGCGTGTACAGACAGTGGATTACAGTGTCAAATAAATCTAGCGTGTACAGACAGTGGATTACAGTGTCAAATAAATCTAGCGTGTACAGACAGTGGATTACAGTGTCAAATAAATCTAGCGTGTACAGACAGTGGATTACAGTGTCAAATAAATCTAGTGTGTACAGACAGCGGATTACAGTGTCAAATAAATCTAGCGTGTACAGACAGCGGATTACAGTGTCAAATAAATCTAGCGTGTACAGACAGTGGACTACAGTGTCAAATAAATCTAGCGTGTACAGACAGTGGACTACAGTGTCAAATAAATCTAGCATGTACAGACAGTGGATTACAGTGTCAAATAAATCTAGCATGTACAGACAGTGGATTACAGTGTCAAATAAATCTAGCGTGTACAGACAGTGGATTACACTCAAATAAATCTAGCGTGTACAGACAGTGGACTACAGTGTCAAATAAATCTAGCGTGTACAGACAGTGGATTACAGTGTCAAATAAATCTAGCGTGTACAGACAGCGGACTACAGTGTCAGATAAATCTAGTGTGTACAAACAGTGGATTACAGTGTCAAATAAATCTAGCGTGTACAGACAGTGGATTACAGTGTCAAATAAATCTAGCGTGTACAGACAGTGGATTACAGTGTCAAATAAATCTAGCGTGTACAGACAGTGGATTACAGTGTCAAATAAATCTAGCGTGTACAGACAGTGGATTACAGTGTCAAATAAATCTAGCGTGTACAGACAGTGGATTACAGTGTCAAATAAATCTAGCGTGTACAGACAGTGGATTACAGTGTCAAATAAATCTAGCGTGTACAGACAGTGGATTACAGTGTCAAATAAATCTAGCGTGTACAGACAGTGGATTACAGTGTCAAATAAATCTAGCGTGTACAGACAGTGGATTACAGTGTCAAATAAATCTAGCGTGTACAGACAGTGGATTACAGTGTCAAATAAATCTAGCGTGTACAGACAGTGGATTACAGTGTCAAATAAATCTAGCGTGTACAGACAGTGGATTACAGTGTCAAATAAATCTAGCGTGTACAGACAGCGGATTACAGTGTCAAATAAATCTAGCGTGTACAGACAGTGGATTACAGTGTCAAATAAATCTAGCGTGTACAGACAGTGGATTACAGTGTCAAATAAATCTAGCGTGTACAGACAGTGGATTACAGTGTCAAATAAATCTAGCGTGTACAGACAGTGGATTACAGTGTCAAATAAATCTAGCGTGTACAGACAGTGGACTACAGTGTCAAATAAATCTAGCGTGTACAGACAGTGGATTACAGTGTCAAATAAATCTAGCGTGTACAGACAGTGGATTACAGTGTCAAATAAATCTAGCGTGTACAGACAGTGGATTACAGTGTCAAATAAATCTAGCGTGTACAGACAGTGGATTACAGTGTCAAATAAATCTAGCGTGTACAGACAGTGGATTACAGTGTCAAATAAATCTAGCGTGTACAGACAGTGGATTACAGTGTCAAATAAATCTAGCGTGTACAGACAGCGGACTACAGTGTCAAATAAATCTAGCGTGTACAGACAGTGGATTACAGTGTCAAATAAATCTAGCGTGTACAGACAGTGGATTACAGTGTCAAATAAATCTAGCGTGTACAGACAGTGGATTACAGTGTCAAATAAATCTAGCGTGTACAGACAGTGGATTACAGTGTCAAATAAATCTAGCGTGTACAGACAGTGGATTACAGTGTCAAATAAATCTAGCGTGTACAGACAGTGGATTACAGTGTCAAATAAATCTAGCGTGTACAGACAGCGGATTACAGTGTCAAATAAATCTAGCGTGTACAGACAGTGGATTACAGTGTCAAATAAATCTAGCGTGTACAGACAGTGACAGTGTCAAATAAATCTAGCGTGTACAGACAGTGGATACAGTGTCAAATAAATCTAGCGTGTACAGACAGTGGATTACAGTGTCAAATAAATCTAGCGTGTACAGACAGTGGATTACAGTGTCAAATAAATCTAGCGTGTACAGACAGCGGACTACAGTGTCAAATAAATCTAGTGTGTACAGACAGTGGATTACAGTGTCAAATAAATCTAGCGTGTACAGACAGTGGATTACAGTGTCAAATAAATCTAGCGTGTACAGACAGTGGATTACAGTGTCAAATAAATCTAGCGTGTACAGACAGTGGATTACAGTGTCAAATAAATCTAGCGTGTACAGACAGTGGATTACAGTGTCAAATAAATCTAGCGTGTACAGACAGTGGACTACAGTGTCAAATAAATCTAGTGTGTACAGACAGCGGATTACAGTGTCAAATAAATCTAGTGTGTACAGACAGTGGATTACAGTGTCAAATAAATCTAGTGTGTACAGACAGTGGATTACAGTGTCAAATAAATCTAGCGTGTACAGACAGCGGATTACAGTGTCAAATAAATCTAGTGTGTACAGACAGTGGACTACAGTGTCAAATAAATCTAGCGTGTACAGACAGTGGACTACAGTGTCAAATAAATCTAGTGTGTACAGACAGCGGATTACAGTGTCAAATAAATCTAGCTTGTACAGACAGCGGACTACAGTGTCAAATAAATCTAGCGTGTACAGACAGTGGATTACAGTGTCAAATAAATCTAGTGTGTACAGACAGTGGATTACAGTGTCAAATAAATCTAGCGTGTACAGACAGCGGATTACAGTGTCAAATAAATCTAGCGTGTACAGACAGTGGATTACAGTGTCAAATAAATCTAGCGTGTACAGACAGTGGATTACAGTGTCAAATAAATCTAGCGTGTACAGACAGCGGATTACAGTGTCAAATAAATCTAGCGTGTACAGACAGTGGATTACAATGTCAAATAAATCTAGTGTGTACAGACAGTGGATTACAGTGTCAAATAAATCTAGTGTGTACAGACAGTGGATTACAGTGTCAAATAAATCTAGTGTGTACAGACAGTGGATTACAATGTCAAATAAATCTAGTGTGTACAGACAGTGGACTACAGTGTCAAATAAATCTAGTGTGTACAGACAGTGGATTACAGTGTCAAATAAATCTAGCGTGTACAGACAGTGGACTACAGTGTCAAATAAATCTAGTGTGTACAGACAGCGGATTACAGTGTCAAATAAATCTAGTGTGTACAGACAGTGGATTACAGTGTCAAATAAATCTAGCGTGTACAGACAGTGGACTACAGTGTCAAATAAATCTAGCGTGTACAGACAGCGGATTACAGTGTCAAATAAATCTAGCTTGTACAGACAGCGGACTACAGTGTCAAATAAATCTAGCTTGTACAGACAGCGGACTACAGTGTCAAATAAATCTAGCTTGTACAGACAGTGGATTACAATGTCAAATAAATCTAGCGTGTACAGACAGTGAATTACAGTGTCAAATAAATCTAGCGTGTACAGACAGCGGATTACAGTGTCAAATAAATCTAGCTTGTACAGACAGCGGACTACAGTGTCAAATAAATCTAGCTTGTACAGACAGCGGACTACAGTGTCAAATAAATCTAGCTTGTACAGACAGCGGACTACAGTGTCAAATAAATCTAGCTTGTACAGACAGCGGATTACAGTGTCAAATAAATCTAGCGTGTACAGACAGTGGACTACAGTGTCAAATAAATCTAGCGTGTACAGACAGTGGACTACAGTGTCAAATAAATCTAGCGTGTACAGACAGCGGACTACAGTGTCAAATAAATCTAGCGTGTACAGACAGTGGATTACAGTGTCAAATAAATCTAGCGTGTACAGACAGCGGACTACAGTGTCAAATAAATCTAGCGTGTACAGACAGCGGATTACAGTGTCAAATAAATCTAGCGTGTACAGACAGTGGATTACAGTGTCAAATAAATCTAGTGTGTACAGACAGTGGATTACAGTGTCAAATAAATCTAGCGTGTACAGACAGCGGACTACAGTGTCAAATAAATCTAGCGTGTACAGACAGCGGATTACAGTGTCAAATAAATCTAGTGTGTACAGACAGCGGATTACAGTGTCAAATAAATCTAGTGTGTACAGACAGTGGACTACAGTGTCAAATAAATCTAGCGTGTACAGACAGTGGATTACAGTGTCAAATAAATCTAGCGTGTACAGACAGTGGATTACAGTGTCAAATAAATCTAGCGTGTACAGACAGTGGATTACAGTGTCAAATAAATCTAGCGTGTACAGACAGCGGACTACAGTGTCAAATAAATCTAGCGTGTACAGACAGTGGATTACAGTGTCAAATAAATCTAGCGTGTACAGACAGTGGATTACAGTGTCAAATAAATCTAGCGTGTACAGACAGTGAATTACAGTGTCAAATAAATCTAGCGTGTACAGACAGAGGACTACAGTGTCAAATAAATCTAGCGTGTACAGACAGTGGATTACACTGTCAAATAAATCTAGCGTGTACAGACAGCGGATTACAGTGTCAAATAAATCTAGTGTGTACAGACAGTGGATTACAGTGTCAAATAAATCTAGTGTGTACAGACAGTGGATTACAGTGTCAAATAAATATAGCGTGTACAGACAGTGGACTACAGTGTCAAATAAATCTAGCGTGTACAGACAGTGGATTACACTGTCAAATAAATCTAGCGTGTACAGACAGCGGATTACAGTGTCAAATAAATCTAGTGTGTACAGACAGTGGATTACAGTGTCAAATAAATCTAGTGTGTACAGACAGCGTGACAGACAGTGGACTACAGTGTCAAATAAATCTAGCGTGTACAGACAGTGAATTACAGTGTCAAATAAATCTAGCGTGTACAGACAGTGGATTACAGTGTCAAATAAATCTAGCGTGTACAGACAGTGGATTACAGTGTCAAATAAATCTAGCGTGTACAGACAGTGGATTACAGTGTCAAATAAATCTAGCGTGTACAGACAGTGGATTACAGTGTCAAATAAATCTAGCGTGTACAGACAGTGGATTACAGTGTCAAATAAATCTAGCGTGTACAGACAGTGGATTACAGTGTCAAATAAATCTAGCGTGTACAGACAGTGGATTACAGTGTCAAATAAATCTAGCGTGTACAGACAGTGGATTACAGTGTCAAATAAATCTAGCGTGTACAGACAGTGGATTACAGTGTCAAATAAATCTAGCGTGTACAGACAGTGGATTACAGTGTCAAATAAATCTAGTGTGTACAGACAGCGGATTACAGTGTCAAATAAATCTAGCGTGTACAGACAGCGGATTACAGTGTCAAATAAATCTAGCGTGTACAGACAGTGGACTACAGTGTCAAATAAATCTAGCGTGTACAGACAGTGGACTACAGTGTCAAATAAATCTAGCATGTACAGACAGTGGATTACAGTGTCAAATAAATCTAGCATGTACAGACAGTGGATTACAGTGTCAAATAAATCTAGCGTGTACAGACAGTGGATTACACTCAAATAAATCTAGCGTGTACAGACAGTGGACTACAGTGTCAAATAAATCTAGCGTGTACAGACAGTGGATTACAGTGTCAAATAAATCTAGCGTGTACAGACAGCGGACTACAGTGTCAGATAAATCTAGTGTGTACAAACAGTGGATTACAGTGTCAAATAAATCTAGCGTGTACAGACAGTGGATTACAGTGTCAAATAAATCTAGCGTGTACAGACAGTGGATTACAGTGTCAAATAAATCTAGCGTGTACAGACAGTGGATTACAGTGTCAAATAAATCTAGCGTGTACAGACAGTGAATTACAGTGTCAAATAAATCTAGCGTGTACAGACAGTGGATTACAGTGTCAAATAAATCTAGCGTGTACAGACAGTGGATTACAGTGTCAAATAAATCTAGTGTGTACAGACAGTGGATTACAGTGTCAAATAAATCTAGCGTGTACAGACAGTGGATTACAGTGTCAAATAAATCTAGCGTGTACAGACAGTGGATTACAGTGTCAAATAAATCTAGCGTGTACAGACAGTGGATTACAGTGTCAAATAAATCTAGCGTGTACAGACAGTGGATTACAGTGTCAAATAAATCTAGCGTGTACAGACAGTGGATTACAGTGTCAAATAAATCTAGCGTGTACAGACAGTGGATTACAGTGTCAAATAAATCTAGCGTGTACAGACAGTGAATTACAGTGTCAAATAAATCTAGCGTGTACAGACAGTGGATTACAGTGTCAAATAAATCTAGCGTGTACAGACAGTGGATTACAGTGTCAAATAAATCTAGCGTGTACAGACAGTGGATTACAGTGTCAAATAAATCTAGCGTGTACAGACAGTGAATTACAGTGTCAAATAAATCTAGCGTGTACAGACAGTGGATTACAGTGTCAAATAAATCTAGTGTGTACAGACAGTGGACTACAGTGTCAAATAAATCTAGCGTGTACAGACAGTGGACTACAGTGTCAAATAAATCTAGCATGTACAGACAGTGAATTACAGTGTCAAATAAATCTAGTGTGTACAGACAGTGGACTACAGTGTCAAATAAATCTAGCGTGTACAGACAGCGGACTACAGTGTCAAATAAATCTAGCGTGTACAGACAGCGGACTACAGTGTCAAATAAATCTAGCGTGTACAGACAGTGAATTACAGTGTCAAATAAATCTAGCGTGTACAGACAGTGGATTACAGTGTCAAATAAATCTAGCTTGTACAGACAGCGGACTACAGTGTCAAATAAATCTAGCTTGTACAGACAGCGGACTACAGTGTCAAATAAATCTAGCTTGTACAGACAGCGGACTACAGTGTCAAATAAATCTAGCTTGTACAGACAGCGGATTACAGTGTCAAATAAATCTAGCGTGTACAGACAGTGGACTACAGTGTCAAATAAATCTAGCGTGTACAGACAGTGGACTACAGTGTCAAATAAATCTAGCGTGTAGAGACAGCGGACTACAGTGTCAAATAAATCTAGCGTGTACAGACAGTGGATTACAGTGTCAAATAAATCTAGCGTGTACAGACAGCGGACTACAGTGTCAAATAAATCTAGCGTGTACAGACAGCGGATTACAGTGTCAAATAAATCTAGCGTGTACAGACAGTGGATTACAGTGTCAAATAAATCTAGTGTGTACAGACAGTGGATTACAGTGTCAAATAAATCTAGCGTGTACAGACAGCGGACTACAGTGTCAAATAAATCTAGCGTGTACAGACAGCGGATTACAGTGTCAAATAAATCTAGTGTGTACAGACAGCGGATTACAGTGTCAAATAAATCTAGTGTGTACAGACAGTGGACTACAGTGTCAAATAAATCTAGCGTGTACAGACAGTGGATTACAGTGTCAAATAAATCTAGCGTGTACAGACAGTGGATTACAGTGTCAAATAAATCTAGCGTGTACAGACAGTGGATTACAGTGTCAAATAAATCTAGCGTGTACAGACAGCGGACTACAGTGTCAAATAAATCTAGCGTGTACAGACAGTGGATTACAGTGTCAAATAAATCTAGCGTGTACAGACAGTGGATTACAGTGTCAAATAAATCTAGCGTGTACAGACAGTGAATTACAGTGTCAAATAAATCTAGCGTGTACAGACAGCGGATTACAGTGTCAAATAAATCTAGTGTGTACAGACAGTGGATTACAGTGTCAAATAAATCTAGTGTGTACAGACAGTGGATTACAGTGTCAAATAAATCTAGCGTGTACAGACAGTGGATTACAGTGTCAAATAAATCTAGCGTGTACAGACAGTGGATTACAGTGTCAAATAAATCTAGCGTGTACAGACAGTTACAGTGTCAAATAAATCTAGCGTGTACAGACAGTGGATTACAGTGTCAAATAAATCTAGTGTGTACAGACAGTGGATTACAGTGTCAAATAAATCTAGCGTGTACAGACAGTGGACTACAGTGTCAAATAAATCTAGCGTGTACAGACAGTGGATTACAGTGTCAAATAAATCTAGCGTGTACAGACAGTGGATTACAGTGTCAAATAAATCTAGCGTGTACAGACAGTGGATTACAGTGTCAAATATAAATCTAGCGTGTACAGACAGTGGATTACAGTGTCAAATAAATCTAGCGTGTACAGACAGTGGATTACAGTGTCAAATAAATCTAGCGTGTACAGACAGTGGATTACAGTGTCAGATAAATCTAGTGTGTACAAACAGTGGATTACAGTGTCAAATAAATCTAGCGTGTACAGACAGTGGATTACAGTGTCAAATAAATCTAGCGTGTACAGACAGTGGATTACAGTGTCAAATAAATCTAGCGTGTACAGACAGTGGATTACAGTGTCAAATAAATCTAGCGTGTACAGACAGTGGATTACAGTGTCAAATAAATCTAGCGTGTACAGACAGTGAATTACAGTGTCAAATAAATCTAGCGTGTACAGACAGTGAATTACAGTGTCAAATAAATCTAGCGTGTACAGACAGTGAATTACAGTGTCAAATAAATCTAGCGTGTACAGACAGTGAATTACAGTGTCAAATAAATCTAGCGTGTACAGACAGTGGATTACAGTGTCAAATAAATCTAGCGTGTACAGACAGTGGATTACAGTGTCAAATAAATCTAGCGTGTACAGACAGTGGATTACAGTGTCAAATAAATCTAGCGTGTACAGACAGTGGATTACAGTGTCAAATAAATCTAGCGTGTACAGACAGTGGATTACAGTGTCAAATAAATCTAGCGTGTACAGACAGTGGATTACAGTGTCAAATAAATCTAGCGTGTACAGACAGTGGATTACAGTGTCAAATAAATCTAGCGTGTACAGACAGTGGATTACAGTGTCAAATAAATCTAGCGTGTACAGACAGTGGATTACAGTGTCAAATAAATCTAGCGTGTACAGACAGTGGATTACAGTGTCAAATAAATCTAGTGTGTACAGACAGCGGATTACAGTGTCAAATAAATCTAGCGTGTACAGACAGCGGATTACAGTGTCAAATAAATCTAGCGTGTACAGACAGTGGACTACAGTGTCAAATAAATCTAGCGTGTACAGACAGTGGACTACAGTGTCAAATAAATCTAGCATGTACAGACAGTGGATTACAGTGTCAAATAAATCTAGCATGTACAGACAGTGGATTACAGTGTCAAATAAATCTAGCGTGTACAGACAGTGGATTACACTCAAATAAATCTAGCGTGTACAGACAGTGGACTACAGTGTCAAATAAATCTAGCGTGTACAGACAGTGGATTACAGTGTCAAATAAATCTAGCGTGTACAGACAGCGGACTACAGTGTCAGATAAATCTAGTGTGTACAAACAGTGGATTACAGTGTCAAATAAATCTAGCGTGTACAGACAGTGGATTACAGTGTCAAATAAATCTAGCGTGTACAGACAGTGGATTACAGTGTCAAATAAATCTAGCGTGTACAGACAGTGGATTACAGTGTCAAATAAATCTAGCGTGTACAGACAGTGGATTACAGTGTCAAATAAATCTAGCGTGTACAGACAGTGGATTACAGTGTCAAATAAATCTAGCGTGTACAGACAGTGGATTACAGTGTCAAATAAATCTAGCGTGTGTACAGACAGTGGATTACAGTGTCAAATAAATCTAGCGTGTACAGACAGTGGATTACAGTGTCAAATAAATCTAGTGTGTACAGACAGTGGATTACAGTGTCAAATAAATCTAGCGTGTACAGACAGTGGACTACAGTGTCAAATAAATCTAGTGTGTACAGACAGTGGATTACAGTGTCAAATAAATCTAGCGTGTACAGACAGTGGACTACAGTGTCAAATAAATCTAGCGTGTACAGACAGCGGATTACAGTGTCAAATAAATCTAGCGTGTACAGACAGTGGATTACAGTGTCAAATAAATCTAGCGTGTACAGACAGTGGACTACAGTGTCAAATAAATCTAGCGTGTACAGACAGCGGACTACAGTGTCAAATAAATCTAGCTTGTACAGACAGCGGACTACAGTGTCAAATAAATCTAGCTTGTACAGACAGCGGACTACAGTGTCAAATAAATCTAGCGTGTACAGACAGTGGATTACAATGTCAAATAAATCTAGCGTGTACAGACAGTGGATTACAGTGTCAAATAAATCTAGCGTGTACAGACAGTGGATTACAGTGTCAAATAAATCTAGCGTGTACAGACAGTGGATTACAGTGTCAAATAAATCTAGCGTGTACAGACAGTGGATTACAGTGTCAAATAAATCTAGCGTGTACAGACAGTGGATTACAGTGTCAAATAAATCTAGCGTGTACAGACAGCGGACTACAGTGTCAAATAAATCTAGTGTGTACAGACAGTGGATTACAGTGTCAAATAAATCTAGCGTGTACAGACAGTGGATTACAGTGTCAAATAAATCTAGCGTGTACAGACAGTGGATTACAATGTCAAATAAATCTAGCGTGTACAGACAGTGGATTACAGTGTCAAATAAATCTAGCGTGTACAGACAGTGGACTACAGTGTCAAATAAATCTAGCGTGTACAGACAGTGGATTACAGTGTCAAATAAATCTAGCGTGTACAGACAGTGGATTACAGTGTCAAATAAATCTAGCGTGTACAGACAGTGGATTACAGTGTCAAATAAATCTAGCGTGTACAGACAGTGGATTACAGTGTCAAATAAATCTAGCGTGTACAGACAGTGGATTACAGTGTCAAATAAATCTAGCGTGTACAGACAGTGAATTACAGTGTCAAATAAATCTAGCGTGTACAGACAGTGGATTACAGTGTCAAATAAATCTAGCGTGTACAGACAGCGGACTACAGTGTCAAATAAATCTAGTGTGTACAGACAGTGGATTACAGTGTCAAATAAATCTAGCGTGTACAGACAGTGGATTACAGTGTCAAATAAATCTAGCGTGTACAGACAGCGGATTACAGTGTCAAATAAATCTAGCGTGTACAGACAGTGGATTACAGTGTCAAATAAATCTAGCGTGTACAGACAGTGGATTACAGTGTCAAATAAATCTAGCGTGTACAGACAGTGAATTACAGTGTCAAATAAATCTAGTGTGTACAGACAGCGGATTACAGTGTCAAATAAATCTAGTGTGTACAGACAGTGGATTACAGTGTCAAATAAATCTAGCGTGTACAGACAGTGGACTACAGTGTCAAATAAATCTAGCGTGTACAGACAGCGGATTACAGTGTCAAATAAATCTAGTGTGTACAGACAGTGGACTACAGTGTCAAATAAATCTAGCGTGTACAGACAGTGGACTACAGTGTCAAATAAATCTAGTGTGTACAGACAGCGGATTACAGTGTCAAATAAATCTAGCTTGTACAGACAGCGGACTACAGTGTCAAATAAATCTAGCGTGTACAGACAGTGGATTACAGTGTCAAATAAATCTAGTGTGTACAGACAGTGGATTACAGTGTCAAATAAATCTAGCGTGTACAGACAGCGGATTACAGTGTCAAATAAATCTAGCGTGTACAGACAGTGGATTACAGTGTCAAATAAATCTAGTGTGTACAGACAGTGGATTACAGTGTCAAATAAATCTAGCGTGTACAGACAGCGGATTACAGTGTCAAATAAATCTAGCGTGTACAGACAGTGGATTACAATGTCAAATAAATCTAGTGTGTACAGACAGTGGATTACAGTGTCAAATAAATCTAGTGTGTACAGACAGTGGATTACAGTGTCAAATAAATCTAGTGTGTACAGACAGTGGATTACAATGTCAAATAAATCTAGTGTGTACAGACAGTGGACTACAGTGTCAAATAAATCTAGTGTGTACAGACAGTGGATTACAGTGTCAAATAAATCTAGCGTGTACAGACAGTGGACTACAGTGTCAAATAAATCTAGTGTGTACAGACAGCGGATTACAGTGTCAAATAAATCTAGTGTGTACAGACAGTGGATTACAGTGTCAAATAAATCTAGCGTGTACAGACAGTGGACTACAGTGTCAAATAAATCTAGCGTGTACAGACAGCGGATTACAGTGTCAAATAAATCTAGCTTGTACAGACAGCGGACTACAGTGTCAAATAAATCTAGCTTGTACAGACAGCGGACTACAGTGTCAAATAAATCTAGCTTGTACAGACAGTGGATTACAATGTCAAATAAATCTAGCGTGTACAGACAGTGAATTACAGTGTCAAATAAATCTAGCGTGTACAGACAGCGGATTACAGTGTCAAATAAATCTAGCTTGTACAGACAGCGGACTACAGTGTCAAATAAATCTAGCTTGTACAGACAGCGGACTACAGTGTCAAATAAATCTAGCTTGTACAGACAGCGGACTACAGTGTCAAATAAATCTAGCTTGTACAGACAGCGGATTACAGTGTCAAATAAATCTAGCGTGTACAGACAGTGGACTACAGTGTCAAATAAATCTAGCGTGTACAGACAGTGGACTACAGTGTCAAATAAATCTAGCGTGTACAGACAGCGGACTACAGTGTCAAATAAATCTAGCGTGTACAGACAGTGGATTACAGTGTCAAATAAATCTAGCGTGTACAGACAGCGGACTACAGTGTCAAATAAATCTAGCGTGTACAGACAGCGGATTACAGTGTCAAATAAATCTAGCGTGTACAGACAGTGGATTACAGTGTCAAATAAATCTAGTGTGTACAGACAGTGGATTACAGTGTCAAATAAATCTAGCGTGTACAGACAGCGGACTACAGTGTCAAATAAATCTAGCGTGTACAGACAGCGGATTACAGTGTCAAATAAATCTAGTGTGTACAGACAGCGGATTACAGTGTCAAATAAATCTAGTGTGTACAGACAGTGGACTACAGTGTCAAATAAATCTAGCGTGTACAGACAGTGGATTACAGTGTCAAATAAATCTAGCGTGTACAGACAGTGGATTACAGTGTCAAATAAATCTAGCGTGTACAGACAGTGGATTACAGTGTCAAATAAATCTAGCGTGTACAGACAGCGGACTACAGTGTCAAATAAATCTAGCGTGTACAGACAGTGGATTACAGTGTCAAATAAATCTAGCGTGTACAGACAGTGGATTACAGTGTCAAATAAATCTAGCGTGTACAGACAGTGAATTACAGTGTCAAATAAATCTAGCGTGTACAGACAGAGGACTACAGTGTCAAATAAATCTAGCGTGTACAGACAGTGGATTACACTGTCAAATAAATCTAGCGTGTACAGACAGCGGATTACAGTGTCAAATAAATCTAGTGTGTACAGACAGTGGATTACAGTGTCAAATAAATCTAGTGTGTACAGACAGTGGATTACAGTGTCAAATAAATATAGCGTGTACAGACAGTGGACTACAGTGTCAAATAAATCTAGCGTGTACAGACAGTGGATTACACTGTCAAATAAATCTAGCGTGTACAGACAGCGGATTACAGTGTCAAATAAATCTAGTGTGTACAGACAGTGGATTACAGTGTCAAATAAATCTAGTGTACAGACAGTGGATTACAGTGTGGACTACAGTGTCAAATAAATCTAGCGTGTACAGACAGTGGATTACAGTGTCAAATAAATCAGCGTGTACAGACAGTGGATTACAGTGTCAAATAAATCTAGCGTGTACAGACAGTGGATTACAGTGTCAAATAAATCTAGCGTGTACAGACAGTGGATTACAGTGTCAAATAAATCTAGCGTGTACAGACAGTGGATTACAGTGTCAAATAAATCTAGCGTGTACAGACAGTGGATTACAGTGTCAAATAAATCTAGCGTGTACAGACAGTGGATTACAGTGTCAAATAAATCTAGCGTGTACAGACAGTGGATTACAGTGTCAAATAAATCTAGCGTGTACAGACAGTGGATTACAGTGTCAAATAAATCTAGCGTGTACAGACAGTGGATTACAGTGTCAAATAAATCTAGCGTGTACAGACAGTGGATTACAGTGTCAAATAAATCTAGCGTGTACAGACAGTGGATTACAGTGTCAAATAAATCTAGTGTGTACAGACAGCGGATTACAGTGTCAAATAAATCTAGCGTGTACAGACAGCGGATTACAGTGTCAAATAAATCTAGCGTGTACAGACAGTGGACTACAGTGTCAAATAAATCTAGCGTGTACAGACAGTGGACTACAGTGTCAAATAAATCTAGCATGTACAGACAGTGGATTACAGTGTCAAATAAATCTAGCATGTACAGACAGTGGATTACAGTGTCAAATAAATCTAGCGTGTACAGACAGTGGATTACACTGTCAAATAAATCTAGCGTGTACAGACAGTGGACTACAGTGTCAAATAAATCTAGCGTGTACAGACAGTGGATTACAGTGTCAAATAAATCTAGCGTGTACAGACAGCGGACTACAGTGTCAAATAAATCTAGTGTGTACAGACAGTGGATTACAGTGTCAAATAAATCTAGCGTGTACAGACAGTGGATTACAGTGTCAAATAAATCTAGCGTGTACAGACAGTGGATTACAGTGTCAAATAAATCTAGCGTGTACAGACAGTGGATTACAGTGTCAAATAAATCTAGCGTGTACAGACAGTGGATTACAGTGTCAAATAAATCTAGCGTGTACAGACAGTGGATTACAGTGTCAAATAAATCTAGCGTGTACAGACAGTGGATTACAGTGTCAAATAAATCTAGTGTGTACAGACAGTGGATTACAGTGTCAAATAAATCTAGCGTGTACAGACAGTGGATTACAGTGTCAAATAAATCTAGCGTGTACAGACAGTGAATTACAGTGTCAAATAAATCTAGCGTGTACAGACAGTGGATTACAGTGTCAAATAAATCTAGCGTGTACAGACAGTGGATTACAGTGTCAAATAAATCTAGCGTGTACAGACAGTGGATTACAGTGTCAAATAAATCTAGCGTGTACAGACAGTGGATTACAGTGTCAAATAAATCTAGCGTGTACAGACAGTGAATTACAGTGTCAAATAAATCTAGCGTGTACAGACAGTGGATTACAGTGTCAAATAAATCTAGCGTGTACAGACAGTGGATTACAGTGTCAAATAAATCTAGCGTGTACAGACAGTGGATTACAGTGTCAAATAAATCTAGCGTGTACAGACAGTGGATTACAGTGTCAAATAAATCTAGCGTGTACAGACAGTGGATTACAGTGTCAAATAAATCTAGTGTGTACAGACAGTGGACTACAGTGTCAAATAAATCTAGCGTGTACAGACAGTGGACTACAGTGTCAAATAAATCTAGCGTGTACAGACAGTGAATTACAGTGTCAAATAAATCTAGTGTGTACAGACAGTGGACTACAGTGTCAAATAAATCTAGCGTGTACAGACAGTGGACTACAGTGTCAAATAAATCTAGCGTGTACAGACAGTGGATTACAGTGTCAAATAAATCTAGCGTGTACAGACAGTGAATTACAGTGTCAAATAAATCTAGCGTGTACAGACAGTGGATTACAGTGTCAAATAAATCTAGCTTGTACAGACAGCGGACTACAGTGTCAAATAAATCTAGCTTGTACAGACAGCGGACTACAGTGTCAAATAAATCTAGCTTGTACAGACAGCGGACTACAGTGTCAAATAAATCTAGCTTGTACAGACAGCGGATTACAGTGTCAAATAAATCTAGCGTGTACAGACAGTGGACTACAGTGTCAAATAAATCTAGCGTGTACAGACAGTGGACTACAGTGTCAAATAAATCTAGCGTGTACAGACAGCGGATTACAGTGTCAAATAAATCTAGCGTGTACAGACAGTGGATTACAGTGTCAAATAAATCTAGCGTGTACAGACAGCGGACTACAGTGTCAAATAAATCTAGCGTGTACAGACAGCGGATTACAGTGTCAAATAAATCTAGCGTGTACAGACAGTGGATTACAGTGTCAAATAAATCTAGTGTGTACAGACAGTGGATTACAGTGTCAAATAAATCTAGCGTGTACAGACAGCGGACTACAGTGTCAAATAAATCTAGCGTGTACAGACAGCGGATTACAGTGTCAAATAAATCTAGTGTGTACAGACAGCGGATTACAGTGTCAAATAAATCTAGTGTGTACAGACAGTGGACTACAGTGTCAAATAAATCTAGCGTGTACAGACAGTGGATTACAGTGTCAAATAAATCTAGCGTGTACAGACAGTGGATTACAGTGTCAAATAAATCTAGCGTGTACAGACAGTGGATTACAGTGTCAAATAAATCTAGCGTGTACAGACAGCGGACTACAGTGTCAAATAAATCTAGCGTGTACAGACAGTGGATTACAGTGTCAAATAAATCTAGCGTGTACAGACAGTGGATTACAGTGTCAAATAAATCTAGCGTGTACAGACAGTGGATTACAGTGTCAAATGTCAAATAAATCTAGCGTGTACAGACAGTGGATTACAGTGTCAAATAAATCTAGCGTGTACAGACAGTGGATTACAGTGTCAAATAAATCTAGTGTGTACAGACAGTGGATTACAGTGTCAAATAAATCTAGCGTGTACAGACAGTGGACTACAGTGTCAAATAAATCTAGCGTGTACAGACAGTGGATTACAGTGTCAAATAAATCTAGCGTGTACAGACAGTGGATTACAGTGTCAAATAAATCTAGTGTGTACAGACAGTGGATTACAGTGTCAAATAAATCTAGTGTGTACAGACAGTGGATTACAGTGTCAAATAAATCTAGCGTGTACAGACAGTGGATTACAGTGTCAAATAAATCTAGCGTGTACAGACAGTGGATTACAGTGTCAAATAAATCTAGCGTGTACAGACAGTGGATTACAGTGTCAAATAAATCTAGCGTGTACAGACAGTGGATTACAGTGTCAAATAAATCTAGTGTGTACAGACAGTGGATTACAGTGTCAAATAAATCTAGCGTGTACAGACAGTGGATTACAGTGTCAAATAAATCTAGCGTGTACAGACAGTGGATTACAGTGTCAGATAAATCTAGTGTGTACAAACAGTGGATTACAGTGTCAAATAAATCTAGCGTGTACAGACAGTGGATTACAGTGTCAAATAAATCTAGCGTGTACAGACAGTGGATTACAGTGTCAAATAAATCTAGCGTGTACAGACAGTGGATTACAGTGTCAAATAAATCTAGCGTGTACAGACAGTGGATTACAGTGTCAAATAAATCTAGCGTGTACAGACAGTGGATTACAGTGTCAAATAAATCTAGCGTGTACAGACAGTGAATTACAGTGTCAAATAAATCTAGCGTGTACAGACAGTGAATTACAGTGTCAAATAAATCTAGCGTGTACAGACAGTGAATTACAGTGTCAAATAAATCTAGCGTGTACAGACAGTGAATTACAGTGTCAAATAAATCTAGCGTGTACAGACAGTGGATTACAGTGTCAAATAAATCTAGCGTGTACAGACAGTGGATTACAGTGTCAAATAAATCTAGCGTGTACAGACAGTGGATTACAGTGTCAAATAAATCTAGCGTGTACAGACAGTGGATTACAGTGTCAAATAAATCTAGCGTGTACAGACAGTGGATTACAGTGTCAAATAAATCTAGCGTGTACAGACAGTGGATTACAGTGTCAAATAAATCTAGCGTGTACAGACAGTGGATTACAGTGTCAAATAAATCTAGCGTGTACAGACAGTGGATTACAGTGTCAAATAAATCTAGCGTGTACAGACAGTGGATTACAGTGTCAAATAAATCTAGTGTGTACAGACAGCGGATTACAGTGTCAAATAAATCTAGCGTGTACAGACAGCGGATTACAGTGTCAAATAAATCTAGCGTGTACAGACAGTGGACTACAGTGTCAAATAAATCTAGCGTGTACAGACAGTGGACTACAGTGTCAAATAAATCTAGCATGTACAGACAGTGGATTACAGTGTCAAATAAATCTAGCATGTACAGACAGTGGATTACAGTGTCAAATAAATCTAGCGTGTACAGACAGTGGATTACACTCAAATAAATCTAGCGTGTACAGACAGTGGACTACAGTGTCAAATAAATCTAGCGTGTACAGACAGTGGATTACAGTGTCAAATAAATCTAGCGTGTACAGACAGCGGACTACAGTGTCAGATAAATCTAGTGTGTACAAACAGTGGATTACAGTGTCAAATAAATCTAGCGTGTACAGACAGTGGATTACAGTGTCAAATAAATCTAGCGTGTACAGACAGTGGATTACAGTGTCAAATAAATCTAGCGTGTACAGACAGTGGATTACAGTGTCAAATAAATCTAGCGTGTACAGACAGTGAATTACAGTGTCAAATAAATCTAGCGTGTACAGACAGTGGATTACAGTGTCAAATAAATCTAGTGTGTACAGACAGTGGATTACAGTGTCAAATAAATCTAGCGTGTACAGACAGTGGATTACAGTGTCAAATAAATCTAGCGTGTACAGACAGTGGATTACAGTGTCAAATAAATCTAGCGTGTACAGACAGTGGATTACAGTGTCAAATAAATCTAGCGTGTACAGACAGTGGATTACAGTGTCAAATAAATCTAGCGTGTACAGACAGTGGATTACAGTGTCAAATAAATCTAGCGTGTACAGACAGTGGATTACAGTGTCAAATAAATCTAGCGTGTACAGACAGTGGATTACAGTGTCAAATAAATCTAGCGTGTACAGACAGTGGATTACAGTGTCAAATAAATCTAGCGTGTACAGACAGTGGATTACAGTGTCAAATAAATCTAGCGTGTACAGACAGTGAATTACAGTGTCAAATAAATCTAGCGTGTACAGACAGTGGATTACAGTGTCAAATAAATCTAGCGTGTACAGACAGTGGACTACAGTGTCAAATAAATCTAGCGTGTACAGACAGTGGACTACAGTGTCAAATAAATCTAGCGTGTACAGACAGTGGATTACAGTGTCAAATAAATCTAGCGTGTACAGACAGTGGATTACAGTGTCAAATAAATCTAGCGTGTACAGACAGTGGATTACAGTGTCAAATAAATCTAGCGTGTACAGACAGTGGACTTACAGTGTGTACAGACAGTGGACTACAGTGTCAAATAAATCTAGTGTGTACAGACAGTGGATTACAGTGTCAAATAAATCTAGCGTGTACAGACAGTGGATTACAGTGTCAAATAAATCTAGCGTGTACAGACAGTGGACTACAGTGTCAAATAAATCTAGTGTGTACAGACAGTGGATTACAGGGTCAAATAAATCTAGCGTGTACAGACAGTGGATTACAGTGTCAAATAAATCTAGCGTGTACAGACAGCGGACTACAGTGTCAAATAAATCTAGCGTGTACAGACAGTGGATTACAGTGTCAAATAAATCTAGCGTGTACAGACAGCGGACTACAGTGTCAAATAAATCTAGCGTGTACAGACAGCGGACTACAGTGTCACAGTGTCAAATAAATCTAGCGTGTACAGACAGCGGACTACAGTGTCAAATAAATCTAGTGTGTACAGACAGTGTCAAATAAATCTAGCGTGTACAGACAGTGAATTACAGTGTCAAATAAATCTAGCGTGTACAGACAGCGGACTACAGTGTCAAATAAATCTAGCGTGTACAGACAGCGGACTACAGTGTCAAATAAATCTAGCGTGTACAGACAGTGGACTACAAAAATAAATCTAGCGTGTACAGACAGTGAATTACAGTGTCAAATAAATCTAGCGTGTACAGACAGTGGATTACAGTGTCAAATAAATCTAGCGTGTACAGACAGCGGACTACAGTGTCAAATAAATCTAGCGTGTACAGACAGTGGATTACAGTGTCAAATAAATCTAGCGTGTACAGACAGTGGACTACAGTGTCAAATAAATCTAGCGTGTACAGACAGTGAATTACAGTGTCAAATAAATCTAGCGTGTACAGACAGCGGACTACAGTGTCAAATAAATCTAGCGTGTACAGACAGCGGACTACAGTGTCAAATAAATCTAGCGTGTACAGACAGTGGATTACAGTGTCAAATAAATCTAGCGTGTACAGACAGTGGATTACAGTGTCAAATAAATCTAGCGTGTACAGACAGCGGATTACAGTGTCAAATAAATCTAGCGTGTACAGACAGTGGACTACAGTGTCAAATAAATCTAGCGTGTACAGACAGTGGATGTGTCAAATAAATCTAGTGTGTACAGACAGTGGATTACAGTGTCAAATAAATCTAGTGTGTACAGACAGCGGATTACAGTGTCAAATAAATCTAGTGTGTACAGACAGTGGATTACAGTGTCAAATAAATCTAGCGTGTACAGACAGTGGACTACAGTGTCAAATAAATCTAGCGTGTACAGACAGCGGATTACAGTGTCAAATAAATCTAGTGTGTACAGACAGTGGACTACAGTGTCAAATAAATCTAGCGTGTACAGACAGTGGACTACAGTGTCAAATAAATCTAGTGTGTACAGACAGCGGATTACAGTGTCAAATAAATCTAGCTTGTACAGACAGCGGACTACAGTGTCAAATAAATCTAGCGTGTACAGACAGTGGATTACAGTGTCAAATAAATCTAGTGTGTACAGACAGTGGATTACAGTGTCAAATAAATCTAGCGTGTACAGACAGCGGATTACAGTGTCAAATAAATCTAGCGTGTACAGACAGTGGATTACAGTGTCAAATAAATCTAGTGTGTACAGACAGTGGATTACAGTGTCAAATAAATCTAGCGTGTACAGACAGCGGATTACAGTGTCAAATAAATCTAGCGTGTACAGACAGTGGATTACAATGTCAAATAAATCTAGTGTGTACAGACAGTGGATTACAGTGTCAAATAAATCTAGTGTGTACAGACAGTGGATTACAGTGTCAAATAAATCTAGTGTGTACAGACAGTGGATTACAATGTCAAATAAATCTAGTGTGTACAGACAGTGGACTACAGTGTCAAATAAATCTAGTGTGTACAGACAGTGGATTACAGTGTCAAATAAATCTAGCGTGTACAGACAGTGGACTACAGTGTCAAATAAATCTAGTGTGTACAGACAGCGGATTACAGTGTCAAATAAATCTAGTGTGTACAGACAGTGGATTACAGTGTCAAATAAATCTAGCGTGTACAGACAGTGGACTACAGTGTCAAATAAATCTAGCGTGTACAGACAGCGGATTACAGTGTCAAATAAATCTAGCTTGTACAGACAGCGGACTACAGTGTCAAATAAATCTAGCTTGTACAGACAGCGGACTACAGTGTCAAATAAATCTAGCTTGTACAGACAGTGGATTACAATGTCAAATAAATCTAGCGTGTACAGACAGTGAATTACAGTGTCAAATAAATCTAGCGTGTACAGACAGCGGATTACAGTGTCAAATAAATCTAGCTTGTACAGACAGCGGACTACAGTGTCAAATAAATCTAGCTTGTACAGACAGCGGACTACAGTGTCAAATAAATCTAGCTTGTACAGACAGCGGACTACAGTGTCAAATAAATCTAGCTTGTACAGACAGCGGATTACAGTGTCAAATAAATCTAGCGTGTACAGACAGTGGACTACAGTGTCAAATAAATCTAGCGTGTACAGACAGTGGACTACAGTGTCAAATAAATCTAGCGTGTACAGACAGCGGACTACAGTGTCAAATAAATCTAGCGTGTACAGACAGTGGATTACAGTGTCAAATAAATCTAGCGTGTACAGACAGCGGACTACAGTGTCAAATAAATCTAGCGTGTACAGACAGCGGATTACAGTGTCAAATAAATCTAGCGTGTACAGACAGTGGATTACAGTGTCAAATAAATCTAGTGTGTACAGACAGTGGATTACAGTGTCAAATAAATCTAGCGTGTACAGACAGCGGACTACAGTGTCAAATAAATCTAGCGTGTACAGACAGCGGATTACAGTGTCAAATAAATCTAGTGTGTACAGACAGCGGATTACAGTGTCAAATAAATCTAGTGTGTACAGACAGTGGACTACAGTGTCAAATAAATCTAGCGTGTACAGACAGTGGATTACAGTGTCAAATAAATCTAGCGTGTACAGACAGTGGATTACAGTGTCAAATAAATCTAGCGTGTACAGACAGTGGATTACAGTGTCAAATAAATCTAGCGTGTACAGACAGCGGACTACAGTGTCAAATAAATCTAGCGTGTACAGACAGTGGATTACAGTGTCAAATAAATCTAGCGTGTACAGACAGTGGATTACAGTGTCAAATAAATCTAGCGTGTACAGACAGTGAATTACAGTGTCAAATAAATCTAGCGTGTACAGACAGAGGACTACAGTGTCAAATAAATCTAGCGTGTACAGACAGTGGATTACACTGTCAAATAAATCTAGCGTGTACAGACAGCGGATTACAGTGTCAAATAAATCTAGTGTGTACAGACAGTGGATTACAGTGTCAAATAAATCTAGTGTGTACAGACAGTGGATTACAGTGTCAAATAAATATAGCGTGTACAGACAGTGGACTACAGTGTCAAATAAATCTAGCGTGTACAGACAGTGGATTACACTGTCAAATAAATCTAGCGTGTACAGACAGCGGATTACAGTGTCAAATAAATCTAGTGTGTACAGACAGTGGATTACAGTGTCAAATAAATCTAGTGTGTGTACAGACAGTGTACAGACAGTGGACTACAGTGTCAAATAAATCTAGCGTGTACAGACAGTGAATTACAGTGTCAAATAAATCTAGCGTGTACAGACAGTGGATTACAGTGTCAAATAAATCTAGCGTGTACAGACAGTGGATTACAGTGTCAAATAAATCTAGCGTGTACAGACAGTGGATTACAGTGTCAAATAAATCTAGCGTGTACAGACAGTGGATTACAGTGTCAAATAAATCTAGCGTGTACAGACAGTGGATTACAGTGTCAAATAAATCTAGCGTGTACAGACAGTGGATTACAGTGTCAAATAAATCTAGCGTGTACAGACAGTGGATTACAGTGTCAAATAAATCTAGCGTGTACAGACAGTGGATTACAGTGTCAAATAAATCTAGCGTGTACAGACAGTGGATTACAGTGTCAAATAAATCTAGCGTGTACAGACAGTGGATTACAGTGTCAAATAAATCTAGTGTGTACAGACAGCGGATTACAGTGTCAAATAAATCTAGCGTGTACAGACAGCGGATTACAGTGTCAAATAAATCTAGCGTGTACAGACAGTGGATTACAGTGTCAAATAAATCTAGCGTGTACAGACAGTGGACTACAGTGTCAAATAAATCTAGCGTGTACAGACAGTGGATTACAGTGTCAAATAAATCTAGCATGTACAGACAGTGGATTACAGTGTCAAATAAATCTAGCGTGTACAGACAGTGGATTACACTGTCAAATAAATCTAGCGTGTACAGACAGTGGACTACAGTGTCAAATAAATCTAGCGTGTACAGACTAGTGGATTGTCACAGTGTCAACAGCGGATTACAGTGTCAAATAGCGTGTACAGACAGCGGACTACAGTGTCAAATAAATCTAGATAAATCTAGTGTGTACAGACAGTGGATTACAGTGTCAAATAAATCTAGCGTGTACAGACAGTGGATTACAGTGTCAAATAAATCTAGCGTGTACAGACAGTGGATTACAGTGTCAAATAAATCTAGCGTGTACAGACAGTGGATTACAGTGTCAAATAAATCTAGCGTGTACAGACAGTGAATTACAGTGTCAAATAAATCTAGCGTGTACAGACAGTGGATTACAGTGTCAAATAAATCTAGCGTGTACAGACAGTGGATTACAGTGTCAAATAAATCTAGTGTGTACAGACAGTGGATTACAGTGTCAAATAAATCTAGCGTGTACAGACAGTGGATTACAGTGTCAAATAAATCTAGCGTGTACAGACAGTGGATTACAGTGTCAAATAAATCTAGCGTGTACAGACAGTGGATTACAGTGTCAAATAAATCTAGCGTGTACAGACAGTGGATTACAGTGTCAAATAAATCTAGCGTGTACAGACAGTGGATTACAGTGTCAAATAAATCTAGCGTGTACAGACAGTGGATTACAGTGTCAAATAAATCTAGCGTGTACAGACAGTGTACAGACAGTGGATTACAGTGTCAAATAAATCTAGCGTGTACAGACAGTGGATTACAGTGTCAAATAAATCTAGCGTGTACAGACAGTGGATTACAGTGTCAAATAAATCTAGCGTGTACAGACAGTGGATTACAGTGTCAAATAAATCTAGCGTGTACAGACAGTGGATTACAGTGTCAAATAAATCTAGCGTGTACAGACAGTGGATTACAGTGTCAAATAAATCTAGTGTGTACAGACAGTGGACTACAGTGTCAAATAAATCTAGCGTGTACAGACAGTGGACTACAGTGTCAAATAAATCTAGCATGTACAGACAGTGAATTACAGTGTCAAATAAATCTAGTGTGTACAGACAGTGGACTACAGTGTCAAATAAATCTAGCGTGTACAGACAGCGGACTACAGTGTCAAATAAATCTAGCGTGTACAGACAGCGGACTACAGTGTCAAATAAATCTAGCGTGTACAGACAGTGAATTACAGTGTCAAATAAATCTAGCGTGTACAGACAGTGGACTACAGTGTCAAATAAATCTAGCTTGTACAGACAGCGGACTACAGTGTCAAATAAATCTAGCTTGTACAGACAGCGGACTACAGTGTCAAATAAATCTAGCTTGTACAGACAGCGGACTACAGTGTCAAATAAATCTAGCTTGTACAGACAGCGGATTACAGTGTCAAATAAATCTAGCGTGTACAGACAGTGGACTACAGTGTCAAATAAATCTAGCGTGTACAGACAGTGGACTACAGTGTCAAATAAATCTAGCGTGTACAGACAGCGGACTACAGTGTCAAATAAATCTAGCGTGTACAGACAGTGGATTACAGTGTCAAATAAATCTAGCGTGTACAGACAGCGGACTACAGTGTCAAATAAATCTAGCGTGTACAGACAGCGGATTACAGTGTCAAATAAATCTAGCGTGTACAGACAGTGGATTACAGTGTCAAATAAATCTAGTGTGTACAGACAGTGGATTACAGTGTCAAATAAATCTAGCGTGTACAGACAGCGGACTACAGTGTCAAATAAATCTAGCGTGTACAGACAGCGGATTACAGTGTCAAATAAATCTAGTGTGTACAGACAGCGGATTACAGTGTCAAATAAATCTAGTGTGTACAGACAGTGGACTACAGTGTCAAATAAATCTAGCGTGTACAGACAGTGGATTACAGTGTCAAATAAATCTAGCGTGTACAGACAGTGGATTACAGTGTCAAATAAATCTAGCGTGTACAGACAGTGGATTACAGTGTCAAATAAATCTAGCGTGTACAGACAGCGGACTACAGGACAGACAGTGGATACAGTGTCAAATAAATCTAGCGTGTACAGACAGTGGATTACAGTGTCAAATAAATCTAGCGTGTACAGACAGTGAATTACAGTGTCAAATAAATCTAGCGTGTACAGACAGTGGATTACAGTGTCAAATAAATCTAGCGTGTACAGACAGTGGATTACAGTGTCAAATAAATCTAGCGTGTACAGACAGTGGATTACAGTGTCAAATAAATCTAGTGTGTACAGACAGTGGATTACAGTGTCAAATAAATCTAGCGTGTACAGACAGTGGACTACAGTGTCAAATAAATCTAGCGTGTACAGACAGTGGATTACAGTGTCAAATAAATCTAGCGTGTACAGACAGTGGATTACAGTGTCAAATAAATCTAGTGTGTACAGACAGTGGATTACAGTGTCAAATAAATCTAGTGTGTACAGACAGTGGATTACAGTGTCAAATAAATCTAGCGTGTACAGACAGTGGACTACAGTGTCAAATAAATCTAGCGTGTACAGACAGTGGATTACAGTGTCAAATAAATCTAGCGTGTACAGACAGTGGATTACAGTGTCAAATAAATCTAGCGTGTACAGACAGTGGATTACAGTGTCAAATAAATCTAGCGTGTACAGACAGTGGATTACAGTGTCAAATAAATCTAGCGTGTACAGACAGTGGATTACAGTGTCAAATAAATCTAGCGTGTACAGACAGTGGATTACAGTGTCAGATAAATCTAGTGTGTACAAACAGTGGATTACAGTGTCAAATAAATCTAGCGTGTACAGACAGTGGATTACAGTGTCAAATAAATCTAGCGTGTACAGACAGTGGATTACAGTGTCAAATAAATCTAGCGTGTACAGACAGTGGATTACAGTGTCAAATAAATCTAGCGTGTACAGACAGTGGATTACAGTGTCAAATAAATCTAGCGTGTACAGACAGTGGATTACAGTGTCAAATAAATCTAGCGTGTACAGACAGTGAATTACAGTGTCAAATAAATCTAGCGTGTACAGACAGTGAATTACAGTGTCAAATAAATCTAGCGTGTACAGACAGTGAATTACAGTGTCAAATAAATCTAGCGTGTACAGACAGTGGATTACAGTGTCAAATAAATCTAGCGTGTACAGACAGTGGATTACAGTGTCAAATAAATCTAGCGTGTACAGACAGTGGATTACAGTGTCAAATAAATCTAGCGTGTACAGACAGTGGATTACAGTGTCAAATAAATCTAGCGTGTACAGACAGTGGATTACAGTGTCAAATAAATCTAGCGTGTACAGACAGTGGATTACAGTGTCAAATAAATCTAGCGTGTACAGACAGTGGATTACAGTGTCAAATAAATCTAGCGTGTACAGACAGTGGATTACAGTGTCAAATAAATCTAGCGTGTACAGACAGTGGATTACAGTGTCAAATAAATCTAGCGTGTACAGACAGTGGATTACAGTGTCAAATAAATCTAGTGTGTACAGACAGCGGATTACAGTGTCAAATAAATCTAGCGTGTACAGACAGCGGATTACAGTGTCAAATAAATCTAGCGTGTACAGACAGTGGACTACAGTGTCAAATAAATCTAGCGTGTACAGACAGTGGACTACAGTGTCAAATAAATCTAGCATGTACAGACAGTGGATTACAGTGTCAAATAAATCTAGCATGTACAGACAGTGGATTACAGTGTCAAATAAATCTAGCGTGTACAGACAGTGGATTACACTCAAATAAATCTAGCGTGTACAGACAGTGGACTACAGTGTCAAATAAATCTAGCGTGTACAGACAGTGGATTACAGTGTCAAATAAATCTAGCGTGTACAGACAGCGGACTACAGTGTCAGATAAATCTAGTGTGTACAAACAGTGGATTACAGTGTCAAATAAATCTAGCGTGTACAGACAGTGGATTACAGTGTCAAATAAATCTAGCGTGTACAGACAGTGGATTACAGTGTCAAATAAATCTAGCGTGTACAGACAGTGGATTACAGTGTCAAATAAATCTAGCGTGTACAGACAGTGGATTACAGTGTCAAATAAATCTAGCGTGTACAGACAGTGGATTACAGTGTCAAATAAATCTAGCGTGTACAGACAGTGGATTACAGTGTCAAATAAATCTAGTGTGTACAGACAGTGGATTACAGTGTCAAATAAATCTAGCGTGTACAGACAGTGGATTACAGTGTCAAATAAATCTAGCGTGTACAGACAGTGGATTACAGTGTCAAATAAATCTAGCAGTGTACAGACAGTACAGTGTCAAATAAATCTAGTGTGTACAGACAGTGGATTACAGTGTCAAATAAATCTAGCGTGTACAGACAGTGGATTACAGTGTCAAATAAATCTAGCGTGTACAGACAGTGGATTACAGTGTCAAATAAATCTAGCGTGTACAGACAGTGGATTACAGTGTCAAATAAATCTAGCGTGTACAGACAGTGGATTGTCAAATAAATCTAGCGTGTACAGACAGCGGATCAGTGTCAAATAAATCTAGCGTGTACAGACAGTGGATTACAGTGTCAAATAAATCTAGCGTGTACAGACAGTGGATTACAGTGTCAAATAAATCTAGCGTGTACAGACAGTGGATTACAGTGTCAAATAAATCTAGCGTGTACAGACAGTGTTACAGTGTCAAATAAATCTAGCGTGTACAGACAGTGGATTACAGTGTCAAATAAATCTAGCGTGTACAGACAGTGGATTACAGTGTCAAATAAATCTAGCGTGTACAGACAGTGGATTACAGTGTCAAATAAATCTAGCGTGTACAGACAGTGGATTACAGTGTCAAATAAATCTAGCGTGTACAGACAGTGGATTACAGTGTCAAATAAATCTAGCGTGTACAGACAGTGGATTACAGTGTCAAATAAATCTAGCGTGTACAGACAGTGGATTACAGTGTCAAATAAATCTAGCGTGTACAGACAGTGGATTACAGTGTCAAATAAATCTAGCGTGTACAGACAGTGGATTACAGTGTCAAATAAATCTAGCGTGTACAGACAGTGGATTACAGTGTCAAATAAATCTAGCACAGACAGTGGATTACAGTGTCAAATAAATCTAGCGTGTACAGACAGTGGATTACAGTGTCAAATAAATCTAGCGTGTACAGACAGTGGATTACAGTGTCAAATAAATCTAGCGTGTACAGACAGTGGATTACAGTGTCAAATAAATCTAGCGTGTACAGACAGTGGATTACAGTGTCAAATAAATCTAGCGTGTACAGACAGTGGATTACAGTGTCAAATAAATCTAGCGTGTACAGACAGTGGACAGTGTCAAATAAATCTAGCGTGTACAGACAGCGGATTACAGTGTCAAATAAATCTAGCTTGTACAGACAGTGGACTACAGTGTCAAATAAATCTAGCGTGTACAGACAGTGGATTACAGTGTCAAATAAATCTAGCGTGTACAGACAGTGGATTACAGTGTCAAATAAATCTAGCGTGTACAGACAGTGGATTACAGTGTCAAATAAATCTAGCGTGTACAGACAGTGGATTACAGTGTCAAATAAATCTAGCGTGTACAGACAGTGTCAGTGTCAAATAAATCTAGTGTGTACAGACAGCGGATTACAGTGTCAAATAAATCTAGTGTGTACAGACAGTGGATTACAGTGTCAAATAAATCTAGCGTGTACAGACAGTGGACTACAGTGTCAAATAAATCTAGCGTGTACAGACAGCGGATTACAGTGTCAAATAAATCTAGTGTGTACAGACAGTGGACTACAGTGTCAAATAAATCTAGCGTGTACAGACAGTGGACTACAGTGTCAAATAAATCTAGTGTGTACAGACAGCGGATTACAGTGTCAAATAAATCTAGCTTGTACAGACAGCGGACTACAGTGTCAAATAAATCTAGCGTGTACAGACAGTGGATTACAGTGTCAAATAAATCTAGTGTGTACAGACAGTGGATTACAGTGTCAAATAAATCTAGCGTGTACAGACAGCGGATTACAGTGTCAAATAAATCTAGCGTGTACAGACAGTGGATTACAGTGTCAAATAAATCTAGTGTGTACAGACAGTGGATTACAGTGTCAAATAAATCTAGCGTGTACAGACAGCGGATTACAGTGTCAAATAAATCTAGCGTGTACAGACAGTGGATTACAATGTCAAATAAATCTAGTGTGTACAGACAGTGGATTACAGTGTCAAATAAATCTAGTGTGTACAGACAGTGGATTACAGTGTCAAATAAATCTAGTGTGTACAGACAGTGGATTACAATGTCAAATAAATCTAGTGTGTACAGACAGTGGACTACAGTGTCAAATAAATCTAGTGTGTACAGACAGTGGATTACAGTGTCAAATAAATCTAGCGTGTACAGACAGTGGACTACAGTGTCAAATAAATCTAGTGTGTACAGACAGCGGATTACAGTGTCAAATAAATCTAGTGTGTACAGACAGTGGATTACAGTGTCAAATAAATCTAGCGTGTACAGACAGTGGACTACAGTGTCAAATAAATCTAGCGTGTACAGACAGCGGATTACAGTGTCAAATAAATCTAGCTTGTACAGACAGCGGACTACAGTGTCAAATAAATCTAGCTTGTACAGACAGCGGACTACAGTGTCAAATAAATCTAGCTTGTACAGACAGTGGATTACAATGTCAAATAAATCTAGCGTGTACAGACAGTGAATTACAGTGTCAAATAAATCTAGCGTGTACAGACAGCGGATTACAGTGTCAAATAAATCTAGCTTGTACAGACAGCGGACTACAGTGTCAAATAAATCTAGCTTGTACAGACAGCGGACTACAGTGTCAAATAAATCTAGCTTGTACAGACAGCGGACTACAGTGTCAAATAAATCTAGCTTGTACAGACAGCGGATTACAGTGTCAAATAAATCTAGCGTGTACAGACAGTGGACTACAGTGTCAAATAAATCTAGCGTGTACAGACAGTGGACTACAGTGTCAAATAAATCTAGCGTGTACAGACAGCGGACTACAGTGTCAAATAAATCTAGCGTGTACAGACAGTGGATTACAGTGTCAAATAAATCTAGCGTGTACAGACAGCGGACTACAGTGTCAAATAAATCTAGCGTGTACAGACAGCGGATTACAGTGTCAAATAAATCTAGCGTGTACAGACAGTGGATTACAGTGTCAAATAAATCTAGTGTGTACAGACAGTGGATTACAGTGTCAAATAAATCTAGCGTGTACAGACAGCGGACTACAGTGTCAAATAAATCTAGCGTGTACAGACAGCGGATTACAGTGTCAAATAAATCTAGTGTGTACAGACAGCGGATTACAGTGTCAAATAAATCTAGTGTGTACAGACAGTGGACTACAGTGTCAAATAAATCTAGCGTGTACAGACAGTGGATTACAGTGTCAAATAAATCTAGCGTGTACAGACAGTGGATTACAGTGTCAAATAAATCTAGCGTGTACAGACAGTGGATTACAGTGTCAAATAAATCTAGCGTGTACAGACAGCGGACTACAGTGTCAAATAAATCTAGCGTGTACAGACAGTGGATTACAGTGTCAAATAAATCTAGCGTGTACAGACAGTGGATTACAGTGTCAAATAAATCTAGCGTGTACAGACAGTGAATTACAGTGTCAAATAAATCTAGCGTGTACAGACAGAGGACTACAGTGTCAAATAAATCTAGCGTGTACAGACAGTGGATTACACTGTCAAATAAATCTAGCGTGTACAGACAGCGGATTACAGTGTCAAATAAATCTAGTGTGTACAGACAGTGGATTACAGTGTCAAATAAATCTAGTGTGTACAGACAGTGGATTACAGTGTCAAATAAATATAGCGTGTACAGACAGTGGACTACAGTGTCAAATAAATCTAGCGTGTACAGACAGTGGATTACACTGTCAAATAAATCTAGCGTGTACAGACAGTGGATTACAGTGTCAAATAAATCTAGTGTGTACAGACAGTGGATTACAGTGTCAAATAAATCTAGTGTGTACAGACAGTGACATTACAGTGTCAAATAAATCTAGCGTGTACAGACAGTGAATTACAGTGTCAAATAAATCTAGCGTGTACAGACAGTGGATTACAGTGTCAAATAAATCTAGCGTGTACAGACAGTGGATTACAGTGTCAAATAAATCTAGCGTGTACAGACAGTGGATTACAGTGTCAAATAAATCTAGCGTGTACAGACAGTGGATTACAGTGTCAAATAAATCTAGCGTGTACAGACAGTGGATTACAGTGTCAAATAAATCTAGCGTGTACAGACAGTGGATTACAGTGTCAAATAAATCTAGCGTGTACAGACAGTGGATTACAGTGTCAAATAAATCTAGCGTGTACAGACAGTGGATTACAGTGTCAAATAAATCTAGCGTGTACAGACAGTGGATTACAGTGTCAAATAAATCTAGCGTGTACAGACAGTGGATTACAGTGTCAAATAAATCTAGTGTGTACAGACAGCGGATTACAGTGTCAAATAAATCTAGCGTGTACAGTACAGACAGCGGATTACAGTGTCAAATAAATCTAGCGTGTACAGACAGTGGACTACAGTGTCAAATAAATCTAGCGTGTACAGACAGTAAATCTAGCGTGTACAGACAGTGGACTACAGTGTCAAATAAATCTAGCATGTACAGACAGTGGATTACAGTGTCAAATAAATCTAGCATGTACAGACAGTGGATTACAGTGTCAAATAAATCTAGCGTGTACAGACAGTGGATTACACTCAAATAAATCTAGCGTGTACAGACAGTGGACTACAGTGTCAAATAAATCTAGCGTGTACAGACAGTGGATTACAGTGTCAAATAAATCTAGCGTGTACAGACAGCGGACTACAGTGTCAGATAAATCTAGTGTGTACAAACAGTGGATTACAGTGTCAAATAAATCTAGCGTGTACAGACAGTGGATTACAGTGTCAAATAAATCTAGCGTGTACAGACAGTGGATTACAGTGTCAAATAAATCTAGCGTGTACAGACAGTGGATTACAGTGTCAAATAAATCTAGCGTGTACAGACAGTGAATTACAGTGTCAAATAAATCTAGCGTGTACAGACAGTGGATTACAGTGTCAAATAAATCTAGCGTGTACAGACAGTGGATTACAGTGTCAAATAAATCTAGTGTGTACAGACAGTGGATTACAGTGTCAAATAAATCTAGCGTGTACAGACAGTGGATTACAGTGTCAAATAAATCTAGCGTGTACAGACAGTGAATTACAGTGTCAAATAAATCTAGCGTGTACAGACAGTGGATTACAGTGTCAAATAAATCTAGCGTGTACAGACAGTGGATTACAGTGTCAAATAAATCTAGCGTGTACAGACAGTGGATTACAGTGTCAAATAAATCTAGCGTGTACAGACAGTGGATTACAGTGTCAAATAAATCTAGCGTGTACAGACAGTGAATTACAGTGTCAAATAAATCTAGCGTGTACAGACAGTGGATTACAGTGTCAAATAAATCTAGCGTGTACAGACAGTGGATTACAGTGTCAAATAAATCTAGCGTGTACAGACAGTGGATTACAGTGTCAAATAAATCTAGCGTGTACAGACAGTGAATTACAGTGTCAAATAAATCTAGCGTGTACAGACAGTGGATTACAGTGTCAAATAAATCTAGTGTGTACAGACAGTGGACTACAGTGTCAAATAAATCTAGCGTGTACAGACAGTGGACTACAGTGTCAAATAAATCTAGCATGTACAGACAGTGAATTACAGTGTCAAATAAATCTAGTGTGTACAGACAGTGGACTACAGTGTCAAATAAATCTAGCGTGTACAGACAGCGGACTACAGTGTCAAATAAATCTAGCGTGTACAGACAGCGGACTACAGTGTCAAATAAATCTAGCGTGTACAGACAGTGAATTACAGTGTCAAATAAATCTAGCGTGTACAGACAGTGGACTACAGTGTCAAATAAATCTAGCTTGTACAGACAGCGGACTACAGTGTCAAATAAATCTAGCTTGTACAGACAGCGGACTACAGTGTCAAATAAATCTAGCTTGTACAGACAGCGGACTACAGTGTCAAATAAATCTAGCTTGTACAGACAGCGGATTACAGTGTCAAATAAATCTAGCGTGTACAGACAGTGGACTACAGTGTCAAATAAATCTAGCGTGTACAGACAGTGGACTACAGTGTCAAATAAATCTAGCGTGTACAGACAGCGGATTACAGTGTCAAATAAATCTAGCGTGTACAGACAGTGGATTACAGTGTCAAATAAATCTAGCGTGTACAGACAGCGGACTACAGTGTCAAATAAATCTAGCGTGTACAGACAGCGGATTACAGTGTCAAATAAATCTAGCGTGTACAGACAGTGGATTACAGTGTCAAATAAATCTAGTGTGTACAGACAGTGGATTACAGTGTCAAATAAATCTAGCGTGTACAGACAGCGGACTACAGTGTCAAATAAATCTAGCGTGTACAGACAGCGGATTACAGTGTCAAATAAATCTAGTGTGTACAGACAGCGGATTACAGTGTCAAATAAATCTAGTGTGTACAGACAGTGGACTACAGTGTCAAATAAATCTAGCGTGTACAGACAGTGGATTACAGTGTCAAATAAATCTAGCGTGTACAGACAGTGGATTACAGTGTCAAATAAATCTAGCGTGTACAGACAGTGGATTACAGTGTCAAATAAATCTAGCGTGTACAGACAGCGGACTACAGTGTCAAATAAATCTAGCGTGTACAGACAGTGGATTACAGTGTCAAATAAATCTAGCGTGTACAGACAGTGGATTACAGTGTCAAATAAATCTAGCGTGTACAGACAGTGGATTACAGTGTCAAATAAATCTAGCGTGTACAGACAGCGGATACAGTGTCAAATAAATCTAGCAGACAGTGGATTACAGTGTCAAATAAATCTAGCGTGTACAGACAGTGGATTACAGTGTCAAATAAATCTAGCGTGTACAGACAGTGGATTACAGTGTCAAATAAATCTAGCGTGTACAGACAGTGGATTACAGTGTCAAATAAATCTAGCGTGTACAGACAGCGGATTACAGTGTCAAATAAATCTAGTGTGTACAGACAGTGGATTACAGTGTCAAATAAATCTAGCGTGTACAGACAGTGGATTACAGTGTCAAATAAATCTAGCGTGTACAGACAGTGGATTACAGTGTCAAATAAATCTAGCGTGTACAGACAGTGGATTACAGTGTCAAATAAATCTAGCGTGTACAAACAGTGGATTACAGTGTCAAATAAATCTAGCGTGTACAGACAGTGGATTACAGTGTCAAATAAATCTAGCGTGTACAGACAGTGGATTACAGTGTCAAATAAATCTAGCGTGTACAGACAGTGGATTACAGTGTCAAATAAATCTAGCGTGTACAGACAGTGGATTACAGTGTCAAATAAATCTAGTGTGTACAAACAGTGGATTACAGTGTCAAATAAATCTAGCGTGTACAGACAGTGGATTACAGTGTCAAATAAATCTAGCGTGTACAGACAGTGGATTACAGTGTCAAATAAATCTAGCGTGTACAGACAGTGGATTACAGTGTCAAATAAATCTAGCGTGTACAGACAGTGGATTACAGTGTCAAATAAATCTAGCGTGTACAGACAGTGGATTACAGTGTCAAATAAATCTAGCGTGTACAGACAGTGGATTACAGTGTCAAATAAATCTAGCGTGTACAGACAGTGGATTACAGTGTCAAATAAATCTAGCGTGTACAGACAGTGGATTACAGTGTCAAATAAATCTAGCGTGTACAGACAGTGGATTACAGTGTCAAATAAATCTAGCGTGTACAGACAGTGGATTACAGTGTCAAATAAATCTAGCGTGTACAGACAGTGGATTACAGTGTCAAATAAATCTAGCGTGTACAGACAGTGGATTACAGTGTCAAATAAATCTAGCGTGTACAGACAGTGGATTACAGTGTCAAATAAATCTAGCGTGTACAGACAGTGGATTACAGTGTCAAATAAATCTAGCGTGTACAGACAGTGGATTACAGTGTCAAATAAATCTAGCGTGTACAGACAGTGGATTACAGTGTCAAATAAATCTAGCGTGTACAGACAGTGGATTACAGTGTCAAATAAATCTAGCGTGTACAGACAGTGGATTACAGTGTCAAATAAATCTAGTGTGTACAGACAGCGGATTACAGTGTCAAATAAATCTAGCGTGTACAGACAGTGGATTACAGTGTCAAATAAATCTAGCGTGTACAGACAGTGGACTACAGTGTCAAATAAATCTAGCGTGTACAGACAGTGGATTACAGTGTCAAATAAATCTAGCATGTACAGACAGTGGATTACAGTGTCAAATAAATCTAGCATGTACAGACAGTGGATTACAGTGTCAAATAAATCTAGCGTGTACAGACAGTGGACTACAGTGTCAAAGTAAATCTAGTGTGTACAGACAGTGGATTACAGTGTCAAATAAATCTAGCGTGTACAGACAGCGGACTACAGTGTCAAATAAATCTAGTGTGTACAGACAGTGGATTACAGTGTCAAATAAATCTAGCGTGTACAGACAGTGGATTACAGTGTCAAATAAATCTAGCGTGTACAGACAGTGGATTACAGTGTCAAATAAATCTAGCGTGTACAGACAGTGGATTACAGTGTCAAATAAATCTAGTGTGTACAGACAGTGGATTACAGTGTCAAATAAATCTAGCGTGTACAGACAGCGGATTACAGTGTCAAATAAATCTAGCCTGTACAGACAGTGGATTACAATGTCAAATAAATCTAGTGTGTACAGACAGTGGATTACAGTGTCAAATAAATCTAGTGTGTACAGACAGTGGATTACAGTGTCAAATAAATCTAGTGTGTACAGACAGTGGATTACAATGTCAAATAAATCTAGTGTGTACAGACAGTGGACTACAGTGTCAAATAAATCTAGTGTGTACAGACAGTGGATTACAGTGTCAAATAAATCTAGCGTGTACAGACAGTGGACTACAGTGTCAAATAAATCTAGCGTGTACAGACAGCGGATTACAGTGTCAAATAAATCTAGTGTGTACAGCAGTGGACTACAGTGGATTACAGTGTCAAATAAATCTAGCGTGTACAGACAGTGGACTACAGTGTCAAATAAATCTAGCGTGTACAGACAGCGGATTACAGTGTCAAATAAATCTAGCTTGTACAGACAGCGGACTACAGTGTCAAATAAATCTAGCTTGTACAGACAGCGGACTACAGTGTCAAATAAATCTAGCGTGTACAGACAGTGGATTACAGTGTCAAATAAATCTAGCGTGTACAGACAGTGGATTACAGTGTCAAATAAATCTAGCGTGTACAGACAGTGGATTACAGTGTCAAATAAATCTAGCGTGTACAGACAGTGGATTACAGTGTCAAATAAATCTAGCGTGTACAGACAGTGGATTACAGTGTCAAATAAATCTAGCGTGTACAGACAGTGGATTACAGTGTCAAATAAATCTAGCGTGTACAGACAGCGGACTACAGTGTCAAATAAATCTAGTGTGTACAGACAGTGGATCAGTGTCAATAAATCTAGCGTGTACAGACAGTGGATTACAGTGTCAAATAAATCTAGCGTGTACAGACAGTGGATTACAATGTCAAATAAATCTAGCGTGTACAGACAGTGGATTACAGTGTCAAATAAATCTAGCGTGTACAGACAGTGGACTACAGTGTCAAATAAATCTAGCGTGTACAGACAGTGGATTACAATGTCAAATAAATCTAGCGTGTACAGACAGTGGATTACAGTGTCAAATAAATCTAGCGTGTACAGACAGTGGACTACAGTGTCAAATAAATCTAGCGTGTACAGACAGTGGATTACAGTGTCAAATAAATCTAGCGTGTACAGACAGTGGATTACAGTGTCAAATAAATCTAGCGTGTACAGACAGTGAATTACAGTGTCAAATAAATCTAGCGTGTACAGACAGTGGATTACAATGTCAAATAAATCTAGCGTGTACAGACAGCGGACTACAGTGTCAAATAAATCTAGTGTGTACAGACAGTGGATTACAGTGTCAAATAAATCTAGCGTGTACAGACAGTGGATTACAGTGTCAAATAAATCTAGCGTGTACAGACAGTGGATTACAGTGTCAAATAAATCTAGCGTGTACAGACAGTGGATTACAGTGTCAAATAAATCTAGCGTGTACAGACAGTGGATTACAGTGTCAAATAAATCTAGCGTGTACAGACAGTGAATTACAGTGTCAAATAAATCTAGTGTGTACAGACAGCGGATTACAGTGTCAAATAAATCTAGTGTGTACAGACAGTGGATTACAGTGTCAAATAAATCTAGCGTGTACAGACAGTGGACTACAGTGTCAAATAAATCTAGCGTGTACAGACAGCGGATTACAGTGTCAAATAAATCTAGCGTGTACAGACAGTGGACTACAGTGTCAAATAAATCTAGCAGTGTCAAATAAATCTAGACAGACAGTGGACTACAGTGTCAAATAAATCTAGTGTGTACAGACAGCGGATTACAGTGTCAAATAAATCTAGCTTGTACAGACAGCGGACTACAGTGTCAAATAAATCTAGCGTGTACAGACAGTGGATTACAGTGTCAAATAAATCTAGTGTGTACAGACAGTGGATTACAGTGTCAAATAAATCTAGCGTGTACAGACAGCGGATTACAGTGTCAAATAAATCTAGCGTGTACAGACAGTGGATTACAGTGTCAAATAAATCTAGTGTGTACAGACAGTGGATTACAGTGTCAAATAAATCTAGCGTGTACAGACAGCGGATTACAGTGTCAAATAAATCTAGCGTGTACAGACAGTGGATTACAATGTCAAATAAATCTAGTGTGTACAGACAGTGGATTACAGTGTCAAATAAATCTAGTGTGTACAGACAGTGGATTACAGTGTCAAATAAATCTAGTGTGTACAGACAGTGGATTACAATGTCAAATAAATCTAGTGTGTACAGACAGTGGACTACAGTGTCAAATAAATCTAGTGTGTACAGACAGTGGATTACAGTGTCAAATAAATCTAGCGTGTACAGACAGTGGACTACAGTGTCAAATAAATCTAGTGTGTACAGACAGCGGATTACAGTGTCAAATAAATCTAGTGTGTACAGACAGTGGATTACAGTGTCAAATAAATCTAGCGTGTACAGACAGTGGACTACAGTGTCAAATAAATCTAGCGTGTACAGACAGCGGATTACAGTGTCAAATAAATCTAGCTTGTACAGACAGCGGACTACAGTGTCAAATAAATCTAGCTTGTACAGACAGCGGACTACAGTGTCAAATAAATCTAGCTTGTACAGACAGTGGATTACAATGTCAAATAAATCTAGCGTGTACAGACAGTGAATTACAGTGTCAAATAAATCTAGCGTGTACAGACAGCGGATTACAGTGTCAAATAAATCTAGCTTGTACAGACAGCGGACTACAGTGTCAAATAAATCTAGCTTGTACAGACAGCGGACTACAGTGTCAAATAAATCTAGCTTGTACAGACAGCGGACTACAGTGTCAAATAAATCTAGCTTGTACAGACAGCGGATTACAGTGTCAAATAAATCTAGCGTGTACAGACAGTGGACTACAGTGTCAAATAAATCTAGCGTGTACAGACAGTGGACTACAGTGTCAAATAAATCTAGCGTGTACAGACAGCGGACTACAGTGTCAAATAAATCTAGCGTGTACAGACAGTGGATTACAGTGTCAAATAAATCTAGCGTGTACAGACAGCGGACTACAGTGTCAAATAAATCTAGCGTGTACAGACAGCGGATTACAGTGTCAAATAAATCTAGCGTGTACAGACAGTGGATTACAGTGTCAAATAAATCTAGTGTGTACAGACAGTGGATTACAGTGTCAAATAAATCTAGCGTGTACAGACAGCGGACTACAGTGTCAAATAAATCTAGCGTGTACAGACAGCGGATTACAGTGTCAAATAAATCTAGTGTGTACAGACAGCGGATTACAGTGTCAAATAAATCTAGTGTGTACAGACAGTGGACTACAGTGTCAAATAAATCTAGCGTGTACAGACAGTGGATTACAGTGTCAAATAAATCTAGCGTGTACAGACAGTGGATTACAGTGTCAAATAAATCTAGCGTGTACAGACAGTGGATTACAGTGTCAAATAAATCTAGCGTGTACAGACAGCGGACTACAGTGTCAAATAAATCTAGCGTGTACAGACAGTGGATTACAGTGTCAAATAAATCTAGCGTGTACAGACAGTGGATTACAGTGTCAAATAAATCTAGCGTGTACAGACAGTGAATTACAGTGTCAAATAAATCTAGCGTGTACAGACAGAGGACTACAGTGTCAAATAAATCTAGCGTGTACAGACAGTGGATTACACTGTCAAATAAATCTAGCGTGTACAGACAGCGGATTACAGTGTCAAATAAATCTAGTGTGTACAGACAGTGGATTACAGTGTCAAATAAATCTAGTGTGTACAGACAGTGGATTACAGTGTCAAATAAATATAGCGTGTACAGACAGTGGACTACAGTGTCAAATAAATCTAGCGTGTACAGACAGTGGATTACACTGTCAAATAAATCTAGCGTGTACAGACAGCGGATTACAGTGTCAAATAAATCTAGTGTGTACAGACAGTGGATTACAGTGTCAAATAAATCTAGTGTGTACAGACAGTGAATTACAGTGTCAAATAAATCTAGCGTGTACAGACAGTGGATTACAGTGTCAAATAAATCTAGCGTGTACAGACAGTGGATTACAGTGTCAAATAAATCTAGCGTGTACAGACAGTGGATTACAGTGTCAAATAAATCTAGCGTGTACAGACAGTGGATTACAGTGTCAAATAAATCTAGCGTGTACAGACAGTGGATTACAGTGTCAAATAAATCTAGCGTGTACAGACAGTGGATTACAGTGTCAAATAAATCTAGCGTGTACAGACAGTGGATTACAGTGTCAAATAAATCTAGCGTGTACAGACAGTGGATTACAGTGTCAAATAAATCTAGCGTGTACAGACAGTGGATTACAGTGTCAAATAAATCTAGCGTGTACAGACAGTGGATTACAGTGTCAAATAAATCTAGCGTGTACAGACAGTGGATTACAGTGTCAAATAAATCTAGTGTGTACAGACAGCGGATTACAGTGTCAAATAAATCTAGCGTGTACAGACAGCGGATTACAGTGTCAAATAAATCTAGCGTGTACAGACAGTGGACTACAGTGTCAAATAAATCTAGCGTGTACAGACAGTGGACTACAGTGTCAAATAAATCTAGCATGTACAGACAGTGGATTACAGTGTCAAATAAATCTAGCATGTACAGACAGTGGATTACAGTGTCAAATAAATCTAGCGTGTACAGACAGTGGATTACACTCAAATAAATCTAGCGTGTACAGACAGTGGACTACAGTGTCAAATAAATCTAGCGTGTACAGACAGTGGATTACAGTGTCAAATAAATCTAGCGTGTACAGACAGCGGACTACAGTGTCAGATAAATCTAGTGTGTACAAACAGTGGATTACAGTGTCAAATAAATCTAGCGTGTACAGACAGTGGATTACAGTGTCAAATAAATCTAGCGTGTACAGACAGTGGATTACAGTGTCAAATAAATCTAGCGTGTACAGACAGTGGATTACAGTGTCAAATAAATCTAGCGTGTACAGACAGTGAATTACAGTGTCAAATAAATCTAGCGTGTACAGACAGTGGATTACAGTGTCAAATAAATCTAGCGTGTACAGACAGTGGATTACAGTGTCAAATAAATCTAGTGTGTACAGACAGTGGATTACAGTGTCAAATAAATCTAGCGTGTACAGACAGTGGATTACAGTGTCAAATAAATCTAGCGTGTACAGACAGTGAATTACAGTGTCAAATAAATCTAGCGTGTACAGACAGTGGATTACAGTGTCAAATAAATCTAGCGTGTACAGACAGTGGATTACAGTGTCAAATAAATCTAGCGTGTACAGACAGTGGATTACAGTGTCAAATAAATCTAGCGTGTACAGACAGTGGATTACAGTGTCAAATAAATCTAGCGTGTACAGACAGTGAATTACAGTGTCAAATAAATCTAGCGTGTACAGACAGTGGATTACAGTGTCAAATAAATCTAGCGTGTACAGACAGTGGATTACAGTGTCAAATAAATCTAGCGTGTACAGACAGTGGATTACAGTGTCAAATAAATCTAGCGTGTACAGACAGTGGATTACAGTGTCAAATAAATCTAGCGTGTACAGACAGTGGATTACAGTGTCAAATAAATCTAGTGTGTACAGACAGTGGACTACAGTGTCAAATAAATCTAGCGTGTACAGACAGTGGACTACAGTGTCAAATAAATCTAGCATGTACAGACAGTGAATTACAGTGTCAAATAAATCTAGTGTGTACAGACAGTGGACTACAGTGTCAAATAAATCTAGCGTGTACAGACAGCGGACTACAGTGTCAAATAAATCTAGCGTGTACAGACAGCGGACTACAGTGTCAAATAAATCTAGCGTGTACAGACAGTGAATTACAGTGTCAAATAAATCTAGCGTGTACAGACAGTGGATTACAGTGTCAAATAAATCTAGCTTGTACAGACAGCGGACTACAGTGTCAAATAAATCTAGCTTGTACAGACAGCGGACTACAGTGTCAAATAAATCTAGCTTGTACAGACAGCGGACTACAGTGTCAAATAAATCTAGCTTGTACAGACAGCGGATTACAGTGTCAAATAAATCTAGCGTGTACAGACAGTGGACTACAGTGTCAAATAAATCTAGCGTGTACAGACAGTGGACTACAGTGTCAAATAAATCTAGCGTGTACAGACAGCGGATTACAGTGTCAAATAAATCTAGCGTGTACAGACAGTGGATTACAGTGTCAAATAAATCTAGCGTGTACAGACAGCGGACTACAGTGTCAAATAAATCTAGCGTGTACAGACAGCGGATTACAGTGTCAAATAAATCTAGCGTGTACAGACAGTGGATTACAGTGTCAAATAAATCTAGTGTGTACAGACAGTGGATTACAGTGTCAAATAAATCTAGCGTGTACAGACAGCGGACTACAGTGTCAAATAAATCTAGCGTGTACAGACAGCGGATTACAGTGTCAAATAAATCTAGTGTGTACAGACAGCGGATTACAGTGTCAAATAAATCTAGTGTGTACAGACAGTGGACTACAGTGTCAAATAAATCTAGCGTGTACAGACAGTGGATTACAGTGTCAAATAAATCTAGCGTGTACAGACAGTGGATTACAGTGTCAAATAAATCTAGCGTGTACAGACAGTGGATTACAGTGTCAAATAAATCTAGCGTGTACAGACAGCGGACTACAGTGTCAAATAAATCTAGCGTGTACAGACAGTGGATTACAGTGTCAAATAAATCTAGCGTGTACAGACAGTGGATTACAGTGTCAAATAAATCTAGCGTGTACAGACAGTGAATTACAGTGTCAAATAAATCTAGCGTGTACAGACAGAGGACTACAGTGTCAAATTACAGTGTCAAATAAATCTAGCGTGTACAGACAGTGGATTACAGTGTCAAATAAATCTAGTGTGTACAGACAGTGGATTACAGTGTCAAATAAATCTAGCGTGTACAGACAGTGGATTACAGTGTCAAATAAATCTAGCGTGTACAGACAGTGGATTACAGTGTCAAATAAATCTAGCGTGTACAGACAGTGGATTACAGTGTCAAATAAATCTAGCGTGTACAGACAGTGGATTACAGTGTCAAATAAATCTAGCGTGTACAGACAGTGGACTACAGTGTCAAATAAATACGTGTACAGACAGTGGATTACAGTGTCAAATAAATCTAGCGTGTACAGACAGTGGACTACAGTGTCAAATAAATCTAGCGTGTACAGACAGTGGATTACAGTGTCAAATAAATCTAGCGTGTACAGACAGTGGATTACAGTGTCAAATAAATCTAGCGTGTACAGACAGTGGATTACAGTGTCAAATAAATCTAGCGTGTACAGACAGTGGATTACAGTGTCAAATAAATCTAGCGTGTACAGACAGTGGATTACAGTGTCAGATAAATCTAGTGTGTACAAACAGTGGATTACAGTGTCAAATAAATCTAGCGTGTACAGACAGTGGATTACAGTGTCAAATAAATCTAGCGTGTACAGACAGTGGATTACAGTGTCAAATAAATCTAGCGTGTACAGACAGTGGATTACAGTGTCAAATAAATCTAGCGTGTACAGACAGTGGATTACAGTGTCAAATAAATCTAGCGTGTACAGACAGTGGATTACAGTGTCAAATAAATCTAGCGTGTACAGACAGTGAATTACAGTGTCAAATAAATCTAGCGTGTACAGACAGTGAATTACAGTGTCAAATAAATCTAGCGTGTACAGACAGTGAATTACAGTGTCAAATAAATCTAGCGTGTACAGACAGTGGATTACAGTGTCAAATAAATCTAGCGTGTACAGACAGTGGATTACAGTGTCAAATAAATCTAGCGTGTACAGACAGTGGATTACAGTGTCAAATAAATCTAGCGTGTACAGACAGTGGATTACAGTGTCAAATAAATCTAGCGTGTACAGACAGTGGATTACAGTGTCAAATAAATCTAGCGTGTACAGACAGTGGATTACAGTGTCAAATAAATCTAGCGTGTACAGACAGTGGATTACAGTGTCAAATAAATCTAGCGTGTACAGACAGTGGATTACAGTGTCAAATAAATCTAGCGTGTACAGACAGTGGATTACAGTGTCAAATAAATCTAGCGTGTACAGACAGTGGATTACAGTGTCAAATAAATCTAGTGTGTACAGACAGCGGATTACAGTGTCAAATAAATCTAGCGTGTACAGACAGCGGATTACAGTGTCAAATAAATCTAGCGTGTACAGACAGTGGACAGACAGTGGACTACAGTGTCAAATAAATCTAGCGTGTACAGACAGTGGATTACAGTGTCAAATAAATCTAGCGTGTACAGACAGTGGATTACAGTGTCAAATAAATCTAGTGTTACAGTGTCAAATAAATCTAGCGTGTACAGACAGTGGATTACACTCAAATAAATCTAGCGTGTACAGACAGTGGACTACAGTGTCAAATAAATCTAGCGTGTACAGACAGTGGATTACAGTGTCAAATAAATCTAGCGTGTACAGACAGCGGACTACAGTGTCAGATAAATCTAGTGTGTACAAACAGTGGATTACAGTGTCAAATAAATCTAGCGTGTACAGACAGTGGATTACAGTGTCAAATAAATCTAGCGTGTACAGACAGTGGATTACAGTGTCAAATAAATCTAGCGTGTACAGACAGTGGATTACAGTGTCAAATAAATCTAGCGTGTACAGACAGTGGATTACAGTGTCAAATAAATCTAGCGTGTACAGACAGTGGATTACAGTGTCAAATAAATCTAGCGTGTACAGACAGTGGATTACAGTGTCAAATAAATCTAGTGTGTACAGACAGTGGATTACAGTGTCAAATAAATCTAGCGTGTACAGACAGTGGATTACAGTGTCAAATAAATCTAGCGTGTACAGACAGTGGATTACAGTGTCAAATAAATCTAGTGTGTACAGACAGTGGACTACAGTGTCAAATAAATCTAGCGTGTACAGACAGTGGATTACAGTGTCAAATAAATCTAGCGTGTACAGACAGTGGATTACAGTGTCAAATAAATCTAGTGTGTACAGACAGCGGATTACAGTGTCAAATAAATCTAGCGTGTACAGACAGTGGATTACAGTGTCAAATAAATCTAGCGTGTACAGACAGTGGACTACAGTGTCAAATAAATCTAGCGTGTACAGACAGTGGATTACAGTGTCAAATAAATCTAGCTTGTACAGACAGCGGACTACAGTGTCAAATAAATCTAGCTGTACAGACAGCGGACTACAGTGTCAAATAAATCTAGCGTGTACAGACAGTGGATTACAGTGTCAAATAAATCTAGCGTGTACAGACAGTGGATTACAGTGTCAAATAAATCTAGCGTGTACAGACAGTGGATTACAGTGTCAAATAAATCTAGCGTGTACAGACAGTGGATTACAGTGTCAAATAAATCTAGCGTGTACAGACAGTGGATTACAGTGTCAAATAAATCTAGCGTGTACAGACAGTGGATTACAGTGTCAAATAAATCTAGCGTGTACAGACAGCGGACTACAGTGTCAAATAAATCTAGCAGACAGTGGATTACAGTGTCACTAGCGTGTACAGACAGTACAGTGTCAAATAAATCTAGCGTGTACAGACAGTGGATTACAGTGTCAAATAAATCTAGCGTGTACAGACAGTGGATTACAGTGTCAAATAAATCTAGCGTGTACAGACAGTGGACTACAGTGTCAAATAAATCTAGCGTGTACAGACAGTGGATTACAATGTCAAATAAATCTAGCGTGTACAGACAGTATTACAGTGTCAAATAAATCTAGCGTGTACAGACAGTGGATTACAGTGTCAAATAAATCTAGCGTGTACAGACAGTGGATTACAGTGTCAAATAAATCTAGCGTGTACAGACAGTGGTGTCAAATAAATCTAGCAGTGTCAAATAAATCTAGCGTGTACAGACAGTGGATTACAGTGTCAAATAAATCTAGCGTGTACAGACAGCGGACTACAGTGTCAAATAAATCTAGCGTGTGTACAGACAGTGGACTACAGTGTCAAATAAATCTAGCGTGTACAGACAGTGGATTACAGTGTCAAATAAATCTAGCGTGTACAGACAGTGGATTACAGTGTCAAATAAATCTAGCGTGTACAGACAGTGGATTACAGTGTCAAATAAATCTAGCGTGTACAGACAGTGGATTACAGTGTCAAATAAATCTAGCGTGTACAGACAGTGGATTACAGTGTCAAATAAATCTAGTGTGTACAGACAGCGGATTACAGTGTCAAATAAATCTAGTGTGTACAGACAGTGGATTACAGTGTCAAATAAATCTAGCGTGTACAGACAGTGGACTACAGTGTCAAATAAATCTAGCGTGTACAGACAGCGGATTACAGTGTCAAATAAATCTAGTGTGTACAGACAGTGGACTACAGTGTCAAATAAATCTAGCGTGTACAGACAGTGGACTACAGTGTCAAATAAATCTAGTGTGTACAGACAGCGGATTACAGTGTCAAATAAATCTAGCTTGTACAGACAGCGGACTACAGTGTCAAATAAATCTAGCGTGTACAGACAGTGGATTACAGTGTCAAATAAATCTAGTGTGTACAGACAGTGGATTACAGTGTCAAATAAATCTAGCGTGTACAGACAGCGGATTACAGTGTCAAATAAATCTAGCGTGTACAGACAGTGGATTACAGTGTCAAATAAATCTAGTGTGTACAGACAGTGGATTACAGTGTCAAATAAATCTAGCGTGTACAGACAGCGGATTACAGTGTCAAATAAATCTAGCGTGTACAGACAGTGGATTACAATGTCAAATAAATCTAGTGTGTACAGACAGTGGATTACAGTGTCAAATAAATCTAGTGTGTACAGACAGTGGATTACAGTGTCAAATAAATCTAGTGTGTACAGACAGTGGATTACAATGTCAAATAAATCTAGTGTGTACAGACAGTGGACTACAGTGTCAAATAAATCTAGTGTGTACAGACAGTGGATTACAGTGTCAAATAAATCTAGCGTGTACAGACAGTGGACTACAGTGTCAAATAAATCTAGTGTGTACAGACAGCGGATTACAGTGTCAAATAAATCTAGTGTGTACAGACAGTGGATTACAGTGTCAAATAAATCTAGCGTGTACAGACAGTGGACTACAGTGTCAAATAAATCTAGCGTGTACAGACAGCGGATTACAGTGTCAAATAAATCTAGCTTGTACAGACAGCGGACTACAGTGTCAAATAAATCTAGCTTGTACAGACAGCGGACTACAGTGTCAAATAAATCTAGCTTGTACAGACAGTGGATACAATGTCAAATAAATCTAGCGTGTACAGACAGTGAATTACAGTGTCAAATAAATCTAGCGTGTACAGACAGCGGATTACAGTGTCAAATAAATCTAGCTTGTACAGACAGCGGACTACAGTGTCAAATAAATCTAGCTTGTACAGACAGCGGACTACAGTGTCAAATAAATCTAGCTTGTACAGACAGCGGACTACAGTGTCAAATAAATCTAGCTTGTACAGACAGCGGATTACAGTGTCAAATAAATCTAGCGTGTACAGACAGTGGACTACAGTGTCAAATAAATCTAGCGTGTACAGACAGTGGACTACAGTGTCAAATAAATCTAGCGTGTACAGACAGCGGACTACAGTGTCAAATAAATCTAGCGTGTACAGACAGTGGATTACAGTGTCAAATAAATCTAGCGTGTACAGACAGCGGACTACAGTGTCAAATAAATCTAGCGTGTACAGACAGCGGATTACAGTGTCAAATAAATCTAGCGTGTACAGACAGTGGATTACAGTGTCAAATAAATCTAGTGTGTACAGACAGTGGATTACAGTGTCAAATAAATCTAGCGTGTACAGACAGCGGACTACAGTGTCAAATAAATCTAGCGTGTACAGACAGCGGATTACAGTGTCAAATAAATCTAGTGTGTACAGACAGCGGATTACAGTGTCAAATAAATCTAGTGTGTACAGACAGTGGACTACAGTGTCAAATAAATCTAGCGTGTACAGACAGTGGATTACAGTGTCAAATAAATCTAGCGTGTACAGACAGTGGATTACAGTGTCAAATAAATCTAGCGTGTACAGACAGTGGATTACAGTGTCAAATAAATCTAGCGTGTACAGACAGCGGACTACAGTGTCAAATAAATCTAGCGTGTACAGACAGTGGATTACAGTGTCAAATAAATCTAGCGTGTACAGACAGTGGATTACAGTGTCAAATAAATCTAGCGTGTACAGACAGTGAATTACAGTGTCAAATAAATCTAGCGTGTACAGACAGAGGACTACAGTGTCAAATAAATCTAGCGTGTACAGACAGTGGATTACACTGTCAAATAAATCTAGCGTGTACAGACAGCGGATTACAGTGTCAAATAAATCTAGTGTGTACAGACAGTGGATTACAGTGTCAAATAAATCTAGTGTGTACAGACAGTGGATTACAGTGTCAAATAAATATAGCGTGTACAGACAGTGGACTACAGTGTCAAATAAATCTAGCGTGTACAGACAGTGGATTACACTGTCAAATAAATCTAGCGTGTACAGACAGCGGATTACAGTGTCAAATAAATCTAGTGTGTACAGACAGTGGATTACAGTGTCAAATAAATCTAGTGTGTACAGACAGTGGAATTACAGTGTCAAATAAATCTAGCGTGTACAGACAGTGGATTACAGTGTCAAATAAATCTAGCGTGTACAGACAGTGGATTACAGTGTCAAATAAATCTAGCGTGTACAGACAGTGGATTACAGTGTCAAATAAATCTAGCGTGTACAGACAGTGGATTACAGTGTCAAATAAATCTAGCGTGTACAGACAGTGGATTACAGTGTCAAATAAATCTAGCGTGTACAGACAGTGGATTACAGTGTCAAATAAATCTAGCGTGTACAGACAGTGGATTACAGTGTCAAATAAATCTAGCGTGTACAGACAGTGGATTACAGTGTCAAATAAATCTAGCGTGTACAGACAGTGGATTACAGTGTCAAATAAATCTAGCGTGTACAGACAGTGGATTACAGTGTCAAATAAATCTAGCGTGTACAGACAGTGGATTACAGTGTCAAATAAATCTAGTGTGTACAGACAGCGGATTACAGTGTCAAATAAATCTAGCGTGTACAGACAGCGGATTACAGTGTCAAATAAATCTAGCGTGTACAGACAGTGGACTACAGTGTCAAATAAATCTAGCGTGTACAGACAGTGGACTACAGTGTCAAATAAATCTAGCGTGTACAGACAGTGGATTACAGTGTCAAATAAATCTAGCATGTACAGACAGTGGATTACAGTGTCAAATAAATCTAGCGTGTACAGACAGTGGATTACAGTGTCAAATAAATCTAGCGTGTACAGACAGTGGACTACAGTGTCAAATAAATCTAGCGTGTACAGACAGTGGATTACAGTGTCAAATAAATCTAGCGTGTACAGACAGCGGACTACAGTGTCAAATAAATCTAGTGTGTACAGACAGTGGATTACAGTGTCAAATAAATCTAGCGTGTACAGACAGTGGATTACAGTGTCAAATAAATCTAGCGTGTACAGACAGTGGATTACAGTGTCAAATAAATCTAGCGTGTACAGACAGTGGATTACAGTGTCAAATAAATCTAGCGTGTACAGACAGTGGATTACAGTGTCAAATAAATCTAGCGTGTACAGACAGTGGATTACAGTGTCAAATAAATCTAGCGTGTACAGACAGTGGATTACAGTGTCAAATAAATCTAGTGTGTACAGACAGTGGATTACAGTGTCAAATAAATCTAGCGTGTACAGACAGTGGATTACAGTGTCAAATAAATCTAGCGTGTACAGACAGTGGATTACAGTGTCAAATAAATCTAGCGTGTACAGACAGTGGATTACAGTGTCAAATAAATCTAGCGTGTACAGACAGTGGATTACAGTGTCAAATAAATCTAGCGTGTACAGACAGTGGATTACAGTGTCAAATAAATCTAGCGTGTACAGACAGTGGATTACAGTGTCAAATAAATCTAGCGTGTACAGACAGTGGATTACAGTGTCAAATAAATCTAGCGTGTACAGACAGTGGATTACAGTGTCAAATAAATCTAGCGTGTACAGACAGTGGATTACAGTGTCAAATAAATCTAGCGTGTACAGACAGTGGATTACAGTGTCAAATAAATCTAGCGTGTACAGACAGTGGATTACAGTGTCAAATAAATCTAGCGTGTACAGACAGTGGATTACAGTGTCAAATAAATCTAGTGTGTACAGACAGTGGACTACAGTGTCAAATAAATCTAGCGTGTACAGACAGTGGACTACAGTGTCAAATAAATCTAGCGTGTACAGACAGTGGATTACAGTGTCAAATAAATCTAGTGTGTACAGACAGTGGACTACAGTGTCAAATAAATCTAGCAGACAGTGTACAGACAGCGGACAGACAGTACAGTGTCAAATAAATCTAGCGTGTACAGACAGTGGATTACAGTGTCAAATAAATCTAGCGTGTACAGACAGTGAATTACAGTGTCAAATAAATCTAGCGTGTACAGACAGTGGACTACAGTGTCAAATAAATCTAGCTTGTACAGACAGCGGACTACAGTGTCAAATAAATCTAGCTTGTACAGACAGCGGACTACAGTGTCAAATAAATCTAGCTTGTACAGACAGCGGACTACAGTGTCAAATAAATCTAGCTTGTACAGACAGCGGATTACAGTGTCAAATAAATCTAGCGTGTACAGACAGTGGACTACAGTGTCAAATAAATCTAGCGTGTACAGACAGTGGACTACAGTGTCAAATAAATCTAGCGTGTACAGACAGCGGACTACAGTGTCAAATAAATCTAGCGTGTACAGACAGTGGATTACAGTGTCAAATAAATCTAGCGTGTACAGACAGCGGACTACAGTGTCAAATAAATCTAGCGTGTACAGACAGCGGATTACAGTGTCAAATAAATCTAGCGTGTACAGACAGTGGATTACAGTGTCAAATAAATCTAGTGTGTACAGACAGTGGATTACAGTGTCAAATAAATCTAGCGTGTACAGACAGCGGACTACAGTGTCAAATAAATCTAGCGTGTACAGACAGCGGATTACAGTGTCAAATAAATCTAGTGTGTACAGACAGCGGATTACAGTGTCAAATAAATCTAGTGTGTACAGACAGTGGACTACAGTGTCAAATAAATCTAGCGTGTACAGACAGTGGATTACAGTGTCAAATAAATCTAGCGTGTACAGACAGTGGATTACAGTGTCAAATAAATCTAGCGTGTACAGACAGTGGATTACAGTGTCAAATAAATCTAGCGTGTACAGACAGCGGACTACAGTGTCAAATAAATCTAGCGTGTACAGACAGTGGATTACAGTGTCAAATAAATCTAGCGTGTACAGACAGTGGATTACAGTGTCAAATAAATCTAGCGTGTACAGACAGTGAATTACAGTGTCAAATAAATCTAGCGTGTACAGACAGCGGATTACAGTGTCAAATAAATCTAGTGTGTACAGACAGTGGATTACAGTGTCAAATAAATCTAGTGTGTACAGACAGTGGATTACAGTGTCAAATAAATATAGCGTGTACAGACAGTGGACTACAGTGTCAAATAAATCTAGCGTGTACAGACAGTGGATTACACTGTCAAATAAATCTAGCGTGTACAGACAGCGGATTACAGTGTCAAATAAATCTAGTGTGTACAGACAGTGGATTACAGTGTCAAATAAATCTAGTGTGTACAGACAGTGGATTACAGTGTCAAATAAATCTAGCGTGTACAGACAGTGGACTACAGTGTCAAATAAATCTAGCGTGTACAGACAGTGGATTACAGTGTCAAATAAATCTAGCGTGTACAGACAGTGGATTACAGTGTCAAATAAATCTAGCGTGTACAGACAGTGGATTACAGTGTCAAATAAATCTAGCGTGTACAGACAGTGGATTACAGTGTCAAATAAATCTAGCGTGTACAGACAGTGGATTACAGTGTCAAATAAATCTAGCGTGTACAGACAGTGGATTACAGTGTCAGATAAATCTAGTGTGTACAAACAGTGGATTACAGTGTCAAATAAATCTAGCGTGTACAGACAGTGGATTACAGTGTCAAATAAATCTAGCGTGTACAGACAGTGGATTACAGTGTCAAATAAATCTAGCGTGTACAGACAGTGGATTACAGTGTCAAATAAATCTAGCGTGTACAGACAGTGGATTACAGTGTCAAATAAATCTAGCGTGTACAGACAGTGGATTACAGTGTCAAATAAATCTAGCGTGTACAGACAGTGAATTACAGTGTCAAATAAATCTAGCGTGTACAGACAGTGAATTACAGTGTCAAATAAATCTAGCGTGTACAGACAGTGAATTACAGTGTCAAATAAATCTAGCGTGTACAGACAGTGGATTACAGTGTCAAATAAATCTAGCGTGTACAGACAGTGGATTACAGTGTCAAATAAATCTAGCGTGTACAGACAGTGGATTACAGTGTCAAATAAATCTAGCGTGTACAGACAGTGGATTACAGTGTCAAATAAATCTAGCGTGTACAGACAGTGGATTACAGTGTCAAATAAATCTAGCGTGTACAGACAGTGGATTACAGTGTCAAATAAATCTAGCGTGTACAGACAGTGGATTACAGTGTCAAATAAATCTAGCGTGTACAGACAGTGGATTACAGTGTCAAATAAATCTAGCGTGTACAGACAGTGGATTACAGTGTCAAATAAATCTAGCGTGTACAGACAGTGGATTACAGTGTCAAATAAATCTAGTGTGTACAGACAGCGGATTACAGTGTCAAATAAATCTAGCGTGTACAGACAGCGGATTACAGTGTCAAATAAATCTAGCGTGTACAGACAGTGGACTACAGTGTCAAATAAATCTAGCGTGTACAGACAGTGGACTACAGTGTCAAATAAATCTAGCATGTACAGACAGTGGATTACAGTGTCAAATAAATCTAGCATGTACAGACAGTGGATTACAGTGTCAAATAAATCTAGCGTGTACAGACAGTGGATTACACTCAAATAAATCTAGCGTGTACAGACAGTGGACTACAGTGTCAAATAAATCTAGCGTGTACAGACAGTGGATTACAGTGTCAAATAAATCTAGCGTGTACAGACAGCGGATTACAGTGTCAAATAAATCTAGCGTGTACAGACAGTGGATTACAGTGTCAAATAAATCTAGCGTGTACAGACAGTGGATTACAGTGTCAAATAAATCTAGCGTGTACAGACAGTGGATTACAGTGTCAAATAAATCTAGCGTGTACAGACAGCGGATTACAGTGTCAAATAAATCTAGCGTGTACAGACAGTGGATTACAGTGTCAAATAAATCTAGCGTGTACAGACAGTGGATTACAGTGTCAAATAAATCTAGCGTGTACAGACAGTGGATTACAGTGTCAAATAAATCTAGCGTGTACAGACAGTGGATTACAGTGTCAAATAAATCTAGTGTGTACAGACAGTGGATTACAGTGTCAAATAAATCTAGTGTGTACAGACAGTGGATTACAGTGTCAAATAAATCTAGCGTGTACAGACAGTGGATTACAGTGTCAAATAAATCTAGTGTGTACAGACAGTGGACTACAGTGTCAAATAAATCTAGCGTGTACAGACAGTGGATTACAGTGTCAAATAAATCTAGCGTGTACAGACAGTGGATTACAGTGTCAAATAAATCTAGCGTGTACAGACAGCGGATTACAGTGTCAAATAAATCTAGTGTGTACAGACAGTGGATTACAGTGTCAAATAAATCTAGCGTGTACAGACAGTGGACTACAGTGTCAAATAAATCTAGCGTGTACAGACAGCGGATTACAGTGTCAAATAAATCTAGCTTGTACAGACAGTGGACTACAGTGTCAAATAAATCTAGCTTGTACAGACAGCGGACTACAGTGTCAAATAAATCTAGCTTGTACAGACAGTGGATTACAATGTCAAATAAATCTAGCGTGTACAGACAGTGGATTAGTGTCAAATAAATCTAGCGTGTACAGACAGTGGATTACAGTGTCAAATAAATCTAGCGTGTACAGACAGTGGATTACAATGTCAAATAAATCTAGCGTGTACAGACAGTGGATTACAGTGTCAAATAAATCTAGCGTGTACAGACAGTGGATTACAATGTCAAATAAATCTAGCGTGTACAGACAGCGGACTACAGTGTCAAATAAATCTAGTGTGTACAGACAGTACAGACTAGCGTGTACAGACAGTGGATTACAGTGTCAAATAAATCTAGCGTGTACAAACAGTGGATTACAGTGTCAAATAAATCTAGCGTCAGACAGTGGATTACAATGTCAAATAAATCTAGCGTGTACAGACAGTGGATTACAGTGTCAAATAAATCTAGCGTGTACAGACAGTGGATTACAGTGTCAAATAAATCTAGCGTGTACAGACAGTGGATTACAATGTCAAATAAATCTAGCGTGTACAGACAGTGGATTACAGTGTCAAATAAATCTAGCGTGTACAGACAGTGGATTACAGTGTCAAATAAATCTAGCGTGTACAGACAGTGAATTACAGTGTCAAATAAATCTAGCGTGTACAGACAGTGAATTACAGTGTCAAATAAATCTAGCGTGTACAGACAGTGGATTACAGTGTCAAATAAATCTAGCGTGTACAGACAGTGGATTACAATGTCAAATAAATCTAGCGTGTACAGACAGCGGACTACAGTGTCAAATAAATCTAGTGTGTACAGACAGTGGATTACAGTGTCAAATAAATCTAGCGTGTACAGACAGTGGATTACAGTGTCAAATAAATCTAGCGTGTACAGACAGTGGATTACAGTGTCAAATAAATCTAGCGTGTACAGACAGTGGATTACAGTGTCAAATAAATCTAGCGTGTACAGACAGTGGATTACAGTGTCAAATAAATCTAGCGTGTACAGACAGTGGATTACAGTGTCAAATAAATCTAGTGTGTACAGACAGCGGATTACAGTGTCAAATAAATCTAGTGTGTACAGACAGTGGATTACAGTGTCAAATAAATCTAGCGTGTACAGACAGTGGACTACAGTGTCAAATAAATCTAGCGTGTACAGACAGCGGATTACAGTGTCAAATAAATCTAGTGTGTACAGACAGTGGACTACAGTGTCAAATAAATCTAGCGTGTACAGACAGTGGACTACAGTGTCAAATAAATCTAGTGTGTACAGACAGCGGATTACAGTGTCAAATAAATCTAGCTTGTACAGACAGCGGACTACAGTGTCAAATAAATCTAGCGTGTACAGACAGTGGATTACAGTGTCAAATAAATCTAGTGTGTACAGACAGTGGATTACAGTGTCAAATAAATCTAGCGTGTACAGACAGCGGATTACAGTGTCAAATAAATCTAGCGTGTACAGACAGTGGATTACAGTGTCAAATAAATCTAGTGTGTACAGACAGTGGATTACAGTGTCAAATAAATCTAGCGTGTACAGACAGCGGATTACAGTGTCAAATAAATCTAGCGTGTACAGACAGTGGATTACAATGTCAAATAAATCTAGTGTGTACAGACAGTGGATTACAGTGTCAAATAAATCTAGTGTGTACAGACAGTGGATTACAGTGTCAAATAAATCTAGTGTGTACAGACAGTGGATTACAATGTCAAATAAATCTAGTGTGTACAGACAGTGGACTACAGTGTCAAATAAATCTAGTGTGTACAGACAGTGGATTACAGTGTCAAATAAATCTAGCGTGTACAGACAGTGGACTACAGTGTCAAATAAATCTAGTGTGTACAGACAGCGGATTACAGTGTCAAATAAATCTAGTGTGTACAGACAGTGGATTACAGTGTCAAATAAATCTAGCCTGTACAGACAGTGGACTACAGTGTCAAATAAATCTAGCGTGTACAGACAGCGGATTACAGTGTCAAATAAATCTAGCTTGTACAGACAGCGGACTACAGTGTCAAATAAATCTAGCTTGTACAGACAGCGGACTACAGTGTCAAATAAATCTAGCTTGTACAGACAGTGGATTACAATGTCAAATAAATCTAGCGTGTACAGACAGTGAATTACAGTGTCAAATAAATCTAGCGTGTACAGACAGCGGATTACAGTGTCAAATAAATCTAGCTTGTACAGACAGCGGACTACAGTGTCAAATAAATCTAGCTTGTACAGACAGCGGACTACAGTGTCAAATAAATCTAGCTTGTACAGACAGCGGACTACAGTGTCAAATAAATCTAGCTTGTACAGACAGCGGATTACAGTGTCAAATAAATCTAGCGTGTACAGACAGTGGACTACAGTGTCAAATAAATCTAGCGTGTACAGACAGTGGACTACAGTGTCAAATAAATCTAGCGTGTAGAGACAGCGGACTACAGTGTCAAATAAATCTAGCGTGTACAGACAGTGGATTACAGTGTCAAATAAATCTAGCGTGTACAGACAGCGGACTACAGTGTCAAATAAATCTAGCGTGTACAGACAGCGGATTACAGTGTCAAATAAATCTAGCGTGTACAGACAGTGGATTACAGTGTCAAATAAATCTAGTGTGTACAGACAGTGGATTACAGTGTCAAATAAATCTAGCGTGTACAGACAGCGGACTACAGTGTCAAATAAATCTAGCGTGTACAGACAGCGGATTACAGTGTCAAATAAATCTAGTGTGTACAGACAGCGGATTACAGTGTCAAATAAATCTAGTGTGTACAGACAGTGGACTACAGTGTCAAATAAATCTAGCGTGTACAGACAGTGGATTACAGTGTCAAATAAATCTAGCGTGTACAGACAGTGGATTACAGTGTCAAATAAATCTAGCGTGTACAGACAGTGGATTACAGTGTCAAATAAATCTAGCGTGTACAGACAGCGGACTACAGTGTCAAATAAATCTAGCGTGTACAGACAGTGGATTACAGTGTCAAATAAATCTAGCGTGTACAGACAGTGGATTACAGTGTCAAATAAATCTAGCGTGTACAGACAGTGAATTACAGTGTCAAATAAATCTAGCGTGTACAGACAGAGGACTACAGTGTCAAATAAATCTAGCGTGTACAGACAGTGGATTACACTGTCAAATAAATCTAGCGTGTACAGACAGCGGATTACAGTGTCAAATAAATCTAGTGTGTACAGACAGTGGATTACAGTGTCAAATAAATCTAGTGTGTACAGACAGTGGATTACAGTGTCAAATAAATATAGCGTGTACAGACAGTGGACTACAGTGTCAAATAAATCTAGCGTGTACAGACAGTGGATTACACTGTCAAATAAATCTAGCGTGTACAGACAGCGGATTACAGTGTCAAATAAATCTAGTGTGTACAGACAGTGGATTACAGTGTCAAATAAATCTAGTGTGTACAGACAGTGAATTACAGTGTCAAATAAATCTAGCGTGTACAGACAGTGAATTACAGTGTCAAATAAATCTAGCGTGTACAGACAGTGGATTACAGTGTCAAATAAATCTAGCGTGTACAGACAGTGGATTACAGTGTCAAATAAATCTAGCGTGTACAGACAGTGGATTACAGTGTCAAATAAATCTAGCGTGTACAGACAGTGGATTACAGTGTCAAATAAATCTAGCGTGTACAGACAGTGGATTACAGTGTCAAATAAATCTAGCGTGTACAGACAGTGGATTACAGTGTCAAATAAATCTAGCGTGTACAGACAGTGGATTACAGTGTCAAATAAATCTAGCGTGTACAGACAGTGGATTACAGTGTCAAATAAATCTAGCGTGTACAGACAGTGAATTACAGTGTCAAATAAATCTAGCGTGTACAGACAGTGGATTACAGTGTCAAATAAATCTAGTGTGTACAGACAGCGGATTACAGTGTCAAATAAATCTAGCGGGTACAGACAGCGGATTACAGTGTCAAATAAATCTAGCGTGTACAGACAGTGGACTACAGTGTCAAATAAATCTAGCGTGTACAGACAGTGGACTACAGTGTCAAATAAATCTAGCATGTACAGACAGTGGATTACAGTGTCAAATAAATCTAGCATGTACAGACAGTGGATTACAGTGTCAAATAAATCTAGCGTGTACAGACAGTGGATTACACTCAAATAAATCTAGCGTGTACAGACAGTGGACTACAGTGTCAAATAAATCTGGCGTGTACAGACAGTGGATTACAGTGTCAAATAAATCTAGCGTGTACAGACAGCGGACTACAGTGTCAGATAAATCTAGTGTGTACAAACAGTGGATTACAGTGTCAAATAAATCTAGCGTGTACAGACAGTGGATTACAGTGTCAAATAAATCTAGCGTGTACAGACAGTGGATTACAGTGTCAAATAAATCTAGCGTGTACAGACAGTGGATTACAGTGTCAAATAAATCTAGCGTGTACAGACAGTGAATTACAGTGTCAAATAAATCTAGCGTGTACAGACAGTGGATTACAGTGTCAAATAAATCTAGCGTGTACAGACAGTGGATTACAGTGTCAAATAAATCTAGTGTGTACAGACAGTGGATTACAGTGTCAAATAAATCTAGCGTGTACAGACAGTGGATTACAGTGTCAAATAAATCTAGCGTGTACAGACAGTGAATTACAGTGTCAAATAAATCTAGCGTGTACAGACAGTGGATTACAGTGTCAAATAAATCTAGCGTGTACAGACAGTGGATTACAGTGTCAAATAAATCTAGCGTGTACAGACAGTGGATTACAGTGTCAAATAAATCTAGCGTGTACAGACAGTGGATTACAGTGTCAAATAAATCTAGCGTGTACAGACAGTGAATTACAGTGTCAAATAAATCTAGCGTGTACAGACAGTGGATTACAGTGTCAAATAAATCTAGCGTGTACAGACAGTGGATTACAGTGTCAAATAAATCTAGCGTGTACAGACAGTGGATTACAGTGTCAAATAAATCTAGCGTGTACAGACAGTGAATTACAGTGTCAAATAAATCTAGCGTGTACAGACAGTGGATTACAGTGTCAAATAAATCTAGTGTGTACAGACAGTGGACTACAGTGTCAAATAAATCTAGCGTGTACAGACAGTGGACTACAGTGTCAAATAAATCTAGCATGTACAGACAGTGAATTACAGTGTCAAATAAATCTAGTGTGTACAGACAGTGGACTACAGTGTCAAATAAATCTAGCGTGTACAGACAGCGGACTACAGTGTCAAATAAATCTAGCGTGTACAGACAGCGGACTACAGTGTCAAATAAATCTAGCGTGTACAGACAGTGAATTACAGTGTCAAATAAATCTAGCGTGTACAGACAGTGGACTACAGTGTCAAATAAATCTAGCTTGTACAGACAGCGGACTACAGTGTCAAATAAATCTAGCTTGTACAGACAGCGGACTACAGTGTCAAATAAATCTAGCTTGTACAGACAGCGGACTACAGTGTCAAATAAATCTAGCTTGTACAGACAGCGGATTACAGTGTCAAATAAATCTAGCGTGTACAGACAGTGGACTACAGTGTCAAATAAATCTAGCGTGTACAGACAGTGGACTACAGTGTCAAATAAATCTAACGTGTAGAGACAGCGGACTACAGTGTCAAATAAATCTAGCGTGTACAGACAGTGGATTACAGTGTCAAATAAATCTAGCGTGTACAGACAGCGGACTACAGTGTCAAATAAATCTAGCGTGTACAGACAGCGGATTACAGTGTCAAATAAATCTAGCGTGTACAGACAGTGGATTACAGTGTCAAATAAATCTAGTGTGTACAGACAGTGGATTACAGTGTCAAATAAATCTAGCGTGTACAGACAGCGGACTACAGTGTCAAATAAATCTAGCGTGTACAGACAGCGGATTACAGTGTCAAATAAATCTAGTGTGTACAGACAGCGGATTACAGTGTCAAATAAATCTAGTGTGTACAGACAGTGGACTACAGTGTCAAATAAATCTAGCGTGTACAGACAGTGGATTACAGTGTCAAATAAATCTAGCGTGTACAGACAGTGGATTACAGTGTCAAATAAATCTAGCGTGTACAGACAGTGGATTACAGTGTCAAATAAATCTAGCGTGTACAGACAGCGGACTACAGTGTCAAATAAATCTAGCGTGTACAGACAGTGGATTACAGTGTCAAATAAATCTAGCGTGTACAGACAGTGGATTACAGTGTCAAATAAATCTAGCGTGTACAGACAGTGAATTACACTGTCAAATAAATCTAGCGTGTACAGACAGCGGATTACAGTGTCAAATAAATCTAGTGTGTACAGACAGTGGATTACAGTGTCAAATAAATCTAGTGTGTACAGACAGTGGATTACAGTGTCAAATAAATATAGCGTGTACAGACAGTGGACTACAGTGTCAAATAAATCTAGCGTGTACAGACAGTGGATTACACTGTCAAATAAATCTAGCGTGTACAGACAGCGGATTACAGTGTCAAATAAATCTAGTGTGTACAGACAGTGGATTACAGTGTCAAATAAATCTAGTGTGTACAGACAGTGGACTACAGTGTCAAATAAATATAGCGTGTACAGACAGTGGACTACAGTGTCAAATAAATCTAGCGTGTACAGACAGTGGATTACAGTGTCAAATAAATCTAGCGTGTACAAACAGTGGATTACAGTGTCAAATAAATCTAGCGTGTACAGACAGTGGATTACAGTGTCAAATAAATCTAGCGTGTACAGACAGTGGATTACAGTGTCAAATAAATCTAGCGTGTACAGACAGTGGATTACAGTGTCAAATAAATCTAGCGTGTACAGACAGTGGATTACAGTGTCAGATAAATCTAGTGTGTACAAACAATGGATTACAGTGTCAAATAAATCTAGCGTGTACAGACAGTGGATTACAGTGTCAAATAAATCTAGCGTGTACAGACAGTGGATTACAGTGTCAAATAAATCTAGCGTGTACAGACAGTGGATTACAGTGTCAAATAAATCTAGCGTGTACAGACAGTGGATTACAGTGTCAAATAAATCTAGCGTGTACAGACAGTGAATTACAGTGTCAAATAAATCTAGCGTGTACAGACAGTGAATTACAGTGTCAAATAAATCTAGCGTGTACAAACAGTGAATTACAGTGTCAAATAAATCTAGCGTGTACAGACAGTGAATTACAGTGTCAAATAAATCTAGCGTGTACAGACAGTGGATTACAGTGTCAAATAAATCTAGCGTGTACAGACAGTGGATTACAGTGTCAAATAAATCTAGCGTGTACAGACAGTGGATTACAGTGTCAAATAAATCTAGCGTGTACAGACAGTGGATTACAGTGTCAAATAAATCTAGCGTGTACAGACAGTGGATTACAGTGTCAAATAAATCTAGCGTGTACAGACAGTGGATTACAGTGTCAAATAAATCTAGCGTGTACAGACAGTGGATTACAGTGTCAAATAAATCTAGCGTGTACATACAGTGGATTACAGTGTCAAATAAATCTAGCGTGTACAGACAGTGGATTACAGTGTCAAATAAATCTAGCGTGTACAGACAGTGGATTACAGTGTCAAATAAATCTAGTGTGTACAGACAGCGGATTACAGTGTCAAATAAATCTAGCGTGTACAGACAGCGGATTACAGTGTCAAATAAATCTAGCGTGTACAGACAGTGGACTACAGTGTCAAATAAATCTAGCGTGTACAGACAGTGGACTACAGTGTCAAATAAATCTAGCATGTACAGACAGTGGATTACAGTGTCAAATAAATCTAGCATGTACAGACAGTGGATTACAGTGTCAAATAAATCTAGCGTGTACAGACAGTGGATTACACTCAAATAAATCTAGCGTGTACAGACAGTGGACTACAGTGTCAAATAAATCTAGCGTGTACAGACAGTGGATTACAGTGTCAAATAAATCTAGCGTGTACAGACAGCGGACTACAGTGTCAGATAAATCTAGTGTGTACAAACAGTGGATTACAGTGTCAAATAAATCTAGCGTGTACAGACAGTGGATTACAGTGTCAAATAAATCTAGCGTGTACAGACAGTGGATTACAGTGTCAAATAAATCTAGCGTGTACAGACAGTGGATTACAGTGTCAAATAAATCTAGTGTGTACAGACAGTGGATTACAGTGTCAAATAAATCTAGCGTGTACAGACAGCGGATTACAGTGTCAAATAAATCTAGCCTGTACAGACAGTGGATTACAATGTCAAATAAATCTAGTGTGTACAGACAGTGGATTACAGTGTCAAATAAATCTAGTGTGTACAGACAGTGGATTACAGTGTCAAATAAATCTAGTGTGTACAGACAGTGGATTACAATGTCAAATAAATCTAGTGTGTACAGACAGTGGACTACAGTGTCAAATAAATCTAGTGTGTACAGACAGTGGATTACAGTGTCAAATAAATCTAGCGTGTACAGACAGTGGACTACAGTGTCAAATAAATCTAGTGTGTACAGACAGCGGATTACAGTGTCAAATAAATCTAGTGTGTACAGACAGTGGATTACAGTGTCAAATAAATCTAGCCTGTACAGACAGTGGACTACAGTGTCAAATAAATCTAGCGTGTACAGACAGCGGATTACAGTGTCAAATAAATCTAGCTTGTACAGACAGCGGACTACAGTGTCAAATAAATCTAGCTTGTACAGACAGCGGACTACAGTGTCAAATAAATCTAGCTTGTACAGACAGTGGATTACAATGTCAAATAAATCTAGCGTGTACAGACAGTGGATTAGTGTCAAATAAATCTAGCGTGTACAGACAGTGGATTACAGTGTCAAATAAATCTAGCGTGTACAGACAGTGGATTACAATGTCAAATAAATCTAGCGTGTACAGACAGTGGATTACAGTGTCAAATAAATCTAGCGTGTACAGACAGTGGATTACAATGTCAAATAAATCTAGCGTGTACAGACAGCGGACTACAGTGTCAAATAAATCTAGTGTGTACAGACAGTGGATTACAGTGTCAGATAAATCTAGCGTGTACAAACAGTGGATTACAGTGTCAAATAAATCTAGCGTGTACAGACAGTGGATTACAATGTCAAATAAATCTAGCGTGTACAGACAGTGGATTACAGTGTCAAATAAATCTAGCGTGTACAGACAGTGGATTACAGTGTCAAATAAATCTAGCGTGTACAGACAGTGGATTACAATGTCAAATAAATCTAGCGTGTACAGACAGTGGATTACAGTGTCAAATAAATCTAGCGTGTACAGACAGTGGATTACAGTGTCAAATAAATCTAGCGTGTACAGACAGTGAATTACAGTGTCAAATAAATCTAGCGTGTACAGACAGTGAATTACAGTGTCAAATAAATCTAGCGTGTACAGACAGTGAATTACAGTGTCAAATAAATCTAGCGTGTACAGACAGTGGATTACAATGTCAAATAAATCTAGCGTGTACAGACAGCGGACTACAGTGTCAAATAAATCTAGTGTGTACAGACAGTGGATTACAGTGTCAAATAAATCTAGCGTGTACAGACAGTGGATTACAGTGTCAAATAAATCTAGCGTGTACAGACAGTGGATTACAGTGTCAAATAAATCTAGCGTGTACAGACAGTGGATTACAGTGTCAAATAAATCTAGCGTGTACAGACAGTGAATTACAGTGTCAAATAAATCTAGCGTGTACAGACAGTGAATTACAGTGTCAAATAAATCTAGTGTGTACAGACAGCGGATTACAGTGTCAAATAAATCTAGTGTGTACAGACAGTGGATTACAGTGTCAAATAAATCTAGCGTGTACAGACAGTGGACTACAGTGTCAAATAAATCTAGCGTGTACAGACAGCGGATTACAGTGTCAAATAAATCTAGTGTGTACAGACAGTGGACTACAGTGTCAAATAAATCTAGCGTGTACAGACAGTGGACTACAGTGTCAAATAAATCTAGTGTGTACAGACAGCGGATTACAGTGTCAAATAAATCTAGCTTGTACAGACAGCGGACTACAGTGTCAAATAAATCTAGCGTGTACAGACAGTGGATTACAGTGTCAAATAAATCTAGTGTGTACAGACAGTGGATTACAGTGTCAAATAAATCTAGCGTGTACAGACAGCGGATTACAGTGTCAAATAAATCTAGCGTGTACAGACAGTGGATTACAATGTCAAATAAATCTAGTGTGTACAGACAGTGGATTACAGTGTCAAATAAATCTAGCGTGTACAGACAGCGGATTACAGTGTCAAATAAATCTAGCCTGTACAGACAGTGGATTACAATGTCAAATAAATCTAGTGTGTACAGACAGTGGATTACAGTGTCAAATAAATCTAGTGTGTACAGACAGTGGATTACAGTGTCAAATAAATCTAGTGTGTACAGACAGTGGATTACAATGTCAAATAAATCTAGTGTGTACAGACAGTGGACTACAGTGTCAAATAAATCTAGTGTGTACAGACAGTGGATTACAGTGTCAAATAAATCTAGCGTGTACAGACAGTGGACTACAGTGTCAAATAAATCTAGTGTGTACAGACAGCGGATTACAGTGTCAAATAAATCTAGTGTGTACAGACAGTGGATTACAGTGTCAAATAAATCTAGCCTGTACAGACAGTGGACTACAGTGTCAAATAAATCTAGCGTGTACAGACAGCGGATTACAGTGTCAAATAAATCTAGCTTGTACAGACAGCGGACTACAGTGTCAAATAAATCTAGCTTGTACAGACAGCGGACTACAGTGTCAAATAAATCTAGCTTGTACAGACAGTGGATTACAATGTCAAATAAATCTAGCGTGTACAGACAGTGAATTACAGTGTCAAATAAATCTAGCGTGTACAGACAGCGGATTACAGTGTCAAATAAATCTAGCTTGTACAGACAGCGGACTACAGTGTCAAATAAATCTAGCTTGTACAGACAGCGGACTACAGTGTCAAATAAATCTAGCTTGTACAGACAGCGGACTACAGTGTCAAATAAATCTAGCTTGTACAGACAGCGGATTACAGTGTCAAATAAATCTAGCGTGTACAGACAGTGGACTACAGTGTCAAATAAATCTAGCGTGTACAGACAGTGGACTACAGTGTCAAATAAATCTAGCGTGTAGAGACAGCGGACTACAGTGTCAAATAAATCTAGCGTGTACAGACAGTGGATTACAGTGTCAAATAAATCTAGCGTGTACAGACAGCGGACTACAGTGTCAAATAAATCTAGCGTGTACAGACAGCGGATTACAGTGTCAAATAAATCTAGCGTGTACAGACAGTGGATTACAGTGTCAAATAAATCTAGTGTGTACAGACAGTGGATTACAGTGTCAAATAAATCTAGCGTGTACAGACAGCGGACTACAGTGTCAAATAAATCTAGCGTGTACAGACAGCGGATTACAGTGTCAAATAAATCTAGTGTGTACAGACAGCGGATTACAGTGTCAAATAAATCTAGTGTGTACAGACAGTGGACTACAGTGTCAAATAAATCTAGCGTGTACAGACAGTGGATTACAGTGTCAAATAAATCTAGCGTGTACAGACAGTGGATTACAGTGTCAAATAAATCTAGCGTGTACAGACAGTGGATTACAGTGTCAAATAAATCTAGCGTGTACAGACAGCGGACTACAGTGTCAAATAAATCTAGCGTGTACAGACAGTGGATTACAGTGTCAAATAAATCTAGCGTGTACAGACAGTGGATTACAGTGTCAAATAAATCTAGCGTGTACAGACAGTGAATTACAGTGTCAAATAAATCTAGCGTGTACAGACAGAGGACTACAGTGTCAAATAAATCTAGCGTGTACAGACAGTGGATTACACTGTCAAATAAATCTAGCGTGTACAGACAGCGGATTACAGTGTCAAATAAATCTAGTGTGTACAGACAGTGGATTACAGTGTCAAATAAATCTAGTGTGTACAGACAGTGGATTACAGTGTCAAATAAATATAGCGTGTACAGACAGTGGACTACAGTGTCAAATAAATCTAGCGTGTACAGACAGTGGATTACACTGTCAAATAAATCTAGCGTGTACAGACAGCGGATTACAGTGTCAAATAAATCTAGTGTGTACAGACAGTGGATTACAGTGTCAAATAAATCTAGTGTGTACAGACAGTGAATTACAGTGTCAAATAAATCTAGCGTGTACAGACAGTGAATTACAGTGTCAAATAAATCTAGCGTGTACAGACAGTGGATTACAGTGTCAAATAAATCTAGCGTGTACAGACAGTGGATTACAGTGTCAAATAAATCTAGCGTGTACAGACAGTGGATTACAGTGTCAAATAAATCTAGCGTGTACAGACAGTGGATTACAGTGTCAAATAAATCTAGCGTGTACAGACAGTGGATTACAGTGTCAAATAAATCTAGCGTGTACAGACAGTGGATTACAGTGTCAAATAAATCTAGCGTGTACAGACAGTGGATTACAGTGTCAAATAAATCTAGCGTGTACAGACAGTGGATTACAGTGTCAAATAAATCTAGCGTGTACAGACAGTGGATTACAGTGTCAAATAAATCTAGCGTGTACAGACAGTGGATTACAGTGTCAAATAAATCTAGTGTGTACAGACAGCGGATTACAGTGTCAAATAAATCTAGCGTGTACAGACAGCGGATTACAGTGTCAAATAAATCTAGCGTGTACAGACAGTGGACTACAGTGTCAAATAAATCTAGCGTGTACAGACAGTGGACTACAGTGTCAAATAAATCTAGCATGTACAGACAGTGGATTACAGTGTCAAATAAATCTAGCATGTACAGACAGTGGATTACAGTGTCAAATAAATCTAGCGTGTACAGACAGTGGATTACACTCAAATAAATCTAGCGTGTACAGACAGTGGACTACAGTGTCAAATAAATCTAGCGTGTACAGACAGTGGATTACAGTGTCAAATAAATCTAGCGTGTACAGACAGCGGACTACAGTGTCAGATAAATCTAGTGTGTACAAACAGTGGATTACAGTGTCAAATAAATCTAGCGTGTACAGACAGTGGATTACAGTGTCAAATAAATCTAGCGTGTACAGACAGTGGATTACAGTGTCAAATAAATCTAGCGTGTACAGACAGTGGATTACAGTGTCAAATAAATCTAGCGTGTACAGACAGTGAATTACAGTGTCAAATAAATCTAGCGTGTACAGACAGTGGATTACAGTGTCAAATAAATCTAGCGTGTACAGACAGTGGATTACAGTGTCAAATAAATCTAGTGTGTACAGACAGTGGATTACAGTGTCAAATAAATCTAGCGTGTACAGACAGTGGATTACAGTGTCAAATAAATCTAGCGTGTACAGACAGTGAATTACAGTGTCAAATAAATCTAGCGTGTACAGACAGTGGATTACAGTGTCAAATAAATCTAGCGTGTACAGACAGTGGATTACAGTGTCAAATAAATCTAGCGTGTACAGACAGTGGATTACAGTGTCAAATAAATCTAGCGTGTACAGACAGTGGATTACAGTGTCAAATAAATCTAGCGTGTACAGACAGTGAATTACAGTGTCAAATAAATCTAGCGTGTACAGACAGTGGATTACAGTGTCAAATAAATCTAGCGTGTACAGACAGTGGATTACAGTGTCAAATAAATCTAGCGTGTACAGACAGTGGATTACAGTGTCAAATAAATCTAGCGTGTACAGACAGTGAATTACAGTGTCAAATAAATCTAGCGTGTACAGACAGTGGATTACAGTGTCAAATAAATCTAGTGTGTACAGACAGTGGACTACAGTGTCAAATAAATCTAGCGTGTACAGACAGTGGACTACAGTGTCAAATAAATCTAGCATGTACAGACAGTGAATTACAGTGTCAAATAAATCTAGTGTGTACAGACAGTGGACTACAGTGTCAAATAAATCTAGCGTGTACAGACAGCGGACTACAGTGTCAAATAAATCTAGCGTGTACAGACAGCGGACTACAGTGTCAAATAAATCTAGCGTGTACAGACAGTGAATTACAGTGTCAAATAAATCTAGCGTGTACAGACAGTGGACTACAGTGTCAAATAAATCTAGCTTGTACAGACAGCGGACTACAGTGTCAAATAAATCTAGCTTGTACAG